>NZ_SRTP01000001.1:409920-949432 GCF_004791945.1 Mesorhizobium sp. M3A.F.Ca.ET.175.01.1.1 | reverse complement strand
TCGGGCAGCGCGCCAAAATAGCTCTCAAGGCTGGAAATGGCAGTCTCTCCTTCGTTCGACTGCCTGCCCAAAGAATCCCTTCTCAGGCCAACTTCAAGTCCCAAAAAGCCATATGCGATTCCCCTGCCCGCAAGGGGGGAGATTGGCGACTTCCGCGCCAGCGCTGCTCCTCGAAGGCTCACCCCACCACGCGCAAATTCGACAATTCGTTGGCGATCTCCTTGAAATTGTCGGACAGCGTCGCGCCGGTCGCGTTCCAGAACAGCTTGGCCGGCTTGCTGGGGTCGGTGGGATCCTTGCGGAAGCGCGAGTCGGACGAGCAGGTCTTCAGCGCATCCATCGCCTTCACGTCGCCGGAATCTGCCGACGACATGTCGAGCGCCACCGTCATCACCATGATGTTGGCCGCCTTGGCGTTGTTGCACAGCGTCGCCATCTGTTCGTTGAGCGCGGCGGTGTAGTTGCTGGAGGAATAGTTGAACTGGCCGATGGCGTCCGACGTGCCGCCGAACAGGCGCGTGATCGAGGTGCCGTTGTAGCCCAGACCGGTGTAGCCATAGGCGGCGTAGGTCGACTTGTTGCCCGCCGGGTCGTGCCCCACGGTCGAATAGGTGTTCTCGCCGTCGGTCAGCACGATGACGACCTTGTCGTTGCCGCGCTCGCTTTCCGGCCGCCCTTCGGTGAAGGGCTCGGCGCTCGACACGGTGCGCCAGCCCCAGGCCATGCCTTCGGGCACGTTGGTGTTGCCGTTGGGCGTCATCAGGTCGATCGCCGCCTTGATTGCCGCAAGCCCATCCGCGTTGGTGACGTCGGTCAGCGGCGTGATCGGCGTCGTGGTGCAGCTGTAGTTCGGGCCGGCGCCCTTGGACAGCACAGGCGCATCGATCGGCCGCGGCTGGAAATATTTGGCCATGTTCGACTGCCGGGTCTTGCCGGTGGTGCTCGACGGATCGTCGTTCCACCAGCTGTTCGCCGCGCCATAGGTCACCGGATCCGGCTCGTCCGGATCCTGCGTCAGCTTCCAATGGTTCCCAGGCTCGTCCGGGGCAAACATCGGCACGAACATGGTGGCGGGGTCGCCAATGCCGATGCCCGTGTTGGTGGGGCCGCCGGAGGCCGGTGTGTCGTCGACATTGTAGGGGTAGGGACGCACTTCCACGCAGCCCTGCCAGCTGGCGAACGGGCCGTAGGTGTCGACATAGTCGTATTCGTTGTGGCTGCGCCTGCAGGTATGGTTGGAGCGGTATTCGTCGCAGACGACGCGCTTGCTGCCCGCCACCCGTTCGTGGCTGGTCACCACCTTCATGTCGCGATAGAGCGAGAAGCGGGTCAGCATCTGGCCTTCCTCTTCGCCCCAGCCCGTTCCTCTCTTGTACCAGATGCCGTTGAGCCTCTCGGCCGATTTGCCGGCCGCGTTGAGTGTCGACCAGTCGAAATTCTCGTTGTGGACCGGCGACAGCCCATAGGTATCCATCCACGAGGCATTGTCGTTCTGCGGCCCGACATTGACCGAGGCCGCGAAGGGCACCAGGCTGAACTGCACCGGCTTGTCGATTTGCTTGATCTGCGCCGCTTGCTGGGCCAGCGTGTCGACGAGCTGCTTGGCGGCTTGCTTGAGCAGGTCGATGCGCTTCTGGCCAGCGCCGGTGCCGAGGTTGCTCATCGAGCCCGAATTGTCGAGCACCATGGCTACTTCCAGCGTGTTCTTCAGCCGCACCTGCGATCTGAGGGCGATGTCGATCTGCTTTTTCGCGTCTGCGTCCGACGCGCCAGCGAGCAGTGCCGCCGCCGGATAGAAATACGGACGGTACTTCAGCGTGGCGCTGAGCGTCAGCAGCCCGCCGCCGGATGTGTTGGTGGGCAGGGTGATGTCGAGCGTCACATCGGCGGGATCGACATTGTTGAGATTGGCATTGAAGAAGTCGACCGCATAGGCCTTGATCTGATCGTCCGTGGCGCCCTCCGACAGCCGCCGCGCCGCGGCGAAGTTGGCGGCGTCGAGCGCATTGAGCACCATCTGCTTTTCGCGATTGAGCTCGGTAAAATCGACACCGATTGCCACCGCGCCCATCAGCGGCGCCATGGCGAGCGCCGTCACGAGTGCATAGTTGCCGCCCCGGTCGCGGCAGAACCGACGCAGGATTTCGCGCATCCGTGGCATGCGGCTCCCAGGCTCTATCACTGTCATTTGTTCACAATGCCGATCAGCCGACGATGCGCAGGTTCGACAGTTCGTTGGCGATTTCCTTGAAATTGTCGGAGAGCGTCGCGCCGGTCGCATTCCAGTAGAGCTTGGCCGGCTTGCTCGGATCCGAAGGATCCTTGCGGAAACGCGAATCCGAGGCGCAGGCCTTGAGCGCCGTCATCGCCTTCTTCTCGGCTGCCTTGCTCTCGACCAGGTCGAGCGAAACCGTCATCACCATGATCCCGGCCGCCTTGGCGTTGGTGCAGAGCGTTTGCATCTGTTCGTCGAGCGCGGCGGTGTAGTTGCTGTCGGTGTAGGTGGTCTTCGGCACCGAACTGGTCGTGTTCATGAACAGGCGCGTCACGCTGCCCGACCCAGGATAGGTCAGGCCGGTGTAGCCATACGCGGCATAGGTGGAGCGGTTGTTGGCATAGCTGGCGTCGCTGATCGCGCTGTAGGTGTTGGCGCCGTCGGTCAGCACGATGACCACCTTGTCGTTGCCCTTTTCCGAATTCGGTCTGCCTTCAGTGAACGGCTCGTTGCTGGAAACCGTTCGCCAGCCCCAGGCAAGGCCCTCCGGCACGTTGGTGTTGCCGGTCGGCGCCATGGCGTCGATGGCATCGTCCAGTTGCTGTTTCTGGGCCGTCACCGTGACGTCCTTGAGCGGCGTGATCGGGTTGGTTGTGCAGGCCGAGTTCGGGCCGTCGCCGGCACTTGCCGAGGCCGAACCGTAGGGTTTCACCAGGAAGTATTTCCGCATGTCCGACTGCCGCTGGCTGGCTGTCGGGTTGGACGAGTTGGGCCAATCAGCCCACCAGTTGTTGCCGTAGCCGTAACTCGCGCTGGTGACGTCGTTGGTGCCGTCGTGGTTGAAGTCGCGCCATAGCGTGCCGGCTTCGTCCGGCGCGAACATCGGCACGAACAGTGTGGCCGGGTTGGCGGTATCCGGCGTGGTATCGTCATTGTTGTAGGGGTAGGGTCTGGCCTCGACGCAGCCCTGCCAACTCGCATAGCGGCTTGTCGTGTAGACGTATTGTGGGTCGCTCCAGTGGCCCTCGTCGCACTTGCTGCTGTTCCTCTTATACTTGTCGCAGATGTATTGCTTCGAATTGGGAACCTCTTCACGGCCCGATTCGACTGTCATGTCGGCATAGAGGCTGAAGCGGGTCAGCGGCTGGCCCACTGTGTCGCCCCAGTCGGCCCCGCGCTTGTACCAGACGCCGTTGGTCTTCTCGGCATACTTGTTCGGATTGTTGGTGGCGTTCATCGTCGTCCAGTCGAAATCCTCGTGCTGGATCGGCGAGATGCCAAGCTGGTCCATCCAGTCGTCGCCGTCATGGGTCGGACCGACATTGACCGAGGCCGAGAACGGCACCAGCGAGAACTGCACCGGCTTGGAGATCTGCTTCATCTGCTGCGCCTGCAGCGCCAGAGTGTCGACCAACTGCTTGGCTGCTTCCTTGAGCAGGTCGATGCGCTTCTCGCCGGTTCCCGAGCCGAGGGTGGACATCGAGCCCGAATTGTCGAGCACCAGCGCCACTTCCAGCGTGTTCTTGAGCCGGACCTCGGACGTGGCGACGATGTTGACGTCCGTCGAACCGACGGTACTGCCGAGCAGCATGGCTGCCGCTGGCCTGAAATAGGGATGGTAGGTCAGCGTCGCCTGCATCTTCAGCGTGCCGCCCCCCGTATTGCTGTTGGGCAAGGTCACCGTCAAAGTCGTGTTGGCCGGAAGGACGTGCCGGAGATTGGCCTCGAAGAAGTCCTTGGCATAAGCCTTCACCGCATCGTCGCTCGCGCCGGACACGATCTGCTGCGCCGTTGCGATGCCGGCGGCGTCGAGCGCGTTCAGCGTCTCCTGCTTCTGCCGCACCAGCTCGGAGTAATCGATCGCAAGCGCCACGGCGCCCATCAGCGGCACCATGGAGATGGCCGTAATCAGGGCATAGTTGCCCCGCCTGTCGCGTAGGAATCTGCGGATCATTGCGCTCAGCCCCTGCCAAAAGATCCATGGTGTATAGGACCATGGTCGTAACTGGCTGCAACTATGGTCACAGACGCATAAATTTCAGATTTCGCCAATGCATCAACAACGCATCGTTGTGTTGACGGCGCATTAACCCGGCCTGCGCGATCGCGCGCCTGCGTGCTGGCCCGGGCGAAAGCTGGTGACAGGATCGAGCGGTTCGGCTATGCGAGACCGGCCGCGGCGGCCTCGGATTGAAGGATGGCGGCGGCCACGGCTTTGCCAAAGATCACGAACAGGACAACGGCATGCCGGATTCGCCTGACATCATCGCTTCACTGGACGGCCTGACCGGCGGCTATGCGGCCATACTGTGCGACGTCTGGGGCGTGGTGCATAACGGCGAGTGGCATTTCCCGGCCTCCGCCGAGGCATTGGCGAACGCGCGCGCCGCAAATGTCCCGGTGGTGCTGATCACCAATTCGCCGCGCCGCAGCGCCGACGTCATCGCGCAGATGGACGCCATCGGCGTTCCCGCCACCGCCTATGACCGCGTCGTTACCTCCGGCGACGTCACTCGCGACCTGATCGCCGAAGGCCCGAGGAAGATCTTCCACATCGGCCCCGATCGCGACTTCAACCTGTATGACGGACTGGACGTCGAGCTGGTCGAGGAATTCGAGGCCTCCGGGATCGTCTGTACCGGGCCGTTCGACGACGAGGTGGACAAGCCCGAGGATTATGCCGAGCTGCTTCTGCGGCTGCGCGCCCGCAACCTGCCGTTCATCTGCGCCAATCCCGACATATTGGTGGAGCGTGGCGAGCGCATCATCTGGTGCGCCGGCGCCATCGCCCGCGATTATGCGCAGCTTGGCGGCCGTACGCTGATTGCCGGCAAGCCCTTCGCGCCGATCTACAATCTGGCCATGAAAGAGGTCGCCGGACTGCTCGGCCGTAGCGTGGAGCGCTCAAGTGTTCTGGCCATCGGCGACGGCATGATGACCGATGTCAAGGGCGCGGCCGACAACGGCTTCGACGTGCTCTATGTCTCGGGCGGCATCCATGCCCGCGACTATGGCGATGCGCTGCGGCCCGATCCGGCAAGGCTGGCGGGCTTTCTCGAAAAGCACGGCTACCGGCCGGTCGCCGTCATCCCGCGCCTGCAATAGGCCTCTCCATGACTGAATCGTTCGAACGCATTTCCGCCGTCTCGCCGCTGCCGTCTCATCTGCGCGGCGGCGTCGTGGCGATCGGCAATTTCGATGGCGTTCATCGCGGTCATCAATCGGTGCTGGAGCGCGCCCTGGCCGAGGCCCGCCGCCGCGGCGTGCCCGCCCTGGTGCTCACATTCGAGCCGCATCCGCGCAAGGTGTTCAGGCCCGACCTGCCGCTCTTCGTGCTGACGCCGCCGCCGATGAAGGCCCGGCTGCTGTCGCGCCTGGGCTTCGCTGCGCTGGTCGAACAGCCGTTCACGCGTGATTTCGCCGCGCTCTCGGCCGAAGCCTTCGTGACCGACGTGCTGGAGAAGAACCTCGGCATCAGCCACGCCGTCACCGGCTTCGACTTCCACTTCGGCAAGGACCGGCAGGGCGGTCCGGCGTTCCTGATGGCCGCCGGCGAGCGCCACGGCTTTGGCGTGACGCTGGTCGACGCTTTCCGCGACGAGGGCGCCGAGGTCGTGTCGTCGAGCCGCATCCGGGCCTTGCTCTGCGAAGGTGACGTGGCTGAGGCCGCCAGTCTGCTCGGCTACCGCTTCACGGTCGAGAGCGAGGTGATCGGCGGCCAGCAGCTCGGCCGTACGCTGGGCTTCCCGACCGCGAACATGAAGCTGTCGCGGGAGGCCGCGCTGAGGGAAGGGGTCTATGCCGTTCGCTTCCGTCGCGCCAATGGCGCGCTCCATGACGGTGTCGCCAGCTTCGGCCGCCGCCCCACCGTCGACGACAATGGCGCGCCGCTGCTCGAGACCTTCGTGTTCGACTTCTCCGGCGATCTCTACGGTGAGGTCTGCCAGGTGTCGTTCTTTGGCTATTTGCGTCCCGAGTTGAAGTTCGACGGGCTCGAGGCGCTGGTGGCCCAGATGAAGCGCGACGAAGCCGAGGCGAGGGCGTTGCTCGCAGGCGTGCGGCCGCTGTCGGAGCTCGACGCCGCGATCGCATTCTGACCGCCGGTCCGGCAGGACGCTACCTTTTCAGCGCCAGACCGATGGCGATGAAGCTCCAGCCCTGGAAGATCAGGTCGATGGCCAGGAACATGCCGAGCACCCACAGGCTGTTGACCGGCCAGCCCATGGCGATGACAAGGCCGGCAAGGGCTGTGATGGCGCCGGCCGCGACCAGCCACCCCCAGCCTTGCTCCGGCCGGTGGTGCAAGCCGACCCAGGCCCTGAGCAGTCCCGAGGCGATGAGGGCGATCGCCAGCAGCAGGGTCAGCACTGCCGACGCGAGCGCCGGATTGTCGAAGGCGAAGAAGCCGGCAATGGCATAGAGCAGGCCGCTGAGCAGCCAATAGAAGAACCGGCTCCAGGTCTTGACCCCGAACGCGTGAACGATCTCGATGGCGCCGGCCATCAGCATGAGCCAGCCGACAACATAGACCGAGGCGACGGTGGCGATGAACAGATTGCCGAAGGCGATGCCGCCGAAGATGAGCAGCAGCACGCCGAGAGCCACGAACCATCCCCATTTGTCGCGCGTCCGGCCGATCGCGTCTTCCAGGGCATTGCCTTGCAAAGTCATGGCACATCTCCCTTCCGATTTCGCCGCATCCTGCGGTTGAAAGAAGGTAAACCCGATGTGATTGTCCGTCCAGCGGAGCGGCTATTGCAAAGGCGCAGCGAAGCTGGTGTCATCAGCCTTTGCACCGGAGAGGTATGGCGATGAAGCGATCCTATGGACTCGCCCTGTTTTCCTCAACTCTCGCCCTGTGTGCTGCCGCTTCGCCTCCCGCGCCGGCGGCGCAGCCCGGCGATCCGCCGGAGGGGATGGCAAAGATCGAGACGGTGGTCGTCATCTTCGCCGAGAACCGCGCCTTCGACAATCTCTATGGCCGTTTTCCGGGTGCCGACGGCATCGACAAGGCGAGCAAGGAGAGCCTTCAGCAGCGTGACCGTGACGGTTCGGTTCTGTCCCAACTGCCGCCGGTCTGGGACGGGCTGACCGCCAAGGGCGTCACGCCGCCGGTGACGCAGGCGATGACCGAGCACCTTCCGAACGAGCCGTTCACCGTCAACGACCCGAAGGGTTTCAACGTTCCGCTCAGCGTCGCCACGCACGATCTCTGGCACCGCTACTACCAGAATCAGATGCAGATCAACGGCGGCAAGAACGACATGTTCGTCGCCTGGGCCGATTCAGGCGCCATGCCGATGAGCAACTGGGACGCCTCCAAGACCGACATGTGGGCGCTCGCCCAGAAGTACGTGCTGGCCGACCATTTCTTCATGGGCGGCTTCGGCGGCTCTTTCTTCAATCACCAATGGCTGATCTGCGCCTGCGCGCCTTACTACGCCAACGCCGACAAGAGCCCGGCCAAGCCGTCGATCGCGGTGACGGACGACAGCGGCACGGCGCTGAAGCTCGCCGACAATTCGCCGAAATCAGCGCTGGACGGCATCCCGAAATTCGTCTCCGACGGCAATCTGACGCCGGATTTCCACGCAGTAAATACGATGCAGCCGCCCTACCAGCCGAGCGGCAACGATCCGGCGCCGGGCGGCGATCCGCGCCTGGCCGATCCGGCCAAGGCCACGACGCTGCCGCCGCAGACCGAGCCGACCATCGGCGACATGCTCAGCCTCAAGCATATCAGCTGGGCATGGTATTCAGGCGCCTGGCAGTACACGCTCGACCATGGCAACCACGAGCCGATCCCGAATTTCCAGTACCACCACCAGCCGTTCAACTATTACGCCAACTACGCGCCGGGCACCGAAGCCAGGCGCGAGCATATACGCGACGCCGGGCTGGCCGGCGTGAGCTTCATCCAGGCGATCGACGACGGCGTCCTGCCGCAGGTCTCCTTCTACAAGCCGCAGGGCAATCTCAACGAGCATTCCGGCTATGCCGACATCCAGGCCGGCGACCGCCATATCGCCGATGTCGTCGCCCATCTGGAGAAAAGCCCACAATGGCCGCATATGCTGGTCGTCGTCACCTATGACGAGAACGGCGGCATCTGGGATCACGTCGCTCCGCCCAAGGGCGATCGCTGGGGACCGGGCTCGCGCGTCCCCGCGATCATCGTTTCGCCCTTCGCCAAACACGGCTATGTCGACCATACGCCCTATGACACGACCTCGATTCTGCGCTTCATCACCGAGCGCTTCGAACTGCCGGTCCTGCATGGCATCGTGGTTCGCGACAAGGCGGTGGCCGCGCATGGCGAGCCGCCGCTCGGCGATCTTACCGGCGGGCTCGACCTGAATTGAAGGCCCGTGTGCGGAGGACGAGGATGGACGTCGACAGGGCCATCGCCCTGATCACCGCTGCCGGCATCGAACTCACCGATCGCCGGCGCAACGCCGAGGGCAATGGCTGGTCCCTTAGCTTCTCAAACGGTGCCACCGTGGAGGTGGGGGACGACGGATCCGCCCGGGCTGCCGGCAAGGGTGCGAGGGCCGTGGCCAGGCTGCTGGACCTGCCGCCTGCGCGGCGCAGCACCTGATCCGTGCGGCTGCCTCGCCGCCTCTGTTACCGACCTTAAGCCAAATTTTACCGAACTGGCGCCATGGCTGAAGCCGAGCCGGGTGTTGCCGCCGGCCTGTTTCGCGTAAGGGGTGACGATGCGTATTGTCGGGACGATTCCGCTGTTTGTCGCCTCTGGCCTGATGGCCATGTCGGCCGCCCAGGCGGGCGAGGGGAGCTGGATTTCCGGCGACTGGTACCTGACGCTCGGCGCCACCGGCCTGGTCGCGCCGAATTTCGAGGGCGGCAAGCGCTATATGCTGAGCGCCCAGCCCATCATCTCTCTCGGCAAGGCCGGTCCCGAGGCCCGCTTCACCTCGCGCAACGACAACATCTCGCTGGCGCTGATCGATGACGGCAGCGTGCGCGCCGGCCTGACCGGCAAGCTCCTGTTCGCGCGCGACAGCAAGGATGAACTGGCAGGCCTCGACCCGGTGCGCTGGGGCGGCGAGGTCGGCGGCTTCTTCGAATTCTATCCGCTGGACTGGGTACGGGCGCGCGCCGAACTGCGCCATGGCATCCGCGCCCACGATGGCTTCGTCGCCGACATCGCGGCGGATGCCTTCTACGACATCACGCCGACGGTGCGCATCTCCGGCGGTCCGCGCATCTCCTTCGCTTCGGCTGATTATTTCGACGCCTATTACGGCGTCAACGCTGCGGAAGCGGCCGCCTCCGGCTTGAGCGAGTACGATCCCGGCGGCGGCTTGAAGTCGACCGGTCTCGGCGGCGCGATCACCTGGAAGGTGAGCGACCCGGTGACGGCGAGCCTGTTCGGCGAATATTCGCGCCTGATGGGACCGGCGGCCGATTCCAGCCTGGTCCAGGAGCGCGGCGACCGCAACCAGTTCACCGTCGGTGTCTCGACCAGCTATCGCTTCGATTTCTCTATGTAGGGCAACGCCCCCGCTTTGGGGCCTGAAAATCCCCGCTTTATTCCTGTCGCGGCATCCGCTAAAAGCCACGCCATGACGAGCTTTTCGCGCCTTTTTGCGATTGCGATACGAATTACAGGCCCGGTGTTCCGGGTGGCCTGAGCGCCGCCGGAGCCGCCGGGGGTTTCGTGCGCGCGCCTCGCGCTTTTTCAAGAACATCAACGCATATCGCCCAAAAGTGGGCTCCGGTTTTGGGAAAACGATATGCGTCAGCTAAGACTTCAACGCCCGGGCTTTTCCGCCGCCGGGCAACGCAGATGGCAGATCAATGACCGACACTGTTGAAACGATCGACTATTCCAAGACGCTCTATCTGCCGCAGACGGATTTCCCGATGCGCGCCGGGCTGCCGGAGAAGGAGCCGGTGCTGGTCAAGCGCTGGCAGGACATGGACCTTTACTGCAAGCTGCGCGAGGAGGCCGCCGGCCGCGAGAAATTCGTGCTGCATGACGGCCCGCCCTATGCCAACGGCAACATCCATATCGGCCATGCGCTGAACAAGATCCTCAAGGACGTCATCAACCGTTCCTTCCAGATGCGCGGCTACGACGCCAACTATGTGCCCGGCTGGGACTGCCACGGCCTGCCGATCGAATGGAAGATCGAGGAGCAATACCGCGCCAAGGGCAAGAACAAGGACGAGGTGCCGGTCAACGAGTTCCGCAAGGAATGCCGCGATTTCGCCGCCCACTGGATCAAGGTGCAGGGCGACGAGTTCCAGCGTCTTGGCGTGATCGGCGATTTCGACAATCCCTACACCACCATGGCCTTTCACGCAGAGGCGCGCATCGCCGGCGAGCTTCTGAAGTTCGCCATGTCGGGCCAGCTCTATCGCGGCTCCAAGCCGGTGATGTGGAGCGTGGTCGAGCGCACGGCGCTTGCCGAAGCCGAGGTCGAATACCAGGATTATGAGAGCGACACGATCTGGGTGAAGTTCCCCGTCGCCAGCCTCGCGCGCGCGGTTGCCGGCGCCGAGGATGCGGCGCTCTCCCAATCCTCGCTCGATCTGCTCGAGGCGCATGTCGTCATCTGGACGACGACGCCCTGGACGCTGCCCGGCAACCGCGCCGTCAGCTATTCGCCGCGCGTCGCCTATGGCCTCTACGAGGTGACGGCGGCCGAGAACGCCTTCGGCCCGCAGCCCGGCGAGAAGCTGATCTTCGCCGACGCGCTGGCCGAGGACGCCGCGGCCAAGGCCAAGGTCACGTTGGACCGGCTTCACAATGTTTCGGCCGAACAGCTTGCGAGCCTGACGCTTTCGCATCCGTTCAGGGGTCTGGCGGACGGCTATCAGTTTCCAGTGCCCATGATTGCCGGCGAGCATGTCACCGACGATGCCGGCACAGGCTTCGTGCATACGGCGCCGAGCCACGGCCGTGAGGACTTCGACGCCTGGACGGACGCGGTGGCCGAATTGCTCAAGCGCGGCGTCGATACCGCGATCCCGTTCCCCGTCGACGATGCCGGCTTCTTCACCAAGGACGCGCCAGGCTTCGGCCCGGACCGCGAAGGCGGTGCGGCGCGCGTCATCGACGACAACGGCAAGAAGGGCAACGCCAACCAGACGGTGATCGAGGAATTGATCAAGCGCAACGCGCTGTTCGCGCGCGGCCGGCTGAAGCACAGCTATCCGCATTCCTGGCGCTCGAAGAAGCCGGTCATTTTCCGCAACACGCCGCAATGGTTCGTCTATATGGACAAGGACCTCGACGACGGCACCACTTTGCGCAGCCGTGCGCTGAAGGCCATCGACGACACCCGCTTCGTGCCGGGAGCCGGCCAGAACCGCATCCGCGCCATGATCGAGGAGCGCCCCGACTGGGTGCTGTCGCGCCAGCGCGCCTGGGGCGTGCCGATCGCCGTCTTCGCCGACGAGGACGGCAATGTGCTGAAGGACGAGGCGGTCAACCGGCGCATCATGGACGCCTTCGAGAAGGAGGGCGCCGACGCCTGGTTCGCCGAAGACGCCAAGGAGCGCTTCCTCGGCAATCACGACGCCTCGAGATGGCATCAGGTGACGGACATTCTCGACGTCTGGTTCGATTCCGGCTCCACGCATGTCTTCACGCTGGAAGATCGTCCCGACCTCAAATGGCCGGCCGACGTCTATCTCGAGGGCTCCGACCAGCACCGCGGCTGGTTCCATTCCTCGCTGCTCGAAAGCTGCGGCACCAGGGGCAGGGCGCCTTACGATACGGTCATCACCCATGGTTTCACCATGGACGAGGAAGGCCGCAAGATGTCGAAGTCGCTCGGCAACACCGTCGTGCCGCAGGACGTCATCAAGCAGTCGGGCGCCGATATCCTGCGGCTCTGGGTGGTGACGACCGATTATTGGGAAGATCAGCGGCTCGGCAAGAACGTGCTGCAGACCAATATCGACGCCTACCGCAAGCTGAGAAACACCATCCGCTGGATGCTGGGCACGCTGGCCCATGACGACGGCGAGGACGTCCCGCTGGAAAAGATGCCCGAGCTGGAGCGGCTGATGCTGCACCGGCTCGCCGAACTCGACGAGGTGGTGCGCCAGGGCTACGACGCCTTCGAGTTCAAGCGCATCACGCGCGCGCTGCTCGACTTCATGGTGGTCGAGCTGTCGGCCTTCTATTTCGACATCCGCAAGGACGCGCTCTACTGCGACGCGCCGTCCAGCTTGCGGCGCAAGGCCGCCGTGCAGGTGGTGCGCCATCTCTTCGACTGCCTGGTCAAGTGGCTGGCCCCGATGCTGCCCTTCACCATGGAAGAAGCCTGGCTCGATCGCCATCCGGATGCCGTCTCGCTGCATCTCGACCAGTTCCCGGTCATCCCGGAAAACTGGCGGAACGAGGCGCTGGCGGAAAAGTGGCGCAAGGTCCGGCAGGTGCGGCGCGTCGTCACCGGCGCGCTGGAGATCGCGCGCGCCGAAAAGCTGATCGGCTCGTCGCTGGAAGCCGTGCCGGTCGTCACCATCGATGACGCCGCGCTCGAAGCCGCGATCGCCGATGTCGACATGGCCGAGATGGCGATCACCAGCGATCTCGTCATCGTGCATGGCCAGGCGCCGCAAGGCGCATTCACCCTCGACGACGTCAAAAGCGTCGCGGTGGTGGTCGAGAAGGCGCAAGACCGCGGCCTCGCTAAATGCGCGCGGTCGTGGCGCTACACCGCCGATGTCGGCCAGGATGCGGCTTTCCCCGACGTTTCGGCCCGCGACGCCGCCGTGCTGCACGAGTTGAAGGCTCTGGGGCGTTTCTAGTGCATGTCGCCCGGAAGCACACCCTCGAGCTTGACCCGAGGGTGTGCAGCGGTTCTGGGACGACGACATGCGCAACAAGGACTGAAGCGCGGCGCCTGAATCCCGTTTCAACGCGACGCGCTTTGGACGCGATTGTTCATAAGCCGGTGCAAAAGTGCCACGCCGGGAAGTGCAAACCCGCCCGTGCGTTGCCCTTGACGGGTGCTTGAGGTAAACACGCGACATTCCGGCAGACAAATTCTCGCCGGATTTCCATCGCAAGTGCGGGGATTGACGGGGACCGCGCCGATGGCCGGTAGCGATCAGAGGCAGCTAGAGTGGGACTTTATGGCATGACCGAAAAGACTTTTGCGCGCGCCGCGCTGCTGGCGCCGCTCGTGGTGTCGGCCATCGCTCTGTCCGGCTGTGTCGGCTCTCCGACCTACGGAACGGATAAGACCGCCGCCGAACAGCTCGCCGACGACGTTTCTGGCGCCATTGCGATCACGCCGAAACATCGCGATCCGATCGACTACAAACCGCGCCCCGATCTGGTGAAGCCCGCGCCGGGCCAGAAGGAAACCCTGCCGCCGCCGCAGGAAAGCATCCAGACGGCGAGCGCCGATTGGCCGGAATCGCCCGAGCAGCGCCGCGCCCGCATCCGCGCCGACGCCACCGCCCATCAGAACGATCCGAATTACCAGCCCGAGGCGGTCGAAGACGTGCAGACCGATCCGGCAGCGGTGAAGAAGGCGATGGCCGATTCGGCTTCCAGCCACCCGCCGCGCTGGTCGCCGGAAGATTCCAGCAAGTCCCGCGCCGCCGAGATCCAGCGTCGCCTTGCCGAGGGCAAGCAGGGCAGCCCCACCCAGCGCAAGTATCTGAGCGAGCCGCCTCTCGCCTATCGCCAGGCCGCCGACACCGCGCCGCAGAACGAGCTCGGCGAGGACGAGTACAAGAAGGAGCGCCGCCTCAAGGCCGAGGCGCAGGGCAAGAAGGGCGGCGGCTGGTTCGACTGGCTCGGCCTGTGAATAGTGAATAGTGAATAGTGAATAGATATCCACTACTCACAAGCTGGTTTTCATCTACTCACTGTTTGCTTCAATTATTCACCATTCACCATTCATCATTCACCTTCCCCGCCATTCCGTCTCTCATGAAAGAACTCCCTCAGGATGAGGGCGGCTTCGCTTTCGCTCAAGCCCGAATAGATATCGGGGGTGTGATGGCAGGTGGGTGAGGCGAAGAAGCGCACGCCGTTGATCACAGCGCCGCCTTTGACGTCGCCGGCACCGAAATAGAGCCGCCGCAGCCTTGCGAACGAGATGGCCCCGGCGCACATCGCGCAGGGCTCCAGCGTCACATAAAGGTCGTGGCCGGTGAGCCGCTCGCTGGCGAGTTTCCGGCAGGCTTCGCGGATCGCCAGCATCTCGGCATGTGCGGTCGGGTCGGCAAGCTCGCGCGTGCGGTTGCCGGCTTTTGCCACCACGATGTTGCCGCTGGCGATCACCGCGCCGACCGGCACTTCGCCGCGGCTGGCCGCCGCCTCGGCCTCCTCGAGCGCCAAAGCCATGAAATCCGGCCGCTTCACGCAGTTTCCATTCCGATTACTCCTCGCCACCCGACGGTGATCCTGTTATCTACCGCGTGACCCTGAAAACCGGAATCGGTTTTTACCGCGCTGATCGACGCGCGAAAATCAAGACGACACTGCCAGCGTTGAGCGTCCGGGAGGGCGCATGGCGCTGCAGCAGCTTACGAAGAGCCAAGAGAAATGGACGACGACGACAAGAAATCTTCGCGCGGCCCGCGGAAGGGCGGATCGAAACCGGCGGGCCCGCGCGGCCGCGACGGCGCCGTAGGCAAGAGCGGCAAGAGCGGCAAGCCGTCTTTCGGCGCCAAGAAGCCGTTCGCCAAGCGCGACCGGCCGATGGCAGCGGAGGGCGAGCGTCCGGCGCGCGATTTCAAGCGCAGCTACAAACCGCGCGAGATGAGTGAGGGTGCGCAGCGCGGCGACAAGGCGTTCCGCAAGGGGCCCGAAGGCAGGCCGTTCGAGGAGCGCAAGGGGCCGCGCATGTCTTTTGGGTCGCGCGGCGACAGGCCGGCGGCTGCCGGGGGCGAGCGACGCGATTTTAAGCACAGCTATAAGCCGCGCGAGATCGGTGAGAGCGGCGAACATGGCGAAAAGCCGTTCCGCAAAGGGCCGCGCCCTGAGGGCAAGCCCTTCGAGAAGCGCGAGGGGCCGCGCAAACCCTACACACCGCGCGGCGATCGGCCGATGGCCGCCGAAGGCGAGCGCGGCGAGCGACGCTTCGACCGTCCGAAGCGAGACTTCGTTGACCGTCCGAAGCGCGACTTCAGCGATCGTCGGTCGCGTGACGGCGCCGACCGAAAATCGGAAGGCGGCTTCAAGCCGCGCCCGCGTCCCTCCGGGGCGGCGCCGGAGGCCGGCGAACGCATCGCCAAGCGGCTGGCACGTGCCGGCATTGCCTCGCGCCGCGACGCCGAGGAGTTGATCGCCGCAGGCCGCGTCAAGGTCAACGGCAAGGTGCTGACCTCGCCGGCCTTCAACGTCATGGCCGACGATGTCATCCATCTCGACGGCACCGAGATCCCGCCGATCGAGCGCACCCGGCTCTTCCTGTTTAACAAGCCGGCTGGCGTGGTCACCACAAACCGCGACCCCGAAGGCCGCAAGACCGTGTTCGACGTACTGCCGGCCGATCTGCCGCGGCTGATGACCATCGGCCGGCTCGACATCAACACGGAAGGGTTGCTTCTGCTCACCAACGATGGGGGGCTGTCGCGGGTGCTCGAATTGCCGGCCACCGGCTGGCTGAGGCGCTATCGCGTGCGCGTCCACGGCAAGGTCGAGGAAAGCGCGCTCAAGGGCCTGCGCGACGGCATTGCCGTCGACGGCGTCTTCTACGGCGCGGTCGAGGCCTCGCTCGACCGCGAGCAGGGCACCAATGCCTGGCTGACGATCGGCTTGCGCGAGGGCAAGAACCGCGAGGTGAAGAACATCCTCGGCGCGTTGGGCCTGGAGGTGACGCGGCTGATCCGCATCTCCTACGGCCCGTTCCAGCTCAACGATCTGCCGGAAGGCCATGTGCTGGAGATCAAGGGCCGCATGCTGCGCGACCAGCTCGGCGAGCGTCTGATCGAGGAGTCCGGCGCCAATTTCGACGCCGAGATCGCCACACCCTTCTCCAACAAGCCGGTGCGGCGCAGCGAGCCGCGCCGCGAAGAGGCCGAGCGGCCGAAAGTCGCGCGCGAGGGCGATCGCCGGCCGATCGGCGAAGGCGGCCTGATCAAGGCCCGCAAGCGCCGCGAAGGCAGTCGTGACGAGGCGCTGAGCAAGCTCTCGACCAGGCCCGAACGGACATTCGGCGAGCGCGGACCCCAGTCTGGCTTCGGCAAATCCGAGCGCGGCTTCGGCGGCAAGCCCGGCGGCAGGAAATCCGAGCGCGAGCAGCAGCCGATCGAGCCGCCCGGCCAGCGCAAGGCCAATGTCTGGATGGCGCCGGGCGCGCGGCCGATCGGCAAGGGCAGGGCGGAGGCAGATGCCGCCAAGGCCGCCGAGGCCAAGGCCCGCAAGGCCTCGTTCAAGCCTGGGGGAAAGCCGCAGGGCAAGCCTTTCGGCAAGCCGCGCGGCGAGCGTCCCGAAGGCAGCGGGGATCGGCCGCGTGGCGGCCCCAAGGGTCCGAGGGGTGGCAATGCGGATCGTCGGCGGTGAGTTTCGCGGGCGTCCGCTGGCGACGCCCCGTTCGAATGCAATTCGCCCAACCACCGACCGCACGCGCGAGGCGGTGTTCAACGTGCTGGCGCATCGCTACGCCGAAAAGCTCCAAGGCGGCCGCGTGCTCGATCTCTTCGCCGGCACCGGCGCGCTCGGGCTCGAGGCGCTGTCGCGCGGCGCTTCCTACTGCGTCTTCATCGAGGAATCGGCGGAAGGGCGCGGCCTGATCCGCGACAATGTCGAGGCGTTTGGCCTTACCGGCCGCACCAAGATCTTCCGTCGCGACGCCACCCAACTGGGCGAGGCCGGCACGCTTTCGTCCTTCGGCCTGGTGTTTGCCGATCCGCCCTATGGCAAGGGGCTTGGCGAGCGCGCCTTGCGCTCGGCCGAGGCCGGAGGCTGGCTTTCTCCCGGCGCGCTCTGCGTCATCGAGGAGGCGGCCTCGGCGCCGTTCGAGCCGGGGCCAGGCTTTTCCGTGGTGGACGAGCGCGGCTATGGCGACACGGTCATCCGGTTTGTCGAGGTTAGGTGAGGCTTCCCCTTCTCCCACAAGGGCCCCACGAGGGGGAAGGTAAGGCCAGCGCCTCGAAAATGACGAACAATTCACTTTGTCTCCCATCCAACCTTTTCTATCGTCGCGCACCGAAATCGGAGCATTTGATGAAATCAGGCACCAGACGGCTGCGCGCGGCCCTTCTCACCGGCGCTCTGGCGCTCGCGACAGTTCCGGCGATCGCCGCCGGGAACGAGGCCGCGGTCAAGGATTTCCTGCTCGACAACGGCATGGAAGTGGTCGTCATTCCTGACCACCGCGCCCCGATCGTCACCCATATGGTCTGGTACAAGATCGGCAGCGCCGACGAGCCGCCCGGCAAATCCGGTATCGCGCATTTCTTCGAGCATCTGATGTTCAAGGCGACGAGCAATCACGCCGCTGGCGAGTTCGACCGCGCCGTGTCCGAGATCGGCGGCTCGAACAACGCCTTCACCTCTTATGACTACACCGCCTTCCACGAGACGGTGCCGCCTTCGGCGCTCGAGCAGATGATGGGGTTCGAGGCCGACCGCATGCGCAACCTCATCCTCACCGACGACGTCATCAAGACCGAGCGCGACGTCATCCTGGAGGAGCGCCGTTCGCGCATCGACAGCAATCCGCAGGCGGTGCTCGACGAGGAGGTCGACGCCACGCTGTGGCAGAACCAACCCTATCGCATCCCGGTGATCGGCTGGATGCATGAGATGGAACAGCTCAACCGCGAGGATGGCAAGGCATTTTACGACACCTACTACCGGCCGAACAATGCCGTGCTGGTGGTGGCCGGCGACGTCGATCCGGACGCGGTGAAGGCAATGGCCGAGCGGACCTATGGCAAGGTGGCGCGCGGTCCGGACCTGCGACCCCGCATCCGCCCGGTCGAGCCTGAGCAGAACACCAAGCGCACCGTGACGCTGACCGATGCGCGCGTCTCGGTGCCGAGCTTTTCCACCCAATGGGTGGTGCCGTCCTATCATACAGCCAAGCCCGGCGAGGCCGAGGCGCTCGACCTGCTGGCCGAGATCCTGGGCGGCGACAACCGCAGCCGCCTCTACCAGCAATTGGTGGTCAAGCAGGGCATCGCCGCCGAGGCCGGCGCCTTCTTTCAGGGCACCATGCTCGACGCCACCAACTTCACCGTCTATGGCGCGCCGCGCGGTGACGCCAGGCTCAGCGATATCGAGGCTGCCGTGGATACGGAGATCGGCCGCATCGTCAAGGACGGCGTCAGCGAGGACGAACTGGAGCGGGCCAAGACCCGCTATGTCCGCTCGATGATCTTTGCCCGCGACAAACAGGAGGACATGGCCAACATGTATGGCTCGACGCTCGCCACCGGCGGCAATGTCAAGGACGTCGAGGAGTGGCCCGAGCGCATCCGCAAGGTGACGGCCGATCAGGTGAAGGCGGCGGCCGCACGCTATCTGGTGCTCGACCATTCGACCACCGGTTATCTCTTGCCGCAGCAGCAGGCGGGGAATTGATGATGAGCACCGTCCTGATGCGCATGTGCGAAACGGAACAATTGCCCGAAGATTGGCGCCGCCCCTCACCCTTGCCCTCTCCCCGCAAGAACGGGGAGAGGGGGACGCCAGCGCCGGAGCTTGTCCCTTCTCCCCGTCCTTCACGGGGAGAAGGTGCCGGTAGGCGGATGAGGGGCAGCGCCACCGTCGGAAGTCGGTCTTCCTTTGATGCCATCGGGCGCATCTTTGCCACACTCTGCTTCGCCTGTTCTTCCTGCTGCTGCCGGCGCTGGGCGCACACGCCGAGATGAACATCCAGGAGGTCAAGTCGAAGAAGGGCGTCACCGCCTGGCTGGTGGAAGATCATTCGATCCCCTTGATTGCCATCCGCTTCGTCTTTGACGGCGGCACCGCTGAGGATCCCGCCGGCAAGGAAGGGCTGGTCAATCTGATGAGCGGCCTGTTCGACGAAGGCGCCGGCGACCTCGACAGCGAGGCCTTCCAGCAGAAGCTCGACGACGCCGGCGCCGAGATGAGCTTCACGGCGGCGCGCGACGGCACCTATGGCTCGATGCGCATGCTGTCGGAGGAGGAGAACGAGGCGTTCGAGCTGCTGAAGCTGGCTGTCAACAGCCCTCGCTTCGACCAGGCGCCGATCGATCGCATTCGCAGCCAGATCCTCTCCGGCATCCTGGCCAATGAGCGCGACCCCAACACGGTTGCGCAGCAGGGCTGGCTGCGCGCCATCTATGGCGAGCATCCTTATGCGCGGCCCGACGAGGGCACCAAGAAGAGCCTGGCCACCATCACCCCTGCGGATATCAAGTCGTTCCACAAGGCGAGTTTCGCCCGCGGCGGACTGCATATGGCGGTGGTCGGCGACATCGACGCCGCGACGCTGAGTGGCAAGCTGGACGACGTTTTCGGCGACCTGCCGCAGGCACAGGCGCTGGCCCCGGTGGCCGACGTCACGCCCAGGCTCGGACAGCAGTTGGAGGTGAATTACGACCTGCCGCAGACCTCGCTGCAGCTGGCCTGGCCTGGCGTCAAGCGCAGCTCGCCCGACTTTTACGCCGCGGTGCTGATGAACGAGATTCTCGGCGGCTCGACCTTCACCTCGCGCCTTTTCGAGGAGGTGCGCGAGAAGCGCGGTCTTGCCTATAGCGTCAGCTCCGATCTGGTCGACCACGAACATTCCCATGCGCTGCTGGTGACCACCGCGACGCGCTCCGATCGCGCCGCCGAGACGCTTTCGATCGTGCGCCAGGTGGTGAAGGACATGGCGCAGGACGGACCGACGGAGGAAGAGCTCGCGGCGACCAAAAAATACATGATCGGCGCCTACGCCATCAACAATCTGGATTCGTCCAGCTCCATTGCCGCGACGCTGGTCGAACTGCAGCTCGACGATCTCGGCATCGACTACATCAAGCGCCGCGCGGCACTGATCAATGCGGTGACGCTCGCCGACGTCAAGGCGGTGGCCAGGAAGCTTCTCTCGGCCGAACCGGCGGTGATGGTGATCGGCCCGTCGCTGGTGAAGACAGCCGGAGGCGGCAAGGGATGAGTCCGACCTTCGGGGTTGCCTTCGGCGGCGGCGGAGCGCGGGGGCTTGCGCATATCCATGCCATCGAGGCGCTGGACGAGCTCGGCATAAGGCCGGTGGCGATCGCCGGCTCCTCGATCGGGGCTATCATGGGCGCCGGCATGGCCGCCGGCATGACGGGCGCTCAGATCCACGATCATGCCCGCTCGATCCTCGGCAGCCGTGCCGAGGTGGCGGCGCGCATGTGGCGCTCGCGCCCGGGCACCATCGCGGAAGCCATGCAGGGCGGCATCCGTGTCGGCCAGTTCAACGTCGAGCGCATCCTGAAGGCCTTCCTGCCCGAAGCCATCCCGGCTAGCTTCGAAGAGCTGAGGATCCCACTCAAGGTGACGGCGACCGACTATTTCGGCCACAAGCTCGCCGTCTTCGCCGAGGGCGACCTGCAGTCGGCGCTGGCGGCTTCCGCCGCCATCCCGGCGGTGTTCCGCCCGGTGACGCGCGACGGCCGCCTGCTGATCGACGGGGGCATCTACAACCCCGTGCCCTTCGACCTCGTCGAGAAGGACGCCGACATCATCATCGCTATCGACGTGGTCGGGGCGCCGAGCGATGCCGAGCGCAAGCACCCGACCACCGTCGACCTGATGTATGGCGCCACGCAGCTGATGATGCAGTCGATCATCGCCAACAAGCTGAGACAGCACCGGCCCGACATCCTGATTCGCCCCGCCGTCTCGAAATACAGGGTCCTCGATTTCATGAAGATCGAGACGCTGATGGCCGACACCGTCGAGATCAAGGATGAACTGAAACGCGCCGTCGAGAAGGCGCTTGCCGAGCGCGACGGCAAGCGCGGCAAGAAGGTCGTCTGATACACGGCGCCCAAATCGGCGCAGCGGTTTTGTAAGAACGGCACGGACGAGACGAAGATTTAAAGCGCCTCGCCTGAAGCTGTTTCAGCGCCACGCGCTTGGGCGCGCAATTCCGCCCGATTCGTTTTGCCTGGCGCCAGCCTCCAATTGGCAAGCATCTTCATCGTGCACAGCCATCCAGCTGATCAAGTTTATCCACAATCGCGTGCAAGTACGCCTTTTGTCGTTAACTCTTCATCGAATTGGCGGTTGACGCAGCTGAGGGTAGGTTAATAATATCCTAATATATGGGGTAGCGTGAACAAGCTCTCGATCGGCAACAACGAGTCACGGCGCTACAGGGGCAGGGAAAACGCAGGGCGGCATTCAATGCCGTCGCAGCCATGACCATGAGCCGCCGTCGTCTGTGAACCGCCATTGTGGGGTGGCCGTTCGCCGGCCATTCACTTCGGTTGCGCTTGGTCCCATGGCATTCTGATCATTTTCCTCTCCCCGCGAGACTGGGCGCCGAATCGTTCGGCATGGGGTGGTGCGTCGTCGGTTCGACGGCATTGAGCGGCGCTGAGCGTCCGCCAAAGGGGTGAATGAGATGGCTACTACGACAATTTCCGGCGCGGGCGGCACCACGACGTCATTCTCCAACACACCGCAGGCGCAGGGTGATGTCTTCAATTACACTGAAGACAATGTCGTCATCGTCAACGCCGCCCAGTCCATCATCCTGCTCGACGTGATGGCGAACGATCTTGGGGGCAATGCGAAGACCCTCTTTTCGGTCGATGACGGAATTTCCGCCTCAACGGCCACCAAGCAATACGCGCCGATCGACCTGACCACCCAGGACGTCCAGGCAACCGGCATCTCCAACTGGGAAAGCATCGGCGGCGGGGTTTCTATCCGCATCAACAATGGCAAGGTCGAGATGGACCTCAGCCAATATCTGCTATCGCATGGTTTCACCAGCCTGCAGGCGCTAGGCGCTGGTGACAACATCAACGAGACCTTCACCTATGCCATCAAGCTCGGCAATGGAACGCTGAGCTGGGCAAGCGTTTCGGTCAACATCCAGGGTAAAAATGATGGCGCGACGATCACAGCCGCCGCCGCCGTCGACAACACCGTAGTGGAAGCGGGCGGCGTCGCCAACGGCACGCCCGGCGACCCCAGCGCGCACGGACAGCTCATTATTTCGGACGTCGATCTCAATGAGAACCATTTCCAGACGCCGCCCAGTCTTCAAGGCACCTACGGTACCTTCACCTTCGACGCGACATCCGGAGCGTGGACATACGCCCTCAATCAGACGCTGGCCGACCCGCTGACGCAAGGCCAGCAAGTAACCGATATGCTGCAGGTGAAGTCGGCCGATGGCACGGCCACCTACAACATCGTGGTCAACATTACTGGGACGAACGATGCTGCCGTCGTTTCACACGACGTGCGCAATCTCACGGAAGGCAACGCGGCCGCCGACATCTCGACCTCGGGCACGCTGACCATCTCGGACGTCGACAGTGATCCGCACTTCGTCGCCCAGGCCGGCACCGCCGGCCTCTACGGCACCTTCGCCATCGATGCCGATGGCGCCTGGACCTACACGGCGTCCTCGGCGCATGACGAGTTCGTCGCCGGCACCACCTACACCGACACCTTCAATGTGGTCAGCGCCGACGGCACCCCGACCACGGTGACGATCAACATCCTCGGCACCAACGATGCCGCGGTGCTGTCGTCCGACGTGAAGAACCTGACCGAGACCAACGCGGCCGCCGACATCTCGACCTCGGGCACGCTGACCATCTCGGACGTCGACAGTGATCCGCACTTCGTCGCCCAGGCCGGCACCGCCGGCCTCTACGGCACCTTCGCCATCGATGCCGATGGCGCCTGGACCTACACGGCGTCCTCGGCGCATGACGAGTTCGTCGCCGGCACCACCTACACCGACACCTTCAATGTGGTCAGCGCCGACGGCACCCCGACCACGGTGACGATCAACATCCTCGGCACCAACGACGCCGCGGTGATAACGCTCAACGGCGCCCAAGACACGTCCGTTACGGAAAAGAGCGGCGTCGCCAACGGCACGCCAGGCGACGCCACTGCTTCCGGCGATCTTAATGCGACCGATGTCGACAATGCGGCGACCTTCACCGCACAGGTCGCCGTCGCCAAGAGCTACGGCACCTTCTCGATCGATGCCAACGGCACCTGGAGCTACACGCTCGACGACAACAATGCCACCGTTCAGGCGCTGAACAGCAGCGGAGCGAACACCACGCTGTATGAGCTGGTGACGGTCACCACTGTCGACGGCACGCAACAGGTCATCGATATCACCATCAACGGCGCCAACGACGCGGCGGTGATCACCGTCAACGGGGTGCAAGACACCTCGGTCACCGAAAAGAGCGGCGTCGCCAACGGCACGCCCGGCGACGCCACTGCCTCCGGCGATCTCAACGCGAGCGATGTCGACAATGCGGCGACCTTCAACACGCAAGTCGCCGTCGCCAAGAGCTATGGCACCTTCTCGATCGATGCCAACGGCACCTGGAGCTACACGCTCGACGACAACAACGCCACCGTTCAGGCGCTGAACAGCACCGGAGCGAACACCACGCTGCACGAGTTGGTGACGGTCACCACTGTCGACGGCACGCAACAGGTCATCGACATCACCATCAACGGCGCCAACGATGCGGCGGTGCTATCGTCCGCGTCGGTCAACCTGACAGAAGGCAACGCGGCCGCCGACATCTCGACGTCGGGCACGCTCACCATCTCGGATGTGGACAGTTCGGCGACATTCGTCGTTCAGGCTGCGACCGCCGGCCTCTACGGCACCTTCGCCATCAACGCAGCCGGCGCCTGGACTTACACCGCGTCCTCGGCGCATGACGAGTTCATCGCCGGCCAGCATTATACGGAAAACTTCGACGTGGTCAGCGCCGACGGAACCCACACCTCGATAGCCATCGATATCCTTGGGACGGATGACGGCCCGCCGCGTTTTGCGCCGACGGATATCCAATTGACGCCGAGCACCACGACCGCTGACGTCAGCTTCAGTTCCTTCCAGTTCACGGGAACGCTGAGCGCCACCGATCCAGATCCGGGCGGCAGCTTCGTCTACAGCATCACTTCGCAGTCGGACCCTGGGCTTTTCTCAATCTCGGGCAACACACTCAGCTCAAGCCTGTCCGGCTTGTCACCCAGCAAAGCTTACTCAATCACAGTGCAGGCAACTCAGGTCGGCGACCCCGCGGGGCCAACGTATCAATACAGCGAGACGTTCCAGGTCATCACCGGAAGCAATGGCAATTCGAGCGATGGCCTCAACGGAGCCAACGGGGGCGACGATGTCCTCTATGGCAACGGCGGGGCCGACATCATTCTCGGCATGGCCGGCAATGACACGCTGTTCGGACAGGATGGCAACGACACGCTGAATGGCGGTGATGGCAATGACAGGCTCGTCGGCGGTGTTGGAGCCGATACGCTCACCGGCGGTTTGGGAGCCGATACCTTCTACTACGGATCGGCCATCTCAGACTCACCGGTAAGTGTCGCAAACGACACCATCACCGACTTCGTGCACGGCGTCGACAAGATCGACCTCTCGTCGATCGATGCCAATACGGTGAGCGGCGGAGACCAGGCTTTCC
This sequence comes from Mesorhizobium sp. M3A.F.Ca.ET.175.01.1.1, assembly GCF_004791945.1. Taxonomy (NCBI): domain Bacteria; kingdom Pseudomonadati; phylum Pseudomonadota; class Alphaproteobacteria; order Hyphomicrobiales; family Phyllobacteriaceae; genus Mesorhizobium; species Mesorhizobium sp. M3A.F.Ca.ET.175.01.1.1. The sequence continues at coordinate 924,624 of NZ_SRTP01000001.1, read as the reverse complement.
TGTTCGGCGGGTTCAACGCGGCCACCGTCGCCAACAGCATCACCTGGTCGGAAGTCGGCGGCAACACGATTGTGCGTGTCGATGTCAATGGCAATGCAACGGCCGATTTCCAGATCACGCTGACCGGCACCGGGCTTGGCCTGACCGCCAGCGACTTCGTGCTGTAACGAACAAGGTGAGCCGCGGCCACGCACGGCTCACCTCGTTTCCCGCCGGGCGAGGGTTACGAATTAAGGTTTACGGCAGGTTTACGAGTGGATCGCGTGGCCGGGTGGAAGATCGGGAGTAGTATTGGTTCTGGGCATGCAGTTTGGACAGGGGGCGGTTCTGCCGCTGGGTGTTTTGGGTCTCGACAACAAATCCAGGATCGTCAGGCAAGCGCTTCTCGCATGCCGCCGCTATTTCCTCTTTGCGGCGGTATTCAGCCTGGCGATCAACCTGCTTTATCTCGCATCGCCGCTCTACATGCTGCAGATCTATGACCGGGTGGTCACCAGCGGCAGCGAGACGACGCTGGTGATGCTGACCCTGGTGCTGCTTGCGGCCTTCCTGGCGCTCGCCGGGCTCGACCTTGTGCGCGCCGCGATCCTGACGCGTGCCAGCGCCCGGCTCGACCGGCTGCTGTCGGCCAAGATCCTGGCGGCTTCCGTCGAGACCCCGTCGCAAGGGGCCTCGCAAAGCCAGCCGATCCGCGATTTCGATACGTTCCGGCAAGTGATCACCGGCAGCGGCATCCATGCGCTGTTCGATCTGCCGTGGTCGCCGATCTATATCGGCATCATCTTCCTGCTGCACCCGTGGCTCGGCTTCTTCGCGCTCGGCTCCTCGCTGCTGTTGATCGCCATGGCGGTGCTCAACGAATACATGGTGCGGGCGCCGCTCAAGCAGGCCAATGACCTTGCCACGGCCAGCTACAATTTCACCGAAATGAGCCTCAGGAACGCGGAAGTCGTCCGCGCCATGGGCATGATCGACGGGCTGGTGCGCCGCTGGGGGCGCGATCGCGGCCAGGCGCTGCGGCGACAGGGGCAGGCCAGCGACCGGGCGGCGCTGATGTCCGGGATGATCCGCTTTCTGCGCCTCGCCATGCAGTCGCTGATCCTCGGCCTCGGCGCCTATCTGGTCATCGAGCGGCAGATCACCGGCGGCTCGATGTTCGCGGCGAGCCTGTTGCTGGGCAGGGGGCTGCAGCCCATCGAGCAGATCGTCGGCCTCTGGCGCAGCCTGATCCTTGCCCGTGCCGCGCTCGGCCGGGTCGAGAAGCTCCTGGACGGCAGCGCTCAGGGCGAACGTGCGTTCAACCTGCCGAAGCCCACCGGCAAGATCGCCGTCGAGCAGCTCAGCTTCGCCATCCCCAGCCTGCAGAAGGTGCTGCTGCGCGATGTCTCGTTCCGGCTGGAGGCCGGCGAGGCGCTCGGCATCGTCGGGCCGTCCGGCGCCGGCAAGTCGACGCTCGCCCGCCATCTCGCCGGCATCATGCAGCCGAGCCGCGGCACGGTGCGGCTGGACGGCGCCGATCTGACGCAATGGGGCCGGGAGGCGCTCGGCGACCATATCGGCTATCTGCCGCAGGACATCGAGCTGTTTTCCGACACGGTGGCCGCCAACATCGGCCGCTTCAAGACCGATGTCGATCGCGACGTGATCGAGGCCGCCCGGCTCGCCGGCGTGCATGAGATGATCATCCGGCTGCCGCAAGGCTATGAAACGCAGATCGGCGAGGGCGGGGCGGTGCTGTCGGGCGGCTACCGCCAGCGCATCGCGCTTGCCCGCGCGGTGTTCGGCACTCCGAACCTCATCGTGCTCGATGAGCCGAGCTCCAATCTCGACGCCGATGGCGACCGCGCGCTCGCCGAATGCGCGCTGGAGCTCAAGCGTCGCGGCAGCACGGTGATCATCGTCTCGCACCGGCCTTCCACGCTTGCCAATGTCGACAAGATCCTGCTCTTGAGGGACGGCGGCGTCGAGGCCTTCGGCATGAAGAACGAGATCGTGGCGCTGCTCAACCAGCGCGCGGCGCCGATGGCGGTGGCCACCCAATGACCGACGTCGCCGCCACCTACCACAGCCTCTCCGTTGGCGACAAAGCCGGCGCCAACCCGGATTCGATCCGTGGACCGGTCTGGGTCGGCGTGCTCATCATTGCCGCGTTCTTCGGCGTGTTCGGCGGCTGGGCGGCGGTCGCGCCGCTCAACGGCGCGGTGCTGGCCGACGCGGTGGTCAAGGTCGAGGGCAACCGCAAGAGCGTCCAGCATTTCGATGGCGGCACGGTGAAGCAGATCCGGGTCAAGGACGGCGATGTCGTCAAGTCGGGCGACGTGCTGGTCCTGCTCGACGACACCCGCGCCCGCGCGGAGTTCAATCTCTATTCGCAGCAATACGCGCTGCTGCGCGCCACCGATTCTCGCATCCGGGCCGAGCTCGACGGCAGCGAGGCGGTCGCCTTTCCGAAGGACATCACCGCCGAGCATCAGGCCTATCTGCAGGACGCGATGGCGAGCCAGATCGCCGACCTCGAGAGCCAGCGGGCGCAGATGGCCGGCGCCAGGCAGATCCTGCAGAAGCGGATCGCCGAGCTCGAGGAGCAGATCGAGGGCAAGCAGGCGCGCGTCGAGTCCTTCCGCGCGCAGCTGAAATCCACCGTGGACGAGAAGGCCGGGCTTAACAAGCTGCTGAAAGCCGGGCTGACGACGAAGCCACGCATCCTGGAGCTCGACCGGTCGGCCTCCGACCTGCAGGGCCTGATCGACCAGGCGCTCGGCGAGATCGCGGGCAACCGCCAGAGCAAGGCCGAGCTCGAGAGCCAGATCGCGCAGCTCACCAACGAGCGCCGGGCAAAGCTGTCAGCCATGCTGATCGAGACGCAGGCGAACCTTGCCGACCTGGTGCCGAAGATGTTTGCCGCACAGGCCATGATGAACCGCGCCGAGGTGCGCGCGCCCTATGACGGCCAGGTGATGGACCTCACCGTCTTCTCCACCGGCGCCATCGTCGCCCCCGGCCAGACCATCCTCGACATCGTGCCGACCAGGAATTCGCTGATCGTCCAGGCCCAGGTGCGCGTGGAGGATATCTCCAGCCTGCGCGCCGACATGACCGCCGAGATCCGCTTCACCTCCTACAAGCAGCGCACGACGCCAGTCATTCACGGCCAGGTCACTCATATCTCGGCCGACCGCGTCACCGACGCCAAGACCGGCTTTCCCTACTATGTGGCCGATGTCGCGGTGGACGCCGACGAACTCGCCGCCGCGCCGCAGATCCAGCTCTACCCCGGCATGCCGGCCTCGGTGATGATCGTCACCGAGGAGCGCACCGCACTGGATTACATTCTCGGTCCGCTGACGGCGTCGCTGCACACGGCGTTCCGGCAGAAATAGCGGCCGCCCTCATCGCCTCTCAAGCGCCGCCGCAAGCCCGGGCAGGGGGCCGGCCTGATGCGCGCCGAGGTGCTGCAACCAGTTCCGACATCCGCCGTTTCAGCTTGCCGTCTGCCGCTCCATCTCCATTTCGGCCTTCAGGCTTTCGATGTCGCGGAAAATCGAGGCGACTGCCAGCGTGCGTCCCTCGCGCTTGAACCGCAGCAGGCAATCCTTGGCGGCAATGTCGCCTTCGACCGCTATCTCGTCCCATCGCTCCGCATGTCCGACGTAGTTGATCGGCACGTCATAATGCTGGCTCCAGAAGAACGGGACTGCGGTGTACTTCTCCCGATGCCCGAGCATGTTCAGCGCTGCGGTCTGCCCTTGCCTTTCTGCGACCACCCAGTGCTCGACCCTGATGTTTTCGCCACTGTGGGGATCGGGCCACCGCGCAATGTCGCCGGCCGCGAAGATGCCGGGCGCGCTCGTTTCCAGAAAGGCGTCCACCACGATCCCGCGGTCGAGGCTGAGACCGGCCTTTTCGGCCAATCCGAGCCGCGGCCGCACGCCGATGCCGGCGACAACGAAATCCGCGCTCAGCGCAAGACCACTGCTCAGTTGTATGGTCCGGCCGTCGATCGCGCTCGCGGTCTCCTTGAGATGAAACACGACGCCATTCCGCTCGTGGAGGTTGCGGATGAAGTCGCCCATTTGCGGCCCGAGGACCCGCTCCATCGGGCGTTCTTCGGGCGCGACGACGTGAACTTCGATGTCCCGCGCGCGCAAGGACGCGGCAACTTCCAGGCCGATGAAACTGGCGCCCAGCACGATGGCGCTGCGAGCAGTCTTGGCTCGCTCGATGATTGCGCCGCAGTCTGCTAACGAACGCAGTGTGTGCACGTGTGGCTGATCTGCGCCGGGGATGGTGAGGCGGACCGGTTCGGCTCCCATTGCAAGCAGCAGCCGGTCGTAGGCAATCCGGTCTCCGTTTGCGAGCACGACCTGGTGGGAGCGGACATCGATGTCGGCGGCGTTGGTTTTCAGACGCAGATCGATGTCGTTCTTTGCGTAGAAGCCTGCCCCACGCAGCGGAATCCACTCCGACGGCGCTTTGCCGGCGAGGTAGTCCTTGGAGAGGTTGGGACGATCGACCGGCGGCGCCTCGTCCTCGCTGAGCATGACGATGCTGTCCCGATGGCCTTCGCGACGCAGTCTTTCGGCGGCTGCGAAACCAGCCGCGCCGCCGCCGACGACGACGATCTTGCCGGCCGACTGGCCAGCGCCTGCGCCGGCAGGCTTTTCAGCCGCCCGTTTGCGCTTCTCGCCGACGACTATCCGCTCGCCACGCTGCTCTACCGACCAGCAGGCCAGTCGATTGAAGGCAGGCGCGCGCAAAGCTTCGCCCGTGCGCAAATCGAAGCATGCGTGATGCCACGGGCACCGCACGGTATCCTCCACGAGAAGGCCGTCGACCAGCGGCCCGCCGTAATGCGTGCACGTCGCTCCGACTGCGAAGATCTCTGCCCCGCGGCGCACCAACAGCACCTGTTCGTCGCCACAGTGACCGACAAGCTTTCCGCCGTCGGGAAGATCCGATAGCGCAATGCCCTGGGCCAAATCCGGTCCGCTCGATTTGGAATGGTCGTGAGCCATCTTCTTCTCCCTTGCGCCATTGATGTCAGAACCTGCGCTCGACAGACTGAACCCGGGCGACGTTTTGGGCAATCACATGATCGCTTGGCCGCTCCGGTTGGTGAGTTCGAGGCGTTGTCGGCATCGCCCACCATCTGACGGCAGGCGTCGCCATGGTTTGATGAGATTTCGTCTGATCGGTTTCCAACCAGGCGAAAAATTTTGTGGCTCTGACCGCACCGCGGATCAGGTCCTGGTCCTCCGTCGGTAATGACGGGTCGGGTCAAACCGGCTATGCTCAAGGATCGATCGGGGGTTGAGATGGTCGCTGAGCCATTTGCGGAAGTTGCGCTCCAAATGAGGGGCTTCCAGGTCTCGCAGATGGTGTTTGTCGCGGCAAAGCTGCGCCTGGCCGATCGGGTCGGGGATTCGGGCCGAACCGTTTCCGACCTGGCGGCGGACAGCGGCGCCCGGCCCGAGATGTTGCTGCGTCTGTGCCGGGCTCTCGCGGCCTTCGGGATCTTTGCCGTCGACGACGCGGGCATGGTGAGCCAGACACAGAAATCGGCCTGCCTGAGAAGCGACGCATCGCCGACCCTCCACTACGCAGCGCTCTACTGGGGGCTGCCGAGCACCTGGGCCGCATGGGGCAATTTCCATCATGCGATCATGACCGGCGGGCCTGCCTTCGAGGCCACGTTCGGCATGCCGAATTTCGAGTATCTCAAAGCCAATCCCGAGCAGAGCGCGGTTTTCGACGAATTCATGCAGCACAGCCCCGATGATCGACATGCTGCGGTGGCGGCAGCCTACGATTTCTCCGGTGCCGGCGTCGTCGTCGACATCGGCGGCGGCAATGGCGGCCTGTTGCGCGCCATCTTGGATGCCCACACCGACGTGCGAGGCATTCTCGCCGACCAGGCGGGAGTGGTGGCTGCAGCCAGCAAGGCTCTTGGGCATCAGGCTGGCCGCTGCGAAGTCATGGCCATCGATTTCTTCGCAAGCGTACCCAAGGGCGGAGATATCTACACCCTGGCCCAGATCCTCCACGACTGGAACGACGAGAGTTGTCTCAGACTGCTGGCGAATTGCCGTGCAGCGATGAAGCCGGAAGCGCGGTTGCTCGTGATTGAACGCCTTCTCGAAACCACGGCGGGATGCAGCCTGCCGATGAATTTCCTCAGCGACATGCATATGATGACGCTGTTTCCGGGAGCCAGGGAGCGTACGCCCGAAGAGTTCAGCCGCCTGTTCCGCGAAAGTGGCCTGAGGGAACCGAAAATTATCCCCACCCGCTCTCCATTCGGCATCTTGGAGACTGGCCTCGCCTGACCTTGCGTGCCTTCCGCAACTCCATGACGCATATGTGCGAGCTAGCTTCTGCCTCCAGCGTTGCCTCGTTGCCGGTGTGACGTCAGGAAGGAAGATCACCTCAGATTGCTCTTCGGAAACAGCACGCGATCGGGTTTTGCATTCATCCGCGCCAGCATTTCCTTGATCAGCCGGGTTTTGGTCCGCCCGGCCTCCTTCGGCGGCACGAGGTAGCGCACGATGGCCTCGAGCCAGGTGTTCTCACTGACGCGAAAATGAACCACCGGATGCTCCTTCACTTCGAGCTCGTCCACCGGCGTTTTCGACAGGATGTGCTTATAGACCTTCACCTTCTGGCTCATGATGTCGCCGATCTGCTCGTCGACGACCTCTCTCATGGTTGCAGCCACGAATTCCAGGTCGCTCTCATAGGCGAGCTGAAACTTGATTTCGTTCCAGACATAGGGAAACAGCGGCCAGGAATAGTTGAAGACCGGCGTGTCAAACACGGTGGAGTTCGGGAATTTGATGACCCGCCCGCTCGGATGATCGGTCCAAAGATGCTCGCCGCCGAATTCCCATAACGTCGTGTCGAGATAGCTGACATCGATGACATCGCCATGGGCATCGCCGATGCGGATGCGGTCGCCGACGCGATAAGGCGCCCTGGCCAGGATATAGATCCAGGCGATGAAACTGGAGATCGGCATCTGCAGCGCGAAGCCGAGGATCAGCGAAATCAGGCCGAGCGAAACGACGGCCGCGTACCAGTTCACGAACAGAACCGAAATGGCGACGAAGACGATAGCGACGACGACGATCAGTCGAAAGATGCGCTTCAGGTTGAAACGCGAGACGCGATTGGGAATGCGGCCGATGAGAAACACCTCGACGACATTCGCCACGGTCAGCATGCCGAAGATGACAAGGCCGCCCCAGACGTAATTCAGCACGCGAACGCGCAGAGGCGGGTCAAACCAGTCCAGGTGCCAATTGATGAGGAGTTGGAGGGCAAAGAGCAGCAGGGCGCCGGCAGCGAAACCAGCCGTCCACCAGAGGTCTTGCTTGCGCAGGCTGAAGCGGAATTTTTCGTCGGGCTTCTTCGCCTTCCGCTGAATGGTTTTCGGATCGGCAGTCTGCTGTGCGGCCCGTTCGAGCCGGGAAAGGTTCTCCTGTTCTTTGTCGCGCGGTTCCATGGGTTCACCTCGCCATCAACCCCCAGCAGCGCCATCTCGTTCCTTCGTGCCGGCCCGCTGCGCGGCTGGATGAGGGCAATCGTATATGGCAGGCCACCCCACCCCTCTCCGACCACTACGCGGCCACTTCTCCCCCTTTCATGCCTTTCATGGGGGCGACCAACGCCAATCGCTGACGTCGCAGCCTGGTTCGCCCCGGAACGGTGGCTCGGCGAAGCCGAGACGGAGAGGGGGAGCGCCATATGCAATTTGCATGATGGCTGGAGAGCGAGTGTGTTCATGAAGAATGCGCGGCGCGGGATGCTCTTCGCCAGCGAGTGAGCTTGCTCGATGCTAGCGGCGCGCCGGTCCGGCCGGTTACGCTGCGTTCAGCTCCGCCATGTAAGGATTTCGCAATCTGGAGGGCAGCGGGCCAATGTTGGACAACTACGAGGTGGACCGGTTTGGCGTGATCCACCAGATCGACTTCACGCCGATCAAGTACGACAAGCAATATATCTCCTATTACGAGGACCTGAGCGACCGGACCATCAAGCTCGGCTATCAGCGGCTTGGCTGGGTGCTGGGGGTAACCGGCGAGATTCCGCGCTCGGTGCTGGAGATTGGATATGGCACAGGCACATTCATCGAAGCCGCGAAGATAACCGGGGTCGCCGATTGCGCCGGCTGCGACATCGCCGAGTTTCCGCTGCCCAAGGGTGTCCGCTTCGTCGATTGGAATGAAGCGCTGGCCAGCTCGTGGGATCTCGTCGCCATGTTCGACGTGCTCGAGCACATCCCGGATCTAAGTTTCCTCGGCCGGCTTCAGACCCGGAACCTTGCCGTCGCCGTCCCCTATTGCCGCTGGCGCGAGCTCGGCGCCGACGGCGACGCCTGGTTCAAAACCTGGCGCATGCGTCTTCCCAACGAGCACCTGCACCACTTCGATCGCGAGTCGCTGGTGGCACTGCTCGCCCACAACGGCTTCGACTGCGTGACGCTGAACTCATTCGAGGACGGCATCAGGCTGCGACGCGGTGAGGTGGGCCCGAACATTCTGTCCGGGTTTTTCAGGAGGCTATAGCGGAGATTCTGTCACTGCTGGCCGACGGCAAAGGCCTTTCAACATAGGTGCGGACGACGGAGGACTCCGCGGTTCTACATTCTCTCCATGATAATTTTTCCTGAACACCCGGTGCCAACGCCGGTCCCTTTAAATTTGCCGGTTCCGTTGTCACCCTTTATGACGCCAGTCAGGGTGTTCCCGCCTGTTCTTCCCTTATAAACAAAGGTGTGTCTTATATTGACAGCGCCGCTGCTGGAAATACTTCCAGTAAAGCCGCTGCTAGACGATATCTTACCGTCACTTATGACGACCGATGTTGAGAGTTCTCGCCAATCGCCACAGTCCGTTATGGCTCGTCTGACCAATTTCCAAGTGCCATTAAAGGCGCTTAGCCCGCTCGTCTGAGGCACACAATGATCGTCCTGCACCCTCGTTCCGTCTTCACAAGTAAGCCGGCAGATGCGAGCTCTGACTGCCCTTAGTCGTGCCAGAAGTTCCGCTGTCGGTTCCAACGATGCAAGCTTGACCCCTTGCCGATCAGCATAGTCCCGAAGCGCTTTGCGGCTGCCAGCCCCCCATTTTCCGTCAGCCTGGCCTTCAAGGCATCCTATGCGGAAGAGTTCCGTTTGCGTGGCGCGCGCAAGTCTGCTGGGGTCTGTGGCAGCTGCCGATGGCTGCGCCAGCGGCTCGGAGTGCTCAAGGCTTGCGACTTCTGTCCCCTTGGCGTCGTCGGTTGCCTTAGCGGCGCGCTCCGTCTCCGGCAGGTGCGCCACCTGCCGTTCCATTTCGATGCGCTTGTCGATCGCGTCGATCTTCAACCTCGCAAGCGGTGCAAAAGCGCCGCCCGGAAACTGCTGCAAATACGCCTCGAAAAAGCTCTTGTCAGTCGAGTCCTTGATAGTCGCCCAATATGCAAGTTCGACTGCATTGTCCGGCGACGTCGACTGTGGAGTGACGGTAGCTACCTTCGGTTCCGTTGCGAGGGGCCTCAACACAACCTCGCCGGTGAGCGAAGAGTTCTCCCACGGCACTTGCTTGCCCTGCGTCGCAGCCAGGACATCGCGGCGCACCTCGACGAGGTCCCGCATGATGTCCTGCCCCGGCGTGCCGAGGTGAGCAACCAGCGCAGTGGTGAATGGTGAATTCCGTCCTGCTCCGTCGACAGCGACATTACCCGGTTGCGTTGCGAACGCTATGAGCGAGCCGACTCCGCTGCCGAGCCTGGCTAGCCCCCGACTCACGGAACCGGAGCGCGTCCCCATCGAGCGGGAAAGCTTCTCGGCGAACGGATTGTCCCGGCAGGCGTCCAGGAAGATGAGGTTGACCTTGGTGCTGCGCTCCATCGCTGAAAGCACGAGGTCCATCGGAAGTGTCTCGAAATCGAGGTCATTGTAGCCGGACAACTCGGCATCGACCGGCACCATGTAATTGCTGCCATTCACCTGCAGGCCGTGCCCGGCATAGAAAAACAGCGCCATATCGGCACCGTCGAGCTTTTCCAAGAACTCACGCACCGTGCGACGCATTCCCGCGAGATCGAGGTCCTGGCCGCTGACGACCTCGAAGCCAAGGGTTTCAAGCTTGGCATTCATGTCGGACGAATCGTTCTTCGGGTTGGCGAGTTGGACGGTATGCTGATAGGCCGAATTGCCAATAACCAGCGCCACGCGTTTCTCGGCTGCTGCCTGACCCGAAACAGCGACAAACAATAAAGCCAAGAGAATGAAAGCGCTGCGCATGGCAGAAACGGCTCCCCCGAGGAATTGTAGCAGAGGCTAATACAGTCGAAAAGAGCTATGCCCCCGGGCTGCGGACGAACGGCCTGCGATCCCGGAGATGGTTCTTGGCGACTGCCGTTTCGGCGCGGGCCGGGATTTCCATACTAACGGGCGACAATTTGCTTGATACACCCGAACGGGTATGCTGGCGGCGAGCAACGCTTCCACTGGCTTGGGGTCTATTGGGCGTGCGAACACTTGGCCGAGTCGTCAGCCTGCACCGAGGTGGCATCGCCGCATCATTCGCCTATCTGGTTCTGCTGGGCGTCTCGACTGCTCTCGTGTCACCGCCGTTGGAGAATATAGTGCGCGACGTGATGACGGTGTCGATCTCGCCGTTCACCCAGCCCCCATCCAACATCGTTGTGGTCTCGATAACAGAACAGACCCTGGCGAATTTTCCATATCGCTCACCACTGGACCGCGGCTTCTTGGCCGACATCGTGGCCCGGATCGAGTCGGCCCACCCTCTTGTCATCGGTATCGACCTGTTATTCGACCAGGCGACAGAGCCGCAAAAGGACGCCCGGCTCGAAACGGTCATTGAAAACGCCAGTGTGCCTGTGGTGATCGCCTCGGCGTCGCGCATTGATGGTCTCACCCGGAGGCAGTCCGACTATCTCGACGCGTTCGCTCCGTCGGCAAAGCGGGGCCTTGCCGCATTATCGCATGACAATCTCGACGGCGTGGTTCGTGGAGCTTTTTCAGGTCGGGAAACGGAAGGAGGTTGGACGCCAAGCTTTGCTGCTGCGATCGCGGCAGCGACCGGCATTGGTCGCGGCCGCTGGCCGGAGGAAATGGTCTACTACCGCACCGCGAACAGCTTGCCCTTCAACTTTCCAACCTATCCGGCACAGGCCGTCAGGCTGGCGCCACTCAGCTGGTTCAAGGGGAAATATGTTCTTATCGGCATGGACCTGCAGCAAATAGACCATCATCCGACACCGTTTGCGTTGTTGAGCGGCGCAAAGATCGGTGTTCTCCCTGGCGTCGCAATCCACGCCCACGCCTTGGCCGGAATGTTGTCCGGGAACAGAATAACGATCCCCCGGGCTGCAGCGGGGTACGCGCCAATGCTTCTTGTCGGGCTGTTCTGCTTGTGGATCGTTTCGCGGCCGAATCCGGTGGTCTTCAAACCAATCGCGGTCGCCGGAGCGGTGCTGCTGGTGTGGATCGGCCAAGCCTGGGTCTTCGCGAAGTTCGCAATCCTGTTTCCGATGGTCGCACCTGCATTGCTTGTGCTCGGTCTGTCGGCATTCGTTGGCTTCCTGGCTTGGAGACGGGACGCGAAAGCTCGCCACTTCATTCAAGACGCGTTCTCGAAATATGTCAGTCCGGCGGTCGTTGCAGCGGTCGTCGAGCAGCCCGCTGCCCTGCATCTCGGTGGCGAACGGCGTGAGATCACCTGTGTATTCACGGATGTCGAGGGATTTACGTCACTCAGCGAAAAACTTGCGCCAGAGGTGCTGGCAGACCTATTGAATGAATATCTGGACGGGCTCTGCGAGTTGTTCATCGAGCATGGTGCAACCATCGACAAGGTCATCGGAGATGCGGTGGTCGGCTTCTTCGGAGCTCCAGCGGCGCAAAATGACCAGGCGGAGCGGGCAGTGTCCCTGGCACTGGCTGTGCAGGACCTGGCTCAGCGGCTGCGAGAAAGATCCGCAGGACGAGGCCATTCATTCGGCGCCACCCGCATAGGTATTCACGGCGGGCCGGCAATCGTCGGCAACTTCGGGGGAAATCGGTTCTTCAACTACACAGCTATTGGAGACACGGTAAACACCGCAGCCCGGCTGGAGGGCGCAAACAAGTACATCGGCACGAAAAATTGCATAAGCGCGGAAGTGGCGAAACAAGCGACACGCTTTTTGTTGCGCCCTGCGGGAGTTCTGCACCTAAAGGGCAAGAGCCAAGGTATCGAGGCTTTCGAGGCAATGAGCCCCACGCCAGAGAACACGATGCTGTGCGAGGCTTATGCAAAGGCATACGCCCTGCTCGCCACCGACGATAAGCTCGCGACAGGGGCATTTGAGCTGCTGGTCAAAAGCTATCCCGAAGATGCATTGATAGCCTTTCACCACAGTCGTCTTGCAAGCGGACGCTTTCAAGCAGACATTCATCTCGCCGACAAATAGGGCCATCCTTGCCATGAGCCTCAGGCGTGCGATCTCGCAGTTCGCCTTTCTGGCCCTCGCCGCGGCCGTTGTTGTGACGGCGCAACGCGCGGTGGCAGGCAGTCAATATGTGGTCCTGTCAGCTGAGCCGGCCGTGGATGAACTGCCGCCAGGCAAGCTCTTCATGCCAAGTGACGTCATCAATGTGCCAGCCGGTACAGTCGTCACCTTGCTCGGCGAGGACGGCAGCGTGAACCCCATTTCCGGTCCTGGAGCCTTCGTGGTCACCGAGGACCGGTTGGTGCCTGACGGTTCAGAGCGGGCCGCCGACGGGCAGGCAGGACCTTCAAGCCTGGCCCTGATAGCCGGCCTTTTGACGAATGAGCGCAAAAGAAGCGAGTCCATCGGTAGCGCACGCGCCATCCCCAACCATTCCCAACCGAGGGGACTTGACGATCCCTGGGCGATTTCCATCGAAGAATCTGCTCCTGGCTGCATCCGCAATGGCGAGGTGGTTTTGACGCGCCAGGCGGTCGGCGACAGCGCGGTGTTGTCGGTTCGCGTCGGACATGGAGAGCCATTGAACGGCTTGGTCTGGAACGCCGACAGGCTCACTTTCTCTCTTCCGGATCCAATTCCGGCCGAGGTAAAATCGATTGTCGTCGAGACCAACAAGACATCGGCGTTGATCGAAATTAAGATGTTTCCGGAGAACGCTGTTCTCGAAAATCCGCTGGAAGTTCTTGGATGGATGGTGAGCAGCGGTTGCAAACGGCAAGCGTTGGCCTTTGTGCGTCAACTTGTGACGAAACAACGCTAGATGATCAGGTAGGAGCCGCGCCGCGAATGACGGAGCGGCTGGCCGACGGTACAGCGGTGCCGTTCTCAGACTCGCATCGCCGGGCATCACGCAAGCAAGGCATTGAGTGCTGATGGTCTGTCGATCCACTGGTCCGAGCTTGTCGAATTCCGCGCAAGAGCACAGTATCAGGCGAGAGACAGGCATCATCGGCCGATATCTAGTTGAATGATGAAGTCCGGACGCGCTGGAAAATCCAGAGGAGGGTGCGATGCTCCACCCGCGTTTCAACGTTATTGCAGCCTTGCTTGTGGCTGCGGTTTTGTTTTGTGCCAGGGGCCCGGTGGAGGCCGCCGAAGAAACCGGTTTCGATCCTTTCGTAATTGATGAGTTGAGTGCTCCCAACTCCGTTGCGATCATCGAAGACCCGACCGGCGAGGCACCGACCCCCAAGGTGTATTCATTTCGGATTCCCTCAGGTTATTGCAATCCACGCCGGTATGAGCCGCATGCTCCAGCCAACGACTGCGATGAGCAGTCGGTACGGTCGCAAATTCGTGAAAACGTCTTTGCGACCAAAAAAAACGGCAATGGGCAACCGAAACAGAGTTGGTATGGATTCGCTCTCTACTTGCCAGAGGACTTCCCGTATGGCGTAAAACAAGCTGACGGTTACATGCAATTATTCTATTTTCACAACAAACAATGCCAGCACGTGTCACTCGCAAATTTCGCTGGAAAAGACGACTCCCTCTACATTGCATTCAGTAGCGCGCTCGGAAATTACAGCTGCACGCCAGGTCCGCGCCTAAAAGTAACTGATTTCAAGAATCTCATTGGAAAGTGGAGCCGCTTCGAACTGTTCATCAAATGGGCGAAGGACAGCTCCGGCCAGGTTAAGGTATACCTCGATGGTAAACTTGTCACGGAGTGGCGTGGACCTACCTTCACTCCCGGATTCGAGCGCACAAATTACGCGAAGTTCGGCATCTACCTTTGTTGCACCCAATCGGTCGCTCGGGTCAGAGGCGCGTCGCTGTACTTCGCGGCGGTGAGCCGGGCTGAAACTCGCGACGGTCTCTATACTCAAGGCGACGCCCTCGCGCTCAAATCGCTGCAGGTGACTCTCAATGCTTTGGGCTGTGATGTCGGCAAGCCGGACGGGCGTCCCAACGAGCGCACCCGCGAAATGGCGCTGAGTTGCCGCACGTTGCCGGCGGGCGCCGCACCTCGGGATTTAAGCGTCGCGACTGTGAGGTCCTTCCTCGCGCTCTACTCGGACCCTGCAACCGCTGCTTTGCCCAAGGGAAGATTCATCGAGCCGCCACTGGAAGTGGGGTCCGTCTCGAACGTGCCGAAGGATGTTGCGTCACCGTCCGGTCTACTGATGCCCGTGTTCAAGGTACATGCGTATGAGGGGCAGGCGCAAATGGGAGGCAACGACTCGACCTATGTCACGGATCTAGACATCAAGATCGACAAATCCGGCGGAACGCCGAATTTCTCCCTGGCTGTCGTAGTTCATTCCGCTGTCCCTGGGGACATCGGTACACTTGAGATGTTCCTGAACGCTCCTACGAAATCAGCCCGCAAGGTCGCTTCTTGCGCCCTGGGCACTATAAAATATCCCGACGGCACCGACCACGTCGCCTTCAGGTTTGCCAAGTCCGGGGACACATGGATCGTCGGCAACGCTTCATGCCTGATCGCGGCGCTACCAAAGAAGGAAGCTGCGGTTGCGCGCTTTGTCGCCGATCATTTTTCGGACGTGGCGGTAGGCATGGTTGCAGATGGCAGCGTGAACCTACTGACGTTCGACGTGATGCGCAGTTTTGTCGGCAAGGTTGCCACCGGCGAACTGAAGGTCGCAGGACAGTAGCCTTCACAGAAACTCCGCATCGCAGGACAAGATCATTCCGAAGGCTCTTCCCTGAGCCGCCATCCCCCTTGCCAACCCCGCCACTTTCCCCTAATCTCTCTTTTGAGAAAACCTTTTCCCAAACCGCTCCACGCTAGCTGACCTCACCCGTCGTCTTCGCGCAGGGCGATAAGAGAAAACCTTTTTCCAACTTGGGATGCGCCTCGAAAAATGTCGTCCGACGCCGAGCAAGCGCCTGTCTTTGCCAAGCCGCCGGTCACCCTGCGCGAGGTGGCGGCTGCCGCCGGTGTCAGCGTCGCCACGGCGTCCAAGGCGCTGAACGGGCAGGGGCGCATGACGGTCGAGACGCGCGAGCGCATCCGCGAGACGGCGCGGCGTCTGGGCTTTCGCCCGAACAGCCTGGCGCAGAGCCTGCTGCGGCGCCGCTCCTTCACCGTCGGCCTGCTCACCAACGATACCTATGGCCGCTTCTCCCTGCCGCTGATGGCCGGCGTTTCGGATGCGCTGGTCGACAATGGCGTGTCGGTCTTCCTGTGCAATGTCGAGGACGACCAGCGGCTCGGCCAGTTGCATGTCGAGGCCATGCTCGACAAGCGCGTCGACGGCATCATCGCCACGGGAAAACGCGTGGACCGCCATCTGCCGGTCGACCTTTCCCATCTGCGCGTTCCGGTCGTCTACGCCTTCACCCAGCCCGATCCCGGCGCGATCGGCCTCGTCTCCGACGATGCCGGCGGCGCGCGGCTGGCCGTCGAGCACTTTGTGCGGCTCGGACGGCGCCGCATCGCCCATGTCAGCGGCCCGGAGAGCTTCGCGGTGGTGCCCGTGCGCGCCCAGGCTTACCGGGACGTGCTTCAGGAGAACAATCTGGTCGTCGGCGAGCCGCTGCTCGGTGCCTGGTCGGAGGCCTGGGGCCACGAGGCGGTGGCAAAGCTGTTCGCGGGCAGGGGCGAGAAGCCGGACGCAATCTTCTGCGGCAACGACCAGATCGCCCGCGGCGTCATCGATGCGCTACGCGAGCGCGGCATCCGTGTGCCCGACGATGTCGGCATCATCGGCTTCGACAATTGGGAGATCGTGGCCGAGGCGACGCGGCCGCCGCTCACCTCGGTCGATATGAATCTGGCAGCACTGGGCCGCGAGGCCGGGCTTGCCCTGCTTTCGCTCGTCGACGGCCAGCCGGCCGCGCCGGGCATCAGGAAACTGCCGTGCCGGCTGGTGGTGCGTCAGTCATGCGGCCGCCCAGCGGGCGGCTGAGGCAACGAAGCAAATGGCCGAGCTCTGCCCGAACCCGCGGGCAGCATGGCCGAACAGGGAGGAGAACCATGAGGAGGAATACCATGAACAGCATGATCGCGAAGCTGGCGATCGCCGCGGCGGTGATCGGCTGCGGCCTGCAGGCGGCGTCGGCCGAAACCGCCAACATCTGGGTGCGCGCCGACGGCTCGAACTTCATGCCGCGCATCGTCGACGCCTTCAACAAGGCGCACAAGGACCAGATCAAGCTCGACATCATTCCCAATGCCGAGATCATCCCGAAATATGGCGCGGCGGCCGCCGGCGGAACCGCCCCCGACGCGCTCTCGCTCGACCTGATCTACACGCCGTCCTTCGCCGCCGCCGGCCAGCTCGAGGACATCACCGATTGGGCCAAGTCCTTGCCCTATTTTTCCAGCCTGTCGCCGGCGCATGTGAAGACCGGCACCTATAAGGGCCGCATCTATGGGCTGCCGTTCTCGGCCGATTCCTCGGTGCTGATCTGGAACAAGAAGCTGTTCAAGCAGGCCGGGCTCGATCCTGAGAAGGGCCCGACCAACTGGGCCGAGATCGAGGCCGACGCCGAGAAGGTCAACGCGCTCGGCGGCGACATCAAGGGCTTCTACTTCTCCGGCAATTGCGGCGGCTGCAACATCTTCACCTTCACGCCGCTGATCTGGGCCTCGGGCGGCGACATCCTGTCCGAGGACGGCTCCAAGGCCACGCTCGACAGCCCGCAACTGCGCGGCGCCATCGACCTCTACCGCTCGATGGTCAAGAAGGGCCTGGTGCCTGCAGGCGCGGAGACAGATGTCGGCCACGATTTCTTTGCCGCGTTCGCGACCGGCAAGATCGGTCTCTCGCCCTCCGGCGCCTTCGCCATCGGCGCGCTCAACACCCAGTATCCCGACATCGACTACGGCATCACCTTCCTGCCGGGCAAGGATGGCGGCTGGTCGTCCTTCGCCGGCGGCGACAATTTCGTCGTCACCAAGGGCACCAAGAAGATCGAGGTGGTGAAGGAGTTTCTGGACTTCGCTTATTCGCTGGAGGGCCAGACCATCCTGGCGAAATATGGTAGCCTGCCGGTGCGCGGCGACATCGCCAAGGAAGCGCTGAAGGATCTCGATCCGCGCTACCAGGTGGCGGCCGAGGCGATGGCCAAGGGCAAGACTCCCTATTCGGTGGTCTTCAACGACCTGATCAACTCCGCCAACGGGCCGTGGACGCAGATGATCAACGAGGTGTTCTTCGGCGACGATGTCGACGGCGCCATCGCCAATGCCCAGGAGACCATGCAGTCGATCATCGACCAGGCGCCGCAGAAGTAAAGTGCGGCAAACCTCCCCCTCGGGGGAGGTCGGACCGCAGGTCCGGGTGGGGTCGCCCGCGAAGTACGCCGACGCTCTCTCCCCGTCGGCGCACGTCATAGAGGACCCCACCCCCGGCCTTCGGCCGGACCCTCGCCTCAAGGAGGAGGGGGACGCCGCGCCCTATCGGAAGAAGCATTCATGACGTCCATCGCAGCAACAGCCTCTTCCGCCCGCGCCCGCAAACTGGTTGGCGTCAGCCGCCGGCAATGGGTGGGCTTGCTCTATGTCCTGCCTGCCGTCGCCCTAGTCACCGTCTTCTTCGTCATCCCGCTCGGCATGACCGCCTGGATGTCGCTCAACAACTGGCCGCTGATGGGCGAGCATGCCTTTATCGGCTTCGACAATTACGTCGCCATCCTGCGCGACAACCGCTTCTGGAACGCGCTCAAATTCACCTTCTACTATACGGTGATCGTCACCATCGCGATCTTCGCCGTCGCCTTTCCGCTCGCAATCTTCATCGAGCGGCCGCGTCCGCTCACCAATCTCTACCGCACCGCCTTCTTCATGCCGGCGGTGGTGGGCTTCGCCTCGGCCAGCCTGCTCTGGTCCTGGCTGCTCAACGTCGATTCCGGCCTGTTCAGCCCGGCGGCCCTCGATCTCGGCCTGACCGAGAAGAAGGTCAATCTGCTCGCCACCTTCCAGCCGGCCTTCTGGTCGATCATCGCCATGGTGGTCTGGAAGGTCGCCGGCTTCACCATGATCATCCTGATGACCGGCCTGCAGTCGATCCCGCAGGATTTGCAAGAAGCCGCCGTCATCGATGGCGCCGGCCCCTTTGCCAGGTTCAGGGCCATCACCTTGCCGCTGATGCGCCGCACGCTGGCGCTGGCGCTGATCCTGTCGGTCGCCGGCTCGATCCTCGCCTTCGACCAGTTCTACATCATCCTGCGCGGCGGCCCGCGCAACCAGACGCTGACGGCCGTCTACTGGATCTTCAACCAGTCCTTCGTCTCGTTCAAGCTTGGCTACGGCGCGGCACTGTCCATGGTGCTGCTCTTGATCCTGGTGGCGCTCAGCCTCATCCAGCTCTGGCTGCTGCGCAAGCCCGAGGGGCTCGACTGATGGCCGAGGCGATGTCCCGCAGCCGCAAGGCGGCCTTCAGCTTCGGCAGGCATTCCACCGGCATCATCGCCTCGGTGCTGTTCCTGGCGCCGATCGTGTGGACGGTGCTGTCGACCTTCAAGCCGGCGCAGGAGGCGCGCCAGCCGCCGCTGCCGCCCTGGCCGACGACCGGCTTCTCGATCGAGAATTACCAGACGCTGAACAGCTTCGGCGACGGGCTCTGGGCCTCGGCGCAGAACAGCATCTACGTGTCCGTGATGACGGTGCTGCTCTCGGTGCTGGTCAGCGTGCTTGCCGGCTACGGCTTCTCGCGCTTCCGCTTCCCCTTCCGGGACTTCTTCTTCGTCCTCATCCTGTCGACGATCATGATTCCGTTCCAGTCGATCCTGACGCCGATCTTCCTGGTGCTGACCAGGCTCGGCCTGCACAACACGCTGACCGGCCTGGTCTGCGTCTACGTCACGCTGCAGCTGCCGTTCTCGATCTTCATGATGCGCAACGCCTTCGACGCGGTGCCCCGCGAGATCGAGGAGGCCGCGCGCATGGACGGCGCCAACAACGTCACCATGCTGGTCAAGGTGATGCTGCCGCTGGTCTGGCCGGGCGTCGTCACCATCGCGCTGTTTGCCTTCCTCGGCGCCTGGAACGAGTTCCTGGCCGCGCTCGTGCTGATGACCGACCAGTCCAAATTCACGCTGCCGGTGATGATGACCGCACTGCAGTCCGGCCGCTTCGGCGCCATCGACTGGGGCGCCGTGCAGGCCGGCGTCACCGTGATGATGGTGCCCTGCCTGATCCTGTTCCTGGCGCTGCAGCGCTTCTACATCCGCGGCCTCATGGCCGGGGCCGTCAAATAATCCGCCGCATTCGAATGGAGTGACATTCATGACCGCATCGCAAACCGCCGCCGCACCTGCCAAGCCGAAGCTCGCCTTCCGGCCGCTGCCGGTGCCGCAGGTCGATGTCCGCGGCTTCTGGGGCGACCGCGTCGACGCGGTTGCCGCCAAGACCGCCGGCATCCTCTACGACCGCTGCGTCGAGGCGCGCATGCTGGAGCAGATCGATCCCGACCGGCCGTCGCCGGGCGTCGTCATCCCCTTCCATGTCAGCGACGGCTTCACCTCGCGCACCGTCACCACGCAGATGTTCTGGGATTCCGACTGGGGCAAGACCATCGAGACTGCCGCCTATTCGCTCTACCGGCGCCGCAATCCCGATCTGGAAGCGAAGATCGACGCCGTCATCGACATGTATGGCAAGCTGCAGCAGGCGGACGGCTATCTCTCCAGCTGGTACCAGCGCATCCAGCCCGGCCTGCGCTGGACCAACCTGCGCGACTGCCACGAGCTCTATTGCGCCGGCCATCTGATCGAGGGCGCGGTCGCCTATTACCAGGCGACGGGAAAACGCAAGCTGCTCGACATCATGAGCCGCTATGCCGACCACATCGCCGACACCTTCGGTCCAGAGCCGGGCAAGAGAAAGGGCTATTGCGGCCATGAGGAGATCGAGCTGGCGCTGGTCAGGCTCGCTCGCGTCACCGGCAACCGGAAATACATGGAGCTGGCGAAATACTTCATCGACCAGCGCGGCCAGCAGCCGCATTATTTCGACGAGGAGGCGGTGGCGCGCGGCGCCGATCCCAAGGATTTCCACTTCAAGACCTACGAATACAACCAGTCGCACAAGCCGGTGCGCGAGCAGGACAAGGTCGTCGGCCACGCCGTGCGGGCGATGTATCTCTATTCCGGCATGGCCGACATCGCGACCGAATATGGCGACGACACGCTCAAGGTGGCGCTCGAGCGGCTTTGGGACGATCTCACGACGAAGAGCCTCTACGTGACTGGCGGCCTCGGTCCATCGGCCGACAATGAGGGCTTCACCAACGACTACGACCTGCCCAACGACACCGCCTATGCCGAGACTTGCGCCTCGGTCGGCCTGGTGTTCTGGGCCAGCCGCATGCTCGGCATGGGTCCCAACGCCCGCTATGCCGACATGATGGAGCGGTCGCTCTACAACGGCTCGATCTCGGGCCTCTCGCTCGACGGCTCGCTGTTCTTCTACGAGAATCCGCTGGAGAGCCGGGGCGGCCACCATCGCTGGAAATGGCACCGCTGCCCGTGCTGTCCGCCCAATATCGGTCGCATGGTGGCTTCGATCGGCAGCTATTTCTACGGCCTCGCCGACGATGCGCTGGCCGTCCATCTCTACGGCGACTCGACCGCCCGTTTCGAGATCGCCGGCCGGCCGGTCAGCCTCGTCCAGACCAGCAACTATCCCTGGGACGGCGCGGTCGCGATCGCGGTCGAGGCCGAGGCGCCGGTGGCGTTCACGCTTCACCTGCGCATACCCGCCTGGTGTCGCAGGGCCGCACTGCGGGTGAACGGCAAGATGGTCGATCTCGAGACGGCAACGGTCGACGGCTACGCCGCGATCCGGCGCGAGTGGCGCCAGGGCGACCGCGTCGAGCTCGACCTCGAAATGTCGATGGCGCGCCTCTTCGCCAACCCGCATGTGCGCCAGGACATCGGCCGCGTGGCGCTCGCGCGCGGGCCGCTAATCTATTGCGTCGAGGAGACCGACAATGGCAGCGGGCTGAATCGCATCGCCCTGCCGCGCACGGCCGTGCTCGAGGCGCACAAGGAGCCGAACCTGCTTGGCGGCATCGTCACCCTCTCGGTGGTCGGCGAGCGGGCCGAGGCGGAGAACTGGGGCAGGGATCTCTACCGCCCCGAGCCGCCGGTGACGCAGGAGATGCAGCTCAAGGCGGTCCCCTATTTCGCCTGGGACAATCGTGATCCCGGCGAGATGCTGGTCTGGTTGAGGGAAGGTGAGGGCTGACGGCGCCCACTCTGTGCTGACGACCAGCCAATGCTAGAGATGCACGAAGGCCGTCAGTGGCAAATGATCGGAGGCCACGCGCGACAGCGGCGTGTCGTGTGCTTCCACTGCCGAAACCATGCCGTTCCGGTTGCCCATGATCCGGTCCAGCGCCAGCACCGGCAGGCCTGACGGAAAGGTGGGCACCGCCGGCGGCGTGGGGTCGAAAGTCGAGTGCAGCGTGTTGAGCGCCGAGCGGTTGCCGAGCCGCCACTCGTTGAGGTCGCCGAGCAGCAGCGTCGGCCTTTCATCCGCGCTGCTCATGATGTCGAGCACTACGCGCGCCTGTTCCGAGCGCGAGCGGCGCAGCAGGCCGAGATGCGCCGCGATCACGCGCAGCGACCGGTTCTCGTCGAGATCGATCTCGGCAACCAGCGCCCCGCGCGGCTCCAGGCCCGGCAGCTTGATCTGATGGACGTCGCGCACGGTGCCGCGCTTGAACAGAAGCACATTGCCGCGCCAGCCATGCGCCTTGCCGTTTCCCGTGACCGGCACCGGCACCAGCCCGGTTTCCATTTCCAGCCGGTTGAGGTCGAGCAGCCCGGTCCGGTCGCCGAAGCGGCTGTCGGCCTCCTGCAGCGCGATCACGTCGGGGCTGATCTCGCGGATGACGCGGGCTGTCCGTTCGGGATCGAATTGCCGGTCGGTGCCGATGCATTTGTGGACGTTGTAGGAAGCGACCACCATCCCGGCGTCGTCTATCCGCTGGCGCGGCGTCGAAATCGCCTTCCGCGCCTTTCTGCGGCGGATCGTCAACAGCACTGTCTCCGGGAGGCTGCGTCCGTTCTTCTTCATGGGTCTGCTGCTCGTCTTCCCTGAACGTAGGCCCTGCTAAAGATAGGGCGATCCCAGCCACAGCAACCGGTCGAAGACGCGGATGATGAACGGCCGGGCCCTTAATGTCTGCAGTGTCACCGGTTGCGCCGAAGCCATCGCCGCGCCGATGCGGGCGTCGATGGCGGCAGCAAAATTGGCATCCAACACCTCCATGTCGATCTCGAAATTCAGCCTCAGCGAGCGGGCATCTAGATTGGACGAGCCGACATAGGCCCAGACGCCGTCGATCGCCATCAATTTCGAATGGTCGAACGGGCCTTCGTGGCGCCAGACCCGGCAATAGTGCTTCAGCACCTGGTCGAACTGGGCCGTCATGGCGTGGTCGACCAGGAAGAGGTTGTTCACCGCCGGCACGACGATGTCGATCTCGACGCCACGTCGGCCGGCCGTCGTCAGCGCGCTGATCAGCTCGCGATCCGGCAGGAAATAGGGCGACATGATGCGGATCGATTTGCGCGCGACCGAGAACGCCCCCATCATCAGTTTGTGGTTGGTTTCGTTCGAAGCATCCGGGCCGGTCGCCACCGCCCGCACAAGCATCGGTTGGCCAGGCGGCGGCGAAGCTCTTTCGACCTGCCAGATTTCTCCCGTCAGGGCCTCGTTGCCGGCGAAGCGCCAGTCCTCCGCGGCGACCGCGAACAGCTCTCCTACGATCGGCCCGGTCACCTCGAAATGCGTGTCCCTGGAGCTGTCGGAGCCGGCGAATTCGGCCGAGAACCCCTTGCGGATGTTCATGCCTCCCGTGAACGCCACCATGCCGTCGACGACCAGGATCTTCCTGTGGGTCCTGAGATTGGCATAGGGGAGCCTCAGCCCCATCAGCAGGTTGCCGTTGAAGAGGTCGGTCGTGACGTTGGCCTCGTGCAGCTGTTTGAAGATGCTGGGCACGGAATAGCGCACGCCGACGGCATCGATCAGCACGCGCACGGTGACGCCGCGTTTGACTGCGGCGGCCAGCGATTGCACGAACATCTGCCCGACCGCGTCATTGTCGAAGATGTAGGTCT
This sequence comes from Mesorhizobium sp. M3A.F.Ca.ET.175.01.1.1, assembly GCF_004791945.1. NCBI lineage: Bacteria > Pseudomonadati > Pseudomonadota > Alphaproteobacteria > Hyphomicrobiales > Phyllobacteriaceae > Mesorhizobium > Mesorhizobium sp. M3A.F.Ca.ET.175.01.1.1. The sequence goes on along the minus strand of NZ_SRTP01000001.1, from coordinate 901,080 downwards.
CGAGAAGGACGCTTCTTTGCGCCCCGTCGATCGCCCGGCACATCGCCATGTAAGCTTCGTCGCCGGTTTCGAGCACGGCGATCGTGTTGCCCGAGGTCAGCGGACGCCGCGCGACCCTGTCTCCCAATATCTTCAGCCCGGCGAAGCGCTGGCCATATTGCGCGCCGACCAGCCTTTCCAGCGCCACGTCGCGGTCATGCTCGGGCCCGCTCGTCCCGCCGACCGACGGACGCATGGCGCTGATCGTCGCGCGGCGGATGCGGTTGATGCCGGCGATGGCGTAGATGATCGCTCCGAGGAACGGAGACAGGAGCATCACGCCCACCCAGCCGGTGGCCGCGCGCACGTCTTCCTTCGTCATGATGGCATGGACGATGCCGACCGCCGCCATCCCCAGCGAGAGGATCAGGATGAGCTGGGACCAGTGACTCGCAATCGCCTCGAACATCGCTTCGACTATTGAGCGAGCGGAAACGGAAGGCAATGCGTCCGATCAAGCAGTCTCGTGTATCGCCCACCCTCTATCCGCATACGATCGCGCTGCAGGCCGGCCGGGCACCTGGTCAATTTGGAACGGCCGACCTGACTTTGCTCGGCGGCACGCCGAATGTCTCGCGAAAGGCTCTGGAGAAGTGCGAGGCGTTCTCGAAGCCGACCTCGATGGCGATCTCGACCATCGGGACGCTGGTTTCGAGCAGCAGTTGCTTTGCCCGCTCGAGACGCACTCTCTTGTAGATGACGGCAGGCGAGCTCTTTGCCTGCTCCATGAACAGGCGCTCCAGCTGCCGCCGCGATAATCCGACCGATGCCGCGATCTGGGAAATCGACAGCGTGTTTTCGAGATGGCTCTCCATCGAGATCAGCGCCGCCTGGAGGCGCGGATCGTTGCATTCGATCGCCAGCGGCCGGCGCGGCTGGATGTGCAAGGCCGAGCGCGCCTTGTCGATCTGCAGCACTTCGAGGGCATTCCGCTCGGCGCGTTCACTGATGTGGCGCCTGACGATCGACGCCGCCATGTCGGCCGCGCTGCTGCCGCCGGCGCACGATCCCCTCGTGCGGTCGAGGTTGAAGATGCGGTCCGCCCTGACCTCGTGATCCGGGAAACGCTGGCGAAACGCCTGGTAATGCAGCCAGCTGACGCAGGTCCGGTGGTACTTCATCAGGCCGGCGTCTGCCAGGATGAAGGTTCCGGTACAGACACCGATCAGCGGAACCTTGCTTGCGGCCGCTTTCTTCAGATAGCGGACCGTCTCGTCGTCGACCGGAAACTCGTTGTTCAAGAGTCCCCCCACCACCACGACATAGTCGAACAGCTTGGGGTCCACCAGATCCGACGTCGGCGCGACCTGCACGCCGCAGCTCGAGGTGATCAGGTGCCGGGTGCTCGCCAGGACCTGCCAATCGGCGAAGATCCTGCCGGACCTGTCCGCCTCGTCGCTGGCCAGCCGGAGCGTGTCGACGAACAGCGCGAAGGCTGAAAGTGTGAAGGAGCGGGCAAGGACGAAACCGATCTTCAGTCGAGTGGTTTCGGCAGTTCCGTTCGCGGACTTCATGACTGACTCTCTGATACCGGCCCGAACTGTAGCGCTTTCCGAGAGCATTGTCCCAGGCGGATTGCTGGCGACGCCGCTCACACCGGGAGAGGATGAGCGCGCCAGCAGGCCGCTGATGGTCCATGAACGACGCGCGCAGCCCCGAATGCGTGCCGGGGCGAGCGTTTTGATGATTGCGGCGCCTACACCCGCTTGGCGACCAGCCGCAGCCATGGCGCAAGATGGAAGGCAGCCATCAAGAGATACATCGGTACCATGCCGCTGAGCATGGAGGCTCCGGGACCGGACATGCACGTCATGTCCTGACCATCGTAGGCGGCCGTCAGCAGCGCCATGATCGCGAAAGTGGGCGCTGCCGCGAGGCAAAGCCAGTCGGCGGCACCGAAGCCGCCACGACATGCCGGGCGAGGGGCGAGGTCAGGGTGATCGACGCTCATCGTCTTGATCTTCCAAATCGTCGGACTTTCGAGGCATTTGGCAAGAAATCGGCACTGGCGGCGCAGCTCGCACCGCCAGTGTCGCTTCACGTTCAGGCGCTCTTGTTGCGGAACGCCGCTTCGCCGGCATCCGAGACCTCGACCCATCTCTGGTCGGGCGCCGCACCTTCCTCGTAGTTGTCGTGCCAGTTCCACCACTTGTAGGTCTGTGTCTGCGGATAGCCCTCGGGCGAATCCTCCCACACCTCCTGGCGGCCGAGCGGGGTGACGTCGAGATAGCTCCACACCGTGCCAAAAGCCTCGTCGCCGCGATTGTTGACGAAATAGGTGCGGAAGATGCGATTGCCGTCATGGATGAAGACGTTGTGGCCGTGCCACTCGTCGACGCCGAAATCCTTGTCCCAGCTGTCGGTGATGGTGTACCAGGGCATCTCCCAGCCCATCCGCTTCTTCAGCCGGGCGATGTCGGCCTGCGGCGCGCGCGAGGCATAGGCAAGCGTGGTGTCGCGGGCGTTGAGATGGGCAAGGTTGCCGACCATGTCGGCGCCGAGCGAGCAGCCGCGGCAGGCATGCTCCGGCCAGCCATAGACGCCTGGCTCGAAGAAGGCGCGGTAGACGACGAGCTGGCGGCGGCCCTCGAACAAATCGAGCAGGCTCGCCTTGCCGTTCGGCCCTTCGAACACATAGTCCTTCTCGACCGCCATCCACGGCATGCGGCGGCGTTCGGCGGCGAGCGCGTCGCGGGCGCGGGTGAGGGCTTTCTCCTTCACCAGCATCTCCTCGTGTGCGCCTTCCCAGGCTTGCTGCGAAACGATTGGGGGTGTCTTCATCTGCTGGGTCATTGCTCTTGTCCCGTTCTTTCGGTTTGGTTGAAGGTGACGAAGGCAGACATAGGGCGCGGCGGGCCCACGGTGAGAGTTACAAGTGTGGCGGGATTTTTCTCGATGAGCCTGAGATGGACTCCCTGATCAATGCCGCCGGCCGTGCGCTTGCCGCGGGCGATCCGCTGGGCGCCTTGAAGCGGGTTGCCCTGCGCGAGGACGCGCCGGCGCTGGCACTGCGCGGTATCGCGATGGCGCAGCTCGGCGACTTGTGCAAGGCAAAGACGCTGCTGAAGAACGCGGCGCGCGCCTTCAGTCCGAAGGAGCAGGTGGCGCGCGCCCGCTGCGTCGTCGCCGAGGCCGAGATTGCTCTGGTCTCGCGTGACCTCGGCTGGCCGGAGAAGGCCCTCGGATCCGCACGCCGGACGCTTGCCGCACACGGCGACCGGGTAAACGCTGCCTATGCGGGAAGTCTCGAGGCGCGCCGCCTCATCCTGATCGGCCGCCTCGACGAGGCCGAGCGTGTGCTGGCCGGCTTCGATCCGGCGCCGCTGCCGCCGGTCGCGCGCGTGGCGCACGAACTCGCGGCCGCAGGCATCGCGGTTCGGCGTCTGAGGACGAAAGCGGCGCGCGCTGCGCTCGGACGGGCCACGCTCGCCGCCTATGAGGCGAACATCCCGGCGCTGAAGGCCGAGGTCCAAGCCGCCTCGCAGGTGCTGAATGCGCGCGTGGCGCGGCTGATCTCCAAGGGTCGGGAGAAGTCGCTGCTGCTCGATGAAGTCGAGGCGTTGCTGGGCTCGGGCGCGCTGGTCGTGGATGCCTGCCGCAATGTGGTGCGGCAGGCCGGCGCGGTGGTCCCGCTGGCGACGCGGCCGGTGCTGTTTGCCCTGGCGCGCACGCTTGCCGAAGCATGGCCGGCGGACGCATCGCGCGAAACGCTGCTCCGGCGTGCTTTCCGGGCAAGGGATGCCGATGAATCACATCGCGCGCGGCTCAGGGTCGAGATGGGCCGGCTGCGCGCCGAACTCGGCGCATTGGCCGAAATCAACGCGACTGCTGCCGGCTTTGCGCTGACGCCGCTGAACGCCGGCGAGGTCGTCGTGCTGGCGCCCCCGGTCGAGGAAGAGCATGGCGCGGTGCTCGCTTTCCTGGCCGACGGCGAGTCCTGGTCTAGTTCGGCGCTGGCGATCGCGCTTGGCGCCAGCGCCCGCACCGTGCAGCGGGCGCTGGAAGAGCTGTCGACGCGCAACAAGGTTCAGGCGGTCGGCCGCGGCCGGGCGCGCCGCTGGATGATGCCGCCCATAACCGGATTCCCGACTGTCTTGTTACTCCCCGGTCCGCTGCCGAGCGACTAGGGTAGCGGCACATCGTTCAGATCGAAGAGGAAGACAATGAAACGAGTGGCTGCCGAGATCCTGCGTGAATACGGTCCTTTTCCAGGTGTTGCCAAGGTGGCCGGCGTGACCTTCGACGGCGAGAAGGTGTGGTTTGCCTCGGGCGACAAGCTCAATGCGCTCGATCCCGGAACGGGCGCGACGCAACGCTCGATCGACGTCGCCGCCGATGCCGGCACCGCCTTCGACGGCAAGCATCTCTACCAGATTGCCGAGGACCGCATTCAGAAGATCGAACCGGCGACCGGAAAGGTCGTCGCCACCATTCCGGCTCCCGGCAATGGCGGCGATTCAGGGCTTACCTGGGCCGAGGGGTCGCTCTGGGTCGGCGAGTACCGGGCGCGCAAGATCCACCAGATCGATCCCGAAACCGGCAAGGTGATCCGCACCATCGAATCCAAGCGCGTCGTCACCGGCGTCACCTGGGTCGACGGCGAGCTCTGGCACGGCACCTGGGAAGGCGATGAGAGCGATATCCGCCGCATCGATCCGCAGACCGGCGAAGTGCTGCAGATGCTGGAGATGCCGGCCGGAACCGGCGTCTCCGGGCTGGAGTCCGACGGCGCCGGCTGCTTCTTCTGCGGCGGCGGCAACAGCGGCAAGGTCAGGGCCGTGCGCCGTCCGGGATACGAAGCTGCCGAGTAGCGCGCAACGGGCGGTTCAGGCCGTTTCACGGGCCGGCAACGCGGCGCCGGAAGCCTTGGCAGCCATTGTCCTGTCGATATGCGCCCAGGCCGGCCGCTCGAACAGGAACATGCCGAAGCCCGTCCACTTGACGATCAAATAGAGCACGACCGGGCTGATCGAGACCAGCAGCACCGCCAGGCTGAGCATGCCGGTGTCGGTCAACAGGCCGCTTGCCAAGGCAGCACCCCGGAACAGCGACATCGGGATGGTGAAGGCGACATAGACGACCAGCGAATGCTCGCCGAGCCAGCGCAGCCATTCCATGGAGGCGAATTTCGACAGGAAGCCGCCGGCGACGCAGAGCGCCAGCGCTCCGGTGACGGCGAGCACGAGGTGCAGCGGCGGCCAGGCCGCAAGGCCCATCTGCATGCCGACCGGCTCGACGGCATAGCCTGGCGAATAGACGAGCAGGCCGTTGACGATCGCCCAGGCGAGCAGCCCCGCGACGGTCAGGGCGGGACGGTCCTGTGTCCGCGCGACAAGCCGGAACACCAGCGGCGCCATCACGAAGCCGAGATAGAAGAAGACGAAATAGGCCGCGAACTGCTCGAGCGCATAGCTATCCGGGTGCGGTGCCCACATCTGCAGCGCGGCGGCGGTCGGGATGACGGCCCAGTGCGGCACGCGAAGCTCGCGCAGCACGCGAATGACGATGCCGAACACCGCCAGCATGTAGATGAACCACAACACGCCATAGGGCTGGACGACGGCCATGGCGAGGTCGTGCAGCATGCCGTCGACATCGCGGCTGTAGATGCCGATCTTCAGCCCGATCGAGATGATCGCCCACAACACATAGAAATAGAGGTAATGGACGACGCGCCGATCGACATAGCGCCGCCACGGCCGGTCGATCACCTGCGACAGGAACAGTCCCGAAATCAGGAAGAATTCCGGCATGCGGAAAGGCGTCGCAAAGCCGATGACATAATGCAGGAAGCCCACACCATTGGTGTATTCACCGGTGTTGTAGGCCGAATACATCATCACCACCAGGATGATCGAAAGACCTTTTGCCGTGTCCACCCACGGCATGCGCATCGGACTGTTCATCAACGAACTCGAGAAGGAAACACTGCGCCATACTATCGGATAGGCCCATTTCTAGCAGCATGAAGCTTCGGATATCGTAAACATGGCACTGCTGGTGGTGGAAATCTGACGCTTGTCGAAGGGGAATTCCGGCAAGTGCGGAACGGCCGTTGCGTGCAGTCGGCGCAGGCTGCGCAATAGTTGCGGAACAGACGATCGGGTTCAGGGTAGCGGGACCGGCTTGTCACTGAGGGTGCGCAAGTAGGCGATCAGGTCGACTCGTTCGGCCTCGTCCGGGACACCGGGAACCTCCATGTAGACGCCCGGCCTGGTGAGCATGGGCGCGAAGAGATATCCGTTCAGGTCCTCATACGACCATACGCCCTCCCAGCTCAGCAAGGCCTCAGAGTAACGCATATTCGCCACAGACGCCTTGTCGCGGCCGACGACGTCCCACAAATTCGGTCCCGTTTTGGTCCCTCCCTGTGGCTCGGCGTTGTGGCAACCATTACACACGTGGGTGAAATAGGTTCGGCCTTTCTCGACATCGGCAGAAGCCAGCTTCATCGAGATAGGGTCCGGTGTCGACAAGACGACGCCGTGCGACATGAGATAGTCGGCCACTTCACGGTGTCCCTTGATTTTTGCCAGATGGAGCGGTGTCTTGCCATCGTTTGTCTTCGCATTCACGTCCGCGCCGGCCTCGACCAGTGCCTTCACGCAGTCGAAACAATCGATAGTGACGGCGACATGAAGGGCGGATTGGCCACTGCGGCCGGGAATATTTGGATCTGCCTTTCGCTGCAGCAACAGCTTTAGCAGTTCGATCTTCTTGCCCTTTCCCACGGCTGCCATCAGCGCGGGACCCCAAGTCGACTGGGCGTTGACGTCCGCACCACGTTCAATGAGCAGTTTCGCCGCTTCGATATGGCTGGTCCGGACCGCAAAATAGAGCGCCGTCGCGTTTCCATCGCTCTCATCTATGCCGGCACCTGCATCGAGCGCTGCCGTGATCGCAGCGACATCGCCTTTCTTCGCGGCGTCGTGAATGGCGGCAGCGCGTGCTTCAATCGGGAAATGTACAAGCAGGAGCGGAATGAAAAGCAAGAACCCGCGCATTTGGCAGCCTCCCCAAGGCTTACCGGGTTGCGAAGGATACCTTAAATGCCCCGCAAGAACCAGAGTTTTAAGCAAGACTGGCCATGGCCTTGCTGGCCGTTAGGCTTTCGCCACTAGCCGTCGCTTCGCGCCGGCGTTGATGCGGTTGCCTCCCGCATCAACACCGCCACGATCGCTCCCGACAGGAAGGTCAGCGCCGCGACCGCTGAGATCGCGGCCACGAAGCCGAAGAAATCGGCGATCAGCCCTGCCGACAGCGCGCCCGCCGCGTAGCCGAGGTCGCGCCAGAAGCGGTAGACGCTGAGCGAGCGCGCCCGCCAGGACGGGTGCGAAGCGTCCGACACCGCCGCGATCAGGCTCGGATAGACCATCGCCGTGCCGAGGCCGAGCAGCAGGCTGGCCCACAGCCACCAGCCGAAGGCAGTGGTTGCGGCAGTGAGGAAAAGTCCCGCCGCCTGCACCCACATGCCGGCGACGATCAGGCCCTTGCGCCCCCACCGATCGCTCAGCGGCCCGGTCGCGACCTGGAACACGCCCCAAACGGCCGGGTAGACGGCCTTCAGGATGCCGATCCGCTCGACGCCGAGCCCGTTGGCGGCGAAGAAGAGCGGAAAGAGGCCCCAGCTCATGCCGTCGTTCAGATTGTTGACGAGGCCCGCCTGCGAGGCGGCGAAAAGATTGCGGTCGCCGAAGGAGGTCAGCATGAAGATCTCGCGAAAGCCGAGCGGCGAAGCCTGTTTGGCATGGTTGGCCAGTTCCAGCCGCACATGCTCGCGCGTGTCGCGTACCAAAAGGATCGATAGCGCGGCACCCACGATCGCATAGCCGACGCCGAGATAGATCGGCACCGGACGCAGCCCGTAGCGGCTCGCCAGGTAGCCGGTCAGGAAGGCGGTGATGCCGACGGCGAGATAACCGGCGAACTCGTTCAGGCCGACGGCAAGGCCGCGCGATTTCGGTCCGACGAGGTCGACCTTCATGATCACCGTCATCGACCAGGCAAGTCCCTGGTTGATGCCGAGCAGCGCGTTGGCGGCGACGATCCAGCCCCAGTTCGGTGCCGCGATGATGATGAAGGGCACCGGCAGGCCGAAAAGCCAGCCGAGGATCAGCACGCGCTTGCGCCCCCATAGGTCCGCAAGCTGTCCGGAAACGAGATTGGCGCAGGCCTTGACCACGCCGAAGCTGACGATGAAGGAGACGACGAGCGTCGTCGAGGCGACGCCGAACTCCTCCGCACCGATCAGCGGCACCACGGTCCGCTCGATGCCGACCATGCCGCCGACGAAGGCGTTGATCAGCACAAGCAGCGCAAATTGTTTCCAGTTGGCCTTGAGGCCGAGCGCGACGGCCGGCGCGGATGCGCTCAAGACGTCGCTCCGGCGTTGGCGGCCCGGTTGCGGGCGGCTTCCGGGGGCGGAGGCGGGATGTCGGCGGTCATGGCGGCGACGAACTGCTCCTCGTCCTCGATGCGAAAGGCCTTGTTGAAGCGCCGCTCGAAGCCGATCGTCGATGTCGGCTTGCCGCTCAGCGAGCGGCCGCAGACCGAGCCGGAATAGGCGCCCGGCAGCACCTCGATGTGATCGGGCAATTGCTTCAGGCGTTGCGCGCTGGCGAAGAGCGCGCGGGCGCCGTCTTCGGCGCTCGAAGCAAGCTCGGTTCGGCCGAGGTCGCCGACCATCAGCGTGTGTCCGGTGAGCACGAACCACGGCTCGGTCGAACGGGTATGGTCGGTGACGAGCAGGCTGAGATGCTCTGGCGTATGGCCGGGCGTGTGGATCACGGTCGCCGTCACATTGCCGAGCTCCAGCACCTCGCCGTCCTTCACGCGCCGGAACGGGAAGTCGGCCTCGGCGTCTTCGAACAGGACATAGTCAGCGCCGCTCGCTTCGGCGAGCGCCCGCCCGGCCGAGATGTGGTCGGCGTGGATATGGGTGTCGATGACATACAGGATGCGCATGCCGGTCGCGCGCGCTGCCTCCATATAGGGCGCAATGTCGCCGACCGGATCGACGACAGCCGCGGACGCGTTGCCGCCGCAGCCGAACAGGTAGGAGGCGGCAACCGGCTCTCGATGCAGGAACTGCCTGAGGATCATTGATCTTCCTCCCACAAGGAGCTGCCGCATAGTCTTGACAGCCGGTCGAAACCGTCATTCAACAACTCTATTGAATGACGGTGCGTCGCTGAAAGGCCAATGTCAATCCGCAATCCGAAGCAGGCGCTCTACGAGCAGTTCGCGATAGTCGCCAAGGCGCTTGGACACCCGCTGCGCCTGGAGATGATCGAGCATCTGGCGCAAGGCGCGCGCAGCGTCGAGGCGCTGGCGGCCAAGCTGGGACAACCGATCGCCAACATCTCCCAGCATCTTCAGGCGCTTCGCCGCGCCGGTATCGTCACGGCTGAGCGCGACGGCAAGTTCGTGCATTATTCGCTTAGCGACGACAGCGTGCTGTCGGCTTCCGCCTCGCTCCGCGCGATAGCCGAGCGTCACCTTGCAGAAGTCGACCGCATCGCGCGCGGCTATTTTCACGCGCGAGACGAGATGCGACCAGTAGGCCGGGACGAACTACAGGCGCTCATGCGCGACGGATTGGTGACGCTGATCGATGTCCGCCCGCCGGACGAGTTCGCGCTTGGCCATGTGTCCGGCGCGATCAATGTCCCGCTCGGGGAGGTCAAGGCCTGGTCCGCCGGGGTCGCGATGGACCGGGAGATCGTCGCCTACTGCCGTGGTCCATGGTGCGTCATGTCCTTCGAGGCGGTATCGACATTGCGCTCTCTCGGATTTGCGGCGCGGCGGCTGGAAGAGGGCATGCCGGAATGGAAGGCCGCCGGCCTGCCGGTCGAGACGGCCGCCTGACGGGCGTCGTCGACCGTCGAGTGTGGCGCTTCTGACTCGGCCGGCTTTTTGTTGAGCGGGATACGGCCTGGGGTTGCATTAACCCTTCGTCAATCCGGGCGAATCTCTTAGCTTCGCGCAGATGGACTTAGCCCGTTCCCGCCAAATCTATGCTGCCCGACCCCGTAGAACGCCGAGCGCCGTTCTGCGGGCTGCAGGTCTGATTTCCGCCGGTCTCGTTGCAAGCTGCGCCAATCCGCCGCCGCTGGCCAACTCTTCCGGCACACTCATGGTGCCTGCAGAAACCGCCTTCGCCTATCCGTCTCCGGGCGGACCAGCCGTCACCGCCGTGCTCGAGCGGCGCTTCGCCAATGCCACCGAGCAGGACATACTGCTCGCGACCTCGGCGCGCACGCCCGGCCAGAATATGCTTCGGGTGCAGATTTTCGGCCCGGTCGATGCCTCGATGGCTGGAGAGGGCAGGCTGCGCGACGGTTATCTGCCGATCGGCGATATCGGCTCCGAGATGCGGCAATTGCTGCCCGGCATCCGCATGCAGCGCTCGCCTTTCTTCGTGCAGAACAAGTATGGCCCGTTCGGCTATGCCGTCGGTCGCGGCGCCTCCGGCGACACCTGCCTCTATGGCTGGCAGCGCATCACCTCCACCGGTTCCACCCAGACCCTGATCGGCAACAAGGGCTCTGTCCAGGTGCGGCTGCGGCTTTGCGACCAGGATGCGTCCGAGCAGCAGCTGCTGGAAGCCCTGTATGGCTATACGATTTCCTCGGCGTTCAGGACACGCAACTGGAACCCTTATGGCGGCGCGCCTGGTCCGGACGCGGCGATCGGCAAGTCCGGTCATCCGATCTATCCGCTCGGCGCCGCTCAGTTCGGCACTGTGACCACTCCGCCGGCTCCGGCTCAGCCGGCGCGCCGGCTTGCGCGCCAGCACATCGCGGCTGAGCAGGCACCGCCGACGCCGGAGCAGCCACCGCCGGTCGGCCCGACGGTGCCGGCGCCGCCGGGAGGACAGACGGCCCAGACGCAAACGCCGAACTCCGTGCCACCGGTTCCCGCCGCCTCTGACGGTGCCCCCGCGACGATCGTTCCACCGCCGCCTTGTGCAAAGACGGATTCGGCCTGTGTCCAGGGCAAGGAAGACACCTCTCGTTAACCATCATCGCGGCACAACTGGAATCAGGCGGTGTGGTTGTAGCGCGAAACCGGAATAGGCAGCGGCAGGCGAGGGGCTACCTTGCCGTAGGCGATTGCCAAGCGGTGGCCCGACCGGCCGAAGCCGATTGCAGAGGCACTTGGATGCGGAAGTTCCTGATCGTCTTGCAATGGGCAATGGCTTCGGTCTGCGTCATCACCATGGTGTCGCTGCCGATCAGCCTGGAAACGCAGCTCGTCGCCTCGATGAGCGTGCTCCTCGCCATGATGATCCTCAAGCTGGTGCGTCCTGACGGCATCTGGCGGCTGATCGCGCTGGCTTTCGGTACCGCCATCGTCATGCGTTACGTCTATTGGCGCACGACCAGCACGCTGCCGCCGGTCAATCAGCTGGAAAACTTCATCCCCGGCGTGCTGCTCTATTTGGCCGAACTCTACAGCGTCATGATGCTGGCGCTCAGCCTCTTCGTCGTCGCGCTGCCGCTGCCTTCGCGCCCGTCGCGTGCCAACTCCAACGACCGGCTGCCGACCGTCGATGTCTTCATCCCGACCTACAACGAAGATCCCGATCTGCTCGCCAACACCATGGCCGCGGCGAGAGGCATGGACTATCCGCCGGACAGGTTCACCGTCTGGCTGCTCGACGACGGCGGCACGCTGCAGAAGCGCAACTCCGACCGCATCGTCGACGCCACCAATGCCGAGCGTCGTCACGCCCGGTTGCAGAAGCTCGCCGCCGATCTCGGGGTCAACTATCTGACGCGCGACCGCAACGAGCATGCCAAGGCCGGCAATCTCAACAACGGGCTCGCCACGTCGACCGGCGAGTTGGTCGCGGTCTTCGACGCCGACCATGCGCCGGCGCGCGATTTCCTGAAAGAGACCGTCGGCTATTTCGATGAGGATCCGCGCCTGTTCCTGGTGCAGACGCCGCATTTCTTCCTTAACCCCGATCCTGTCGAGCGCAATCTGAAGACCTTCGAGAAGATGCCCTCGGAGAACGAGATGTTCTACGGCATCATCCAGCGCGGCCTCGACAAATGGAACGCGTCCTTCTTCTGCGGCTCGGCCGCGGTGCTGCGGCGCTCGGCGCTTGTCGAGACCAACGGCTTCAGCGGCGTCAGCATCACCGAGGACTGCGAGACCGCGGTTGAATTGCACGCGCGCGGCTGGCACAGCGTCTATGTCGACAAGCCGCTGATCGCCGGCCTGCAACCCGCCACCTTCGCCAGCTTCATCGGCCAGCGCAGCCGCTGGGCGCAAGGCATGATGCAGATCCTGCGCTTCCGTTTCCCGCCGTTGAAGCGCGGCCTCTCGATCCCGCAGCGCCTCTGCTACATGTCCTCGACGCTGTTCTGGCTGTTCCCGTTCCCGCGCGCCATCTTCCTGGTCGCGCCGCTCTTCTACCTGTTCTTCGACCTGCAGATATTCACCGCCTCCGGCGGCGAGTTCATGGCCTATACGCTGAGCTACATGATCGTGAACCTGATGATGCAGAATTATCTCTACGGCGCCTTCCGCTGGCCGTGGATCTCAGAGCTCTACGAATATGTGCAGACCGTGCATCTTTTGCCGGCCATCGTTTCGGTGATCCTCAATCCGCGCAAGCCGACCTTCAAGGTGACGGCCAAGGACGAGTCGATCGCGACCAGCCGTCTGTCGGAGATCGGCAAGCCCTTCTTCGTCATCTTCGGCGTGCTCCTGGTCGGCGTCGCCATGACGGCCTACAAGGTCTACACCGAGCCTTACAAGGCGGACGTGACACTGGTCGTCGGCGGCTGGAACCTGCTCAACCTCATCATGGCGGGCTGTGCGCTGGGTGTCGTCTCCGAACGGGGTGAGCGTGCCGCCACCAGGCGCGTCAAGGTTAGCCGTCGCGCCGATTTCGAGATCGACGGCAAATGGTACAAGGGCACGATCGAGAACGTCTCGGCCTTCGGCGCGCGCCTCACCGTGCTGGACGCCGAGCTCGAGGATCTTGCCAAGGATGCCAGGGCCGGTATCCGTTTCAAGCTGTTCGCCGACGGCACCGAGGCGGTGCTGCCGGTCGCCATCCGCAACTTCGAGCGCACCTCCGACGGCATCGCGGTCGGCTGCCTCTACCAGCCGAGCGAGGCCGTGCACCACCGGCTGGTCGCCGACCTGATCTTCGCCAATTCCAAGCAGTGGGAGCAGTTCCAGCTTTCGCGGCGCGGCAATCCGGGCCTGCTGCGCGGCACGGGCTGGTTCCTGCGCCTCGCGATTTTCCAGACCTATCGCGGCCTGGTCTATTTCTGGCGCGATCTGCGGGGCAGAACCAGGAGCGCGCAGGTTGGACAGCTCGCGGAGAAGCGGCCATGAGAAGCGTCTGGCTGCTTCTGCTTCTGCTGGCGACGTGGCCAACGGCCGCACAGACCCCGTTCGACATGTCCGAGGAGCGACCGGCCGCGCCGCCTTCGCAGCCGCCCGCACCTGGAGCCCAGACTGTCCTGCCGGGGACCACGCCGTCATCTGCCGCGGGTAATAGGGGCACGGCCGAGCCCGGGATACAGCAGGCCGCCATTCAACCCGCCAAACGCCACTTCATACCGTTCAGCGAACTCGTGCTTTCCGGCGAATATGCGCAACGCTCCTGGTCGGTCTTCCTGACGCCCGAGCAGGCCGACGCAGCAAGCGAGCTCCATCTCGGCTATCAGAATGCGGTCGTCGTCGCCCCGGAGGCTTCGCGCATGACCGTGTCGATTAACGGCACCAAGGTCGTCGACGAGCCGATCGCCGCCTCGGACGATGCCGCCGACATTGTCGCCACCGTTCCGCCGAAGGTTTTGCATGCCGGGTTGAACGATATCGTGATTTCGGCGGTGCAGCGGCATCGCACCGACTGCACCATCCAGTCGACCTATGAGTTGTGGACCCAGATCGATCTCGCGCGCAGCTTCTTCTCCTTCGAGGGCGCGGAAGCAGGACACTGGAAACGGGTCGAGGATCTGCGCGCCGTCGGCGTCGATGAAAACGGAGCCACGACCTTCAACCTGATTGTGCCATCCATGGCCCAGGCTGTCTCAACGGCGCCGACGGTGCGGCTCGGCGAGGCGCTGGCGTTGATGGCCAACATGCCGAACCAGTCCTTCGAGGTCAGCGAGACCGGTTCGCCTGCCTCCGGCCCCGGCGTGGCCAACGTCGTTCTCGGCCCCGCCGCCGATATCGCCAAGCTGGTGGCGAGGCTGCCCGAGGGAGCGGAGGCGGGACCGGTTGCAACAATGGTCGACGACCCGAAGCTCGGCCCTTCGACCCTGGTCGTCAGCGGTCCGAACTGGCAGGCCGTCGACACGGCGATCGACGACCTCGCCAAGCAGGTGGATCGCCCGGTCGGCAGCCTGCGCACCAGCCTCGGCACGCGAAGCTGGCGCACGCCCGACGTGCCGATGCTGCTCGGCGCCAGCACGCTCAAATTCTCCGATCTCGGCGTGAACACCCAGGAATTTTCGGGTCGCCGGATCCGCACCGATCTCGCTGTCGGTGTGCCCTCAGATTTTTATGCCGGCGCCTATGGCCAGGCCACCATCCTGCTCGACGCCGCCTATTCGGCGGAGGTGCTGCCGGGCAGCCATATCGACGTCTATGTCAACGACAACATCGCCGCCACCGTGCCGATCACCACCGCGGGCGGCGAGATCCTGCGTCACCTGCCGATCAAGGTGACGATGCGCCACTTCCGGCCGGGCGAGAACACTATTGCGATCGAGGCGGTGTTGTTGACCGAGGCAGACGCCATCTGCGCCCCGGGCGCCACTGCTCAGGGCGCTCAGCGCTTTGCCGTCTTCGACACGTCCGAGCTCGTCATGCCCGACTTCGCCCGGATCGCCCGGATTCCGGATCTTGCCGCGATCAGCGGCACCGGTGCGCCCTACAGCAGAACCGATTATGCGCTGCCTCTTATCATGGACCGCGCCCAGCCCGAGACGGTCTCGGCCGGAGTGACGCTCATGGCACGCATGTCGGTGGCCGCCGGCCGCCTGATCGGTGTGGATTCATCGACCGCCGCGGCAGCCGTGTCCGATCGCAACGCTGTCTTCATCAGCCCGCTGTCGCAAGTTCCGCCGGCCGTGCTAGCCCAGGTCGGCGTATCCGGCAACAGTTCCTCGACCTGGGGACTGGTGGTCGCCTCGATCAAGCCGAACACCGAAACGACTTTCGACGAGTGGCGCCAGAAGCTGCGTGGCAGCGGTTGGCGGGGTCAGATCAGTTCGCTCGAGGACTGGATGGGCAGGACCTTCAACATCTCCATGGATTCCTTCCGCATTTTCCCGGGCAGGCCGGCCGAATACACGCCGCAGGGCAGCGCCAGCCTGCTCGTCGCGCAGGAAACCAGCCCGACCGTCGGCGGCACCTGGACCGTGATCACCGCGCCGACGGCCAGCGCGCTTCGCGAAGGCGTGCGCACGCTGACCCAGCAACGCAGTTGGCGCCAGATGGGCGGCCATCTCACAACGGTCGATTCCGGCGACGACAAGGTTGCGACGCTGCCCGTCACGCGCTTCAGTTTCGTCGAGACGCAGCCCTTTTCGCTATCCAACTACCGCCTGATCGTCGCCAACTGGCTGTCGGCCAATGCGCTGTCCTACGCCGCGGTGCTGACGGTGTTGTCGATCGTGCTCGGGCTGGCAACGGCAGGATTGCTTGCGTCGCTGGGGCGCCGCAAGTGAGCAGTCCCGTGCAGGCCTTTCTCGTAGCCTTTGCCTTGGCCGCCTCGCTGCTCGCACCAGCCCGGGCAAGCCTCGCGGCCGCAGCGATCACCTCGCAGGAGTGGTCGCTCTACAAGGACAAGTTCCTCGACCCCGCCGGTCGAATCGTCGACAACGCCAATGGCGGGATAAGTCACAGCGAAGGTCAGGGTTACGGGCTGCTTTTGTCTTACCTTGCCGGCAACCGGGGCGATTTCGACCGCATCTGGGCGTTCACGCGCACGGAGATGATGGTGCGTGACGACGGCCTGGCGGCCTGGAAATGGGACCCCGCCGCGAAGCCGCATATCAGCGACACGAACAACGCTTCCGACGGCGATCTGCTGATCGCTTATGGCCTGGCGTTGGCTGGCGAGGCATGGCACCGTCCCGACCTTACCCAGGCCGCGACCGGCATGGCGATGGCGCTCGCCGCCGGCAGCCTGGAGAAGGTGGGCGACCTCGTTCTGCTCAAGCCCGGCAATTCCGGCTTTGCCGCCGGCGACCGTCCCGACGGCCCGGTCGTCAATCCGTCCTACTGGGTCTTCGAGGCGCTTCCGGTGATGGCCGAGCTTGCCCCCGACGGACCCTGGAACGAACTTGCCGCCAACGGCAGGACCCTGCTGGCCAGTTCGATGAAAATCGGACCTTCGGAGCTGCCGCCTGATTGGGTTTCGTTGAAAGCGCAGCCGGCCGTCGCCGACGGCTTCCCGCAGGAGTTCAGCTACAACGCGCTTCGCATTCCGCTTTACCTGCTGCGCGCCGGCATCCATGACCGCGACCTGCTTGCCCCGTTCCTGTCGCAGATGCCTGACGATCAAGGCCGTGTTCGCATCGTCGACATCGCGACCGGACAGACGCGGCAGTTGCTGGCCGACAGCGGCTACCGCATCATTCCGGCGCTCGTCTCCTGCGTTATCGAGAGCAAGCCGCTGGCCGGCGATCTCAAGGCGTTCCAGCCGACCGACTACTATCCTTCGACACTCCAGCTGCTCGCGCTCGCCTATGCGCGCCGCCATCATCCGGAGTGCCTATGAAACCGGCAATCTTCATAGCTGCCGGAACGGTACTGCTCGGCGCCATGGTGCTTCATCAGGGCGGCTATTTGTCGAGCCCGGCGACCTTCCCAAAAGCTGGGACATTTCCGAATGCCGCGCAAAACCCTCGCGACGATGCCTCGCAGCAAAGCCTGTCAAAGCCCATCACCCTGGCCCAGGGCGACCAGCCGGTTGACGCCGATGTGGCGCCGGCATCCTCGCGAAAGATCGACGAGAGCGCGCTGCGCTACTTTGCCTCGAAGGGCGACACCAAGCGGCTGAACGCCGAGATCGCGCGGCTCAAGGCGCTCTATCCGGACTGGACGCCGCCGGCAAATCCGCTGGCCGTGCGCAGGCAGGGCGATCCGCAACTCGACCAGATGTGGAAGCTCTATTCGGCGGGCAAGCTGGCAGAGTTGCGCAAGGCGATCGCGGACCGGCAGACGGCGCAGGCCGGCTGGCAGCCCCCGGCCGACCTTCTGCAGCGGCTGGCGCTGGCGGAGGCGAGGGAGCAGCTCATCAACGCCTCCAACCTGAAGCAGTATGATGCCGTCATTCGCGTCGGCTCGACTAATTCCAGCCTCCTGACATGCGGCGACGTCGACGTGCTGTGGCGTGTCGCGGAGGCGTTCGCGCGCACCCGGCGCGAGGATCGCGCCAAGGACGCCTATCTCTACATCCTGGACAACTGCAAGAAGCCCGAGGAGCGCTTCGCCACCGTCCAGAAGGCACTGCCGCTGCTGTCGCGGCAGAACCTGGACCAATTGCTGGCGACGGAGCAGAAGACGCCCGACGGCAAGGGCGAGTTCGCCGCCTTGCGCGGTGACATCGCCAGGCAGAGCCTCGCCAACGCCGATGCCGATCCGAAGCTGGTCATTCCCGCCGCCGACATCGCAACGGTTGAGGGCCTTGCCCGGGAAGGCGGCCTGGCTTCGGACGATCTGCTGCTCGGCTGGTACTATGTCCAGCGTGACAATCCGCAGAGGGCCGAGACGTGGTTCCGCAAGGCGCGCGACAAGGAAGACACCGCCAAGTCGTCGCAGGGCCTGGCGCTCGCCCTGATCAACCAGAACCGCCCGGCCGAGGCGGAGGACATCCTCTTCCGGTGGCGCGATACGGACGACGATACGCGCAAGGTCTATCTCGCGGCGGTGGCAAACCTGCTCGCCATGACGCCGCCGGCGCCGCTCACCCCGCAAGTGCTGCAGCGCATGGTGCAGGCGGTTTACGCCGCCAAGGACGCGGCCTCGGCGCAGCAGTTCGGTTGGTATGCGGATGCCCTAAACCAGCCGCAGACCGCGGCGCAGTGGTTCAAGCTGGCGCTTGAGTGGAAACCCGATGAGGAGCCTTCCGCCTACGGGCTTGCGCTGACGCGCTGGAAGACCGGCGACAAGGCAGGCGTCAGGGAAATCCAGTCGGCTTGGATAGGCCGGTCAGAGCGCATACCGACGGTCGGCGAGCGCAGCATCGAGACAGCCGCCGTCGGCAAGCCCAGGCAAGCCGCGGCTGCCTCGAACGAGGCTGGGCAGGAGCAACCGTCGCGGCGCCGCCCGCTCGCCCAGGTCGAGGTCAGCGAGCACAGCGCCGCCAGGCCGCGCGCGGCGACGCCCGGCAGAGCACGGCAGGCGCCCCGCAACTGCTCGACCACGCTCGATCCTTCGTCGCTGTCGCCACAGACGGCGCTGTCTCGCGGCTGGTGCCTTATGCAGGTCAACAGGCCGATCGAGGCCGCGGCCGCCTTCGACGTCGCGCTGCGCGGCTCCGGCAGGACGCGGGCCGACGCCGCCTATGGCCAGAGCCTTGCCTATCTGCGCGCCGGACTGATCGACAGGGCGGCGATTGCCGCCTCGCAGGCGCCGATGGAGGCCGGTCGCAGCATCGAGATCAGGACGGCGCTGCTCGAGGCCCAGGCCAACACCGCTTTCGATCGCGGCCGCTACAACGAGACGATCATGGCCCTCGACGAGCGCGCGCGCATCGCGCCCGAGCGCACCGGCCTGATGGTGCTGCGCGGCTATGCCTATCTGAAGCTGCGCCGCTTCGCCGACGCCGAGCAGGCGTTTCGCGCCGCCGCGGCCACCGGCAATCATGACGCGCTGAGGGGCCTCAACGACGTCAGGAACGAACGCCAATCGAACATGCAGTAACCCAATGCATGTCGCCCAAAAGTGCGCAGCGGTTTTGGGACAACGACATGCATCAAACAAAAGGGCATGTCGCCCAAAAGTGCGCAGCGGTTTTGGGACAACGACATGCATCAAACAAAAGGGCATGTCGCCCAAAAGTGCGCAGCGGTTTTGGGACAACGACATGCATCAAACAAAAGGGCATGTCGCCCAAAAGTGCGCAGCGGTTTTGGGACAACGACATGCATCAAACAAAAGGGCATGTCGCCCAAAAGTGCGCAGCGGTTTTGGGACAACGACATGCATCAAACAAAAGGGCATGTCGCCCAAAAGTGCGCAGCGGTTTTGGGACAACGACATGCATCAAACAAAAGGGCATGTCGCCCAAAGTGCGCAGCGGTTTTGCGACAACGACATGCATCAGACAAAAGGGCATGTCGCCCAAAAGTGCGCAGCGGTTTTGGGACGACGACATGCGTCAAACAAAAGGGCATGTCGCCCAAAGTGCGCAGCGGTTTTGCGACAACGACATGCATCAGACAAAAGGGCATGTCGCCCAAAAGTGCGCAGCGGTTTTGGGACGACGACATGCGTCAAACAAGTCCGCCCGATACTTTTCAGGCGTCCGCTCTAATCCTTGGCGCGCTCGACATAGGAGCCGTCGGCGGTCATCACCACCACGCGCGTGCCGGCGGAGATGTGTGGCGGCACCGCGGTGCGCACGCCGTTGGAAAGCACGGCCGGCTTGTAGGAAGAAGACGCTGTCTGGCCCTTGGTGACCGGCTCGGTCTCCACCACCTCGAAAGTGGCGCGCTGCGGCAGCACCAGCGAGATCGGCGCGCCGTTGAACTGCGCTAGCTGCACCGCCATGCCTTCCTGCAGGTAGGGAGCCATGTCGCCGACCACGCTTTCCGAGGCCACGACCTGGTCGTAGCTCTCCGGGTTCATGAAATGGAAGCCTTCGCCGTCGGCATAGAGGAAGGTGTGCTCGCGTTCCTCGACATAAGCGCGCTCGACCATCTCGGTCGTGCGATAGCGCTCCGAGACCTTCACGCCGTCGCCGATACGGCGCATGTCGAGCTGCGTTACCGGCGTGCCCTTGCCAGGGTGGATGTTTTCGGCAAAGAGAATGACATAGAGCTTGCCGTCCTTATCGACGACGTTGCCTTTGCGTAAGGAACTGGCGATGACCTTGACCACGGTATTCAATCCTAATCGAGTTATTCGGCCTGCAAGCGTTGAGTGCCGTAAATCGGCGACGGCGGCCATCGCGTGCGCCCTAGCGCATCTTGCGGCGAACCGCCAGCCTTCTGCGCGATTTTCCTGTCCATGACCGGCGCTTCGCCCTGGTGGACGCCGCATGTCCATGCCGACCGCCGGCCAAGGCTGATGGCGCGCAACGCCATCGCCGCGGCGCTGCGAGCCTGGTTTGCCGAACGCGACTTCATCGAGGTGACGACGGCTGCGCTGCAGGCCTCGCCCGGCAACGAGGCGCATCTTGCAGCCTTCGCCACCGAGGCGATCGGGCCTGACGGATCGCGCCAGCCGCTCTATCTCCACACCTCGCCGGAATTCGCCTGCAAGAAGCTGCTTGCCGCGGGCGAGACGCGCATCTTCAGCCTGGGCGCGGTCTGGCGCAATCGCGAGCGTGGGCCGCTGCACCACCCCGAATTCACCATGCTGGAATGGTATCGCGTCGGCGAGACCTATGAGGCTCTGATGGCCGACTGCGCCGACTTCCTGGCGCTCGCCGCGGAAAAGGCCCGTGCGAAAAGCTTCAGCTTTCGTGGCCGCATCGCCGACCCGTTCGCCGAGCCGGAACGGCTGAGCGTCGCGGAAGCCTTCGCCCGGCACACCGGCATTGATCTGCTGGCGACCGTCGCCCCCGACGGCGGCACCGACCGCGACGCGCTGCACGCAGCGCTGGTCCGCGCCGGCCTGCGCACCGCGCCCGACGACAACTGGGCCGACCTGTTCAGCCGGGTGATGGTGGAAAAGGTCGAGCCGGCGCTGGGGCAGGGGCGGGCCACCATCCTCTACGGCTATCCGGTATCGGAGGCCGCACTTGCCCGGCCAAGTGCCGACGATCCGCGCGTCGCCGAGCGCTTCGAACTCTATTGCTGCGGCGTCGAGCTTGCCAACGCCTTCGGCGAATTGACCGACCCGGCCGAACAGCGCCGCCGCTTCCTCGCCGAGATGGACGAGAAGGAGCGCGTCTATGGCGAGCGCTATCCGCTCGACGAGGATTTTCTCGATGCTCTAGCGGTAATGCCCGAGGCAAGCGGCTCGGCGCTTGGCTTCGATCGGCTGGTGATGCTGGCGACGGGGGCAACGCGGATTGAAGATGTGATCTGGGCGCCGGCGGCGGGCATCTGATAGCACCGGCTTCTGCCTATGCCGAAGCGCCATATCGGTTTGGCCGCGCCGTGCCAGAAGGTGGCGACGATCAGAAGCACGATCGACAGCGGGGCGCCGGCACGATCCATTCCAAGGAACGCAGCCGCTTATCGCGACGCGCATCACCATTCCCGTCTGATAGCGTTGCGCTCTCATCTATTCGGGGCTGTCCGACCGCGTCGCGCCAGAAGATTGGCAACGACCAGGAGTACGATCGATAGCGCCATCATCAGCGTCGCGGCGGCGGTGATGGCCGGGCTGAGCTTTTCGCGCAGTCCAATGAACATCTCGAGCGGCATGGTGCGCTGGCTGGCGCTGGCCAGGAACTGCACCACCACCACTTCATCGAAGGAGGTGACGAAAGCGAAGGCCGCGCCCGACAGCACGCCGGGCAGGATCAGCGGCAGCATCACGCGGAAAAATGCAGTCAGCGGTCTTGCCCCCGAAATCGCTGCGGCGCGCATTAGGTTGCGGTCGAAACCGGTGAGGCTGGCGCCTACTGTTACCACGACGAAGGGGCTGGCCAACGCGGTGTGCGCCAGGATGATGCCGGCATAGGTGCTGGCTAGCCCGACGCGCGCGTAGAACAGGTACGAGCCGACGGCCGTGATCACCACCGGCACGATCAACGGCGACAAAAGCAGCGGCATGATGATGCGTCGACCGGGGAATTTCTCGTCGGACAGCGCGATGGCCGTCAGCGTGCCCAGCGTGGTTGCGATCAGCGTTGTGCCGAAGGCGACGATCAGACTGTTGCCGATCGCCGATTGCCAGCGCTGAGTGCCGAGCACCACCTCGTACCAGCGCGTTGAAATTCCCTCCAGCGGGAAGATGAAGAAGGCACCGCTATTGAAGGAGAGCGGTACCGGAATCAGGATCGGCACCAGCAGGAACAGGATCACCAGTCCGCACCACAGCCAGAGCAGGGCGATGCGGACGCGTTCGCCGGTGGTGGGGTAGGGGGACAACAGCATGGCTACACCAGCTTCAGGCGGTCGAGGCCGAGGATGCGGGCGAAGATTGCGAACAGCGCCAGCGTGAAGACGAGCAGGATGAAGGAGAGCGCCGCCGCCATCTCCCAATTCAGTTCGACATTGACGTAGTTGGCGATGAAGTTGCTGATCAGCTGGTCGCTCGCGCCGCCGATCAGGGCAGGGGTGATATAGTAGCCGAGGCACAGGATGAACGTCAGCAGGCAACCTGCCATCACGCCGGGGAACACCTGCGGAATGTAGATGCGACGGAAGGCGGTGAAGGGTCGGGCGCCCAACGAATAGGCGGCCTTCATCTGCGAGGGCGGGATGGTGCGCATGACGCTGTAGATCGGCAGCAGCGTGAACGGCAGCTGGATATGGGTCATGGCGATGATGAGCCCGATACGGCTGTACATCAGGTCAAGC
Organism: Mesorhizobium sp. M3A.F.Ca.ET.175.01.1.1; assembly: GCF_004791945.1. NCBI lineage: Bacteria > Pseudomonadati > Pseudomonadota > Alphaproteobacteria > Hyphomicrobiales > Phyllobacteriaceae > Mesorhizobium > Mesorhizobium sp. M3A.F.Ca.ET.175.01.1.1. The sequence continues at coordinate 878,359 of NZ_SRTP01000001.1, read as the reverse complement.
CGGTCGCTGGCGACGCCAACAAACAGCAGGAAGTCGTTGACCAGGCCGAATTTCTGCAGGAGCACCGTCCAGGCGGCAGTGCGGACGAGGATCGACGTCCAGAAGGGCAAAAGCACGGCCACGATTAGGATGGCGGCCAGCCCTTTCGGCACGTTGGCTATCAGATAGGCGAGCGGAAACCCGAGGACCAGCGTTGCCAATGTGACTGCGGCGGCGACGAAGAAGGTGCGCAGAAACACCTGAATGAAGATCGCCTGCTCGGGCGGCACCCGTTCGATGCCGCCATCGGCGTTCCAGCGCAGATCGAGCGCGCTGAGAAGGTAGAAGGAAGTCAAGCTCCGGGTGCCGCTCTGGATCGCCGGCCAGGTCGACGGAGCCGACCAGAATGGCACTGATTTCATGGCGTCGAGCGCAGCCTGGCCGTCAGCGTTTTCGAGCTTGCGCACCGTCTTCAGCACCTGGCTGCGCGCGCCGGGCAGGCGCGCGTTCATGCTCTTGGCCAATTGATAGGCCGTGCCCTTGCCCTGGTTGTCTTTGAGGTCCGCGGCCAGGGCGGCGAAAGCATCGTCGCCCGGCAGGCCCTGGCCGTTCCAGCCGCTCAACGCCTGCGTGGTCTTGGGCAGTGCGTCGGCGATCGTGGGATCGTACACGGCGCGCGAGAGCAGCAGCACGATCGGAATGCCGAAGCTTAGCGCCAGGAGGACCAGCAGGGGTGCCGCGAGCAGCAGCGTGCGCATTCGATCACCGAATTCGGCGCGGCGGAGCGCCGCCGACACGGATTTCAGGTCCGCATCGGCGGCTGACCGGTCGCGGGCCAGCGTCGGCCGGTCGAGTTGGCTGGGCTGGAGCGCCGACATCTGGGATCCTACTGGGCAAGCCAGGCGTTGAAGCGCTTGACGAGATCCTCGCCGTAGTCGCCCCAGAACTCGGTGTCGGCGACCAGGTACGCGCCCGCCAGATGGTCCGGAGCGTTGGGCAGCTTGGGCAGGGCGTCCGCCGCCACGAAGGACGCCGCGTCGGTGCGCACCGGCCCATAGGTGATGTAGCTGGCGAGCTTGGCGTTGTTCTTCGGATCGCTGATGTAAGCCAGATACTTGTAGGCGAGTTCCGGATTGCGCGCGCCCTTCGGGATGGCGATCATGTCGTATTCGAGGATCTGGTTGTTCCAGACGATCTTGAACGGCTTCTTGTCGTTGTCGATGGCGTTCTGGATGCGGCCGTTCCACGCGGTGGTCATAACCACCTCCTTGGAGGCGAGGAGCTGCGCCGGCTGCGCGCCGGCATCCCACCACACGATGTCCTTTTTGATCGTGTCAAGCTTCTTGAAGGCGCGGTCGACCCCTTCCGGCGTGGCCAGCACTTTATAGACGTCGGCGGGCGGGACGCCGTCGGCAAGCAGCGCCCATTCGAGATTCTGTGCCGGGAATTTGCGCATGGCGCGCTTGCCGGGGAATTTCGTTGTGTCGAAGAGGTCGAGGACCGAGGTCGGCCCGTCGTTCAGCACCGTCGGGTCATAGGCGAGGATGTCGCCGTAGGCATCGAGACCTACACCGCAATCGAGCGCCGAGCCTTCGATGAACTTGTCGCGCGGCCCGATCTTGGCATAGTCGAGCCGTTCGAGGATGCCTGCGTCGCAGCCTTGCAGCACGGTCGCGGTTTCGACCGTCACGAGGTCGATCGGTACATTGCCGGTCTCCACCATGGCTTTGACCTTGCCGAGATCGCCGAGATATTCCTGCTCGAGGATCTTGGCGCCCGTCTCCTTGGCGAACGGCTCGAACCAGGCCTTGCGCTGCGCGTCCTGCCAGGCGCCGCCGCTTGCCATGATGGACAGCTCGTCCGCGCGGACGGCACCGGCGATCGTCATGACCGCCGTGGCGGTCGCAAGCGCGAGCAGATGTGTTCTCACATGTTTCATGTCGTTTTCCCCTGTTTTGGAATGGCGCCGCCCGTTCCCGCATCGGCCGGAAAGGCGCGGCAATCATTGGGCGCGCAGGAGACCGTCACGGTCTCGCCATTCGCCATCGTCGCTTCGGGGCCGACCTTGACGATCAGCACTTGCTCGTTGGCGAGCTTGGCCACAAGGCGCAGGTGGTCGCCGAGATAGATACGTCCGTCGACCGTGGCCGGCAGCGCGTTGGCGCCGGCGGCAGCCGGCGTGAGATTGAGCCGCTCCGGCCGGATCGCGACGTGGCAAGCGCTGCCTTGCGCTACGCCGATCGCAAGCGCCGTAAGCTCGCCGCCGCCGTTCAGCCGCACGCGGCATTGCCCGCCGGAGACGCGCTCGACCATGCCTTCCAGCGTGTTGTTTTCGCCTATGAAGCTCGCCACGAACGAGCTTTGCGGTGTGTTGTAGAGGTCGTCAGGCGAGCCCAACTGGGCGATCGCGCCTTGGTTGAAAACGGCGACGCGATCCGACATCGTCAGTGCCTCGCTCTGGTCGTGCGTGACATAGACGATGGTGATGCCCAGCATCGTATGCAGTTGCTTGATCTCGAGCTGCATGTGTTCGCGCAGTTTCTTGTCGAGCGCGCCGAGCGGCTCGTCCATCAGCACCAGGCTTGGCTGGAACACCAGGGCGCGGGCAAGCGCCACCCGCTGCTGCTGTCCGCCGGATAGCTGTGTCGGCCGGCGGTCGCCGAATTGCCTCAGCCGCACCATGTCTAGCGCCCGCGCCACGCGTGATGCGATGTCAGCCTTGCTCACCTGGCGGACGGAGAGCGGGAAGCCGACATTCTCCTGGACCGTCATGTGCGGAAAAAGCGCATAATTCTGGAACACCATCCCGATGTTGCGTTGGTATGGTGGCAGGCGGTCGACCGGCTGCCCCTCCAGTGTGATCGTGCCGTGCGTTGGCCGCTCGAAGCCGGCGAGCATGTTGAGCGTCGTGGTCTTGCCTGAGCCGGAGGGGCCGAGAAGCGTCAGGAACTCGCCGCGTGCCACGGTGAGGTTCATGCGCGTCACGGCGAAGGTGCGGCCGTCATAGGATTTCTCGACCTCGGCGAATTCGACGAAGTCCTGGCTGGCGGAAGCCGCTTGAGCCGCGGCGGCTGGGATCGCGGCCTGACCGGCGATCATCGTCCGCGATCCTGGAAACTGTTGATCGATTCGAGCTTGCGATCCATGCCTCGTCCTCCCGGAAACCAGACTGCCGTCGCTGGCTACCAACTTGTATGGTCACACAATTAACGCGAAATCGACCATAGATGCAGACAACTCTGCGCGTCAAGATGGTTTTCGCAAGATTGTGTGGTTATAATCTGGCCTAGGTCATGTCGGACAAATTCTATTGTCCGGAGCGTTGTCCTGTGCTAGATGCCCAAATGAGATGTCAGTCTTCGTTTGAATCCCGCATGCTCCAAGATCTCCGTCTCGCCGAGGATGAAAGCCCGGTCTACCGCCGTCTTGCCGACGCGATTGCCGAACGCATCGCAGCCGGTACGCTGGCCGTCGGTGATCGGCTGCCGACGCAGCGCGAGATCGCGCGCGCCCTGGGTATCAACGTCACGACCGTGACGCGCGCCCTATCGACACTGCAGGAGCAGGGGCTTCTCGAAGCACGGCCTGGACGCGGCACCACGGTCGCGGCCCGAGATATCGGTGAAAGACCGGGTTTCGCATCGGCGCCCAGCGACCAGAGCGGCATTATCGACCTTTCCGTCAACCGGCCGCCCACCGCGGCCTATCTCGACGCCGTTTCGACGCTGCTGCCGCGGCTGTCCAAGGACCGGCATTATGCCGCGCTGCAGGATTATCACCCGCCGGAAGGGCCGCTCTGGGGCCGCGTGGCGATCGCCGACTGGTTCAGATCCGTCGCTGGCGACGGCGACCCAGGCCGGGTCGTGCTGGCCGCCGGCGCCCAGCATGGGCTGGATTGCGTTCTTGGCGCCGTCACCAGGCAGGGTGAGGTCGTGCTTGCTGACGAGGTCACCTATCAGGGCATAAACGCGCTGTGCCGCGTGCACGGGCTCGACTTGAGGGGCGTCGCCATGGATCGCGGCGGCATGCGCCCAGACGCCTTCGAAGCGGCTTGCGCCCAGCTTCGGGCCCGCGCGGTCTTCCTGGTGCCGACGCTGCACAATCCGACGACCACCACGCTCAGCGAAGAGCGTCGGCGCGAGCTTGCCGCAGTGGCGCGGCGCCACAACGTGCTGATCATCGAGGACGATGTCTACCGGCCGCTGGCCGACGATCCGCCGCCCTCCTTCGCAAGCCTCGAGCCCGAGCTGACGATCTATCTCGGCGCGCTGTCGAAATGCCTGGCACCAGGCCTGCGACTCGGCTTCGTCATCGCGCCGCGCCCGATCGCCGGTCAGGTGGCGGCGGCGCTGCGCATCAACTGCTGGAGCATCAGCCCGCTGACCGCGCTGATCGGCGCGAGGCTGATCGAGGAAGGGTCGGCCGCGCGCATCATCGAGATCCAGAAGCAGGAACTGCGCCAGCGTCAGGCCATCGTGAGGGACGTCCTCGGCAACTTCGATACCCAGAGCCATCCGACCTCGACTCATGTCTGGCTGCGCCTGCCGGAGCCCTGGCGCGGCGCCGGCTTTGCCCGCACCTGCCTGGAGCGCGGCGTCGCCGTGCTGCCGGGAGACGCCTTCGCCGTCGGTCGCGAGCCCGTGCAGCATGGCGTACGCATCAACGTCGGCGCGGCCCGCTCGCAGGAGGACCTGCGCTCGGCGCTGACCGCCATGGCGGAATTGCTCGCCGCCGGCCATCTACAACTGCCCGGCTTCGTCTAAACCATGATTTCGAATCCAACGGTGTCTGCAGCCAAAAGCGTCGAGATCGCGATCGTCGGCGCCGGCGTCGTTGGCCTGGCCACGGCACTACGGCTTGCCGGCGAAGGGCGCGAAGTCCTGCTCATCGATCCTAACGAACCGGGTTCTGGCGCCTCCTTCGGCAATGCCGGAACGATCGCCGAATATGCCTGCATGCCGGTCGGCAATCCCGCCGTTCTGCGCGCGCTTCCGAAGCTGCTGCTCGATCCCGACAGCCCCTTTGCGCTGCGCTGGGCTGCGCTATTCCAGCTTGCGCCGTGGCTGATCCGCTTTGTTCGCCAGTCGCTTCCGGCGGCCACCCGCGCCAACGCGATCGCGCTTGCCGGCCTGCTTGCGGAGGCCCTGCCGGCCTGGGGAGAAATGGTGCAGGAAGCCGGTCTGCAGGATCTGCTGCGCCGCAACGGCTGCCTCTATATCTACCGGCGCGAAAGCGATTTTGCCGCCTCGGCCGACGGACGGGCCTTGCGGGCCGAAATGGGTGTCCATCAGGAACTTCTCACGGCTGCGGAGGTCGCGGCGATGGAGCCGGCCTTGGCGGGCGCGGCTACCCAAGGCCTCTATTTCCCGGATTCGCTCAATATTAGCGATCCCAGGAGAGTGATGGCGCGGCTGGCGGCTGCCGCTGGCGCTCGCGGTGTGCATCCGGTGCGGACAAGCGTCACCGGTCTCGTAGCGGATGCGGGAGGCGTCCGTCTGACCGGCCCAAGTCTCGCCATCACGGCGCGAAAAGTGGTGATTGCGGCGGGCGCCCGCTCGCGGGCACTTGCCCTGCAAGCCGGCGACAGGATCCCGTTGGAGACCGAGCGCGGGTACCATCTGGAATTTCCGACGGCGGCGCCATTGCTCAACCGGCCTGTATGCCCGGTGGATCTCGGTTTCTACATGACGCCGATGGCCGGCAGGCTCCGCGTAGCCGGCACTGTTGAGCTTGGCGGGCTGGCAGCACCGCCCAATCCTCGTCGGTTGGCGCTGCTCGACCGCGGTGTACGGCACTTCTTTCCCGAACTCGGCCGGCCATCCTCCGAATGGCTCGGCTTCAGGCCCTCACTCCCCGATTCGCGTCCGGTCATCGGTCCGTCCCGCCGAAGTCCTGCCGTTATCTACGCCTTCGGGCATGGCCATCTCGGGCTGACGCTGGCGCCGATCACGGCGCGTCTTGTCGCCGATCTTGTCAGCGCGCGCGGCAACGCGGCACGCCAGGCGCCTTTTGCCGCAGACCGCTTCTGATCAACCTCGCCCCTCTGGTCCCTTCCAATTTCCCTCAAACGTGTGCAGCGGGCAGCGTGAGCGACGCGGCGGGGATAGCCATGGCTCCTATCGCAATGCGTCCTCTGCCGCGCAGCCCATTGCACAAGCGATGGTGGAACAATAGATGGTGCGGCAGGGTTCCGCCCCAACGGCCCGCTTGAACAACAGGGATCAACAACAGCATGACCGACAAGCTCGACGCAGCGAAACTGACCGATCGCGTCGCGGCGCTCGTCGAGGCCGCCAGGCGCGCCGGCGCGGATGCCGCCGACGCCGTTGCAGTACGCGGCCGCTCGGCCGGCGTGTCGGTCAGGCTCGGCAAGGTCGAAGGAACCGAATCCTCGGAAAGCGAGGATGTCTCGCTGCGCGTCTTCGTCGGCCAGCGGGTGGCGAGCGTATCGGCCACCGCCGCCTCCGATCCGAAGACGCTGGCCGAGCGCGCCGTCGCCATGGCGAGAGTTTCCCCCGAAGATCCCTTTCAAGGTCTGGCCGATCCGGCGCTGCTTGCCCGCAATTTGCGCGATCTCGATCTTTTTGACCCGACCGAGGTATCGGCCGATCAGCTGAAGGAGGCAGCGCTTGCGGCGGAAGCAGCGGCGCTTGCGGTGAAGGGGGTCACCAATTCAGCCGGAAGCAGCGCCAGCGGCGGGCTGGGAGGCCTGGTGCTGGCCACTTCGCATGGCTTCCTCGGCCAGTATGTCGCCTCGCGTTTTTCGCGCTCGACCAGCGTGATTGCCGGCGAGGGCACGGGCATGGAGCGCGACTATGAATTCTCCTCTCGCCAGCATTTCGCCGATCTCGATGCGCCGGAGGAAATCGGCCGCAAGGCCGGCGAGCGCGCCGTGCGCCGCCTCGGCGCCCGCAAGGCGGCGACCGGCCCGGTCGATGTCGTGTTCGATCCCCGCGTCGCGCGCGGGATCGCCGGCCATCTCGCCGGCGCCATCAACGGTGCCGCCGTGGCGCGCAAGACCAGCTTCCTGCGCGACATGATGGGCAAGCAGGTGGCATCGAGCGCCATCACCGTTACCGACGAGCCGCTGCGGCGTCGCGGCCAGGCCTCGCGCCCCTTCGATGGCGAAGGCGTCGAAGGCGAGAAGCTTCTGATGGTCGAGAAGGGTGTGCTGAACCACTGGTTCCTCTCGACATCGGCCGCGCGCGAGCTTGGCCTCGCCACCAATGGGCGCGGCTCGCGCAGCGGCTCTTCCGTCTCGCCGTCTTCCACCAATCTTGCCATCGAGCCGGGTGAACAGCCGCCCGAGGAGCTAATCAAGTCTCTCAAAAACGGCTTCTATGTTACTGAAGTTTTTGGTCAAGGCGTCGATATGATCACCGGTGAATACAGCCGCGGCGCCTCCGGCTTCTGGATCGAGAACGGCGCGCTCGCCTATCCGGTGGCGGAGGTGACGATCGCCTCGAACCTAAAGACCATGTTCCTCAACATGGTGGCGGCGAGCGATCTCGACCGCAATTTCGGCACCGCGGCCCCGACGCTGCTGATCGGGGGGATGACCCTTGCCGGCGCCTGATGCGGTGATTTCAACCGCAGCGCGCGAGGACCTCGCCTTGCTGCGCGACGCCGCCCGCGCGGCCGGCGCGATTGCCATGCGCTATTTCGGCAACAGCCCGCAGGTGTGGATGAAGGGCGGCACCTCGCCGGTCAGCGAGGCCGACCATGCGGCCGACGCTTATTTGCGCGAGACCTTGCTCAAGGCACGGCCGGGTTATGGCTGGCTTTCGGAGGAGACCGCGGACGACCATGCGCGCCTGTCGGCCCGCCGCACTTTCGTCGTCGACCCCATCGACGGCACGCGCGGCTTCCTCGACGGCCTGCATTCCTGGTGCGTCAGCGTCGCGGTGGTGGAGAATGGCCGCTCGTTGGCCGGTGTGCTCGAATGTCCGGCCAAGCATGAGACCTATTGGGCACTGCCGGGCGAGGGCGCTTTCCTCAACGGCAAGCGCATTCAGGTCAGGCCGCTTGCCGAGGCCATCGACATCGGTGGGCCGAAGGCGCTGATCGACCGGATGCCGGAAAAGTGGCAGGGCAGGCTGCGGCGCATGCCCTATATTCCCTCGCTGGCCTACCGGCTGGCGATGATCGCCGCCGGCAAGCTCGATGCTACATTCGTCAAGCCGAACGCTCATGACTGGGACATCGCCGCAGCGGACTTGATTCTCAGCGAGGCGGGCGGCGTCCTGCTCGACCGCAGCGGAAAGCCGCCGCGCTACGCCGGCGAGGTGATCAACCATGGCGCTCTCGCCGCCGGCAGCGGCGAGCTTCTGGGCGTCATTGCCGGGGTCGTCGCCGGGCTTGACTAGGGTGAGCCGGTCGAAGGTTCCAAAACCGGCTGCTTTGGTCTAGACCTATGACAAAATTGATGAATCTGCGAAGGATAGGCATGGCCGCGGAAGACGGAAAGAAACAGCTTTTGCACCTGGTGTTCGGCGGCGAGCTGAAAAAGCTGGGGGGAACCGAGTTCCGCGATCTCGACGCCCTCGACATCGTGGGCGTCTATCCCGACTATCAATCGGCCCATGCAGCTTGGAAAGCCAAGGCTCAGGCCAGTGTCGACAATGCTCATATGCGCTATTTCGTCGTTCACCTGCACCGGTTGCTCGACCCAGACGCAAAGGCCTCCGGTTGATACCGATGGAGCATGAAGCTGTGAAAGGGCCGACCAGGGTTCCGGCGGCCCGACGCAACGCGACGCTCTGGCGGCGGATTCGCGAGCCGCTGGCGCAGTCGGGGTTCGTCAAGAGCTTCATCGCCGGTCTGTTCGCTTGGTTTGTCCGCCTGGTGCGCCTGACCAGTCCGCTGGTCAAGGGATCGAGCCAGGTCGCCGGCGGTCCCCAGGTCGATCTCGAGCCGGGCATCATCGCGCTCTGGCACGGTCAGCATCTGCTGACGCCTGCCTTCTATCCCAAGGGCCGGCCGCTGGTCGCCATGGTTTCGCGAAGCGCCGACGCCGAGCTCAACGCGCTGATGCTCGAAAAATTCGGCATCGAGGCGGTGCGCGGATCCGGCGGCCGCGAGAATGCGCGCCACCTCGACAAGGGCGGCGCCAAGGCCTTGATCGCGCTCAAGAAGGCGCTCGTCGCCGGCAAGAACGTCGCCATGATCGCCGATATCCCGCATGGCAAGCCGCGCGACGCCGGAATGGGCATCGTGCTTTTGGCACGGCTTTCGGGCCGGCCGATCCTGCCGGCGGCGATCACCACCAGCCGCCGCAAGGTGCTGGAAAGGAGCTGGGACAAGACAACCATCAACCTGCCGTTCGGCCGCTCCGCCGTGGTGGTCGGAACACCTGTCTTCGTGCCGGCCGACGCCGACGATGCCGAGATGGAGCGCAAGCGCCAGGAGGTCACCGCCTCGCTCAACGCCGCGACCGCCGAGGCCTACCGCCTCGTGGACGGTGGCAAATGAGCGAGCGCTGGGCGCGCGCCATGCTGACGGCCTACCGCTATGCCGGCGCCGTCGCCTACCCGCTGATCGGGCCCTATGTCGCCTGGCGCGCCTCGCGCGGCAAGGAAGACCGTTACCGTCGCCGCGAGCGCTATGGCGTTGCCGGTCGGCCGCGCCCGCCTGGGCCGGTGATCTGGATCCATGCCGCCAGCGTCGGCGAAACCATTGCCGTCGTGCCGCTGGTCGAGAGCATTCTCGACTATGGCGTCAACATCGTGCTGACGACCGGCACCGTGACGTCCGCCCAGGTGGCCGACGAGCGGCTCGGCGATCGCATCATCCATCAATATGTGCCGCTCGACCTGAAACCGGCTGTCAGCCGCTTTCTCGACCATTGGCGGCCGGACCTGGCGATCATTGCCGAATCCGAGATCTGGCCGATGACCATCCTCGAACTCGGCGCCCGTCACGTGCCGCAGGTGCTGGTCAATGGCCGGCTGTCCGATCGCTCCTTCACCTCGTGGAAGAAGCGCGCCAGTGTCGCCGAGGCGCTGTTCGAGAACCTCGCCCATGTGATTGCGCAATCCGATGTCGACGGCGAACGCTTTCGCGCGCTTGGCGCGCGGCCGGTCACCGTGTCCGGCAATCTCAAGGTGGACACCAATCCGCCGCCGGTCGACGAGAGGATACTGGCCAGCTTGCAGCGTCAGATCGGGGGCCGCCCGACCTGGGCGGCGATTTCGACGCATGATGGCGAGGAAGTCGTCGCCGCGGAAGTCCACGCCACCCTCCATCGCCGCCACCATGGCCTCCTGACCATCGTCGTGCCGCGCCATCCCGACCGCGCCGACGCGCTTGCCGCGCAGATTTCCGGCATGGGGCTGAAGGTCGCGCGGCGCAGCAAGAGCGAGCGCATTTCGCCCGACACCGATATCCTGCTCGGCGACACGATCGGCGAGATGGGGCTTTACCTGCGTCTCACCGAGATCGCCTTCGTCGGCCGCTCGCTGACCTCCGAGGGCGGTCAGAACCCGCTCGAACCGGCCATGCTCGACACGGCGGTGCTCGCCGGCCGCAACGTGCAGAATTTCCGCGAGGCTTACCAGCGCCTGCTCGACCGCGGCGGCGCCAAGCTGGTGCGCGATCGCGACATGCTGGCCGGCGCGGTCAACTTCCTGCTGACCAACGAGGTGGCGCGCCAGGAGATGATTGCCGCGGGCGCTGCGACCGTCGACGAGATGCGCGGCGCGCTGGCCCGCACGCTGAAGTCGCTCGAGCCCTATATCCAGCCGCTGGTCGTCAAGGCGCGCCTGAAAGGCGCCAACGGGCGCTAGGTCCGGACCGGTGACAAGCGAAGCGCCGCCCTTCTGGTGGGAAAAGCCCGACTGGCGCGTGTTGGCGCTATCGCCGCTGTCGGCGGCCTACGGGCTTGTCGCCGGGCGCCGCATGCGGCGCGCGCCGCGCGAAAAGATGGCGGCGCCGGTGCTTTGCGTCGGCAATCTCACCGTCGGCGGCAGTGGCAAGACGCCGGTCGCGATCGCGCTGGCGAAACAGGCAAAGCGCATGCGGCTGACGCCCGGCTTCCTGTCACGCGGCCATGGTGGATCCTTCTCCAAGCCGCATGTCGTCGATGCGCATCACGATGCCGCCAAGCATGTCGGCGACGAGCCGTTGCTTCTGGCGGAGCACGCCCCGGTGGCGGTGACGCCGAACCGTGCGGCAGGCGCAAGGCTGCTGATGGAACAGCATGGCTGCGACTTCCTGATCATGGATGACGGATTCCAGTCGGCGCGCATCCACATCGACTACGCGCTGGTCGTGGTCGACGCGCGCTTCGGCATCGGCAATGGGCGTGTCATTCCCGGTGGGCCGCTGCGGGCCAAGGTCGTCGACCAGCTCGTTTTCACCAGCGGATTGCTGAAGATGGGAGAGGGCTCCGCAGCCGACGGCGTCGTGCGCCAGGCGGCTCGTGCCGGCCGGCCGATCTTCCTCGCCCTTGTCGAGCCGGCTAATCCTGGGCACTTTGCCGGCGGCCGCTTCCTCGCCTTTGCCGGGATCGGACATCCCGAAAAATTCTTCGACACGGTGCGCGGCGCCGGCGGCGAGGTCGTGCTGTCGCGCGCCTTTCCGGACCATCATGTCTATGCCGCGGACGAGCTCGCCGATCTGGCGACGCTTGCCAAGCGCGAAGGACTGCGCCTCGTCACCACCGCCAAGGATGCCGCGCGCCTGCGCCACGGCACGCCGGCCAACTTTCTGGATCAACTGGACGTGCTGGAGATCGACGCCGTGTTCGAGCTCGACCATGTCCCGGAGCGCATCATCAACGAGACGCTGGATGCGTGGCGCCAGCGCAAGATGCGGGGATAGGCCGCGATTGGGCGGCGATGCAGAAACGGGCGAGACAGAGGGGGCGCGAAGAAACGCGGCGCTTCGGTGTCCAGCGGGACGAACCTACCCCCGGCTGCGCAATTCCGGATGCGTTTCGATCTCTCGGCGCAATGAGGCTGCCGCGTTCGCATAGGGCTCCTGCCTTGCGACGCTCCAATATTTGAGCTCGTCCAGCGGAATGCTCTCGCCGGTCACCGCGCAGCGCACGAACGAGCCGGGGCTGGTGACCTGGAAATCGCCATCGAGATAACGGATGCGCGCTTCCTTGCCGCCGGGGCCTTCAAAACGGTTCATCATGAAATGACATGTGGGTTCATTGGGCTTCAATCGCCACAAATCTCGAGCAAGGTCAAGCTTGACACCCTCGCAGATGGGAAATCGACACGAGGTTCGAGCCTGGCCGGTCGTTCGCCTCGGCTCACCGCCATCGAGGTGTTGCGGCTGTGCTGGCCGCCGCCGGCTACGCGTCGTCCTGCAGGAACGCGTCGAGCTTTTCCTGCGCCAGCCCCGCCTGCTCGCCGATGCGCCGGGCAAGGTCGGCGGCCGCGGCGCGCGGACGACCTACTGGTCGATCCATCCAATAGGATATCGGATTGAGCGCGACGCGCTCGTCGACGGCCACGATCCTCCCGGACTTCAGCTGATCTTGCGTCATCGGCGGCCGCGCAAGCGCGATGCCGAGACCATGCGCGGCCGCGTCCAGCACCAGGTTGTAGTCCTCGAAGCGCCGGTCTTGCGGGCGCGGGCGATAGTCGACGTCCTGCGCCGCGAGCCACGCGCGCCAGCCGGAAGCGTCGGAATCATTGATCAGCGGGAATTTGAGCAGTCGGGCCGGGTCGCCGCGCCCGATTTCCTTTGCCAGCTCCGGCGATGCGATCGGGAAGATGTGCTCCTCGAAAAGCCGCACCGAAACGCGGCCGGGAATGCGGCCGCGCCCGCAACGCACCGAAAGGTCGATGCCCTCCTCGGCGAGGTCGGACTGGCGGTTGTCGATGTCCAGCACAATGCGCAGCCGGGTCGGGTTGTTCTCGAGCGCCGCCATGCGCGGCATCAGCCAGAGGCCGCTGACCGAAGGGATCGAGGCCAGCCGCACCACCGCGGTGCCGCGCGGCTCCACCCAACGGTCGGAATTGACCGAGATCAGCGCGAAGGCCTCGGTGGTGCGAAGGTGCAGCCGGTTGCCCTCATTGGTCAGCGTCACGCCGCGCGCGTTGCGCTCGAACACCTTGAGCCCAAGCCAGTCCTCCAGCTTGGCGATCTGGCGGCTCACCGCGCCATGGGTGAGGTTGAGTTTCTCGGCCGCCGCCGAGAAACTTCCCGTGCGCGCCGCCGCGTCAAAGGCGCGCAACGTCTCCAGCGGCAGCATCCGGTCAGAGCTGTGATCCATACTCACAGCTGACCCTCGAAATGCTCGTTTGTCAACGGGCCGGCCATCGCGTTTTCTACCTCCATGGCACTGAAAGACGGGGAATCTGTAATGAGCGCTTACACCGGCACGTTGAATGAGACACAGCGCATGGACACAACTGCTGGGATCGCGGTGGCCCTCACGGTGGTCGGCTGGGCCTCGGCCTTTCCGGCGATCCGCGCCGGCCTTGCCGCCTTCCAACCGCTCGAACTCGGGGCGTTGCGCTTTGCCATTGCGGCCGCCCCGGCCGCCATCTTTCTCGCCGTGAAGCGTCCGGCGCTGCCCAGGGTCGATGAGCTGTGGCGCTTCGCCTTCGGTGGCGCCATCTTCGTCGCGCTCTATACGGCCATGCTCAATTTCGGCGAGCTAACCGTCTCGGCGGGTGCCGCCGGCTTCATCATCAATGTCAGCCCGATCTTCACCGCCATAATGGCGATGGCGCTGCTCGGCGAGCGCTTCTCGGCGATGGCCTGGGCCGGCACGGTGATTTCGTTCACCGGCATCGGCATCATCGCGGTCGCCGACGGGCACGGCTTGCATTTCAACGCCGGCGCGCTGCTGGTGCTGGGCTCGGCGCTCTGCTCCGCGGTCAACACGATCGTGCAGAAGCCGCTCTTTGCCCGCCATCATCCGCTGACGATTGCCGCCTCCAACATGGTGCTTGGCGCGCTCTGCCTGTCTCCATTCCTGCCGGAGGCGGTCGCCCAGGCGGCGGTCGCCGATCTCGCTGGTCTCGGTGCCGTCATCTATCTCGGCGTCGTGCCCAGCCTGATCGCCTATGCCGCCTGGGCGACCGCGCTCTCGCGCTTGCCCGCCGCGCGCGCCTCGAACTTTCTTTACCTGGTCTCGCCGACCTCCGCCCTGATCGGCTTCTTCTGGCTGGGCGAGGTGCCGACACTGCTCGGTGTCATGGGGGGCGCGCTCGCGCTGGGTGGCGTGATCGTGGTGAATTTCAAGCGCTAGATCAAAGAGCAGGCTTCATCTTTCACATCGAAAAGTGCCGTTGAAAGCGGCTCTTTTCGGACCCTCACTCCGCTGCTGGCGCAGCGACCCTCCCCACACGGGGCCACAAGGGGGAGGGTTAAGGCGCGGCGCCCTACCTCCCCCTTGTGGAGAGGTCGGGCCGAAGGTCCGGGTGGGGGTCTGCGCCCTATGTGGTTTCTCACCGCCGCCCGAACAGCCTTTCGATGTCGGCGAGCTTGAGCTCGATGTAAGTCGGACGTCCGTGGTTGCAGGTGCCGGAGCCCGGGGTCGCCTCCATCTGGCGCAAAAGCGCGTTCATCTCCTCCGCCTTGAGCAGCCGGCCCGAGCGCACCGAGCCATGGCAGGCCATCGTCGCCGCTATCTTGTCCAAACGCTCCTTCAGCGTTTCGACGGTATCGTTGTCGGCGATTTCGTCGGCAAGGTCGCGCACCAGCTGCTGCACGTCGGTTTCGCCGAGCATCGATGGCGTCTCGCGCACCGCCACCGCGCCCGGCCCGAAGCGTTCCAGGCCGAGGCCGAATTTGGCGAGCGTATGCGAATGCATGGCCAGCCGCTCGGCATCCTCTTCCGGCAGGTCGACGATCTCCGGCAGCAACAGCATCTGCGAAGGCACGGCGCGCGCATGCAGCGCGTTCTTCAGCGCTTCGTAGACAAGCCGCTCATGCGCGGCATGCTGGTCGACGATAACCAGCGAATCCCTCGTCTGTGCGACGATGTAATTCTCATGCACCTGCGCGCGTGCCGCGCCCAGCACCATCCCGAGCAACGCTTCGGCCGGCGCGCTCTCGCCGGCCCGCGCATCGGCGCTGGCAAGCGGCCCGGTATCGAAGGCCGCCTGGTCGTTCTCCGCGAAGCCGCCCCTTTGCTGCCGAGGATCGCCATAACCCGTGTCGAGCGGACGCTGCGGCGAGCGCGCCAAATTCGAACCATGATCGAAGCCGCTGAAGCCGGAGGCGCGATAGGCCGCATCGTAGCTGCGGTGTCCGTTGGCGGGGCCAGGATGCGCGAAGGGCGCCGCGCCCGGCCGGAACGCCGCCATCATGCCGGCGGCGCCCGAGGTGGCAGCCCGGATGCCGGCGCCGGCCAGTGCCTCGCGGATGGCGCCGACGATCAGTCCCCGCACCAGGCCCGGATCGCGGAAGCGCACATCGGCCTTGGCCGGATGAACGTTGACGTCGACAGTTGCCGGATCGAGCGAAAGAAAAAGCACCGTCACCGCGTGCCGGTCGCGCGGCAGGACATCGGCGAAAGCGCCGCGAATCGCGCCGGCAATCAGCTTGTCGCGCACCGGCCTGCCGTTGACATAGGCATATTGCTGCAGCGCGTTGGCGCGCGTGTAGGACGGGATCGAGACGTGGCCGGCAAGATGAACGCCGTCGCGGACTGCATCGATGGCGATGGCGTTATCGGGAAAGGCGGTGCCCATCACCTGCGCGACGCGGGCGAGCCGGCCTTCGGGCGTGTCGCTTGTTGCCGGCAGCTCCAGGGTCGAGCGGTCGGCGCCGGCGAGCGTGAAGCGCACGTGGGGGAAGGCGATGGCGATGCGCTTGACCACGTCGCTCGTGGCCGAGCTTTCGGCCCGCTCGCCTTTCATGAATTTGAGCCTGGCCGGTGTGGCGAAGAACAGGTCGCGCACCTCGACCGTGGTGCCGCGATTGGCCGCCGCCGGCCTGACGGGCAGGAGACGGCCGCCCTCGATGCCGATCTCGGCCGCGCTATCGCCGCTGGCTGTTCGCGAGCGGATCGACAGCCGCGCGACGGAGCCGATCGATGGCAGGGCCTCGCCGCGGAAGCCAAGCGAGCGGATGTCGTGGATGTCGTCGGCAAGCTTGGAGGTGCAGTGACGGGCGACCGCCAGCGCCAGCTCCGGTTCGGGGATGCCGGAGCCATCGTCGGTGACGCGGATCAGGTTCAGGCCGCCCCCAGCGGTGACCACCTCGATGCGCGAAGCACCGGCGTCGAGCGCGTTTTCGACCAGTTCCTTGACCACGCTCGCAGGACGCTCGATGACCTCGCCGGCGGCGATCTGGTTGATCATCGTTTCGGAAAGCTGGCGGATGGGCATGGCGCGATTATAGGCGGATTCGCGGCGCATGCGGGAGGGACTAGTTCGATTGCCTCGCCTGCGCTGCCAGCCAATCCCGTACCTTGCGCGCGTTGTCGCTGAGCTCTCGGTTCTTCGGCCAGATCACGTAGAACGCGATCCCGGTCCTGAGCACATGATTGGTCAGCGGCACCAGCAGTTCCGCCGCAACGAGGCGCTCGACAAGGTGCCGCCACCCGAGGGCGATGCCTTGTCCTTCCATCACCGCCTGGATCACAAGGGCGTAGTCGTTGATGCGCAGTCCGCGTTCGGCATTGCGCAGGCTGGTCCCGGCGGATGCGAACCATTCGTCCCAGTTCGGGGCCTCGCGGTAGGGCTCCTCGAGATGGATGAGCCGGTGCGTGGCCAGTTCCGCGACGGTCTCGGGCGGCCCGAACTTCGCCAGATAGCCGGGGCCAGCGACCGGGAAGATCTCTTCGTCGGCGAGGGGCAGCGAATGATAGTCCGGCCAGTGCGCGGGCAAGCCGCCGCGCACGCCGAGCGGGATGCCTTCGGCGATGATGTCGAGGTCGCGGTCGGCGGTCTGGATGCGCAGATCAATGCCCGGCAGCGCGTCGCGGAACTGCTGCAGGCGCGGCATCATCCAGAAGGAGCCGAACGCCGTCGATGCGGCAACCGTCACATGCCCGCCGGTCGCCTGCAGGCGAAGGTCCTCGGCCGACTTGCGGATATGCGACAGGCCCAGCGAGACATCGGCATGGAAGCGCTCGCCGGCCTCCGTCAGGAGCACCTGGCGGTGGCGGCGCTGGAAGAGCTTGACGCCGAGCTGCTCCTCCAGGCCACGCACCGCGTAAGAAACGGCGGCTTGCGTCATGCCGAGCTCGCGCCCGGCGGCGGTGAAGCTCGACAGCCGGCCTGCCGCCTCGAAGACAATCAGGCTGCCGGCCGAGGGGAGAAGTTGACGCAGATTTCGCATAAGCATAGCTTATACTAGAGATCAGGATTTTCCAGCGTCACAGTCACATTTCGCCTCGCTAAGTTGACCGGAACTGGAAGGGATGGAGGTTCCATGAACGGACTGGCTGCGGAAGCGACCGAACCTACTCATCGTCGCGGTGGCGGCCGCCTTGGGCGCAAGGCGCTGAGGAGCGCGCCGATTGCGTCGTTCCCGACCTTGGTCCGTCAAATTCCCGTCTATCAGATCGTTCCCGACGAAGCGGTGGAACTGATCAACCAAGAGTCGCTCAGCATTCTTGAAGAGGTCGGCTGCGAGTTCCGCGACGAGGAAGCGATCGCCCAGTGGAAGGCGGCCGGCGCCGACGTCAAGGAGACGCGAGTCCGCATCGACCGCGCATTGCTGCTGGAGCTCGTGTCGAAGGTCCCGTCGGAATTCACCCTCAACGCGCGCAACCCTGAGCGCACCGTGCGGGTCGGCGGCAAGAACTCGATCTTCGTGCCGATGTATGGCGCACCCTATGTGCGTGACCTCGACAACAATCGGCGCTACGGCACGCTGGCCGATCTCAACAACTTGCACAAGCTTGCCTACATGGCGCCGGCGCTGCATTCGTCGAGCTCGATCATCTGCGAGCCGATGGAGATTCCGGTGCCGAAGCGCCATCTCCACATTATCCATTCGGCGCTTAAGCACTCCGACAAGCCGTTCATGGGCATCGTGACGTCCAAGGAGCGGGCCGAAGACACAATGGCGATGGCCGGCATCGTCTTCGGCGAAGACTTCGTCCGCGACAACCCGGTGCTGGTTTCGATCACCAACTGCAATTCGCCGCTGGTGTGGGACGCCACCATGATCGACGCCATGAGGGTCTATGCCCGCAACAGCCAGCCGCTGATCCTGGCGCCTTTTGCGCTGTGCGGCGCGTCGACCTCGGCCTCCGCGGTCGGCGCGGTCGCGCAGGTCAACGCCGAGGCGCTTGCGGGTGTCGCCTTTACCCAGCTCATTCGCCCGGGCTCGCCGCAGATCTACGGCCAGTTCATGGTCACCGTCGACATGAAGACCGGCGCCCCGATGGGCGGCACGCCGGAAGCCGCCCAGATGATGTATCTGATGGGCGCGCTGGCGCGGAAGTACAAGCTGCCGTGGCGCACCTCCGGCTTCCATGTCGGTTCGAAGCTCAATGACGCCCAGGCTGGTTACGAAGCGAACATGCTGATGCACGCGGCGATCCTTGCCGGGGCCAATTATATCTGGCACTCGGCCGGCTGGCTCGAGGCGGGTCTCACCTGCGGCTTTTCGAAATTCGCCACCGACTGCGAGCAGCTTGCCGGCTGGTACAAATATGCCGGCGGCGTTTCCTTCGATGATTTCAAGGAGGCGATGGCGGCGGTGCGCGAGGTCGGGCCGCAAGGGCACTTCCTCGGTACCCAGCACACGCTCGATCATTTCGAGAAGGCCTTTTTCATGCCGACCATCATGGACTACAACTCCTTCGAGCAATGGAGCGCCGAGGGTGCGAAGGATCATGACACGCGCGGTCGGGAGAAGGCTCGCAGCATGCTCGCTGATTACCAGGAGCCGAAGCTCGACGAGGGCATTGCCGAGGGCCTCAGAGATTTTGTAGCGCGACGCGAGGCAACGCTGCCTGATAGTGTTAGTTGAGAGAAAGAATGGGCGAAAACCCGCTCAAACCAATGGGAGAAAGAAAATGACGATTTTCAAAAGCAACGGCGACCGCGTTCCCGGCGCGATCGAGGCAATGGCCGAGGACGCACGGGCCGGCCGCATGGACCGGCGCGAATTCCTGGCGCTGGCAAGCGCTTTCGGCGCCTCCACGGCTTTTGCCTATGGCATGATCGGCCTTGCCGCGCCGACCAAAGCGCTGGCCGAGGAGCCCAAGAAGGGTGGCACGCTGCATGTCTCTATGTCGGTCAAGGCGCAGAAGGATCCGCGCACCTATGACTGGACGGAGATGGCAAACGTCACCCGCACCTGGCTGGAGCCGCTGGTGCGCTACACGCACCAGTTCACCTTCGAGCCGGTCCTGCTCGAAAGCTGGGACGTCAATGACGACGCCACCGAATACACCCTGCATCTGCGCAAGGGCGTGACCTGGAACAATGGCGATGCCTTCAACGCCGATGACGTGGTCGCCAACCTGAACCGCTGGTGCGAGAAGGGCGCTTCCGGCAATTCCATGGCCGCTCGCGTCGGCGCGCTGATCGACGCCAAGACGGGGAAGGCAAAGGATGGCGCGATCACCAAGGTCGATGACCTCACCGTCAAGCTCAAGCTCAACGAACCCGATATCGCGATCATACCGGGCTTCACCGACTATCCGGCGCTGGTCGTGCATCGCGACTTCGACAAGGACGGCGCCGACCCGATCAAGAAGCCGATCGGTACGGGAGCTTTCGAACTGGTGTCCTATGACGTCGGCCAGAAGGCGGTCGTCAAGCGTCGCGAGAACGGCAAGTGGTGGGGCGGCGAAGCGCCGCTCGACAGTGTCGAGTTCATTGACTACGGCACTGACTTCAACGCCACGGTGAACGCCTTCGATTCCGGCGAGATCGACCTCGATTTCGAAACGCCGGCCGACTTTATCGACGCCCTCGACAAGATGGATCTGGTGAAGTCGGAGGTCGCCACGGCGACCACGCTTGTTGCCCGCACCAACATCACGCACAAACCCTATGACGACCAGCGGGTGCGCAACGCGCTGCAGATGGCAGTCGACAACAATGCCGTCATGCAACTCGGCTACGCCGGGCGCGGCACGGTGGGCGAGAACCATCACGTCAGCCCGATCCATCCCGAATACTACCCTCTGCCCAAGAAGACGCGGGACGCTGCCGCCGCCAAGAAGCTGATGGCGGATGCCGGACAGGCCGACTTCGAGCATGAACTTATCACGGTCGAGGACGAATGGCAGAAGAACACCGGCGATGCGATCGCCGGCCAATTGCGCGAGGCCGGTATCAAGGTGAAGCGTACCGTGCTTCCGGGCTCGACCTTCTGGAACGATTGGACGAAATATCCTTATTCGATGACGATCTGGTACATGCGTCCGCTCGGCGTTCAGGTGCTTGCGCTCGGCTATCGCTCGGGAGAGGCCTGGAACGAGACGGCCTTTGCCAATCCGGATTTCGACGCCAAGCTCAAGCAAGCACTTTCGCTCGCCGATCCCGACAAGCGCAAGGAAGTCATGAAGGACGTCGAGCAGATCCTGCAGGATTCCGGCGTCATCATCCAGCCGTTCTGGCAGAAGCTCTACTGCCACATGAACAAGAAGGTGAAGAACTACGGAATGCACCAGACCTACGAAATGGACTTTCAGAACGTCTGGCTGGATGCCTGAGCCCACTCCCAGGGCTGATCTGGGCCGGCACCTGTTCGTTCAGATGCCGGCCGACTTTTCGATATCGAACCTACAGCAAGGTCAGAGCTTTCCGACGAGGAACTTGTGCAGCGGATGCATGACTGCCTCTATGACGGACTGAAGGAAGAAATCGAGCAAGGCACCCACATTCTTCTCTACAGGCGAAAACAGACGCGGAAAGAGTTTTGACATCTCAGGTTCACCTGCAAATTGGTTGGCTGAACATGCAGAATTCGCTTACCTGCCTCAACCGAGGCGCCTGTTTCGGGCTGTGAAGGCCATCGCAAATATCGGCGTCGAGAGCGGCTGCGCGCATCCCGGCTTGGCAAATGCGCGGGCTCGGCGCTCGACCGGGTCCGCAATTGCAATTCTCGACGTTGCTTCAATTCCCCGAATAGCTATGCCTGGCGAAGAAACGGTCCAGTTCGCGCTGCTGGGGAGACTTCCCGGTGAAGATCTCCACATATTTGGGAATTCGCTTCATGCGGGCCGCGAGATCTTCCTTGGTCTGCATTGAGATGTAGCCGATCTGCACGAGGTAGACGGTGCGCGCTCGGGCGTCGGCTGAGCTCTGCTCGTAGCCGAAGCGGATGAACATTTGGCTCATCGCGTCGAGCCGCATCTGGTCGGCTTTCTGCACCTCCGCCAGAATGTCGGGAGACTGAAGCGCCCAGCTTCTGACCGCGAACTCGAACGGAGAATCGAACAAGGACTTGTCGAGCCAGCAGTCGAAGACGTTCAGCATCGCTTCGGCGACCGTCTCGGCATATGCCTCGGCCTGCTTGACGAGGTTGCCGGTGTTCTTGTCCCGCCAACGGGTCACCAGCGCTGCAAGCAGTTCTTCCCGATCCTTGAAGAACCAATAGAAGCTGGTGCGCGACAGGCCCAGCGTCTTGGCAAGGGGCGAAATTCTGACGGTATCGACTCCGGATTCGAGAAGCAGGTCGTAGGCGGCTTCGAGCCACCCCTCCGCAGATCCGCGCCATCGGCTATCGTTCGAAATTTGCTCCATGAGCTTGCTTCCTAACAAAATGTCGAAGTCAGAACCAGCAAAATGTACGCCTACGTCGATTAAGCTGACATCTTAGAACATGAACTTGACACAGATGTACATTTTCGAATAGCGTTCACGCTTGCCTGTCTCAGCCCGGAGTCCGTCGGATGTCGAACGATCCCCTTCTGCAGCCTTACAAGCTCAAGCATTTGACCCTGCGCAATCGCATCATCGTGACGTCGCACGAGCCGGCCTATCCGGAGGATGGGATGCCGAAGGAGCGTTATCGTGCTTACACGCTGGAAAGGGCCAAGGGCGGTGTGGCGATGACGATGACAGCCGGGTCTGCGGCGGTTTCGAAGGACAGCCCTCCTGTTTTCAACAACCTGCTCGCCTACAAGGACGAGATCGTGCCGTGGATCAAGCAGATGACCGATGCGGTCCACGAAGAGGGCGCCGCCATCATGATCCAGCTCACCCATCTCGGGCGGCGCACACGCTGGGACAAGGGCGATTGGCTTCCGGTCGTGGCTCCGTCCCATCACCGTGAGGCCTCACATCGCGCGTTTCCCAAGAAGATCGAAGATTGGGATATCGAGCGCATCATCAAAGACTTCGCAGACGCCGCCGAGCGAATGAAGGCGGGCGGGATGGATGGCGTCGAACTCGAGGCCTACGGCCACCTGCTCGATCAGTTCACGTCACCGCTCACCAACGAGCTTGACGGTCCCTATGGCGGATCCCTCGACAATCGCCTGCGCTTCTGCCTGGATGTCTTGAAGGCGATCCGGTCACGGGTGGGCGAGGACTTCATCCTGGGCCTGCGATACACTGCGGATGAATGTCTCCCCGGCGGCACCGGCAAGTCGGAGGGCCTTGAAATCTCCAAGCGCCTCAAGGAAAGCGGACTTGTCGACTACCTCAACGTGATCCGCGGCCACATCGACACCGATGCGGGCTTGACGGACGTTATTCCCATCCAGGGAATGACCAACTCGCCGCACCTCGATTTTGCGGGCGAGATTCGCGCTGCGACGAACTTCCCAACCTTCCATGCAGCGAAGATACCGGACGTGGCGACTGCGCGCCACGCGATCGCGTCGGGCAAGGTGGACATGATCGGCATGACGCGCGCTCACATGACCGATCCGCACATCGTGCGCAAGATCATCGAGAAGCGCGAAGAGGAAATCAGGCCCTGTGTGGGCGCCAACTATTGCCTTGACCGTATCTACCAGGGTGGAGCGGCATACTGCATCCACAATGCCGCGACAGGTCGCGAGCTGACCATGCCGCACGTCGTCGCCAAGGCCGAGACCCGCAAGAAAGTTGTCGTCGTGGGTGCCGGTCCGGCAGGCCTGGAGGCGGCCCGCGTGGCGGGTGAGCGCGGACATGAGGTGGTGGTCTTCGAGGCCGCAAGCCATCCCGGAGGGCAGATACGCCTGACGGCGCAGAGCCCGCGTCGCAGGGAGATGATGAGCATCATCGATTGGCGCATGGCCCAGTGCGAAAAGCACGGAGTGTCCATCCAGTTCAACACCTGGGCGGAAGCCGAAACCATCGAGGCCGAGAATCCGGACGTCGTCATCATTGCCACGGGCGGGGTGGCGCACACCGAGGTGCTTTCCAAGGGCAACGAGTTGGTGGTGTCCTCATGGGATATCATCTCGGGAGACGTGAAGCCGGGGACCAATGTTCTCATCTTCGACGACGCCGGTGACCACGCAGCGCTGCAAGCTGCCGAATTCATCGCGGGTGCCGGCGGAAAGGTCGAGATCATGACACCGGACCGGTCCTTCTCACCCGAGGTCATGGCCATGAATCTCGTGCCCTATATGAGATCTCTTCAGAAGCTCGATGTGACCTTCACGGTGACCTATCGGCTCGAGTTTGTCGAAAAGAGCGGCAACCAGCTCATTGCACATGTCGGCAGCGACTACGGCGGCGTGTCCAAGCAGCGTGTCGTGGACCAGATTGTCGTCAATCACGGCACCATACCGCTCGACGACATCTATTTCGAACTGAAACCCAAATCGACCAACCAAGGCGAGATCTCGCACGATGAGCTCATCGCCGGGCAACCGCAATCGGTCGCACGCAATCCGCAGGGCCGATTTCAGCTCTTCCGCATCGGAGACGCTGTCTCGGCTCGCAACACCCACGCCGCGATCTACGATGCGTTGCGTCTGGCGAAGGATATCTGATGGCCGGCAGCGGGCTCCGCTCACCCACAACACAGGTTCAGCCCTAACCAGCCCCAGGATTCGTGGTATTGAATGGTTCCCGCCACGAAGCCTGGAGCTTATCGGATGAGACTGACTGTGCTTGCCGCCGCCCTCTCGATCGCAGCGCCTGCGGCCGCCCTGGCCGGGCCGGCATCCAATGCGGTGAAGTTCTTCTACAGGCCCGAAGTCAAATTCGAGGCCGACCTGAGATACCGCGATCGTTTCACCGAGCCGGTGACCAAGCTTTTCGAGCTCAATGATCAGGTGCAGAAGAACAAGCCGGACGAGGTGCCGTGCATCGACTTCGCCCCCGGTCTCGACGCTCAGGACTATGACGAGAAGACCGTCGCCAAGACGCTGAAGCTTTCGGAACAGGTGGACGGCGATAGCGCCAGCGTCACCGTGACCTTCAATCTCTTTCCGGAAGGCGATGATTCCAAACGCGAAATGATCTGGTCTCTGAAGAAGATCGACGGCAAATGGAAGATCGCCGATATCGCTTCCAAATCCAGCGGCTGGACGCTGAGCGCTCTCGAATGCATGTCTGGTTCGACGGCGGAGTGATTCAGTTGCTTCGTCGCCTTGTCCTGGCGTTTCCAATGGTCTCGATGCTGACTGCTGGGCTGAGCGACGCCGCCTCGGCGCAAGGCCTGTTCGGCACGCCGCCGCAAAAGCCGCCATCCGACTCCAGCAATGCGCCTGCGGACGATACGTTGCCCGCCAATCCGCCGGCCGCATCGCCGCCTGCGGAAAACGCCCCGGTCGCACCCGTCCTGCCGGGCTCGCCGACGGCGCTGGTCAAGCCCTTCTACGAGCATCTCGGGTTGGAGCTCGATCCAACTGAGCGTAAGAACTTCATCGATCCGGCCAAGACCGTGCTCGACAAAAGCGATGCGCTTCGGCAATCGGGGCAGGGCGAATGTCTCGATCCCAACATGGCGCTCGACAATGCCAATTATGACAAAGCGGCCATAGACGGCAGCCTGAAGACCATCGAGGCGGTCAAGGGCGACGAAGCCAAGGTCGTCGTCGCCTTCGTCGTCGCCGGCAACCAGCACCGCCTCGAGTGGAAGTTGAAGAAGATTGGCGGCGACTGGAAGATATCCGACCTTCTGTCGGTCACCGGAGAATGGGCGCTGAGCCACTACCAGTGCGAGTGAGCCGCCGATGAAATCGCCGCCAGGCAATCGCCGATGAGATTTCGTGCTCTTCTCATGACTGCCGGCGTCGGACTGTGCGTCGCCGCTTGTGTCGATTGGGCTGTCGGAACGACGCTGATCGCCCGCAAGCCACGCGAGAGCCTGACAGCGGCAAGCGATCTGCCTGTGGATCGCGTCGAACTCGAGCAGGCTGGCGCGCCAGAACTCGCCGGCTGGGTGGCGCAGCGAGAAGGCAGTTGCGGCGCCATCGTCCTTTTGCATGGGCGCGGCGCCAATAGGCTTGCCATGGTGCAAAGAGCAAAACTGCTGTTCGACGCCGGCTACTCCGTCGTACTGTTCGATCTGTCGGGACATGGCGAGAGCGGTGGCACGGTTCAGGGCTTTGGCTACAGCGAAGGAAAGGACGCGGCTCGCATCCTAGCCTATGCGAGACAGCGCTTTACCGGCCAGAAGCTTGGCGCTGTCGGCTCATCGCTGGGTGCTGCATCACTTGTCTTTGCCGCGCCAGAGGCCCGAGCCGACGCTTATGTACTGGAGCAACTCTACGCGAGCCTGAGGGAGACGACAGCTTGGCGCATGCCCTTTCACGTCGCGCGACGCTTCCAGGTGGATGTCCTTTTGGCCCAAATGCCGCTGCGTCTCGGTTTCGGCGCCGATGATGTCAGGCCCGTCGATCGTCTCGGCAAGCTCGGCAAACCGCTCATGCTGCTTGCCGGCGGCATCGATCCCTTCATCGATCAAGGGCAGGTCATGGCCTTGCAAAACGCCGCGCGCGGATCAGAGTTGGTCTGGTTCGACCGGGCTGGCCACGTTGATCTGCTGCGCCACGACGAGCAGCGCTACAGCGACGCGGTTCTGCCGTTCCTTTCAAAAAACCTCTGCCGACCCGGTGTCAATCCTCCCTGACGGGTGTCCAGCGGCTCAACCTCTCCCGCGATAGGGCGCGACGCCCGTGTCGGGCAGCCACGCACCTTCCGGCGGTGCGCCCGTCTGCCAGAACACGTCGATCGGGATTCCGCCGCGCGGGAACCAGTAGCCGCCGACACGCAGCCAGAGCGGCTTGGTCGCCTCGACGATGCGTCGGCCGATCATGACTGTGCATTCCTCATGGAAGGCGCCGTGATTGCGGAACGAAGTCATGAACAGCTTCAACGATTTCGATTCCACCAGCGTCTTGTCCGGTGCGTAGTCGATGACGATGTGGGCGAAGTCTGGCTGGCCGGTGACCGGGCACAGCGAGGTGAACTCCGGGCAGGTAAAACGCACGATCGCCGGCGGCCCATCACCGCGCGAGAATGGCACGGTTTCCAGAACCGCCTGTTCTGGACGCGGTGGCGTCTCGACGTGCTTGCCGAGTTGGGTGAGGTTCTTTGCATCGGTCATGGGCGGCTCCTTGCTGCCGCCTGAAAACGTCGACGGCGGCAGCCGCAATCAAAGCTGGAAAATGCGCCGCGATCCGATGGGAGCGGCGCGATTGGGCGCTCATTTAGCACCTGAGTGAAAGGGGCGCAGCGGTTTTCATATGAATGCGATGCGTGAAATGGAAGCGGGAGCAGCAGGATTCTGGCGCGCGAATTAAACGGCAGGAACACGACAACCAGCGACGACCGCGCTGGCGGGCT
The DNA here is from genome assembly GCF_004791945.1 of Mesorhizobium sp. M3A.F.Ca.ET.175.01.1.1. Classification (NCBI taxonomy): domain Bacteria; kingdom Pseudomonadati; phylum Pseudomonadota; class Alphaproteobacteria; order Hyphomicrobiales; family Phyllobacteriaceae; genus Mesorhizobium; species Mesorhizobium sp. M3A.F.Ca.ET.175.01.1.1. The sequence goes on along the minus strand of NZ_SRTP01000001.1, from coordinate 851,765 downwards.
GGACTTGGTCTGCCAGTTTTGCAATTTTCTGGCGCCGATCCGAGGCTTGCACAACCTCTGCATTGGCGCCACGCCGCGCGATTGTTGGAGCTAGAACAGGAGACAGGATCAGTAGCGGCTAACCAGTTGCTCGGCCGGCCTAAGCGAGGTTGCCCTGCAGCACCTTCAGCTTCGCTCTCTTCGGGCTGCGCGCCAGCAGCCATTCGCGCGCCTTGTCCTGCGGCATCGGGAAGGCGATGGAATAGCCCTGCACCTGGTCGCAGCCGATGGCCATCAGCGAGTCCAGTTCGGCTTCGGTCTCGGCGCCCTCGGCGACGATCGAGATGCCGAGCCCGCGGGCAAGCTCGGTGATGGCGCGCACGATCTTGGTGTTGTCGCCATTCTCGTTGATGTTCTGGACGAAGCGGCGGTCGATCTTGAGCCGGTCGATCTCGTTCGGATTGACATGGCTGAGCGAAGCATAGCCGGTGCCGAAATCGTCGAGCTCGAGATGCACGCCGGCGGCGCGGATATGCCTGAGCTTGGCGGCGATGCCCGTCTTCTCGTCGTCGAGGATGACGGATTCGACGATTTCCAGCGACAGCTTCTGCGGCGCTAGTCCGGCCCGTTCCAGGGTCCCGAACAGGAAGGTGTCGAAATCCGGTTCGCGCAGCTCGGTGCCCGAGACGTTGACGGCGATGCGTCCGAAATCGATGCCGGCGCGGTCCCATTCGGCCGCTTCGTTGATGGCTTTGGTGATGACGATGCGGCCGATATCCGGCATGAAGCCGCATTTTTCCGCGACCGGGATGAACTCGCCCGGCGAGATCATGCCGCGCGACGCATGCTTCCAGCGCACCAGCGCCTCGATGCCGCTGATCTTGCCGCTGGTGAGCGATACCTGCGGCTGGAAATAGACCTCGAAAGTCTTTTCCGCGATGGCGGTGCGAATGTCCTGCTCGAGTTGCTTGCGGTAGTCGAGCTCGCGCCGCAGCTCCTCGGAGAAGAAGGAGAAGCTGCCGCCGCCCATCTTCTTGGCGGAATAGAGCGCGAGATCGGCATGGACGAGCAGGTCCTGGGCGTTTTCGGCATCGACCGGGTAGACCGCAATGCCGGCGCTGGCACCGGGCAGGATGGTCGTGCCCTGGAAGGTGATCGGTTCGTTGATCTGGCCGATGATCCGCTTGGCCAGCATATGGATGTCCTCGGTGGTGCCGGCACCGTTGAGGATCATCACGAATTCGTCGCCGCCGAGCCGCACGCACAGATCCGATGCGCGGCAGGAATCGCGCATGCGCTGGGCGGTGACGACAAGAACATAGTCGCCCGCCGCGTGCCCCAGAGAATCGTTGATCTGCTTGAAGCGGTCGAGGTCGAGCTGGATCACTGCCAGGCGCTCGCGGCGGCGGTGCGCGCCCTTGATCAGCGTGTCGAAATGGTCAGTGAGGAAGGTGCGGTTGTGCAGGCCGGTCAGCCCGTCATGCACGGCGATGAAGGCCATCGAATTGCGCGCGTCGACCAGCTCGTGCGTCTTGCGCAGGATGGCCTTGGACATCGGCCGGAAGATGAACAGCGCAACCAGCAAGATGACGCCAAGGGTGGCGAAGAACAAGGTCCGATGCAGATCCAGCAACTGGCTGGAGCGCTCTTGGCCAAACGCGCTGATGCGCTGGCCGAGTGCTGCATAGCCGGCCAGCGTCGCATTCGCCACTGAAGCGTCGAGATCGACGCGCTCGGCACCTCCCTTGTAACCGTCGCTGCCAGTCGCAAGCCGGGATTCGAACGATGAGATCAGGCGTTTGCCGTTGGCGATCAGGCCGACGGAGAAATAGTCGAGATGGAACGGCTTGCCGAACAGCACATTCTCGATCGACTTGGGATCGAAACGCGCCCGCGAGATCGGATCGGCGCCGGTCTTGTCCAGCAGCAGATCGTAATTCGTTTCGAATTCCTGCGTGGCCTGCTTCAGCGCGGCGACCAGGGCCGGCTGCTTGTCCTGCCCGGCAGCGCCCGTTGCGCCGGAGAGAAAGACGATCCGTTGCGAAAGCGCCTTTTGCGTGCTGACGATGTTGAGCAGCGCGTCGTTGTGCTGCTGCGCCGCCATCATCTGCTGCAGCAGGATGAAAGCGGCCATCACCATGGCGGCGATGATCGTCAGGGCCAGCCAGTAGCCGCTCTTGATCAGCAGAACCAGCTTGCGCGAAACGCTGTGCACTGGCTGCTGCGACATAGCTGGTTGATCCCTCCCGCCCTTCAGAATCCTGGCCATGGCTTCGATGGCGGGAAGACCTTTGACCTGAAAGGGTTAATAGCTAGGCATACAGGCTGCGCGCTCATCGCGGCTGCAGAACAAAGCTGCCGGAATGGTTATTATGGCGTTTCCCGGCCCGCGCATTTTGAATGCATCTCCCATCGCGCTGGCACGATGAACTGCGGCCCGGCTTTCGCGAAGTCGCCGAAGCGGTCGCTTTTGCGATGGATTTTTCTCATCCACGGCGCGACAGTCCGCCTCGAAGCGAACAGGGCCGGATCATGAGCGCAGCCTTCCTATCCCACATCGACAAAGAACTCGCAGGGCTGAGATCGGCGGGGCTCTATAAATCCGAACGGGTCATATCCTCCATGCAATCGGCCGAAATCGAGGTCGGTGGCCAGAGGGTGCTGAATTTCTGCGCCAACAACTATCTCGGCCTCGCCGACAGCCCTGACCTGCGCGAGGCGGCCAAACAGGCGCTCGACCGCTACGGCTACGGCATGGCGTCGGTGCGCTTCATCTGCGGCACGCAGGAGGAGCACAAGGCGCTCGAAGCCACCATCTCGTCCTTTCTCGGCATGGAGGACACGATCCTCTACGGCTCCTGCTTCGACGCCAATGGCGGCCTGTTCGAGACCCTGCTCGGCGAGGACGATGCCGTCATCTCGGATGCGCTGAACCACGCCTCGATCATCGACGGCGTCAGGCTCTGCAAGGCCAAGCGCTTCCGCTACGCCAATAATGACATGACCGATCTGGAGGCCCGGCTGAAGGAGGCGAAGGACTGCCGCTTCCGGCTGATCGCCACCGATGGCGTGTTCTCGATGGACGGCATCATAGCCAACCTGCAAGGGGTCTGCGATCTGGCGGAAAAATACGATGCCATGGTGATGGTCGACGACAGCCATGCGGTCGGCTTCGTCGGCAGGAACGGCCGCGGCTCGGCCGAGCATTGCGGTGTCGAGGGCAGGGTGGACATCATCACCGGCACGCTCGGCAAGGCCCTGGGCGGCGCGTCCGGCGGCTATACGTCGGGCAAACGCCAGGTGGTCGACTGGCTGCGCCAGCGCTCGCGGCCCTATCTCTTCTCCAACACGCTGATGCCGGCGATCGCCGGTGCCTCGCTGAAAGTGTTCGAACTGATCCGCAACGGCGATGCGCTGCGCCAGCGCCTCTATGCCAACGCGCAACATTTCCGGTCTCAGATGGGCAAGCTCGGCTTTACGCTGGCGGGCGCCGAGCACCCGATCATTCCGGTGATGCTTGGCGATGCGGCTTTGGCGCAGGAGATGGCGCAGCGTATGCTGAAGCGCGGCATCTATGTCATCGGCTTCTCATTCCCGGTGGTGCCGAAGGGCCAGGCGCGTATCCGCACCCAGATGTCGGCCGCCCATTCCAGCGCCGATATCGACCGCGCGGTCGAGGCCTTTGGCGAAGTCGGCAAGGAACTCGGAATAGTCGGATAATAGCGAATGCTTGCTTTCTACGGCGTCCCCCTCTGTCCTGCCGGACATCTCCCCCACGAGGGGGGAGATCGGCAGCTTTGGCGCCAGCGCCTTTCTTCCACGTTTGAGATTGGCGAAGGTCTTCGTGACATCCAATCTCCCCCCAAGTGGGAGAGATGTCCGGCAGGACAGAGGGGGGCGCGAGGGAACGCGAGCGTTTGCAGCCTTTGGAGAGTCTCATGTCCAACATGATGAAGGCGCTGGTGAAGGCCAAGGCCGAGCCGGGCATCTGGATGGAAGAGGTGCCGGTGCCGGAGATCGGCCCCAACGACGTTCTCATCAAGGTCAAGAAGACGGCGATCTGCGGCACCGATGTCCACATCTACAATTGGGACCAGTGGGCACAGAAGACGGTGCCGGTACCGATGGTGACGGGTCATGAGTTTGTCGGCACCGTTGCCGACTACGGCGCGGAGGTCACCGAATACAAGGTCGGCCAGCGCGTCTCCGGCGAGGGACATATCGTCTGCGGCCATTGCCGCAACTGCCGCGCGGGCAGGGGGCATCTGTGCCGTAATACGCTGGGCGTCGGCGTCAACCGCCCCGGCGCCTTCGGCGAGTACCTGGTGATCCCGCAGCACAATGTCGTGCCGATCCCCGATGACGTGCCGGATGAGATCGCCGCCATTTTCGATCCGCTGGGCAATGCGGTTCATACGGCCCTGTCCTTCGATCTGGTCGGCGAGGACGTGCTGGTCACCGGCGCTGGGCCTATCGGCATCATGGGCGCGCTGGTGGCGCAATGCGTCGGCGCCCGGAAAGTCGTCATCACCGACATCAATCCGGTGCGGCTGGAGCTGGCGAGGAAGCTCGGCGTCCAGCATGTCGTCGATGCCTCGAAAGAGAAGCTGCGCGACGTCATGCCGGCGCTCGGCATGACCGAAGGTTTTGACGTCGGGCTGGAGATGTCGGGCGCCGCCCCTGCCTTCCGCGACATGATCGACACCATGAACAATGGCGGCAAGATCGCCATCCTCGGCATCGCGCCGACCGGCTTCGAGATCGACTGGAACAAGGTCATCTTCAAGATGCTGCATCTCAAAGGCATCTACGGCCGCGAGATGTTCGAGACCTGGTACAAGATGATTGCCCTGGTGCAGGGTCCGCTTGATGTTTCCGGGTTGATCACGCACCGCATCGGCATCGACGATTTTCAGGTCGGGTTCGATGCGATGCGGAGCGGCAGTTCGGGCAAGGTGGTGATGGATTGGTAGCTCATTAGAAACGCCGGCGGGACAGCACCCCCCTCTGGCCTGCCGGCCATCTCCCCCGCAAGGAGGGAGATCAACTGTCGCGCGGCTTTCGCCAATCTCCGACGTTGCAGGAGCGGCGCTGTCAGGGAAGCTGCCAATCTCCCCCCGTGCGGGGGAGATGTCCGGCAGGACAGAGGGGGGTGTGAAGGATCGCTACGAAGCAGACAAAGCCCTCTCCAGCGCCGCCACCCCACTTATAATCGCCGCCCGCTCTTCCGCGCTCACCCTCGCCAGCAACTCCCTTTCAAACGCTTTCGCCAGCGGCACCATCTCGCGATAGACGGCGAGCCCTGCTTTGGTCAGCGTCAGATGCTCGACGCGTCGGTCGGTCTCGTCAGGTGTGCGCGTCAGCCACCGCCGCCGCTCCAACTCCGCCACTGCCCGCGAAACCTTGGTCTTGTGCATGGCCGATTGCTCGCCGAGTTCCGTCGCCGTCATCGTGCCGCGCTGGCCCAACCCTGATAGCGTGCGCCATTCCGGCCGAGTCAGCCCGTGGCGCTCCTTATAGATGCGCGAGAACTCGCGGCTGACGGCATCGGCGAGTCGGTAGAGCCTGTAGGGCAGGAAGCTTTCGAGTTCGAGGATTTCCGGTTCCATCAAAACCACCGAGGGCGGCGTTCGCCGTTGATAGTTACATTTTCAATGGTTACAAATGAAACCAGTTTGGTCAACGTCCCGGAAGGCCACGCTGGAAAGCGGCAGTCCGGGATCAGGGAGGATCGGATGGGCTTTTCCTACATGCCGGGCTTCGGCAACGATTTCGAGACCGAGACGCTGCCCGGCTCGCTGCCGCAGGGGCGCAACTCGCCGCAGCGGCCGGCCTACGGCCTCTATGCCGAGCAGCTTTCCGGCTCGCCCTTCACCGCGCCGCGCGGCACCAACGAGCGCTCCTGGCTTTACCGCATTCGGCCGAGCGTCAGGCACACCGGCCGCTTCAAGGCGGCGAACTATCCTCTATGGAAGACCGCGCCGAATGTCGGCGACCACGAGCTCGCGCTCGGTCAGTACCGCTGGAGCCCGGCGCCGATGCCCAGCGAGCCGACCGACTTCGTTTCCGGCATGCGCACCATGACCACCGCCGGCGACGCGCTCGGCCAATCCGGCATGGCGGCACATGTCTACGTCGCCAACCGCTCGATGGTCGATGATCATTTCTTCAACGCCGACGGCGAACTGATGGTCGTGCCGCAAGTGGGGGCGCTGCGCTTCGTCACCGAGATGGGCATCATCGAGCTAAGGCCCGGCGAGATCGCCGTGCTGCCGCGCGGCCTGGTCTTCAAGGTCGAGCTCACCGACCAGGAGGCGCGCGGCTATGTCTGCGAGAACTATGGCGCGAAGTTCACCATGCCGGACCGCGGCCCGATCGGCGCCAACTGCCTCGCCAACCCGCGCGACTTCAAGACGCCCTGCGCCTGGTTTGAGGAGAAGGAGACGCCGTGCCGGCTGATCGTCAAATGGTGCGGCCAGTTCCATGTCACCGAGATCGGCCATTCGCCGCTGGATGTCGTCGCGTGGCATGGCAACTACGCACCGTTTAAGTATGATCTTGCTACATTTTCGCCGGTCGGCGCCATTCTGTTCGACCATCCGGACCCGTCGATTTTCACGGTCCTGACGGCGCCGAGCGGCGAGGAGGGCACGGCCAATGTCGACTTCGTCATTTTCCCGCCGCGCTGGCTGGTGGCGGAAAACACCTTCCGCCCGCCTTGGTACCACCGCAACATCATGAGCGAGTTCATGGGCCTGATCCACGGCCAGTACGATGCCAAGGAGGAAGGTTTTATCCCTGGCGGTATCAGCCTGCACAATCTGATGCTGGCGCACGGGCCGGATGCGCCAGGTTTCGAGAAAGCCAGCCGAGCGGACTTGAAACCGGTCAAGCTCGACAACACCATGGCCTTCATGTTCGAGACCCGATTCCCGCAGATGCTGACCCGCTATGCCGCCGAGCTCGATACGCGGCAGGACAATTACATCGACTGCTGGGCCGAACTGAAGAAGCGCTTCAACGGCACGCCCGAGGGCGACTGGTCTTGAGCGAGACGGCGGAGCGCCTCGTCCTTCTCGGCTGCAAGGGCGGGCCGGCGGTTCGTCCTGGCGGCCCTTGGCCGAGTTCGTCGCTGCTGGAGATCGGCGGGCGCGTGATCGTCCTCGATTGCGGGTTGGGTGTCACGCGCACCCTGACCGATGCCGGGGTGAGCCTCAAGGCGCTCGACCTGATCTTCATCACGCATCTCCATTCCGACCATGTGCTGGAACTCGGCCCATTGATCCACACCGCCTGGACGGCGGGTCTGGCGACCCCGGTGACCGTCTACGGGCCGCCGGGCACCGGACATTGCTGGCAGCACTTCTGCCAGGCGATGGAATTCGACATCGAAATCCGCATCGTCGACGAGGGCCGGCCGGATATCCGCGGACTGGTTTCGGTCGAGGAGTTCGGCGAAGGCACGGTGCTTGAGGAGCGCGGCCTCACGGTAGCGGCGCTGCGCGTCGACCATCCGCCGGTGACCGACTGCTTCGCGCTGCGCTTCGATCATGGCGGCAGGAGCGTGGTATTCTCCGCCGACACCGCATTCTTCCCGCCCCTGGGCGATTTTGCCCGCGGCGCCGACATTCTCGTCCACGAAGCCATGCTGGAAGCGGGCGTCGAACGGCTGGTCGCCAGGACCGGCAACGGCGCGCGGCTACGCGAGCATCTCTTCGCCAGCCATAGCCTGGCCGAAGAAGCAGGCCGCGTCGCCAGCGATGCCGGCGTGAAGCGGCTGGTGCTCAATCACCTCATTCCGGCCGACGATCCCGCGATCGGCGAGGCCGACTGGATCGCCGCCGTCAGGAAAACATGGCCGGGCGACTTGACGATCGCCCGCGACGGCCTTGTTGTACGATTAAGCGGCGACCAGGCCGCGTCAGGAGAGGAAACCGCATGAAGCTTGCCACATTGAAGAACGGGACGCGCGACGGGAAGCTGGTCGTGGTCTCGCGCGATCTGACGCGGTTCACCGACGCCTCCTTCCTGGTGCCGACGCTGCAGGCCGCGCTCGATGATTGGCGGCGGATCTCGCCGCATCTGGCGGCCATGGCGGAATCGCTCGAGGCCAACGCCGTGCCTTCGGCGCGTTTCCACGAGCATGACGCGCATTCGCCGCTGCCGCGCGCTTATCAATGGGCGGACGGCTCGGCCTATGTGAACCATGTCGAGCTGGTGCGGAAGGCGCGCGGCGTCGAGATGCCGGCGAGCTTCTGGACCGACCCGCTGATCTATCAGGGCGGCTCGGACTCCTTCATTCCGCCACGCGATCCGATCCGCATGGCCGACGAGGCCTTCGGCATCGACATGGAGGCCGAGGTCGCCGTCATTGTCGACGACGTGCCGATGGGCGCCGGGCAGGACGAGGCAAGGGATGCGATTCGCCTGATCATGCTGGTCAACGACGTGACGCTGCGCGCCGTCACCGGGCCGGAACTGGCAAAAGGCTTCGGCTTTTTCCAGTCGAAACCCTCATCCGCCTTCTCGCCCGTCGCGGTGACGCCGGACGAGCTGGGCGACGCCTGGGATGGCGGCAAGGTCAACCTGCCGCTGCTTGCCGACCTCAACGGCAAGCCTTTCGGCCGCGCCAATGCCGGCATCGACATGACCTTCGATTTTCCGGCACTGATCGTGCATGCCGCCAAGACCCGGCCGCTCACCGCCGGCACCATCATCGGTTCCGGCACCGTCTCCAACAAGCTCGACGGCGGACCCGGCAAGCCGGTCTCGGCCGGCGACGCCGGCTATTCTTGCATCGCCGAACTGCGCATGATCGAGACCATCGAGAGCGGCGAACCGAAGACGCCCTTCCTGCGCTTCGGCGACACGGTGCGCATCGAGATGAAGGACAAGGCCGGCCATTCGATCTTCGGCGCCATCGAGCAGAAGGTCGAGAAATACGAGAGGTGAGGGAGAGTCCGGGCGGATGACCCTGCTCGACCACCTGCGCCGCATGGCGCGCAACAATCTCTGGTCGAACGACCGGCTCTACCGTGCCGTCCTGGCGCTTCGACCGGGCGAGTTCGAGGCCAAGCGCACCAGCTTCTTTCCCTCGATCAGGGAAACGCTCAACCACATTCTGGCGGTCGATCATCTCTATCTCGATTTCCTGACGGGTGGCGGGCTCGGCGCCGCGGCCTACGACGACTTCGTGCCCTTCGACGAAGCGGCAAGCCTGGCGGCGGCACAGGTCGATTTCGACCGCAGGCTTGTCGCCTTCTGCGACGGACTGTTGGAGGCGGATCTCGACCGCCGCGTCATCACCGACCGCCGCGAGGACGGCATGATCCCCGAACGGATCGGCGATATCCTCGCTCACGTCTTCCTGCACGACATCCATCATCGCGGCCAAGTCCACGCGATGCTCTCCGGCACCTCGGTTGCGCCGCCGCAATTGGATGAGTTTTTGCTCGATTACGATCTGAAACTCAGGAAGGACGAGGTCGAGCGGCTGGGGTTGTGAGCCGCTCGACGTCTTGCGGGACCTACGCTGCCTTGCCGTCCACCTTCAGCACGCCGCGCTTGATCTGGTCCTGTTCGATCGACTCGAACAGTGCGCGGAAATTGCCCTCGCCAAAGCCTTCGTCGCCCTTCCGCTGGATGAACTCGAAGAAGATCGGACCGATCACGGTCTTGGAGAAGATCTGCAGCAGGATCTTGGTCGTGCCGCCGTCGACGACGCCTTCGCCGTCGATCAGGATGCCGTGCTTCTTCATCCGCTCGATCGGCTCGTCATGGTCGTGCACGCGGGTGTGCGACATCTCATAGTAGGTGTCGGGCGGACCGGGCATGAACTTCAGCCCGTTGGCGGCGAGCTTGTCGGTGGCGTCGTAGATCGCGTCGGTGCCGACGGCGATGTGCTGGATGCCCTCGCCATTGTACTTCTTCAGATACTCGGCGATCTGGCTGGTCTCGTCCTTGGACTCGTTCAGCGGAATGCGGATCTTGCCGCAGGGCGAGGTGATGGCGCGACTGACCAGACCGGTGATCCTGCCGTCTATGTCGAAGAAATGGATCTGCTTGAAGCCGAACAGGTCGCGATAAAAGTCCCACCACTTGTCCATGCTGCCGCGATAGACATTGTGGGTGAGGTGGTCGAGGTAGTAGAAGCCGACCCCTTCGGGCTTGGGATTGCGCTCGCCCAGCCACTCGAACTCGGCGTCATAGGCCGAGCCCTTCTCGCCATAGGTCTCGATGAAATAGAGCAGCGAGCCGCCAATGCCGACGATCGCCGGCACGTCGAGCGCCTTGTCCTTGCCTTCATAGGGGGTAGCGCCCTTCGATACGGCATGGTCGAAAGCATGCTTGGCGTCGACCACGCGCCAGGCCATCGATGCGGCACAGGGGCCGTGCTTGTCGACGAACTTCATGGCATGCGAGCCGGGTTCGGCGTTGACGACATAGTTGATGTCGCCCTGGCGCCAGACGGTGATGTCCTTACTGCGGTGCTTCGCCACCGCGACATAGCCCATGCGCGTGAAGAGATCGGCGAGTTTCGCCGGCTCCGGATGCGCGAACTCGACGAACTCGAAGCCATCGGTGCCGGCGGGATTCGCCTTGCTGATCCTGGCGGGCGGGGCGTCGTGCGGGAAGGGGCCCATGGCAGTCCTCCAATGCTGTTGCGGCCGATCGAGGCCATCTTCGCCTATGATAGCGCCGCAGGGCCGCACGGTGCTTGCATTCAGCTGCTTGAAATGCTGCAGATATGCGCGAAACATGCATGGATGGAGGAAAATCCGTGGATGATGCGCGACTTGACCAATTCGATCGCAAGATACTGGCGCTGTTGCAAGGCGATGCGCGGCTCACCAACAACGATCTCTCGGAACGTGTGAACCTCTCGGCCTCGCAATGCTCGCGCCGCCGCCAACGGCTGGAGGAAGACGGCTACATCAAAGGCTATCGCGCCGTGCTCGACCGCGATCGGCTCGGCTTTTCGCTGGTCAATGTCATCTCGGTGACCTTGGCCACCCACAACCGTGACAATGCCCGCCGCTTCGGCGAACTGGTGGCGCGCCTGCCCGAGGTGCAGGAAGCGCACGCGCTGACCGGCGAGATGGACTATATCCTTAAGGTGGTGACGCTCGATCTCAAATCACTGTCGGAGTTCGTCAACGGGGTGCTTTTGCCGCATGAGTCTGTGCAGCATGTGAAGACGGCGATCGTGCTCGAAACGCTGAAGGAAACCGGCGCGCTGCCGATTTAGTTTGCGGAGATCTTTGTTGGATGTGACGGCGGGACAGCGCCCCCCTCTGTCCTGCCGGACATCTCCCCGTGAACGGACCCACGAGGGGGGAGATCGAAGTCACGCCGGCTTTCGCCAATCGCCAACGTCAGGGAATGGCGCCGTCGCCAACGCTGCCAATCTCTCCACCCGTGGGGGAGATGTCCGACAGGACAGAGGGGGCGCGAAGGATCGCCAACTGCGGAATTGGCTCTCGCCAATGCGCCAAGCTTTCACCCCCGCTGCTGCTGGATCAGCCCATAAAGATTGGTGCAGCGCGCCCCCGAGCGGCAGTAGGCGAAGACCGGCCCTTCGAGCTCCTCGAGCGCGGCGGCCTGGTCCTCGACATTCTCCATGGTGAGCTGGCCGCTGATCACCGGGATAAAGCGGAACGCCAGCCCCGCGGCCTCGGCTGCGGCCTTGACGCTGCCGGCCGACGGCTGGCCCGGCTGCTCGTTGTCCGGCCGGTTGCAGATCACGCTCTTGAAGCCGGCGTCCTTGATGGCGGCGATGTCGTCGGGCTGGATCTGCCCGGCGACCGAGTAATCCTCGCTGATCTGGCGGTATTCCATGATAATCGTCCTCGCGATCTCTTTGGCGGCAGTTTTGCCACTCCCGGGCAGGGGCGGCAATGCATGCCGGAAGATTTCTCTGCCAAATAGCGATCCCGGACCCGAAAATCCAACCGGGCCAACATGGGCCCGGTTGACGCGATGCCGCTCAGCTGCCGAGGATCGCGCCTTTAATCTGCGTAATGTTGTTGTGCATCATGTCGATATAGGTCGAGGCCGGGCCGTCGGGTCCGGACAGCGCATCCGAATAGAGCGTGCCGCCGACCTTGATGCCGGTCTCGCCGGCGATCTGCTCGATCAGCCGCGGATTGGTGATGTTCTCGATGAAGATCGCCGCGGCCTTGTCCTGTTTGACCTGCTCGACCAGCTTGGCGACGTCGGCGGCAGACGGCTCGGAATCGGTCGAGATGCCTTGCGGTGCCAGGAAGGTCAGCCCGTATTCGTGCTCGAAATAGCCGAAGGCGTCGTGCGAGGTGATGACCACGCGCTTCGCTTCAGGGATCGACTGGATCGCCGCCTTCACTTCGCCTTCCAGCGCATCGAGCTTGGTGGCGTAGGTGGCGGCGTTGGCCTTGTAGCTGTCGCAGCCCTCGCTGTCGGCGGCGCAGAAGGCGTCGGCTATATTCTTCACATAGATCCTGGCGTTTGCGATCGACTGGAAGGCGTGCGGATCTGTGACGGTCTTGCCCCTGCTGGTGCCGGCACCTTCGGCAGCATCCGCATCGGCGAATTCCGGCTTGAAGTCGATCGGCGTGACGCCCTTGGTCAGGGTGACGATCACGGCTTTGGTGGCGCTGGCGTCGACCAGGCGCTGCAGAAAGCCTTCGAAATGCAGGCCGTTGACCAGCACAACGTCGGCGCCCGCCATCGCCACTGCGTCCGCCGGGCTCGGCTGATAGACATGCGCGTCACCATCCGGGCCGACGATGGTGGTGATGTTGACGCGATCACCGCCGACATTTTTCGCCAAGTCTGCAATCACCGTGAAACTCGCCACCACCTTGAGCGGCGCTGCGACGGCCGAGGAGGCTGCGAAAGCGCTTAATGTTATAACGCTCACCGCCAGCGCGGCACGGATGGATTTCAGCATTGGTAAGTCTCCTTGCTTGGGTAGGCGGGATCAGGCGGTCCGGTGGCGGTGATGCACAATGCGGGCGCGCAGCGCGCCGCGCGAGCCGAACAGGATCGAGAAGAAATAGACGACGCCGGCCGACAGGATGATCGCCGGGCCGGACGGCAGTGACGCATGATAGGACAAAAGCAGCCCGGCGATGCAGGAGGCAAAGCCGATCAGCACCGCCAGCACGCACATCGGCTCGACCCGCACCGTCCAGAAGCGGGCAGAAGCCGCCGGCAGCATCATCAGCCCGACCGACAGCAGCGTGCCGAGCGCCTGGAAACCGCCGACCAGATTGAGCACGACCAGCCCGAGGAAGATGAAATGCACCGGGCTGCCCATGCGGCTCACCGAACGCAGGAACAGCGGATCGAGGCATTCGGCCACCAGCGCCCGCCAGAAGACGGCGAGGCTGGCGAGCGTCACCGCCACGATGCCGCCGATCAGCGCCAGCGCCTCATTGTTGAGCGCCAGCACCGTGCCGAACAGCACATGCATGAGGTCGACGCTTGAGCCGCGGATCGATACCATCAGCACGCCGACGGCGAGCGAGATGAGATAGAAGGCGGCCATCGAGGCGTCCTCGCGCTGGATGGTGAAGCGCGAAACGGCACCGGCGCCGAGCGCCACGATAATGCCGGCGATCAGTCCGCCGATGGTCATCGGCAGGATTTCAAGGCCGTAGAGCAGGAAGCCGGCTGCGGCCCCGGGCAGGATGGCGTGCGCCATGGCGTCGCCCGACAGGCTCATGCGCCGCAGCATCAGAAAGACGCCGACGGGGCAGGCGCCGAGCGACAGCATCAGCGAGCCGAACAACGCCCGCTGCATGAAGGCGAAGTCGGCAAAAGGCGCGATGAACAGGCCGTAGAGGAATTCCATTACGCCGCCCTCGGTCCCGAGCCATGGCCGTGATGATGATTATGCGTGTGCACGTGGTCATGATGTTCGTGGTCATGGCCATGATCGTGCTCGCTGGGCTCGCACCAGGGAGCGTTCTCTTCCCAGGCCTCGTGGAAGCGTCGTGCCTTGAGCAGGTTCTCCGGCCGCAGTGTCTCTTTCGTCTCGCCCCAGGCAACGGGCTGACGGGCAAGCAGCAAGGTCTCGGGAAAATTCTGCCGCACCAGATCGAGGTCGTGGACGACGACCATGATGGTGCGTTCCTCGCCATGCCAGTGCTTGATAAGCTGGATGAGGTCGCCGACGGTCTTGGCGTCGACCGCGTTGAAGGGTTCGTCGAGCAGGATGAGGTCCGCGTCCTGCAGAAGCACGCGGGCAAACAGCGTGCGCTGCAGCTGGCCCCCGGATAGCGTGTCGATCGGGCGCGTTTCGAAGCCGCCGAGACCGACCGCCATCAGCGCCTTTCCGACGGATTCCCGATCCTCTTTGGTGTAGCGTCCGAGCATGCCGCGCTTCGGCCACAGGCCAAGCGAAACCAGGTCGACGACCCGCGCCGGGAAGCTGCGGTCGAGCTCCGATTGCTGCGGCAGATAGGCCGTGCGCACGCCGGGCGCGCGTACGACCGCGCCTTCCATCGGCTTGAGCACGCCGACGATGCCTTTCATCAGCGTCGACTTGCCCGAACCATTGGCGCCGACCACGGCGGTCAGCGAGCCTTTGCGGACAATGCCGTTGAGGTGATGGATGGCTGGATGGCTGTTGTAGCCCAGCGTCAGGTCGCGGAAGGTCAGGCAGGCATTGGTCATCAGACGATCCGTGGCGGCGATCCGCGAAACAGTGCGGTCGAGTCGATATGTGATGTTATTACATAAGTCAACATGCCCAACTGGCGGAATTGCGGCGCGCCCGGTCAACTCGCCGTGTACGCGGTCCGGTCGAGGCCGGACAATTGGCTCAACTGGTTTCATCCCGGCCGGCCTTGCCGGAAGCGCACCTCGACTCTAAAGAGGCGCCATCCACAACAGGAAGGAACGCCCAATGAGCATTCGTCGCATCGATGTTGGCCCGCGCATGAGCCAGATCGTCATCCATGGCAACACCGTCTATCTGGCCGGTCAGGTCGGCGAGCCCGGCGGCAACGTCGCCTCGCAGACCCGCGACATCCTGAAGACCGTCGACGAGTTGCTGGCACAGGCCGGCACCGACAAGACCAAGATCCTGCAGGCGATCGTGTGGCTGGCCGACATGAGCACCTTCGCCGAGATGAACTCGGAATGGGACAAATGGGTGCCGCAGGGCCACACGCCGGCCCGCGCGACCGGCGAAGCCAAGCTGGCCGGTCCGGAGTATCTGGTCGAGATGATTATCACCGCGGCGATCTAAGCGCTGCCTGCCTTCTCCCCTTGTCAAGGGGAGAAGGCGAAGTGCTACCCCTGCGACGGGGTGAACCTTGCCACGAGCGTGTGGCTTTCCGCCGGATAGATGAAGCGCACATGGGTGACCGGGTGCTCGGCGCTCCAGGTGCGGCGCTCGACCACCAGGCAGGGCGCGCCGGGATCGATGTCGAGCGCGTCGGCGATATTGTCGTCCGCCGCCATGGCGCGGATGCGGTGCTCGGCCTCGCTCCACGGCACGCGCCCGATCAGCCACGGCCCGGGGGCAATGGCGAGAAACTCTTCCTCGGTCGCCTCGGAAACCGCCGAGAGATTGATCAGGCGCTGCTCCAGCGCAAACGGCCTTTCGCCGGCAAAATGCAGGTTTTCCAACCATAGCACCGGACCCGGGGTGGAGAGCCCAAGCAAGGCGCGGTCCTCGGCGCTGCTGCGCCGCTTCACCCGCTCAAGCCGCTCATAGCGATAGGGCAGGCCAAGCGCTTCCACCTCGATCCTGATGTCATGGATTTCCAGCACCGCGGCTTGGGATTGCGGCTGGCGGACAAAGCTTCCCGAACGCCGTCGCCGCTCGATCAGTCCCGACTTGGCGAGTTGCGACAGCGCCTTGTTCACCGTCATGCGCGAGCATTTGTATTCAGCCGTCAGCTCGTGCTCGAACGGAATGCGGTGGCCAGGCGCCCAGGCGCCGGAGACGATCTTTTCGCGTATGTCGGAGAGGATGCGCTGGTGCAGCGAGATGCTCTCGCCATCCTCCATCTCCGTCACTTCGACCAAGCTCATCGACATCAGCCCTCCGAAAGCGCCGTCATCGTCCGGCGGAACCGCTCGGCCACGGCCTCACGCTTGGCATGCCGACCGCCGCTGACCTGCTTTCGACCATGCACCCAGACGCAATCGACGCTGCTGCCATTGGCGAAGATCCAGGCATCGAGGATCGCATCGCCGCTCTTGCCCGCCAGCGAGGGATCGCCGGCATCGAGCGAAACAAGGTCGGCGGGAGCACCCACCGCGATATGCGACGGTCCGGCCCCGAGCGCCTGGGCGCCGCCATCGGCTGCGGCATCGAACAGCGCGCGCCCCGTGGAACCGCCGGCGCGCGCCAGCACGTTGCGCGCGCGGTGGGCGAGGCGCTGCGAATATTCGAGCTGCCTGAGCTCGTCCGGCAGGCCGATCAGCACATTGGAATCGGAGCCGACGCCGAAGCGGCCGCCATGCTCGACGAACAGCGGCGCGGCAAAAGTGCCGTCGCCGAGATTGGCCTCGGTGATCGGGCACAGTCCGGCGATCGCGCCGCTCCTGGCCATGGCGATGGTTTCGGCCTCGGTCATATGCGTGGCATGGATCAGGCACCAGCGCTCGTCCACCGAGGCGTTGCCGAGCAGGAATTCGACCGGCCGCGCGCCCGACCAGGCAACGCAATCCTGCACTTCCTTCATCTGCTCGGCGATATGGATGTGGACTGGGCCATGCGGCGCCATCGCCGCGACAGCGTTGAGTTCGTCCGGCGTTGCGGCGCGCAGGCTGTGCGGTGCGACGCCGACGACTGCCTGCTCAAGGAGGCGAACGCTTTCACGACATTTTTCAAGCAAGCGCCCGAAGCTGTCGATATCATTGATGAATCGCCGCTGGCCCTCGGTGGGCGCGCTGCCGCCGAAGGTGGAGTGGGCGTAGAAGACCGGCAGCAACGTCAGTCCGATGCCCGCCTCCGCGGCGGCGGCCGCGATCCGCTCCGCCATCTCGGCGATGTTGGCATAGGGTCGCCCGTCACGGTCGTGATGCAGATAATGGAACTCCCCGACACGCGAGAAGCCGGCCTCCAGCATCTCGACATAAAGCTGCGCCGCGACCGCCTCGACCTGGTCCGGCGTCATCGACAGCGCGAAGCGGTACATCACCTCGCGCCAGCTCCAGAAACTGTCGGCCGAGGGGCCGCGCAACTCGGCCAAACCCGCCATGCCGCGCTGGAAGGCGTGGCTGTGAAGATTGGGCATGCCGGGCAACAGAATGGCATGGCGTTCGTCGTCGGCCTGCGGTGAGGCGCCGGCCTCGACGGCACCAATGCGGCCGCTGTCGAAAACGATCCGCACATTGGCTTGCCAACCTTCTGCCAGCAGCGCCTGTTCCGCAAAGATCGCCGTCACGTCCATCTCCGAATCTGAGCTTTGAGCGACGATATCACTTGCGTCGCGCTTCAATATGTATATACATAATTGCCATCCTTTCAAATGGAAAAGATGATGGGTGGAGATAACGGGAAGAGCGGCTTTCGTCTCTGGCGCAATGCGCGCCTGGCCACGATGGCAGAGGGTGCTGCCGGCCTGGGCATTGTCGAAAGGGGTGCTATTGCCGCGCGCGATGGGCTTATTGTCTATGCCGGCGCGGAAGCCGACATGCCGGGCTCATTCGGGCAGGGTGCCGAGACCATCGATTGCCAAGGCCGCTGGATCACGCCCGGTCTGATCGACTGCCACACGCACCTTGTCTATGCCGGCAACCGCGCCAACGAATTCGAGATGAGGCTGTCCGGGGCCACTTATGAAGAAGTCGCCCGCGCCGGGGGCGGCATCGTCTCCTCCGTCAAATCGCTACGTGCAGCCGGCGAAGACGCGCTCGTCGCCGAGACGCTGCCGCGCCTCGACGCGCTGCTGGCCGAAGGGGTCACGAGTGTGGAGATCAAGTCCGGCTACGGCCTCGATCTCGATAATGAGAAGAAGTCGCTGCGCGCCGCCCGTCGGCTGGAGAGCGAGCGGAAGGTGACAATCCGCACGACCTGTCTCGCCGCGCACGCGCTGCCGCCGGAAGCCAATGGCGACAAGGACGCTTTCATCGATCTGGTTGCCGCCACGATCCTCCCCGCGGTCGCCGCCGAAAAGCTTGCCGATGCCGTCGACGGATTCTGCGAGGGTATCGCCTTCTCGCCGGAGCAGATTTCGCGCGTCTTCGACAAGACGAAGGCACTCGGGCTGCCGGTAAAGCTCCATGCCGACCAACTCTCCAATCTGCATGGGGCAGCGCTAGCCGCGCGCTACGGCGCACTTTCGGCCGACCATCTCGAATACACCGACGAGGCGGGCGCTGCGGCGATGGCCAAGGCTGGCACCGTGGCGACCATCCTGCCCGGCGCCTATTACTTCATCCGCGAGACGAAAAAGCCGCCGATCGACCTTTTCCGCCGGCATGGCGTAAAGATGGCGGTCGCCACCGACAGCAATCCCGGCACCTCGCCGCTCACGTCGTTGCTGCTCACCATGAACATGGCCGCGACGCTCTTCGGCCTGACCGTCGAGGAATGCCTTGGCGGCGTCACCCGCGAGGCCGCGCGGGCGCTGGGGCTGCTCGACGAGACCGGCACGCTGGAAGCCGGCAAGTCGGCCGATCTCGCCATCTGGAACATCGAGCGCCCGGCCGAGCTCGTCTACCGCATGGGCTTCAACCCGCTCCATGCCCGCATCTGGAGAGGACAATGACCGAACTGATCCTGAAGCCCGGCAGCGCCACACTTGGCGATTGGCGCGCCATCTATCGCGGCGCCGTGCCGAAACTTCACGCCGCCTGCCGGCCGAAGATCAAGGCCAGCGCCGAAGCGGTCGGCCGCATCGTCGCCAAGGGTGAGCCGGTCTACGGCATCAACACCGGTTTCGGCAAGCTGGCCAGCGTCCGCATACCGGCAAACGATCTCGAAACGCTTCAGCGCAACATCGTGCTCTCACACGCCGCCGGCGTCGGCGAGCCGATGCCTGCCGCGGTGGTGCGGCTGATGATGGCGCTGAAGCTTGCCAGCCTCGCCCAGGGTGCTTCCGGTGTTCGCGCCGAGACCATCGACCTGCTTCAAGGTATGCTCGCCAACGACGTCATCCCGGTGGTGCCGGCGCAGGGCTCGGTCGGTGCTTCGGGCGACCTCGCGCCGCTTGCTCACATGACTGCCGTCATGATCGGTGTCGGTGAATGTTTTACCCCGCACGGCCGCTTTCCGGCCAAGGTCGCTTTCGTCTCGCACGGACTTGAGCCGGTGACGCTCGGTGCCAAGGAAGGCCTGGCGTTGCTCAACGGTACGCAGTTCTCGACCGCTTTCGCACTTGCCGGCCTGTTCGAGGCCGAGACGCTCTATCAGTCGGCGCTGGTTGCCGGTGCGCTGTCGACCGATGCCGCGCGCGGCTCCGATGCCCCCTTCGATCCACGCATCCATTTGCTGCGCAAGCATCGCGGCCAGATCGAGTCGGCGGAGGCGCTTCGTAATTTGATGGCCGGCAGCGCCATCCGTGAATCGCACCGCCTCGGCGACGAGCGCGTGCAGGATCCCTACTGCCTGCGCTGCCAGCCGCAGGTGATGGGCGCCGCCCTCGACGTGCTGCGCAAGTCGGCTGACACGCTGGAGACTGAGGCGAACGGCGTCACCGACAATCCGCTGATCTTCGCCGAGGACGACACCGCGCTTTCGGGCGGCAATTTCCACGCCGAGCCGGTGGCCTTCGCCGCCGACATGATCGCGCTTGCCGTCTGCGAGATCGGCTCCCTGTCGGAGCGGCGCATCGCCATGCTGGTCGATCCGGCGCTCTCCGGTATGCCGGCTTTCCTTACGCCGAAGCCGGGCCTGAATTCCGGCTTCATGATCCCGCAAGTGACGGCGGCGGCGCTGGTTTCGGAAAACAAGCAGAAGGCCTACCCGGCGAGCGTCGATTCGATCCCGACCTCGGCCAACCAGGAAGATCACGTCTCCATGGCCGCCCACGGCGCGCGGCGGCTGCTCGGCATGATCGAGAATGCCACCGCCGTCATCGGCATCGAATTGCTGGCGGCCGCGCAGGGCTGCGATTTCCACGCCCCGCTGGCATCGAGCGAGGCGTTGGAAGCCGTGCGCAGGCTGGTCCGGGCCGAGGTGCCGCATCTCGACAACGACCGGCATTTCCACCCCGACATGGAAAAGGCGATCGCCCTGGTGCGCAGCGGCGCCGCGGTGAATGCGGCCGGTGTGGTCGCGCTGCCGGGGATTGCGTCGTGAGATTGAACGCTCTGATAGGTCGCGTTCCTTCGCGCCCCCCTCTGTCCTGCCGGACATCTCCCCCACAAGGGGGGAGATCAGCCGTCGCGTCGGCTTTCGCCAATCTCCAGCGGCGCAGGATCGAGCGATGCGCTGCAGCCGCCAATCTCCCCCCAAGTGGGGGAGATGTCCGGCAGGACAGAGGGGGGCGCCGTAGAACGCCGGCGCATGGAGTTCTCCAATGACCACGCCCTGGCTCACCGTCACACGCGGTACGGCGCCGCTGCTGGTCTCGATCCCGCACACCGGCATTGATCTTGCCGGCCTCGACAGCCGGCTGGTCTCGACCTGGCTCGGCCGCCGCGACTGCGACTGGTGGATCGACAAGCTCTATGATTTTGCCACCGACCTCGGCGCCACCGTCGTTCACACCGCCATCTCGCGTACCGTCATCGACGTCAATCGCGACCCTTCCGGTGTTTCGCTCTATCCTGGCCAGGCGACGACCACCCTGTGCCCCACCGACACATTTGACGGCGATCCGCTCTACCGCATCGGAGAGGAGCCGACGCCGTCCGAGATCGACCGGCGCCGCGAGACCTATTTCGCCCCGTATCACGCCGCCCTGCAGGACGAGATCGACCGGCTGCGCGGCATGCACGAGAACATTGTGCTCTATGACTGCCATTCTATTCGCTCGGTGCTGCCGCGCCTGTTCGAGGGCACGCTGCCGGTCTTCAACCTCGGCACCAATGACGGCAAGAGCACCGATCCTTCGCTGCAGGAGAAGGTCGCCGCCATTCTCGCCGCAACCGGCGAAAGCTGGGTGGTGAACGGCCGCTTCAAAGGCGGCTGGATCACCCGCCATTTCGGGCGGCCGCAGAGCGGAGTCCATGCGCTGCAGATGGAGCTCTCCAACCGCGGCTACATGCGCGAACCCGCCGAGAAGGGCACGCCGGCAAACTGGCCCGTGCCTTACGACCCGACCTACGCCGCGCCGATCCGCGCCACGCTGAAGACCATTCTCGAAACCGCCATTGCCTGGGCTGCGCGCTGACGCGCCCGCATCGCATCGAAAGGGAAGCGACCACATGACCGATCCCCGCCACAACATCCGCGAAGTACGCAGCCCCCGTGGCGACAAGCTCAATGCCCGCTACTGGACGACGGAAGCGCCGCTGCGCATGCTGATGAACAATCTCGACCCGGACGTCGCCGAGAACCCGAACGAGCTCGTCGTCTATGGCGGCATCGGCCGGGCGGCGCGCACCTGGAACGATTTCGACCGCATCGCCGCCTCGCTGAAGACACTTGGCGAGGACGAGACGCTGCTGGTGCAGTCCGGCAAGCCGGTTGGCGTCTTCCGCACGCACAAGGACGCGCCGCGCGTGCTCATCGCCAACTCCAACATCGTTCCGCACTGGGCGAACTGGGAGAAGTTCAACGAGCTCGATAAGAAGGGCCTGATGATGTACGGCCAGATGACGGCCGGCTCCTGGATCTACATCGGCACGCAAGGCATCGTGCAGGGCACCTACGAGACCTTCGTCGAAGCCGGCCGCCAGCATTATGGCGGCAACCTGAAGGGTAAGTGGATCCTGACCGGCGGTCTCGGCGGCATGGGGGGCGCCCAGCCTCTGGCAGCGGTGATGGCCGGCGCCTGCTGCCTCGCCATCGAATGCAATCCGGATTCGATCGATTTCCGCCTGCGCACTCGCTATCTCGACGAGAAGGCCGAGACGCTCGACGAGGCGATGGCCATGATCGAGCGATGGACCAAGGCCGGGAAGGCGAAATCAGTCGGCCTGCTCGGCAATACGGCCGAGATCGTGCCGGAAATGTTCAGGCGCGGCATCCGCCCCGACATCGTCACCGACCAGACCTCGGCGCACGACCCCATCAACGGCTACCTGCCGAAGGGCTGGACCATGGCCGAATGGCGCGAAAGGCGCGTCTCCGATCCAAAGGCCGTGGAGAAGGCGGCGCGCGCGTCGATGCGCGAGCATGTCGAGGCGATGGTGGCGTTCTGGAACGCCGGCGTGCCGACGCTCGACTATGGCAACAACATCCGCCAGGTCGCCAAGGAAGAAGGCTTCGAGAACGCCTTTGCCTTCCCTGGCTTCGTGCCGGCCTATATCCGTCCGCTGTTCTGCCGCGGGGTCGGTCCGTTCCGCTGGGCAGCACTCTCCGGCGATCCGGAGGACATCTACAAGACCGACGCCAAGGTGCGCGAGCTCACCCCCGGCAACACCCATCTGCACAACTGGCTCGACATGGCGCGCAAGCGGATCTCGTTCCAGGGGCTGCCGGCGCGCATCTGCTGGGTCGGTCTCGGCGACCGGCACAGGCTGGGGCTCGCCTTCAACGAGATGGTCGCCAAGGGCGAGCTCAAAGCGCCGGTCGTCATCGGCCGAGACCATCTCGATTCCGGCTCGGTCGCCTCGCCGAATCGCGAGACCGAGGCGATGAAGGACGGCTCCGACGCCGTTTCCGACTGGCCGCTGCTCAACGCGCTGCTCAACACCGCCTCCGGCGCCACCTGGGTGTCGCTGCATCACGGCGGCGGCGTCGGCATGGGTTTCTCGCAGCATGCCGGCATGGTCATTGTTGCCGACGGCACACCGGAAGCGGGCAAGCGCCTGGAGCGCGTGCTGTGGAACGATCCGGCGACCGGCGTGATGCGCCACGCCGATGCCGGTTACGACATCGCCGTCCAGTGCGCGAAGGAGCACCAGCTCAACCTCCCGGGCATATTGAGCTGAGCCATGCGCATTCTTCGTGCCGCCGAATACCGGGTCATGCCGTGGAAGAACGGCGGCGGCACGACGACCGAGATCGCCGTTTCGCCCGATGGCGCCGGCCTCGACGATTTCGACTGGCGCATTTCGATGGCCCGCGTCGAAACCGGCGGACCATTCTCCAGCTTTTCCGGCATTGACCGCACGCTGTCGGTGCTGGAAGGCGAGGGCATCGTTCTCGATATCGCCGGCCGTCCGCCACAGCGTTTGACAGGGGCGTCCGCGCCGCTTTCGTTTCCTGGCGACGTGCCGACGAGCGCTGCACTGATTTCGGGCCCGATCACTGATCTCAACATCATGACCCGCCGGAGCCGGATGAACCATGCGGTCGAGCGGCTGTCGCTTGCGGGCGCTACCGAAATCGAGCCGGCAGGCGAGGTGACGCTCGTCCTTGCCAGCGGTGGCGGCGTCAAAGATTTCACAAACACCGCAGCAACACTGGCTCCGCTCGACACCTTGATCGTCGATCGGAACGCTCCGAAACTGCGCCTGGAGCCGGAAGGCCAAGGGATGCTGTTCGTCATCCGGCTCTTCGGCACCTACCGTTAACGGCTGTTGCCAAACATGATCGAGGTGTCGGCGAAATATCGCCGGCCCACTTGCATGTATCACGAAAAAGCCTGAATCCTTTCCCTCATCGAACCTGGGGATGGGGTGCGAGGGGCGCTCGTCCAGAGCTTGTCTAAAGGACGCTCCTGGTGCGCTGCGCAACGCAAACTTTCGGCCGAACTTGTCATGCAACCAATTGCAATCGAGCCGGTTTTAGGTGCATTGCCGTGGCGGTGAAGCCGCATTGCGCCCACCGTACGGAATTTTGAATGAATATTCAGACGAATCCCACCAAGATCGAAGCTACGAGCGCGACCTTTCCGGCCATTACGGAAGCGCCGATCCGCTCCAATTTCCTGCCCGAGGACCGCCTGCGTGAAGTGGGTGTCGGGCTCGCCAGGGGAGACGTCAAGGACCTGTTCGGTCTGGCGCCGTTCGAGTTCCAGGCCCGCATCCGCGACAGCGCCAGAAAAATCCTCGAGGTCTATCGCTCGACCAATGCCGCCCAAGCCAAGGGCGAGACGATCACGCCGGCGGCGCAATGGCTGCTGGACAACAATTACCTGGTCGAGGAGACCATCTTTCAGGTCAAGCGCGACCTGCCGCGCCGATTCTATCGGCAGCTGCCGACCCTGAAGCTTGCCGACGGCACCGTCATGCCGCGCGCTTTTGCCGTCGCCTGGAGCTATGTCGAGCATTCCGACAGCTCGGTCTCGGCGACCATGTTCAAGGCGATCGTCGAAGGTTTCCAGTCGGTCGAGCCGCTGAAGATCGGCGAGCTCTGGGCGCTGCCCTCGCTGCTGCGCTTCGTCTTGATCGAAAATCTCCGCCGGATCGCGGTGCGCGTCAGCC
Source organism: Mesorhizobium sp. M3A.F.Ca.ET.175.01.1.1 (assembly GCF_004791945.1). Classification (NCBI taxonomy): domain Bacteria; kingdom Pseudomonadati; phylum Pseudomonadota; class Alphaproteobacteria; order Hyphomicrobiales; family Phyllobacteriaceae; genus Mesorhizobium; species Mesorhizobium sp. M3A.F.Ca.ET.175.01.1.1. The sequence goes on along the minus strand of NZ_SRTP01000001.1, from coordinate 827,363 downwards.
GCACCAGGCAGATGCGCCAGATCGCCAACGAGGTCGCCGACCGGGTGCTGGCGACCGACGACAACGCCGATCGAACCAGGATCCTGTCGCACTACGCCGCGCATGCGCAGGACACCACTTTCGCCACCCAGCTGCTCTACCGTCTGCGTGACGGCTCGCAGAATGCCGGCCGGGCGCTGGAATGGCTGGAAGGCGAGCTCGAGAAGACCGGCTCCGACGCCGAGGAAATCATCATCGGCGAGCATCAGACGCTGTCCAGCGGCAACGTCACCACCGGCAACATCATCCGCGGCCTGCGCCTCATCAACGACGTCGACTGGACGGTCTGGTTCGAGGACGTCAGCCGCATCGATACGCTGCTGCGTGAGAGGACCGACTTCGCCGCGCTCGACTTCTTCTCGCGCGACCAGTACCGCACCGCCATCGAGCAGCTGGCGCGCCGCTCGCAGCTTTCCGAATTCCGCGTCGCCGAGAAGGCGATCGAGCTCGCCGGTCATGCCCCGGGCGTCACCGATGCATCCGGCGTGCCGGATGCGGTCGCCGAACCAGCCGCGCATACCGATGTCGGCTTCTTCCTTGTCGGCCCGCGCCGGCAGGAGCTGGAGAAGGCGATCGGCTACCGGGCTCCCTTCTATGTGACCTTCAAGCGGGCCTTCACCGCAACCGGCTGGCTCGGCATCGTCGTGCCCGTCTTCCTGCTGACGGTGTTGTTGCTGGTGCTTTCCGGCAACGCGCTCGCCCATCTCGGCCTTTCGGCGGGATCGATCACGCTGATGCTGGCGCTGTTCGCGGTGCCGGCGAGCGAAGGCGCGCTCGCCTTCTTCAACACGGTCGTCGCGCTTTTCCTGAGGCCGACCCGGCTCGTCGGCTACGACTACAAGCACGGCATACCGGCAGAGGCGCGCACGCTGGTCGTGGTGCCTTCCCTGATCGGCTCGCGCGACGACGTCGAGGAGAACATCCGCAACATCGAGGTGCATCACCTCGCCAACACGGCGGAAGAAATCCATTTCGCGCTGCTGTCCGATTGGCCCGATTCCAAGGCCGAGATCGACGCAGCCGATATCGAGATCCTGCAATATGCGCGCGACGAAATCGCCAGGCTGAATGCCCGCTACCCCTCCGCGGGCGCGCCGCGCTTCTATCTCCTGCATCGCCGCCGGCTCTACAACCAGGCGCAGGGCTGCTGGATGGGCTGGGAGCGCAAGCGCGGCAAGCTGCACGAGCTGAACCTTTTGCTGCGCGGCGACAGCGACACCACCTTCCTGCCGCTCGACGTCGCGCTGCCGGAAAAGGTCGTCTATGTGATGACGCTCGATGCCGACACGCGCACGACGCGCGACGCGGTCTCGACCCTGGTCGGCAAGCTTGCCCATCCGCTCAACCGCCCGCGTTTCGATCCGGCAAAGCGCGTCGTCAGCGCCGGCTACACCATCCTGCAGCCGCGCATCACCGCCTCGCTCACCAGCGGCGACGACGCTTCGTTCTTCCAGCGCGTGTTCTCGGCCAATCGCGGCCTCGACCCTTACGTCTTCGCCGTGTCCGACGTCTATCAAGACGTCTTCGGCGACGGCTCCTTCACCGGCAAGGGCCTCTACCATGTCGACGCCTTCGAGGCGGCGCTGAAGGACCGCATCGAGGAAAACACCATCCTCAGCCACGACCTGCTGGAAGGCGCCATGGCGCGCGCCGCCCTGGTCACCGATGTCGAGCTGGTCGAGGACTATCCGACCCGCTATTCGGTCGACGCCTCGCGCCATCATCGCTGGGCGCGCGGCGACTGGCAGTTGCTCGGCTTCATCTTCGACCCGCGTTCCGGCGTGCCGGCGCTGTCGCGGTGGAAGATGGTGGACAATCTGCGCCGTTCGCTGACTCCGATCTTCTGGGTCATGGCCTGTATCGCCGGCTGGACCCTGCTGCCCTTCACGCAAGCGGCGCAGTGGCAGGCGCTGCTGATCCTCAGCCTGTTCATGGCGCCCACCTTCGACATCGTCAACGGCATCCTGCCGAAGAGCGGCGACCAGACCCCTCGCGGCCATTTCTCGGCGCTGGCAAGGGACACGGTGTTCGGAACCGCCTTGGTGGCCCTGAAGGTGCTGCTCATGGCGCATTTCGCCTGGATGATGGGCGACGCCATTGTCCGCACCCTCTACCGGCTCTTCGTCAGCCGCCACAACCTTCTGGAGTGGCGCACCGCCTCGCAGGCGCACAAGAGCGGCGGCAGCGACATCGGCGCCTATTACAGCATGATGTACGGCGCGGTGATCATCGGCGTCGTCGGCCTCGCCGTTCCGGTTCTGGCCGACTCGACCGGCGCCTTCGTCGCCTTCTTCTTTGCCATCTTCTGGATCGGCTCGCCGGCAGTGGCCTGCTGGATCAGCCGCTCGGCAGAGACCGAGGACCGGCTGCGCATTTCGGCTGCCGATGTCCACACGCTTCGCACCGTGGCACGCCGGACCTGGCACTATTTCGAGACCTTCGTGACGGCCGAGCACCATCACCTGCCGCCGGACAATTTCCAGGAAAGCCCGGCGCCGGTGGTGGCGCCGCGCACATCGCCGACCAATATCGGCGTCTACCTGTTGTCGGTCGTATCGGCGCGCGACTTCGGCTGGATCAGCCTGTCCGACGCCATCACCCGCATCGACGCCACGATGACGACGATCGAGAACATGCCGCGCGACCGCGGGCATCTCTACAACTGGTACGATACGACGACGCTGAAGCCGCTCTATCCGCTCTACATTTCGGCGGTGGACAGCGGCAATCTCGCCGGCCATCTGGTCGCGGTGGCCGCGGCCTGCGCCGAATGGGCGGAAGCGCCTTCCGTCCACCTGCAGGGCGATTTCGAGGGCATCCTCGACACCGTCACCATTCTCGACGAGAGCCTGGAAGATCTGCCCGACGACCGCCGGCAGCTGCGGCCGCTGCGCCAGCGTCTCGCCGATCGCCTCGACGGCATGCGCCGCGCGGTGATGACCATCAAGGCGCAGCCCGAGATGGCGTCGATCCGCACCATCAATCTGGCCGTGCTCGCCGGCGAGATCCGCAAGCTCGCCACCGCCATCCATGTCGAGGCGGCGTCGCCGAAGAGCGACATCATCGCCGACTGGGCGGCAAGGCTGGAGGCGACCTGCGAGGCGCATGTCCACGATTCGCACAATGACGAAAGTGCCGTCGGCGCCCTGCGCGCCAAGCTGCTTGCGCTGCGCGAGCGCTGCCGCCGCTACGCCTTCGAAATGGATTTCTCCTTCCTGATGCGGCAGGAGCGCAAGCTCCTGTCGATCGGCTACCGGGTCGAGGAGCACCAGCTCGACGAGAGCTGCTACGACTTGCTCGCTTCCGAGGCGCGGCTGACCAGCCTGTTCGCCATCGCCAAGGGCGACCTGCCGACGGAGCACTGGTTCCGGCTCGGCCGGCCGATCGTCGAGATCGGCTTCCAGGGCGCGCTGATGTCGTGGTCGGGCTCGATGTTCGAGTACCTGATGCCGCCGCTGGTGATGAAGGAGCCGCATGGCTCGATCCTCAACCAGACCAGCAAGCTCATCATCCGGCGCCAGATCCAGTACGCGCGCTCCAAGAACGTGCCGTGGGGCATATCGGAAGCCGCCTACAATGCCCGCGACCGGGAACTGACCTATCAATACACGAACTTCGGCGTGCCTGGCCTCGGGCTGAAGCGCGGTCTCGGCCAGAACACGGTGATCGCGCCTTACGCGACCATCCTGGCGGCCCAGTTCAGCCCTCGCGAGGCGGTGCAGAACCTGATGCGGCTGCGCTCGATCGGCGCGATGGGCCGGCACGGCTACTACGACGCGGTCGACTTCACGCCGCAGCGCGTGCCGGAAGGCGGCGATCATGCCGTCGTCCACAACTACATGGCCCACCATTCCGGCATGTCGATCGCTGCCGTGGCGGATGCCATCTTCGAGGGCCGGCTGCGCGACCGCTTCCACAGCGATCCGGTCATCGAGTCGGCGGAACTTCTCCTGCAGGAAAGGGCGCCGCGCGACATCCCGACGGCCACGGTCCGGACCGAAGCGGACGAGCGCGCCAAGGACGAGACCGAGACCGAAAGCCCGGACAGCCGCATCATCCTCGATCCGATCAAGGCCCTGCGCGCAACCAGCGTCATGTCCAACGGCCGCTACTCGGTCATGGTCACCGCCACCGGGTCGGGCTACAGCCGCTTCGGCGAGCTTGCCGTCACCCGCTGGCAGCCGGATCCGAGCGAGGACCGGCTCGGCTCCTATATCTTCCTGCGCGACGCAGCGACCGGCGACTGGTGGTCGGCGACCGCCGAGCCGAAGCGCGCGGATAGCGAGCGCGTCCAGACCCTGTTCGCCGACGACAAGGCGAGCTTCGTCAAGTCGGTCGGATCGCTGCGCTCGGAAGTCGAATGCATCGTGATTTCCGAAGGCAATGGCGAAGGCCGCCGCATCACGCTCTACAATGATGGCGCGACCGACCGGCATATCGAGGTGACCTCTTTCGCCGAGCTGGTGCTGGGCAACGAAGCTTCCGACAATGCCCATCCGGCATTCTCCAAGATGTTCGTCGAGACTGAGATCACGGGCAACAATGGCGCGATCTTCGCCACCAGGCGCAAGCGCGACAAGAACGAGCCGGACCTGACCATGGTGCATTTCGTCACCGATCCATCGGGTCCCTCGCGCGACGCTGAGGCCGAAACCGACCGGCGCGCCTTCATTGGCCGCGGCCGCACCATTGCCGATGCCGCCGCCTTCGATCCCGGCGCCAGGCTTTCCGGCCATCAGGGCTTCACGCTCGATCCCGTGGCGGCGCTCCGCCGCCAGGTCCGGGTGCCCGCCAACAAGAAGATCTCGCTGACGTTCTGGACCATCGTGGGAGCCAACCGCGGCGAACTCGACGAGGCGATCGCCCGGCTCGATCATCAGGAGAGCTTCGCCCGCCAGGCGATGCTTGCCTGGACCCGCAGCCAGGTGCAGACGCGTCATCTCGGCCTCAGCCTGACCGATGCCGCCAATGTGCAGAAGCTGGCGCGCTACCTGATCTATCCGGATCCGTTCCTGCGCTTGCCGGCGGACTCCATCGCCTCCGGTCTCGGCCGGCAGTCGAGCCTGTGGCCGACCAGCATCTCCGGCGATTTCCCCATCTTCCTGGTTCGCATCGGCGACGTCGCCGACCTCGAGATCGTGGCCCAGGCGCTGCGGTTCCAGGAATACATGCGCGCCCGCGGCATGATGATCGACTTCGTCGTCGTCAACGAGCAGGCCTCATCCTATGTCCAGGACCTGCAGCGCGCGGTCGAGACGCTGTGCGAGAACAGCCGCCTGCGTGGCCGCGAGCTCGGACCGCGCCAGCATATCTTCGCCGTGCGCCGCGACCTGATGGACGAGGCGACCTACAAGACTCTGCTCTCGGTCGCGCGCGTCGTGCTGCACACGCGCAACGGGACCATCTTCGATCAGCTCGAACGCGCCGAAACCGCCGCATTGCAGGCTCGCGACGCCTTGCAGCAGGCGGAAGGCGGCGCGCCCCGCGCGCCGTCCCAGCCGTTGCCCCTGCCGGTGCCCGCGAGCCAGGGAGCGGCCGACATCGCCGCCGACGGCAGCGGCCTCGGCCTGTGGAACGGCTTTGGCGGCTTCGACGGTGACGGACGCCACTATGTGACGCGCCTGACCGGGCGCCGCACCACGCCGCAGCCCTGGATCAACGTCATCTCCAACGCCTCGTTCGGCTTCCATATCTCGGCCGAGGGCGCCGGCTTCACCTGGAGCCGCAACAGCCGCGACTATCAGCTGACGCCGTGGTCGAATGACCCGGTGTCGAACCGGCCGGGCGAAGGCATCTATATCTTCGATCACGTGAGCGGCAAGGCGTTCTCGCCGATGGCCGCCGTGGTCCGCGACGCCTCGATGACCTACGAGACCTGGCACGGCCAGGGCTTCTCGACCTTCCGCTCGAAGCGCGGGTCGTTGTCGATGGACCTGACGCAGGTGGTCGATCCGACCGACCCCGTCAAGATCACGCGGCTGCGTATCCAGAATGCCGGTTCGGTGCCGGCAAGGCTGCGTGTCTATGCCTATGCCGAATGGGTGCTCGGCGGCCATCGCTCGCGCACGGCTGCGACCATCGTGCCCTCGCGCGATGCCGCGACCGGCGCAATGCTGGCGCAGAACCCCTATGGGCTCGATTTCGGCGAGAGGGTGGCGTTCCTCGCCGCCACGGCGCCGGTGCATTCGGTGACCGCCGATCGCGGCGAGTTCATCGGCAGGCACGGCACAAGCGAGTATCCGCAGGCCGTGCTGGGGGGCTCGGGTCTTTCCGGCCGCGTCGAGGCCGGCGATGACCCATGCGCCGCGATTGCCAGCGATATCGACATCCCGGCCGGCGGCGACGTGACCTTGTTCTGGCTGCTCGGCGACGCGGCGACGCCCGCGGAGGCGAGCGCGCTGGTGCAGACCCACCGGAGCAAGGACTTCGACCAGCGGCTGGCCGACAATGAGCGCGTGTGGCGCGGCTTCCTCGACACCATTCAAGTCGAGACGCCCGACAAGGCGCTCAACGCCATGGTCAATCACTGGCTGCCTTACCAGAGCCTGGCCTGCCGGATCCGCGCGCGCTCGGCCTTCTACCAGGCGAGCGGCGCCTTTGGCTTCCGCGACCAGCTGCAGGACACGCTGGCTTTGCTCGCGCATGACCCGAAGCTGGCGCGCGACCAGATCCTCAACGCCGCGCGCCGGCAGTTCCCGGAGGGCGATGTCCAGCACTGGTGGCTGCCGCGCACCGATGCCGGCGTGCGCACCATGATCTCGGATGACGTGGTGTGGCTGGCGCATGCTACCGCCCGCTACATCGAGGTGACAGGCGACGCGGCGATCCTGAAGGAACAATTGCCCTTCATTGACGGGCAGCAGCTCGGCGAGGGCGAGCACGATGCCTTCTTCACACCCGAGATCACCAAGACCACCGCCTCGCTCTACGACCACTGTGCGCGGGCGCTCGATCTGGCGATCAAGCGCAGCAGCCCGGCCGGGCTGCCGCTGATCCTCGGCGGCGACTGGAACGACGGCATGAACCGCGTCGGCGAGGGCGGCAAGGGCGAGAGCGTGTGGCTGGGCTGGTTCCTGTTGAAGACGCTGGGCGACTTCGCCCCCGTCGCCAAGGGACAGGGCGACACCAAGCGCGCCAATGCATGGAGCAAGCACGCCGACGCGCTGAAGCGGGCGCTGGAAAGCACGGCCTGGGACGGGCAGTGGTACCGGCGCGGCAGCTTCGATGACGGCACGCCGCTCGGCTCTCACAACTCGGATGAGTGCAAGATCGACTCCATCGCCCAGTCGTGGAGCGTTCTCTCGGGCGAAGGCGACCCGGCGCGCTCGACCACCGCCATGCAGCAGGCGACCAGGATGCTCGTCGATGACGATCACAAGATCGTCAAGCTGTTCACGCCGCCCTTCTCCAGGAGCGAGAAGGATCCCGGCTACATCAAGAGCTATCCGCCGGGCGTTCGCGAGAATGGCGGCCAGTACACCCACGCCGCCACCTGGTTCGTGATCGCACTGGCCGAGATGGGCCTCACGGACGAAGCCTATCGCTGCTTCTCGATGCTGAACCCGGTCAACCACGCTTCGGACGAGAAGGCTGCCGAACACTACCGCGTCGAACCCTATGTCGTGGCGGCCGACATCTACGCCGGCGAAGGCAAGGGCGGCCGCGGCGGCTGGACCTGGTACACGGGTTCTGCCGGCTGGCTCTACCGCGCCGCCGTAGAAGGCATCCTCGGCATCGAGCGGCGCGGCAAGCAGATCACGTTTAGACCGAAGCTGCCCAGCCACTGGGACGGCTATGCCGCCACGCTGAAGATGTTCGACGGCGAGGCCAGGGTGCGCGTGATCCGCGACAAAAAGACCAAGTCGATCTCGCTGGAAGTCAATGGTTCGAAGACAAAGACGGCGTCTTTCGAGCCGACGGCCGGCGAGGTGACGGAAGTTGTCGTCAAGATCCCCGCGTGAATTCAAAGCCTTGGCTCATGAGCCGCGTGTTCGTTGCAATAGGCGGCTGAAAACGAGCGTTTACTTGGGCGATGACTCGCGCCGACGATCGCCATCGTTCATTAGGGGGCGCTAACGCAGTCCCGGCTGACTAAAAATGTGGCAGCGCCGGGCACCTGCCATTATTTCGCCGCAAGGCTGACATTTCACCTTTTATCTCAAACCGTTAGGTGATCACGCCAGATTTCGCACCGTCGTCATCTTTTGTTCGCTAAATGGGAACGGAAGGGATAGACGGGCATTGTTTTGCGACGCGCCAACCGGTACGTGTCATGGAATGGTGCACTGCACAATAAATGTTTGGCGGAGTAGCTGAAGTGTCACTTCTGCAAATCTACTGGCGAGCACTGGGTTATCTGGCGGCCGACAAGAAGCGCGTTGCGCTGATCTGCGGCGCCAACGTTGCGCTTGCCATGGTCGCCATCCTCGAGCCGATCCTGTTCGGCCGGGTGATCGATGCCATCTCCGAACACGGTTCGGTGTTTTCCACCCTCGCTGTTTGGGCTGCCCTCGGCGCCTTCAACATCGTCGCCTTCGTGCTGGTGGCGCGCGGCGCCGACCGCTTCGCGCATGCCCGCCGCTCGGAAGTGCTGTGCCAGTCCTTCGAGCGCGTGATCACCATGCCGCTCGCCTGGCATCACCAGCGCGGCACCTCCAATTCACTCCACACGCTGCTGCGCGCTGTCGAGACGCTGTTCAGCCTGTGGCTGGAATTCATGCGCCAGCATCTGTCGACGGCGGTTGCGCTTGCGCTGCTCGTTCCGACCGCGCTTTCCATGGACGTCCGCATGTCGATGGTGCTGCTCGGCCTCGGCGCGCTTTATCTCGGCATCGGCCGGCTCGTCATGCGCCGCACCAAGTCCGGCCAGGCGGCGGTGGAGCGCCACTACCATACCGTCTTTGCCCATGTGACCGATTCCGTGAGCAACGTCGCCGTGCTGCAGAGCTACAATCGCATCGGCCATGAGACCGAGACGCTGAAGCGTTACGTCAAGAACCTGCTCGACGCGCAGAACCCTGTGCTCGACTGGTGGGCGATCGCCAACGCACTGCATCGGCTCTCCTCGACCATCTCGATGATGATCGTGCTGCTGATCGGCGCATACCTCGTCACCCATGGCCAGCTTCGCGTCGGCGACGTGATCGCCTTCACCGGCTTTGCCACGCTGCTGATCGCCCGCCTCGACCAGATGTCGGCTTTCGCCAATCAGATCTCCGAGGCGCGCGCCAAGCTCGAGGATTTTTATCGCCTCGAGGACTCGGCCGCCGACGCCGCAGAGCCGGACGGCCTGCGCGAGCTCACCAACGTCACCGGTCATGTCCGTTTCGAGAATGTCAGCTTCGAGTTCGCCAATTCGGGGCAGGGCGCCGACAACGTGTCGTTCGAGGTGCCGGCCGGCAAGACGGTTGCCATCGTCGGTCCGACCGGCGCCGGCAAGACGACGCTCATCAACCTGCTGCAGCGCGTCTTCGCGCCGTCCAGCGGCCGCATCCTGATCGACGGCATCGACACCCGCACGGTGACCCGCAAGTCGCTACGCCATTCGATCGCCACCGTCTTCCAGGACGCCGGCCTGCTCAACCGCTCGATCGAGGACAATATCCGCGTCGGCCGCGCCGATGCCACCTATGACGAGATCCACGCCGCCGCCAACGCCGCCGCCGCGCAGGACTTCATCCTGTCGAAGAGCAACGGCTACGACACGGTCGTCGGCGAGCGCGGCGGCCAGCTTTCGGGCGGCGAGCGCCAGCGCATCGCCATTGCACGCGCAGTGCTGAAGGACGCGCCGATCCTGGTGCTCGACGAGGCAACCAGCGCGCTTGACGTCGAGACCGAGGATCGCGTCAAGGAAGCCATCGACGAACTGCGCCGCGACCGCACCACCTTCATCATTGCGCACCGCCTGACCACGGTCCGCGATGCCGACCTGGTCGTCTTCATGGATAAGGGCAGGGTGGTCGAGTACGGCGGCTTCACCGAGCTGTCGCTGCGCAACGGCCGCTTCGCTGCCCTGCTGCGCGCCGGCGGCCTGCTCAACGACGAAGAGGTTCGCCGCCTCAGCCGCCCGGTCAACGAAGCGGCGTGAGATCAACGCTCCCCTTCTCCCTTGTGGGAGAAGGTGGTCGCGAAGCGGCCGGATGAGGGGTGCTCCAGCTTGGCAATTTTCGACGAATTGCCCACGCCTCATTTCTTCCAACACCCCTCATCCGTCTCGGCGCTGCGCGCCGATCCACTTTCTCCCACAACAAGAGGAGAAGGGAAGGGCTGCGACACTCCTCCGATTGCCGCCGGCACATTGCCGGTCTATCTAGGTCGGCATGAGCGAAACCACCTCACGTCCGAGCGGCTGGGCCGATCTCGCCAACCCGACGCGTTTTGTCGGGCTGGCCGGCAAGGTAATCCCGTGGCTGGCTTCCATTGCCGCTATCCTGCTCGTCGTCGGTCTCTACATGAGTTTCACCGCGCCCGAGGATTTCCAGCAGGGCATCACGGTGCGCATCATGTACATCCACGTGCCTTTCGCCTGGCTCGCCATGATGTGCTACTCGATCATGGCGCTCTCGGCCTTGGGCACGCTGGTCTGGCGCCATCCGCTGGCCGATGTGGCGCTGAAATCGGCGGCCCCGATCGGTGCCACCTTCACCGCATTGGCGCTGATCACCGGCTCCATCTGGGGCAAACCAATGTGGGGCACCTGGTGGGTGTGGGACGCGCGGCTGACCTCGGTCTTCGTGCTCTTCCTGATGTATCTCGGCATCATCGCGCTGACCCGCGCGTTGGATGACGCCAGCCGCGCCGCCTGGGCAGCCGCCATCATCACGCTGGTCGGCTTCATCAACATTCCGATCATCAAGTTCTCGGTCGACTGGTGGAATACGCTGCACCAGCCGGCTTCGGTCTTCCGGCTCGGTGGGCCTACCATCGATCCGTCGATGCTGTGGCCGCTGGCCGTCATGGCGCTCGGCTTCACGGTGCTGTTCTTCGCGCTGCACCTGATGGCGATCCGCACCGAGATCTTGCGGCGTCGGGTGATCGCGATGCGCAGGGTTGCCGCCAGGCAGGCCGAGCGCCAGTAGACGTCACCCCATCCGCCCGCGCGCCGCAACCGGCAGCGTCTCCAGCACCTTGTCGCCGTCGACCAGATGCACCTGGTCGAAGAGGTTCGTTACCACGCAGCAATGGTCGGGAACCACACGCACGCGCTCGCCGATGCGAAGCCTGGCCCCGCCCGAAAGCGTGACGTTGCCATGTTCTTCGCTCAGGGCGGTGATGCGGGCTCCGGGCACGCCGACCAGTTCGCCGAAATCGGGCAGCCCCAGCGTATCGGAGGACAGCGCCTTGCTGCCGCTATCGAGAATGGCGCGGGTTGGTGTCGGATGGCTGACCACCGTGGCGAGCACCTTCAGCGCGCAGTCGTCGAGCGTGCCGACGCCTTTGGCGACCTGGTAGCGGTCGAGATAGATGTAGGTGCCGGGCCGATATTCGGTAACCACGCTGTCCTGGCCCGAGCGCCACATATCCGGCGTGCCGCCGCTCGAGATGCGCCGGCACTCGAGCCCGTCCACTGCGAGCGTGTTGCGCGTATTCCTCAGCCATGCCTCCGCCTCGGCAGCGCGGCCCGCCGCAGGATAGGTCATCAAGCCACCGAAGCTGAGGCCTTTGGCTCTGTTGATTGCCTTAGCCAGCACCACCGCTTCAGCGGGGCTCTGCACGCCGCAGCGGCCCATGCCGGTGTCGCACTCGACCAGCACGGATAGCGGATGCCCTCCATCGGTGAAGGTCGCGGCAAGGCCTTGCAGCGTCTCATGGCTGTCTGCCGTCACCGACAGCGTCACGTGGCCATGCAGCGCCTTCAGCCGCTCCAGCTTGGCGCGGCCGAGAATGTTGTAGGGCAGAAAAATGTCGGTCAGCCCGGCATCGGCCATCACCTCGGCCTCGCCGATCTTCTGGCAGGTGATGCCGACGGCGCCCGCCGCCACCTGCTTCTTTGCCCAATACGGCAGCTTGTGCGTCTTGATATGCGGCCGAAGCTTGAGGCCATGGCGATCGGCATGCGCCTGCGCCTTTGTGATGTTGGCTTCGGCGCGAGCCGCATCGATCAGGATCGACGGCGTGTCGAGGTCGTCTATGCTTGGCATGAAAATCACCGTTCAACAGCACGTCTCCCGAAAGTGGGCCGATTTCGGGACCAGGACATGCGCAAGATCAAAGGACGGTTGAGGTTATGGCCCTGTTCCCGTCCGATGTCACGGGCCAGCGCTGCCGGTTTGCGTCGACAGCGGACGGGCGTTCAGCTATGCCGGAGGAGACATCTCAGCAGGCCCGGTCGAAGGAAGAGAACTCATGAAACGCTCCACCATCAACGACATCATCCGCGACGCCGACGCCTTCATCCGCTCGTTCGGCTACATTATGCCGCCCTTCGCCTACTGGAGCCCGGAAGAGATGAAGGCGCGCAAGAGGGATTCCTCAGCCATTTTCACCTCGCGCCTCGGCTGGGACATCACCGATTACGGCCAGGAGAAATTCGACGAGCTCGGCCTGTTCCTGTTCACCGTGCGCAACGGTCGCTACGAGGACATGAAGCTCGGCATGGGCATGCTCTATGCTGAGAAGATCATGATCTCGCGCAAGGATCAGCTGTCGCCGATGCACCGCCACAACATCAAGGCCGAGGACATCATCAACCGCGGCGGCGGCAAGCTGGTGCTGGAATTGTTCATGCATGACCGCGACGGCGGCATCGATCCGAAGGCCGAAGTCTCGGTGCCGGTCGACGGAACCATCCACCGCTTGCCGGCCGGCGGGCTCCTGAAGCTCGATCCGGGCCAAAGCGTCACGCTCCTGCCGGGCGTCTGGCACGCCTTCTGGGCCGAGGGCAAGGACGTGCTGATCGGCGAGGTCTCGACCGTCAACGACGATCTCACCGACAACGTGTTCCGCGACCCGATCGGCCGCTTCTCCAACATCGACGAGGACGTGGCGCCGGTCCATCTGCTGGTGTCCGACTATGAGAAGTGGGTGGGGTAGGCGAGGCTTCGCCGGGCCACCTGTTCCCCACTTTGTGGGACGACGAACCCAGCTGATCTGTCGGTGCTTTTGTCTGCACCGTCGCACTTCTTTTGAGGTAACGGCATGCATCCTCGGGTCTGCGCTGTGTCGCTCCGCGCCTTGCTCCGCCCCTGGATGACGACAGGCGGAACGTTCCAGCCAATTTCCAACGTCGGCGATCGGCTGCAGGCTGCGTTGCATTCGTCATCCAGGGGCGGAGCGGGAGCGAAGCGGACGCGCAGACCCGAGGATCCATGCCGTGACCGAGAAACGGAACATAGCGCTGCAGAATCAGGGCGATCCTTCGCGCCCCTGCTGGACAGCGCTGCGCACGTCTCCCGAATAGAGCCAAGTTTTACCGCGCATACTTATCCGCCTTGCGGTTTCCGAGCAGCAGCTTGCGTTCCAGATGCGCGCGCAACTCGCCGTAATAGGCGGTGAGGAAGGCCTTTGAATCGATCGGCTCGATCCTGGCGCCGATCTTGCGGCCGATCGTTTCCGCCACCGCTTTCATCGCGAAATAATCGTCGCGGCGCAGCACTTCTTCCAGCTTGTGCAGCTCCGCAATGCCATAGGCATCGAGCTGTGCAGCGCTGAACTGGAAGCGGGTCGCGACCGGCTCCTTGCGCAGCGAAAGATCCTCGACCAGCGCCACTTTCGGCGCTTCGACCACCCAGGTGCCGGCGAGCAGGTCGCCGATCCTCAGCCGGTCGCGGTTGAAGAGCGGAAACAGCGAGAACAGCAGCGCCCATACCAGGCCGAAGATCGTCGACAGCGTGTCGGCGACGCCGGCGCCTCCACGCGCGGCCATGATCGACAGCGGCAGGAAAACCTCGATCTCGCGCATCAGATTGCGCGCGATGACCTGGTCCAGCGTAAGACCCGCGCCGCTGCGCGAGGCGACACGGATGCCGATCATCCGTTTTCCGGGCGTCGCCGCCCGCCGGCCCGCCTCGAAGGCGATGAAATAGACGTTGCGCAACAGGAAGATGAAGATCAGCCAGACGATGAAGAGTGGTTCTGCTTGCTGCGCGCCGAGCCCGCCCAGGCCGAAGATCGCGACGAGGCTGACGACCACCGCGGCGACGACGATGATCATGACATCGAGCAGGAACGCGGAAGCCCGCGTGCCGGCATCCGCCAATTTGACCCGCAAGTCGACGCCCTCCGGCGTGACCAGCGGGCGCACGAGCGCGGCAGGGTTCCTAGCCGTTGCCATGCCGCACCATCCGGAACAGGTAGAAATAACAGATCCAGAGCGACAGCATGCCGCCGCCGATCGAGTACCGGGCGACGTCGCTGGTGATGGTCTGCCGGCCGATGCCTTCGAGCAAGCCGGCGAACAACAGCATGATCATTACGCCGACCATAGCGGTCGCAGCAACGCGTCCGGCCCGCGCGGCGGCGGCCATGCGCGTCAACTCGCCCGGGAAGGCGATGCTGGTGCCGATGCGCATGCCGGCCGCCCCGGCGATCGCGATCGCGAACAGCTCCGTCGTGCCGTGGATCGACAGCCAGCCGCCGAGCTCCAAGCCAAGTCCCTTGGCAGCATAGACCTGGAACAGCGCGCCCAGCATGCAGCCATTCATCAGGATGATGAGCACGCTGGGCACGGCAAAGGCGAAGCCGAGCGAGAAGGCCAGGATCGCCACCTGCGTGTTGTGCGTGAAGAGATAGGCAGCAAAGCCCGAGAGGAAGTGGTCGCCGCCGCCATAGAGCACGTTGCGCAGCATCTCGGCCGAGGAATCCGGGTTGCGCCCGCCGGCCAGGCTCGGCGCGATGATGGCGTCGTACCAGCGCTTGTCGGAAGCGACCAGCCAGTAACCGGCAATCGCGCCAATGACTGTGAGCGCGACCGACACCCACACTTCGCGCCACAGGTCGCGGATCGCCGCCGGCCAGTCGCGCAGGAAGAAGTCGCCGACGCGTGCCCGCAAAGTCCGCCGCGCGCCGTAGAGATAGAAATAGCCGCGCAGGCACAGCGCCTCGAGATAGGAAATCAGCGCGCTGTCGAGCGAGGTCGCGCGCGCCACCGAAAGCGAGGACAGCGCCGAGCGGTAGAGCAGGGGCAGCGACAGCAGCTCGTCTTCCGACAATGCGCGCGGCGCTCGCTTCTCGACCCGCGCAAGCAGCGCCTCGAAGGCCTTCCAGTCGGCCTCGCGCTCCTGGCGGAAGCTCGCCAGCGACTGGCGCACGGCATCGGTGCCGGCCGGCAGCGTCATAGGAGGTTCTCTTCCTTGAGCTGGATATAGCGTTCGACCAGCGCCGGACCAAGCCGCTGATGGTCGGCCTCGATGACATGCGCGCCGAGCAGCCGCAGCCGGCCGATCACCACCTGCCGCTGCCTGAGCAGGTCGCCGGCGGTGACCGCGCGCGCCACATCCTCGGGCGACGCCGGCGCCATGTCGGCCAGCGTCTCCAACTCGACATCCTTCATCAGCATGAACAGCACCAGATGCCGCTCGGTCAGCCGCCCCACGGTGCGCAGCATCAGCTCGGCGCTGATCGGGTCGACGAAATCGGTGAAGATGATGACCAGCGAGCGCCGGTCGAGCTTGGCCGCGAGCGTCGTCAGCGCCAGCGTGAAATTGGTCTCCTCGGTCGAATAGTCGATCTCGGCCGCGCGCTTCTGGATCATGGTGAAGCTCGGCGAGCCGCGCACCGCACCGCTGGAGACGCGCGGCCTGGCGTCGAAGGAGAACAGGCTGACGAGATCGCCGCCCTTCAGCGCAATAAAGGCGGAGAGAAGGGCGGCGGTAACGGCGCGATCGACCTTCGGCACGCCGTCGACCGGCTCGCACATCAGGCGGCCGCAGTCGATGGCCAAAACGATGTTGTTGTTCTCCTCGATCCGGAACTCGCGCGCGAGCAGCTTGCCGTGGCGGGCGCTGCGCTTCCAGTCGATCATGCGCCGGCCCATGCCGGGCTGGTAGTCCTTCAGCGCCTCGAACTCGCGCCCCTGTCCGGCACGCTTCTGCGCGTGGCCGTCGGCAAGCGCCGAGCGCTGCAGCAGCGTGATCGCCTCGTCGCGCGCCCGGCTGACATCGGGCAGCACCACTATCTTGCGATCCATCGGCAGCACGACCTGGTTCCAGACGAGGCCGAACGGTCCTTGCCAGCGCAGCCACAGCCGATCGAAGCTCGCCATGCCGCGCCGGATGGCGTCGAATTCGAGATCGAGCGTGCCGCCATGCGCCGGCAGCGCGCCGCCGGTACCGTTGACCGGCGCCAGCCGCTGGTCATGCCCGACGCGCGCCTGCAGGCGGCGCAGGCGTGCGCCGAGGCCGGCCGTGACGTGGAGCGTGAAGCGCCCGCCGACGCCGACCTGCGGCGGCGCCGTGAGCGTGGCGCTCAGCGAGGCGCGTCCGCGCCCGGCCGCCGCGTCCACCGCTAGAAAGGCGAGCAGGGCGCAGATCCACAACAGGCCGAGATACCAGACCTGCGGCAGCACGAGCGCGATCAGGAAGGCGGGAATCGCCCCCGCCGCCGCTGCCCACACCGCTCGTCCGCTCGGATAGATCAACGCGGCGCTTCCGTCTGATCGACGAGGTCGGACACGATCTGCTCCACCAGCCGTCCGTCGATCTGCGCCGCCGGCGAGAGGATGACGCGGTGCCGCAGCGCCGGCACGGCTAAAGCCTTGACGTCGTCGGGGATGACGTAGTTGCGGCCGTCGAGCGCGGCGCGGGCTCTTGCCGCGCGCGCCAGCATCGCGCCCGCGCGCGGGCTGGCGCCGACCTCGAGGTCCGGGCTCTCGCGCGTGCCGCGCACCAGCGCCGCGATATAGCCGACGACATCGTCGACGAGGGTCACGCCGCCGACCGTGGCCAACGCCGCTTCGAGCGTCTTGCGGTCGGTCTGCGCGGTGATGCCGTACTGTTTGATGTCGTGCGAGGCGGAGCCACCGCCGTGATGGACGATGATGGCGCGTTCCTCCTGCGCATCCGGATAGCTCACCCGATGCTTGAACAGGAAGCGGTCGAGCTGCGCTTCGGGCAGCGGATAGACGCCCTGGTGCTCGATCGGGTTCTGCGTTGCCACCACCATGAAGTTCTGGCCGAGCGAATGGGTGGTGCCGTCGAAGGTGACGGCGTGTTCCTGCATGGCTTCCAGCAGTGCCGCCTGCGTCTTTGGCGGGGTGCGGTTGATCTCGTCGGCAAGCAGCAGATCGCAGAAGATCGGTCCGTGCGTGAGCGTGAATTGCCCGGTCTGGAAATTGTAGATGTTGGAGCCGACGATGTCGCCGGGCATCAGGTCCGGCGTGAACTGGATGCGCCCATAGGCGACGCCGAGCGCCTGCGCAAAGCAGCGTGCGGTCATAGTCTTGGCTGTGCCCGGAGGTCCTTCGAGCAATATGTGGCCGCCGGCGAACAGCGCCGTCAGCATCAAATCGACGGTGTCGCGCTGCCCAGTGATTGCTTTGGCCACCTCATCCCTGATCGCGCTCGCCAGGGTCTTCACTTCATCGACGTTCACCAAGCCTCCTTGCCGTCCAGTCATGCAGCTTTTCCGCTGCTTCATGCATTCCGGTCAAACTGTTGGAATCGTTCGCGGCCTTGAAGCGCGAGCTGAAGCCCTGCGTTTCTTGCCTGTCGCGGGAATCGAGCCAGCGGTCGAGGGCATCGCCCTGCAATCCATATGGCGCGCCGAGAAGCGCAGCCGCGCGCTGCCGCATCAGCGACGCATAGCGGTCGCCCAAACCCTGCAGCCGCCCGGCACGCTTCAGCAGCATTGCCGTTGTGTCGACCAGCGCCCGCTTGCCGAATGCAATGGCGCGCCCCTCGGCGCGCGGCGGTCCGAACCGGCCGAGTCCATGCAGGAAGGCAAGGGCGGCGGCCACCAGCACCGACAGCGTCAGCGCCAGGAAGGGCGGCTCGACCAGGAGCTTGGCGAGATCGTAGGTCTGGCCAATGCCATGCAGCGTCAGGTCGAACATGACAGCGCCCCTGGCGGGTTCCAGCATGCCGATCATGTCGAGCGCTGCCGCCGCCTTCCGCTCATCCTTCAGTGCCGCGTTGTTGATCAGATCCGGATCGGTGAGAATGTAAAAGGGCTCCTCGTCGAGCTCGGTAAGGATGGCCTTACCATCGCCCGCCGCAATCAGAGGATGATCGTCGGCTACCCATTGCAGCTCGTCGGGCACAGCGATCTTGCGGCCTTCGATATCGATCTGCCCGGCTATCGGCTTGCCTTCGCCGAGCTTTGCCTTGGCGATGCGGCCGAGCCAGTCGTTGACCATGGTGGTCGGCAGCCGTTCGATCTTCATCTCCCAGCCTTCGTCGCCCTGCAGCGGCATGGTCTGCCATTTGGGCAGCACGAACAGCGTGTCCTTGCCCGAGCGGAGTTTCAGGATGCGCTGCAGCGCTGCCGGGTCGCTGTCCGGCGCGATGGTGACGACAAGCAGGAAGGTGGATGCCAGGGGCGACTCCAAATCCTTCTCGCCGCGCGCCATGGGTGGCGCTTGTCCGTTGGTGAGCTTGAGCCATTCGACCAGCCCGGCATAACCGGTGCCGCCCTTGGAAAGCGGGGTGGCGCCGCCCGCGGGTTGGCGGAAGTCGGGAGCATAGGTCGACAGCAGGAAGAAGCCGGCCGCCGCCAGCAGGCTGGCGAAGATGCCCCAGAACAGCGTCCTGCGGCTGAACGGCTCCTGCGCTGTGTCAGTCACCTCCGCGCTCATGCCCAGGCATCCCGGAAGGCGAAGCGCTCATAGGCACCGCGTGCATGCTGCCAACCCTCCATGCCCACCGGGCGGCGCGCGAACAGCGCGGCCTCGACGATGCGCGCGATGTCGCTGAAGGCGGCGCGGGGGCGGGTCGGGATCGAGCTCGCGGCCGCGATGTCGCGCGCCGTCAGCGACGGGCGCAGGAAGTCGGGCAGGCGGGTGGCGATATCGGCGACGCTGCGGCGAAGCAAAAGGTGCACCGCCTCGTCATAGTCGCCGCGCGCGGCAAGCGCGTCGGCTTCGGAGAGCAGGATCTGGGCCGCACCGGCATCAGGACGCCATTCCTCCTGCGCCTCGACCTCCGCTCGCTTCCGCCGCCACGGCAGCCGCCAGGCGACACCCTTCGCTTCGAGGACGATCAGGAAAACAATGACCACCACGCCGATGATCACCGCGCCCCAGAACAGATAGATCATGTAGGGCCCGATCTTGCCCAGGGCCTGCAGCAGCGGCTTCAGCCATTCCGGCGGTTTCACCTGCACCAGCGACGGCAGGTCGAACTGGATCGAATCGTCCGCCAGCAATTGCTTGTGCAGCTTGGCCAGCCATTCGGCGTCGGCCGTGCCCGGCTGTGCGACAGTCACCCGCTCCTTCCCCCTGCAACCTGCGGTTCGGCGCCGACACTGGCAACATGTCCAAACAATTGCAAGTGCACTGGACGCGGCCCTTCAAACTTGGCAAATTTACTTGTGTGTCACCCAAACGGATGCAGCGGTGACTCGGGGGAAAATATCATGACCACTGCGACATTGGGACGGCCCGGCAGATTTGAGATCGGCAGGGTGTTCAACAGCACTTTCGGGGTGATTACCCGCAATCTAGGGCTTTGCATTGGGCTTGCGCTGTTGTTTTCAGGGCTTCCGACATTCCTGTTTCAACTCTGGAATGAAGCCCACGTAGCCAATCTGGCGTCCGGCGATCCCAATCTCGCATTGAACGATCCAAACGTGGTGATCCGTGATTCGCTGTTCACCCTCGTGTTCGTCCTTGTCTACTTCCTCATGTCCTTGATGTTGCAGTCGGCCCTGGTCAGGGCCACGATCGAGGACCTGAACGGCAAGAAGCCTGAGTTTGGCGACAGCGTTCAGATCGCCCTTCGGTGCCTGCTGCCGACGATCGGCATCGGGATCCTGGTCGCGCTCGGCGCGGGGCTTGCCTCCCTGGCGCTGCTGGTCCCCGGCATCATCCTGTGGCTTGGCTGGTGCGTCTCTGTGCCGGTCCTGGTGCAGGAGCGTCTCGGCGTTTTCGGCTCGATGTCTCGCAGCCGCGCGCTGACCAAGGGCAACCGGTGGTCGCTGTTCGGGCTGTTCGTCATCATCACCATCCTGGCCATTGTTATCCAGGCGGTTCTCGGCACGGTCGTCTATCTCTTCGGCGGCATCATCGGCACCGTCCTCAGCGCCGTTGTTTCGGCGGTGATGTCGACGATCATGTCGACAGCCACCGCGGTCACCTATGTCGAGTTGCGCCAGGTCAAGGAAGGCACCAGCATCGACGAGTTGGCGGAGATCTTTTCTTAAACGCGTCGCGCTGAACGGATTCAGGCGAAGCGCTTTAAGTCTTTGTTCTTACGCATGTCATTGCCCCAGAACCGCTGCACACTTCTGGGCGGCATGCATCAAGAAGACCGTCACCCAAGAGGATCGCCATGGTGTCGACCGCTCTCAGTGCGCCCGATCGGTTCCGGATCGGGCGGGTGTTTCATGACAGCTTTGCGGTGATTGGCCGCAACCCGGTCCTGTGTGTTGGCCTCGGGGTGGCGTTCTACGCCCTGCCGAGGTTCGCCGCATGGCTTTGGTACGTGAATAGTGGTGCCGCCCGGTTGCCAGCGCAGGAATTATTTTCCCAGCACGCGATCCTCGTTGTGCTGGGCGTGCCTGTCTATTTCGTCGTCACCGCCATTCTACAGGCGTCTCTTATGCGTGCCACCATCGTGGACCTGCGCGGCGAGAAGCCAATCTTTTCGGATTGCTTCGGTATCGCGCTTGCGCTGTTGTTTCCGATTCTCGGCCTCTCGCTGCTGGCGACGCTTGGGATTATGGTCGGCCTGGTACTGCTGATCGTGCCCGGCATACTTCTCGTGCTTCGCTGGGCGGTCGCGATGCCGGTCCTTATCCAGGAAGGATGCGGCATTCTCGACAGCATGGCGCGCAGCCGCGACCTGACCAAGGGAAGTCGTTGGCGGCTGCTGGGGCTGTGGCTGATCCTCACTGTGGCGAGTGCGTTGGCGAGCCTGGTGGTCAACCGCTTCGCGATTCCTTTGAACGTCACGTTCGGACTGCTGGCAGAGGCCACCGTGAGGACGGCGGTTCTGGTGCTTTCGTCCGTTGCCAGCGCGGTTAGCTATGTCGAGCTGCGGCGGGTCAAGGAGGGCGCCAGCGTCGACGAGTTGGCGCAGATATTCTCGTAACGATTGGCGACATCCGCCGTGGTGGGGTCGGCTCTGGGACGGTCAGAAAAATTGCGACTGGGAAAGGTAATCAGCACGACTGTTGCTTTCGTCGGGCAGAATTTGGTCCTTTCATTAGTCGTCGGTGCGCTTTTTTTCGTTCTTCCTCTGACTTTGTTGGTCTATGGAGTTTCTGGTATTGGCCGCGTTTGGCGTATGTGGCTGGCGCATACGGCAACAGCCCTTGGGCGACCGCGGCCAACGTAGGCTCCGTCCAAGGTGCCGGGGTGCTGTGCCTGGCGGCGCATTTCGTGGGTCACGCAGCGCTGTCCAGGGCAACAATCGACGACATCAACGGTAATCAACCAACGACCACGAGCTGTGTTCGAACGGGTCTGCACCATCTTGGTCCGGTCCTGGGGATAGGGTTCGCGATCTATCTCGTCAAATCTTTCATTGGGTACATGAGACTTGGCGCCGGACTACTTTTTCCTCCTTATGGAAGCGGTGTCGTGTTCGTTCTTTTGACCGTACCTGCTATCATATGGGCGATGGGAATCTCGGTTGCTGTACCCGTGGCGATCCGGGAAGAGCTTGGGCCGATCGCTTCTATGTCACGCAGCCGCGCCCTGACCAGAGGATATCGCTGGCCGATTTTCGGCCTGTTTTCGATAACCCTGGGGCTGACGCTCCTGATGCGTGTGGCCTTGATTTCTGGAATTGGATATGCCGCGACCGCTATTCCTACGGCCTCTGCATTGATCATCGGCACAATCCCCTTTGCCATTGTCTCGGCGATCGTTTGGACAGTTTCGTCCGTTGGTGTGACGGCCGCCTACATCGAGCTGCGGCGAGTAAAGGAAGGTGGCGGCGTCGACGAACTGGCGGAGATATTCTCGTAAAGACTCCGCAGCGTCGTTCTCGGCATTGCGTATCCGTCTGACCGGGCCGGTGGCCGGGCGTCGCTGTCAGAGCTCGGCGTAGAGCCGCGCCGCGTTCTCGAAGGTGAAGCGCAGCGGCACCGCGCCTTCGACCTGCCAGGCACTTACCGTATCGCCGGCCATTAGCCGGCAGGCGTCGAGCGTGTTGGTGACGGCGCCACCATACAGACGGTTGGCGAGGTTGAGGATGCCGGTCTGGTGCATGGCGCTGCTGCCGCTGCCGCAGGCATCTTTGACCAGCAGCACACGGAATCCGCGCGCCACCGCGTCCTTCACCGTGGCGTCGACGCAGGCCTCCGTCCACACGCCGGCAACGACCAGCCATTCGATGCCGGCTGCCTTGAGCCTGTCGGCGAAGTCGTTCCTGGCGAAGGCGCTCGCTTCCTGCTTGACCAGCAGGGCTTCGCCGTCCTGCGGCGCCACCTCATGGCAGGTCGCCGTCAGCGGATCGTCCTTGTCGGAGAAGGCCGACTTGCCGCTTTCGTCCACCGGATGGAACGGCCGCGCCTCGGCAAGATCGACGACATAAGCCCAGTGGTAGAGCGGCACGAAATTGCGCCGCGCAGCATGCTGCAGGCGCTGGACGTTGGCGAGGATCTCGGCGAAGCCCTCGACCAGATAGCGCCTGTCCTGCGGTGTTCCTCCTGCAGATCCACGAACACCGCCGCCACCGTGCCGGGCCGGAGTGAAAGGGGAGCCTTCATGGGAAGGCCTGCACTTCGTCGCACAGGGAACGCCCCGGTGGGACAAGAGGCGTGCGGCAGGACTGGACAGTGTTCACGATAGTTCTATTTCCCAGAGCCTTCATTGCTGGCAGAGAGTGGAACGGTAGCGGGCGTTCCGGCCGGCTTGCAACGCGGAGGCGACATGATGTTTGCGGCAACCGCCATCGATACCGGCGACAAGCCCGCCTTCTACGACGAACTGGCCGTGCAATTGAAAGCGCTGCTCGAAGGCGAGCGCGATTCGATCGCCAACGCCGCCAACACCGCGGCGCTGATTTTTCAGATGGTCCCCGACCTCAACTGGGCCGGCTTCTATTTCCTGCAATCGGACGAAGAGCTGGTGCTCGGCCCGTTCCAGGGCAAGCCAGCCTGCGTGCGCATCGCCGTTGGCAAGGGTGTCTGCGGCACGGCGGTCGATCTCGGCATGTCGATGCTGATCAAGGACGTGCACGACTTCCCCGGCCACATCGCCTGCGATGCCGACTCGCGTTCGGAACTGGTCGTGCTGCTGCGGGACGCCGACGGCGTTTTCGGCGTGCTGGACCTCGACAGTCCGCTGCCCGCCCGCTTCGACAAGGAGGACCAAGCCGGCATCGAGAAGCTGGCCGCCATCTATGTCGCGGCGAGCTCGTTTGAGGGCTAAGGTTTCGCCCGGCCGTTTGGGCCAGCGACTGGTTGACAGGCTCCTGCCTCCCAGGCGGTCGAGGCAGGCCGCCCGGAGCTTCGCCTGCTGACCAACGGCGCCTTCGAGGCCAATATCGCGCTCTACAGGAAACACGGCTACGCGCTCGATCGCGAAGAGCCTTTCATGAACGGGGCAACCGTCTATATGGGCAAGAGGCTGGAGCCTTGAAGCGCGTCGCGATGGACCGCATTGGGCGGCGCGCTTTCGGTCTTTTGTGTCGCTCTCCCAAAACCGCGGTACACTTTTCGGCGATACGCACGAAGGCATCTGAACGCGACGCGCTGGATCAGCTGTCCCTCGCGTTTGACACCATCACTGCCGCGCCGTTACCTCTGGCGGTATACGACGATCAAGCAGCGGCGGCCGACAGGAGCGAGAACCATGTCACACAATCTGCAGTTCTACATTGACGGC
Organism: Mesorhizobium sp. M3A.F.Ca.ET.175.01.1.1; assembly: GCF_004791945.1. NCBI lineage: Bacteria > Pseudomonadati > Pseudomonadota > Alphaproteobacteria > Hyphomicrobiales > Phyllobacteriaceae > Mesorhizobium > Mesorhizobium sp. M3A.F.Ca.ET.175.01.1.1. The sequence continues at coordinate 803,395 of NZ_SRTP01000001.1, read as the reverse complement.
GCCTGGGTCGATCCGGTGGTGCCAAACAATTTCGATGTCATCGATCCCTCCAATGAGGACGCCTTCGCGCAGATCTCGCTCGGCAGCAAGGCCGATGTCGACAAGGCGGTGGCCGCCGCCAGGCGCGCCTTCAACAGCTTCGGCTTCAGCGAAGTCGCCGAGCGGCTCGATATCCTCAACCGCGTCATCGAGGTCTACAAGAAGCGCAGCGGCGATCTTGCGCTCGCCGTCTCACGCGAGATGGGCGCGCCGCGCCAGTTCGCGCTGGACAACCAGGTCGCCTCCGGCCGGGCGCATCTGCAGAAGATGGCCGAGGTGCTGAAGACCTTCCAGTTTCGCCATGTGAAGGGCTCCTCGCTCGTCGTCAAGGAACCGATCGGCGTCGTCGGCCTGATCACGCCGTGGAACTGGCCGCTCAACCAGATCGCCTGCAAGGTCGGCCCGGCGCTCGCGGCCGGCTGCACCATGGTGCTGAAGCCGTCCGAGATCGCGCCGCTCGACGCCATCATCTTCGCCGAGATCATGGACGAGGCCGGCGTGCCGAAGGGCGTCTTCAACCTCGTCAACGGCGACGGCCCGACCGTCGGCCACGCGCTGGCCAGCCACCCGGACGTCGACATGATGTCCTTCACCGGCTCGACACGGGCCGGCATCCTGGTCGCCAAGGCGGCTGCCGACACCGTCAAGCGCGTGCACCAGGAGCTTGGCGGCAAATCGGCCAACATCCTGTTCCCCGATGTCGACCTCGAAAGGGCCGTCACCAAGGGCGTCGCCGGCTGCTTCGGCAACAGCGGCCAGTCCTGCAACGCGCCGACCCGCATGTTCGTGCCGCGCGACCGCCACGACGAGGCGGCCGCCTACGCCAAGACCGCCGCCGAGAAATTCACCGTCGGCCCGGCTGACGCGCCGGGAACAAAACTCGGCCCGGTGGTCAGCCAGCTCCAGTTCGACAAGATCCAGGCTTTGATCCAGGCCGGCATCGATGAAGGCGCGACGCTGGTCGCCGGCGGCCCCGGCCGCCCGGCCGAGCTCAACCGCGGGTATTATGTCCGCCCGACCGTGTTTGCCAACGTCACCCACGACATGAGCATCGCCACCGAGGAAATTTTCGGGCCGGTGCTGTCGATCATGCCCTACGACACGGTCGAGCAGGCGGTCGAGCAGGCCAACGACACCGTCTTCGGCCTTGCCTCCTACATCCAGGCCAAGGACATCGAGAAGGCACGCCAGGTCGCCGCCCGCATGCGCTCGGGCTGCGTCTACATCAACTACCCGACCTGGGACGCCGGCCTGCCCTTCGGCGGCTACAAGCAATCCGGCAACGGCCGGGAGTATGCCGAGTATGGGCTGGAGGATTTTCTGGAGATCAAGGGCATCGCGGGGTACGAGGCGGCGGAGTAGGGTTCTGTTTGTTCGGGGTCGCCTGCATGCATCGACAGCGACAATAGAGAGGGCGCGGTCTCAACCAAGCCCTCTCGTTGTAGTCAGTCAGGTGTTCGCCTAAAGAACTGCGTCCCTCTTGTCTTGCAGTTCTTCGTAGTCAATCGCCACCTTAACGAGGTCACTCAGTTTCCGTTTGAATGCGCGAGCAGGGGGCCTTTGCCTTTTGCCCATGTCTGACAGGGTCAGACTCTGCCTTATTGTTAGCATACTATCAGTGAATTTCCGCGTCGGAGTACTCGACTCTACTCTTACCCAATGCTTTCATGAAAGTTGGGAGAAGGGGGAAAGTGATGCGGCTTATATCAGCACATGTAACCAATTTTCGTTCCGCCGAGGATGGCGGCCAGTTTGACGTAGATCAGGTCACGTGTCTGGTCGGGAAGAATGAGGCAGGAAAGAGCGCCGTGTTGCTCGCTCTTGCTGCGCTGAATCCACATGCTGCAACGCCCGCAACTTTCGACAAGGAAAGAGACTATCCTCGCCGATTGTTAACGCAATACGCCGAGCGTCATTCGAAAGAGGACGCCATCGCGATTTCAACGATTTGGAAGCTCGATGAGAAGGAGTTGGCCAGGATTGCCGACGCCGTGGGCCCCGATGTTTTTACGTCTGACGTAATAACGGCAATTCGGCGGTATGGGCGGGACTTTGAATTTCCGAACTTACCGCTCAATTTCAAGAAGGCACTAGATTTCCTATATGCGAAATTCAAGCTGGATGACGCAGAACGTGCAGTCCTTTCAGCCGTCACGACCACAAGCAATTTGATAGCGGAAATCCCGAAAATTTCGTCCCCCACGGACAAGCATAAGGAACTGCAAAAATACCTTGCAGAGCGCGGAACCGCGAAGGGGCAAACCGAAAAAATACTGCAAGGGATGCTCCCAAAGTTTATGTATTTCTCGTCCTACGATCGCATGGATGGCGCAATTCAGATTGAGTTGACTCGGCAAATGATCTCTGACGGAAGCATAATGCTCGATCAGAATCGTGGTGTCAGATTGTTCACCGATTTTCTGGATTATGCAGGTGTTTCGATCGATGAAATATCAAATGAAACGACATACGAAACATTTAACGCAAAACTTGGTGCAGCATCGAATAATATCACCGATCAAATCCTTGAGTACTGGACGCAAAATCCTGATTTGAGTGTAGAGGTTCGAGTTGACCCAGCTAGGCCGGGAGATCCATCGCCGTTCAATAGCGGCACGATAGCGAGAGCACGCATTCAGAATAGCTTACATCGTGTCGACACTCCTTTCTCGGAAAGAAGCGCCGGCTTCGTTTGGTTCTTCTCGTTCCTGGTCAAATTTGCTCGAGTGAAGAATGACCCTTCACCAGTCGTGCTGTTACTCGACGAACCGGGATTGACGCTTCACGGAAAGGCTCAGGCCGATCTGCTCAGGTTTTTCAGGGAAAAGTTGGCTTCGCACCATCAGATAATTTATTCAACACATTCCCCATTTATGGTTCCCGCCAACGAACTGGCTGCCGTCCGTGTTGTGCAGGATCAAATCGAAATGAAGGGGGCAAGGCGTGTCCCCATTGGCACGAAGGTCAAAGACGACGTTCTCAGCCTAGATCCTGACACGCTGTTTCCGCTCCAAGCCGCGCTCGGATACGACATCAGTCAATCGCTTTTTGTTGGGAAAAATACCCTCTTGGTAGAGGGGCCCGGCGATATCCTCTATATGCAAGCGCTTTCAGAAGTTCTTAGGCAACGAGGTCGAATTAGCCTTGATGCGAGATGGGTCGTTTGCCCGGCCGGCGGGATCGACAAAGTACGGTCCTTTGTCTCGCTATTCGCTGGTAATGGATTGAATGTGGCGGTGCTGTCGGATCAGGCCAGCGGAGATCGGAAGAAGATCGAAGAAATGAAGCGATCGGCTGTACTCAAGGCGGGCCAATTCTACACGATGGCCGATTTCCTTGAGCGACCTGAAGCCGATATCGAAGATATCTTCGAGCCAGAGGTTTTCGCCAACATTCTAAATGCTTGCTACGATTTGAAGGACTCTCAAACACTGACCGCTGACAAGCTCCGAGATGCTGACAAGGAAACTAGCCGTCTGATCAAGCAGGCCGAAGCAGCCTTTAGGGTTTTCCCGGAGACTATTCCTATGCTCGATCACTTCTCTCCAGCAGCATACCTGATCCGACATCAAAAATTGCTCGACGGAAAAAGCGCGCCGATAAACAAAACCCTGGATCGGGCGGAATCGATTTTCTCAACTTTCAACAAGCTGCTGCAAAGCCTGTAACCAGCAGATTTGGATGGATAGCTGGAACAAATGGCCGACGGCGTATGCAAGCTGACAGGGAGCCGGGGCAGATTCGTGGATTCCCATCTTCTGCCAAAAGCGCTCACCAAAGCTGGTGGCCTAGGTAAGCCTCTTATGCAGGGCGGGAAAGGGCGTCCGCCAACGACTCGGCACAGCAGTTGGTATGACAATCGACTGGTAACTCGCGCAGGGGAAGACATTCTGGCGAAGCTCGACGATTGGGCAATCAAAGAGTTGCGGAAGGCGAAGCTGGTATGGTCGGGGTGGGGTCCGATGACCAGGTTACCAGATATTCGCCAAATCCCCGCAACTGGCTGGGGTATTAGGGAACTGAGCGGAGTCGATTGGCGTCTGCTGCGGGTCTTCATGCTCAGCTTGCTGTGGAGGGCAGGGGCAACAGAGCGCGAAGAATTCGGTGATATTGAGATTCCCTCAGACGATTTGAACACGCTTCGGCGGATGGTACTAGAGCGAACTCCTGACCCGATCGAGTTCTACCAGACGGAATTGACGCAACTGTCTACGATGGGCTTCGAACATAACCATACGCCTATCGCCATGACTAAGACGATTCCTGGTCTGGATGGGGAACCTGAATACGAGGTGCCGCATTTTCGGTTCTACTTTGATGGGCTTATCGTGCATTTCGACCGGCGGCCAATAGACGAAATTATCCACCGACCGCTCGGTGAGCTTGTGTTGGGCTACAGTGATACGTTGATCGTCACCACGGTAACCTACCAGGAATCTTTCCAGCGACAGAACCTGGAGCTAATCCAGGCCGAGGCCGACTCTTGGATGAGCAATCGAGCAAATACGAAGAAATCAGATTGAATACTTCGCAACGTTGCTGGTTGATTAGACGAGCGATTTCGTTCGCACTGCGACGCGCCGAGTTATCACCTTTGCTCCCTGTCGTGGTTGACCAATTGCCTAGCGGGCTAATCGGCAACGCCGTGGGCGTGTATTGGAACGCGGCCCCCTCCCATCCCGCATTGCACAATCCCCCCGCTTCGACATATTGAACCCATGGTCCATTCCTCGCTCGCCGTTCTTGTGATCGACGAAAACCGCATCCGTGCCTCGATCATCGAGGCCGGACTGCGCGAGGCCGGGCATGAGCGGGTAACGGTTATCCATGACGTCGCCGGCATTGCGCGGCGCATTGCCGAGATCGAGCCGGACGTCATCGTCATCGATCTCGAAAACCCCAACCGAGACATGCTGGAAAATATGTTCCAGCTGTCGCGCGCGGTGAAGCGGCCGATCGCAATGTTCGTCGACCGCTCCGATCAGGCCTCGATCGAGGCGGCGGTGGAGGCGGGCGTCTCGGCCTATGTCGTCGACGGGCTGAGGCAGGAGCGCGTGAAGCCGATCCTCGACATGGCGGTGAGCCGCTTCAACGCCTTTTCGCGCATGGCGCGCGAGTTGGAGGAGGCGCGCAGCGAGCTCGAGAACCGCAAGGTCATCGACCGCGCCAAGGGCATTTTGATGAAGTCGCGCGGGCTCTCCGAGGAGGCGGCCTACACGCTGCTGCGCAAGACGGCGATGAACCAGAACCGCAAGATCAGCGAGATCGCCCAGAGCTTGGTGACCGCCGCCGGGCTGCTCGGACCGCTGGAGGGCGAATAGCATGACGGCTGCGCACCAGATCACCGCCGGCTTCATGCCGCTCTTCGACAGCGCCGTGCTGGTCGCGGCCGGCGAGATGGGCTTCGCCGCGCGCGAGGGCGTCGAACTCAAGCTGCAGCGTGAGACCTCCTGGGCCAATATCCGCGACCGCATCGCCATCGGCCATTTCGACGTCGCCCATATGCTGGGGCCGATGCCGCTCGCCTGCAGCCTCGGCCTGACCCCGATCGCCTCCGAGACCATCGTGCCGTTCTCGCTTGGGCTTGGCGGCAATTGCATCACCGTTTCCAACACGGTGTGGGATGGCATGGCGGCTCACGGCGCGGAACCGGACCTCGACCCGGCGCGCGCGGGGGCCGCACTGGGTGCGCTAATCCGCGAGCGGGTCGGGGCGGCCCGCGAGCCGCTGCGTTTTGCCGTCGTGCATCCGCATTCCGGGCATAATTACGAGCTGCGCTACTGGCTCGCCGCCTGCGGCATCGATCCCGACCGGGACATCGAGATCGTCATTGTGCCTCCGCCTTTCATGGCCGATGCGCTGGCCGCCGGCCGCATCGACGGATATTGCGTCGGCGAGCCCTGGAACAGTGCGGCTGTCGCCGCCGGCACCGGCCACATCGTGACCGTCAAGGCGCTGCTGTGGCGCAACAGCCCGGAGAAGGTGATCGGCGTGCGCAAAGTGTGGGCTGAGCAGAACCCGCAGGCGCTGGCGGCACTTTTGCGGGCGCTGCATCACTCGGCCCGCTGGTGCCAGGATCCGACGAACCGCACCGAGCTGGCAGAACTGATGGCCGACGCCCGTTTCCTCGGCCAGAAGCCGGCGGTCCAGATGCCGGTGCTGAGCGGACATCTTGCGCTCGGCGGCGGCGCGGAACGGGCTATCGAGGATTTCTTCGTGCCCTTCGACAAGGCGGCGAATTTCCCCTGGAAGAGCCATGCGCTGTGGTTCTACACGCAGATGGTGCGCTGGGGGCAACTGCCGCACACGCCGCAGAACCTGGCCATCGCGCGCGATTGCTACCGCCCCGACCTCTACCGCTCGGCGCTGAAGCCGCTCGGCGTGGCGCTGCCCGGCGCCAATGCCAAGGTCGAAGGCGCGCTGAAGGCGGCGACGCCGGTCGGCTCGGCAGGAGCGAGTCTCGTGCTCGGTCCCGACGGATTCTTCGACGGCCAGATCTTCGATCCCGACCAGATCGAGGCCTATATCGCCGGACAGAAACACGCCTGATCCCTGACGCGGAGTTTTTGGCAGGTCGGGAGTGGGTAGCGGATCTCACCCATGAGATTGCCGAAGCCATCCGTCACTTCGTCATCCACGGGCGAAGCAAGGAGCGAAGCGACGCGGCGCAGACCCGAGGATCCATTCCGTGATTTCCGAGCGATGCTACGGTGCAGAATTCTGCTCCGCTGCATTCTTCGGTTGAGGTCACGGAATGGATCCCAGGGTCTCCGCGACGGAGCTGCGCTCCTGCTTCGCCCAGGGATGACGACGTTGGGGGCCAACCCCGACCGTTCGCGATAATCTCTCCCAAAACGCGGTGAAATTCCTAGCCGCTACTAAGTGTCCGACCTGTCGACAATCCCGTGCCGAGAAACTGGTTCGCAGACCTGTTCATTTGCACGCCATTCTTGTGCATTGCACAAAATTTATGCGGCACCTCAGCGCCATTGACCAATGTTTGACCTGCCGCATCAGGGGCGTTGCCAACGCGCGGACGGTGCAGTGCGTTGAATTTACTTCATAATCCAGCTCATGCCGAAACTGGCACGGTTCCTGCTTTGACGTAACCGAGCCCCTCGCGGGCAACGAGACAGGCGTCCAATGGCGGGCGCTACAGGCAAAGCTGCCGCTCAGGTCGACGCGCGATCCCGGATGGACGGACGCGAGAGGCCTGGCCGGCAGCTTTTTTGTTTGGACCCGAAACGCAATCGACGGTGCCGATCCCAAGCGGCGCCAGGCGGAGACGACGATGACGAAACGGATCGGAACGACCCTCAAGGATTTCAGGCGGCGCGACTTTGTCGGCAGCAGCCTGCTGACGGCGGTGCTGTTCACAGCCGCGCTGCTGCTGTTTCCCGCCAGCCTCAAGACCGAGGGCAAGAGCCCTGAAGTGACCGCGCCGCACGAGGTCTCCACGCGCTGACCGATGCCGCCCCTGATCCACACAATTCGCGGTGCCTCCCACACCGCAACCCGGAGCCCAAGATGACAGCAATCCTCCCAGCCGCGCCAAGCCAGGACTCCCGGCAGGCGCTCGCAATGTCCACCATCGCCTTCACCGTCTGCTTCGCGGTGTGGACGATCTTTTCCATCATCGGCGTGCGCATCAAGCAGGAGCTTGGGCTGAACGAGACCGAGTTCGGCCTGCTCGTCGGCACGCCGATCCTCACCGGCTCGCTCGTGCGCATGGTGCTCGGCATCTGGACCGACCGCTTTGGCGGACGGCTGGTCTATACCGCGACGATGCTGGCGGCGGCGGTCGCGACCTTCCTGCTCGCTTTCGCGCACACGTATGAGCAGATGCTGGTCGCGGCGCTCGGCGTCGGGCTCGCCGGCGGCTCCTTCGCCGTCGGCGTCGCCTATGTCTCGCGCTTCTTCCCCGCCGGCCGGCAAGGCACGGCGCTCGGCATCTTCGGCGTCGGCAATGTCGGCGCCGCGGTCACCAAGTTCCTGGCGCCGTTCGTGCTCCTCGCCTGGGGCTGGCAGGCGGTCGCGCAGATCTGGGCGGGCGCACTTGTCGTCATGGCGATCGTGTTCTGGTTCACCACCGGTGACGACCCCGTGATCCGTGAGCGCCGTGCCGGCAAGGCGGCAGCGCCGAGAAGCTTCTGGCAGGAATTCGCGCCGCTGAAGAACCTGCAGGTCTGGCGCTTCGCCTTCTACTACTTCTTCGCCTTCGGCGCTTTCGTGGCGCTGTCGCTGTGGCTGCCGCGCTACCTGATCGGCGTCTACGGCTTCGGCATCGCCACCGCCGGCATGATCGGCGCGGCCTATTCGATCCCCGCCAGCATCTTCCGCGCCTATGGCGGCGTGCTTTCCGACCGCATCGGCGCGCGCACCGTGCTCTACTGGACCTTCGCGGTCAGTGCCGTCGCGACGCTGGTTCTGTCCCTCCCCTCGGCAGACTACGTGGTGCGCGGCATCAGCGGGCCGATCGCCTTCCATTTCGAGATCGGTCCGCTCGCCTTCATCGCCGTCGCCTGCGTGCTCGGCTTCTTCATGAGCCTCGGCAAGGCCGCCGTCTACAAGCACATCCCCGTCTACTATCCGCAGAGTGTCGGCGCGGTTGGCGGCGTGGTCGGCATGATCGGCGGCCTCGGCGGCTTCCTCCTGCCGATCGCTTTCGGCGCGCTGAACGACCTCACCGGCGTCTGGTCGAGCTGCTTCATGCTGCTCTTCATGATCGTCGTCACGTGCTTTGCCTGGATGCATTTTTCCATCCGGCGCATGGACCGCGCGGCCGCCGCCGAAGACTCGACGCTTTCCTACGCGGCCAAGTGAGACCGGAGCGGATCAGCGACATGACAGAAAAACTCGTCATCATCGGCAACGGCATGGCCCCCGGGCGCATGCTGGAGCATCTGCTGGAAAAGGCGCCCGGGCGCTACCAGGTCACCATCTTCAACGCCGAGCCGCGCGTGAACTACGACCGCATCATGCTGTCGCCGGTTCTGTCGGGCGAGAAGGACTATGAAGAGATCATCATTCATGGCGACGGCTGGTACATCAAGCACGGCATCACGCTCTATAAGGGCCACAAGATCGTCGCCATCGACCGTGCGGCGAAGACCGTCACCTCCGACCACGGCGTGACCGAAGCCTACGACAAGCTGGTCATCGCCACCGGCTCGGTGCCGTTCATCATTCCCGTCCCCGGCAACAATCTGCCGGGCGTGCTGACCTATCGCGACCTCGACGACGTCCGGGCAATGATGCTGGCCGCCCAGTCGCGCGCCAAGGCTGTCGTCATCGGCGGCGGCCTGCTCGGGCTCGAGGCCGCTGCCGGCCTCAAGGCGCAGGGCATGGACGTCACCGTGCTGCATGTCATGCCGACGCTGATGGAGCGCCAGCTCGATCCGGCGGCCGGCTATCTCCTGCAGCGCGCCGTCGAGGAGCGCGGCATCAAGGTTCTCACCAAGGCCAACACCCAGGCCATCATCGGCAACGGCAAGGTCGAGCAGGTCGAGCTTGCCGACGGCACGATCATCCCGGCGACGCTGGTGGTGATGGCGGTCGGCATCCGGCCCAACGCCGCGCTCGCCAAGGAGGCCGGCATTGCAGTCAACCGCGGTATCGTCGTCGATGCCGGCATGCGCAGCAACGATCCCGACATCTTCGCGCTCGGCGAATGCGCCGAGGTCAACGGCATGGTCTACGGCCTGGTGGCGCCGCTCTATGAGATGGCGCGCGTTGCGGCCTCGCAGCTTGCCGGCGACGAGACGGCGGCGTTCGTGCATTCCGACACGCCGACCAAGCTCAAGGTCACCGGCATCGAGCTCTTCTCGCTGGGCGATTTCGCAGATGGCGACGACCGCCAGGAAATCGTGCTGCGCGACGCCTCGGCCGGCGTCTACAAGCGCCTTGTGCTGAAGGACGATCGCATTATCGGCACCGTGCTCTATGGCGAGACCGCCGACGGCGCCTGGTTCAACGACCTCAAGAAGAAGCAGACCGACATTTCCGGGATGCGCGACACATTGATCTTCGGCCAGTCCTACCAGGGGGGTGCCCCCCTGGACCCTATGGCGGCCGTTGCAGCCTTACCGGATGATGCGGAAATCTGCGGCTGCAACGGCGTCTGCAAGAGCAAGATCACCGGTGCCATCACCAGCAAGGGCCTGACCTCGCTGGACGACGTGCGCGCTCACACGAAGGCGTCCGCCTCCTGCGGCTCCTGCACCGGGCTGGTCGAGAAGCTGATGGTGCTTACCCTCGGCGACACTTACAACCCGGCCGCCGTGCAGCCCATGTGCTCCTGCACTGCGCTCGGCCATGACGAGGTGCGCCGGCTGATCAAGGCCAAGGGATTGAAGACCATTCCGGCCGTGATGCAGGAGCTGGAATGGAAGACCTCCTGCGGCTGCGCCAAATGCCGGCCGGCGCTCAACTATTACCTCGTCTGCGACTGGCCGGACGAATACGCCGACGACTACCAGTCGCGCTTCATCAACGAGCGTGTGCACGCCAACATCCAGAAGGACGGCACCTATTCGGTGGTGCCGCGCATGTGGGGTGGCGTCACCAGCGCCGCGGAACTCCGCGCCATCGCCGATGTCGTCGACAAGTTCGAGATCCCGATGGTCAAGGTGACCGGCGGCCAGCGCATCGATATGCTGGGCATCCGCAAGGAGGACCTGCCGGCGGTGTGGGCCGATCTCGGCCAGGCAGGCTTCGTCTCCGGCCACGCCTATGCCAAGGGCCTGCGCACGGTGAAGACCTGCGTCGGTTCCGACTGGTGCCGCTTCGGCACCCAGGACTCGACCGGGCTGGGCGTGCGCATCGAGAAGTTCATGTGGGGCTCGTGGACGCCGGCCAAGGTCAAGATGGCGGTGTCGGGCTGTCCGAGAAACTGCGCCGAGGCGACCTGCAAGGATGTCGGCGTGATCTGTGTCGATTCCGGCTACGAGATCCACTTCGCGGGTGCTGCCGGCCTCGACATCAAGGGCACCGAGGTGCTCGGGCTGGTGAAGACCGAGGACGAGGCGCTGGAGCATATCGTGGCGCTGACGCAGATGTACCGCGAGCAGGCCCGCTATCTCGAGCGCATCTACAAATGGGCCAAGCGCGTCGGCATCGACGAGATCAGGCGCCAGATCATGGAGGACGGCGAGAAGCGCACGGCCTATTACGAGCGCTTCGTCTTCAGCCAAAAATTCGCCCAGGTCGACCCGTGGTCGGAGCGCGTCTCCGGCAAGGACAAGCACGAATTCCGGCCGCTGGCTTCGGTCGGGTTCGCCGAGGCGGCGGAGTAGGGCCGATGGAAGCGTTCCTTCACACCCCCCTCTGGCCTGCCGGCCATCTCCCCCGCAAGGGGGGAGATCGGATGCCACAAGGGCCTTCGCCAATCGCCAACGTTGAAAGAAAGGCGCCGTCACCGAAGCTGCCAATCTCCCCCCTTGCGGGTGAGATGTCCGGCAGGACAGAGGGGGGTGCCTGGGCGATTTCCTCTCAAGCGAAGGCGGGAGCCATCCAATGACCTGGATCGCGATCGGCACCATCACCGACATTCCGCGCCGTGGCGCCCGCTGCGTCGCGACACCGCAAGGCAAGATCGCCGTCTTCCGCACCGCGGAGGACCAGGTCTTCGCCATCGAGGATCATTGTCCGCACAAGGGTGGGCCGCTCAGCCAGGGCATTGTCCATGGCGCGGCGGTGACCTGTCCGCTGCACAATTGGGTGATCTCGCTGGAGACGGGCAAGGCGCTTGGCGCCGATGAAGGCGCGGTGCGCACCATTCCGGTGAAGCGGGAAGGCGAGCGGTTGTTCATCGCGCTCGAAGCGCTGGCCAGCCGTGCTGCCTGAAATCATGAACGAAGCGCGCGAGGTGAGGACCACCTGCCCCTATTGCGGGGTGGGTTGCGGCGTGCTGGCCAAGGTCGCAGCGGACGGCGAGGTGAGCGTCCGCGGCGATCCCGACCATCCGGCGAATTTCGGCCGGCTCTGCTCCAAGGGCTCGGCGCTCGCTGAGACGATCGGGCTCGACGGCCGGCTGCTCTATCCCGAAATCGAAGGGCACCGCGTCGGTTGGGATGAGGCGCTCGACCGCGTCGCCTCCACCTTCTCGCGCACCATTGCCGAGCACGGGCCGGACGCGGTCGCCTTCTACGTCTCGGGCCAATTGCTGACGGAAGACTATTACCTCGCCAACAAGCTGATGAAAGGCTTCGTCGGCTCAGCCAACATCGACACCAATTCGCGGCTCTGCATGGCCTCCTCGGTCGCCGGCCATCGCCGCGCCTTCGGTTCCGATACGGTGCCCGGCTGCTATGAGGACCTGGAGCTTGCCGATCTCATCGTCCTGGTCGGCTCCAATCTGGCCTGGTGCCATCCCGTGCTCTATCAGCGCATCGCCGCGGCGCGCGAGAAGCGCCCGGACATGAAGATCGTGCTGGTCGATCCGCGCCGCACCATGACCGCCGACATCGCCGACCTTCACCTGGCGATCGCGCCCGATGGTGACACTGCCCTGTTCTCGGGCCTGCTGGCTTATCTCGCCAGGAACGATGCGCTCGATCGCGCCTACATCGCCACGCATACTTCGGGTTTCCGCGAAACCCTGGCAGCGGCAGAAACGCTCGATCTTGCCTGCATCGCCGCTGCGACGGGCCTTGGCGAAGACGAGCTTCTGCAGTTTTACGAACTGTTCGCAGCGACGCAAAAGACCGTCACCGTCTACAGCCAGGGCGTCAACCAGTCGTCGCAGGGCACCGACAAGGTCAACGCCATCATCAATTGCCATCTTGCCACCGGCCGCATCGGCAAACCGGGGGCAGGGCCGTTCTCGGTCACCGGACAGCCCAACGCCATGGGCGGCCGCGAGGTCGGAGGCCTGGCCAACATGCTCGCCGCCCATATGGAGATCGAGAACCCGGCGCATCGAGCGCGCGTGCGCCGCTTCTGGAATTCGCCGACGGTTCCCGAGCGGCCCGGCCTGAAGGCGGTCGACATGTTCAAGGCTGTCGCCGACGGGCGCATCAAGGCCCTGTGGATCATGGCCACCAACCCGGTTGATTCGATGCCGGATGCAGACACTGTGCAAGCCGCGATCAAGGCCTGCCCTTTCGTCGTCGTGTCCGACGTTCTGGAACATACCGACACCGTTCGCCACGCCAATGTCCGTCTGCCGGCCACCGCCTGGGGCGAGAAGGACGGCACCGTCACCAACTCCGAGCGCCGCATCTCGCGCCAGCGGCCGTTCCTGGCCTCGCCGGGTGAGGCGCGGCACGATTGGTGGATCATCGCCGAAGTGGCGCGGCGGATGGGCTTTGGCGAGGCATTTGGGCATGAGACGCCGGGCGCGATCTTCGCCGAGCACGCCACGCTTTCGGGATTCGAGAACGATGGCGCGCGGGATTTCGACATTGGTGGTTATGGCGGTGTCGATGCCCAAGCCTATGAGACCCTTGCACCGTTCCAGTGGCCAGCGCCGAGCCGAGGCGCCCCCCTCTGGCCTGCCGGCCATCTCCCCCTCAAGGGGGGAGATCAGCTGTCGCCGCGGCCTTCGCCAATCTCAAACGCAGCAGGACCGGCGCCAAGGGCGAAGCTGCCAATCTCCCCCCTTGAGGGGGAGATGTCCGGCAGGACAGAGGGGGGTGTTCAAGCGCGAGTTCAGCCCGAAGGGGGTATTCAAGCTCGACCTCAGCCGGAGCGGCGCGGGGCGAGAGGACACCAATCCATCCGCTTCTTCGCCGACGGCCACTTCTACACGCCCGACCGCAAAGCCCGCTTCATCCCCACCCGCGTCGCGACCGAAACCCGCACCAGCCCCGAATTCCCGCTCATCCTCAACACCGGGCGCATCCGCGACCATTGGCACACGATGACGCGCACCGGCAAAAGCCCGCGCCTGTCGCAGCACATCGCCGAACCCTTTGTCGAAATCCATCCCGACGATGCTCGGGTCCACGGCATCGGCGACGCCGACATCGTGCGCCTGTCGAGCGCGCGCGGCGAGGTGCTGGTGCGCGCCCTGGTCACGACACGCCAGCGCCGCGGCAGCGTCTTCGCGCCGATGCATTGGACCGATCAGTTCGCCGCCAGGGGCAGGCTTGACACGCTGACCGCGCCACTGACGGACCCCATCTCCGGCCAGCCGGCGCTGAAACATGTCGCTGTGCGCATCGAGAAATTCGCGGCCAAGGCTTTTGGCTTTGCCGTGCTGCGGCAGCGCCCGGAGCAGATCGCCGCCGACTATTGGGTCGTCGCCCGTTGCCAGGGCGGCTGGCGGGTCGAACTGGCTTTTGCCGAAGACAACACCGACTGGGCGGCCTTTGCCAGGTCGCTGTTCGGAAGCCTGCCGCATGCCGAGACGCTCGCCTATCACGACCGCGATGCCGGCCAGCACCGCATAGCTGTCTTCGAGGGCGAGCATCTAGCCGGCGCGCTGTTCGTCGCACCCGGTCCGGTCGCGGTGTCGCGCGGCTGGGCGGCCGATCAACTCGGCATTGCGCATGCCGGCCAGCGTCAGCGCTTCCGCATCGTTGCCGGTCGCGCCGGCGCCGACAGGCCTGATCCCGGCGCCACCGTCTGCTCCTGCTTCGGCATCGGCGCCAACCAGATGGCGGCCGCTGTGAGGGCGGGCTGCGGAACCGTGGAAGCCATCGGCGAGACGCTCAAGGCCGGCACCAATTGCGGCTCCTGCCGCGCCGAAATCCGCGCGATCATCGCGGCAAACAGGGTGCAGGCTGCGGAGTGAGTGGCATCGCCGGACTTGCGCGGCCCGCTGCGACTGGCCAACCGTCACTCAGATGCGACCGGCCTCTTACCCGCGGCCTGCCTCGATGATCCCCACCATTGCGCGGGTGAATTCAACCATGCTGTTTGCCGTCAGGGCTGCCTTATCCGGGCTTTGCCCGATCTGCTCGGCAGCACCGCAGCACGACAGGCGAATGCGGTCGTAGTGCGGATCTCTCTCGTCGTCCGGCAAGGTCGCCAAGTTCAGCGCGCGGCTATGCATCATGCGCAGCAACTGCGCCAGTGCTGTTTCGACACTCATGCGTTTTGCTCCGCATCGGTCGGACGTCGCGGCACTTCTGGGCCGGATCGTCGATCGGGATCGGTTCCCGATCAGCAAGGCTGCATCACACATATTAACACATCGTTTATTGCTAATATGATGGTTTGACAGGCGGCTTCGGAAATACTGCCTGGCTGCGCATTGCGCTCATATGACCCGGGCTTTTTCATATTGGACTTGTCTAAAATGAGTTATAAACGGCCGTGCGGGAGTTGGGGTCTCTGGCATGATCGATTCAGACGTATTCGACTTCGTTGAGCGATGCAGGAAGCACACGGCTACAGGGCCGCTCTTGAGCGATCTGCTCGAGACAGTAAGAAATCTTGGATTCGAACATCTCATCTTGAGCGGCGTCCCTCTGGGCGGGCAGAAGCTCGCCCCGATGGTGGAATTGAATGGCTGGCCCGCAGGCTGGTTCGAACGTTATGTTGAGGCCGAGCACGCCGCCGTGGATGGCGTGTGTATCTATTCGGCAAAGACGCTGAAGCCGTTCCTCTGGTCGGAAGTTCCGGGTAAGTGGTCCGACACGGAAGCCTCGCGGCGGGTTGCGGGCGAGGCGACCGAGTTCGGCATCTGGAGCGGCTTTGCCGTGCCGATGCTGAGCGTCCATCACTGGCAATCGGTGCTGTCGTTCGCCTCTTCAGCCAAGTCCTGCAAGCTGTCGCAGCGCGAGCAGGGGCAGTTGGTGACGATGGCAGTATATGCCGGCATGACCATCCAGGCTCTTTCCCATGACGAAGATGGCGAGAGCCCGCTCACCGATCGGGAAAGAGAGGTGCTGCTGTGGGCTGCCGCCGGCAAGACCTCGTCCGAGACCTCGCAAATCCTCGGCCTCACCGAGCGCACGGTCAAATGGCACGCAGCGCGGGCCCGCGAGGCTTTCGGCGTCGCCACCACTACGCAGGCGGTCGTCGAGGCCGTGCGCCGGCGCCTGATTCACCCCTGAATACGTCAACTGTCCGATCGGACAGGTGACCGATTTTAGCATCGCTGCAATCATCCCCCAAAGATCGATCGGGGGATCGTGCGATGATTGCGGCTCATGTCGTCAATGCGCATAACAAGCATCTCTACGAAAAGGAATTCGACGAGTTTTTGCGCCGCCGGCACGATTTTTTCGTGCATCAGAAACATTGGCGCCCTCCGAGCCCAGATGGTCGTGAACTAGACCAATTCGATACGGATGCAGCAACCTATTTGCTCGGTATCGAAGACGGGCGCGTCGTGACCTCGGCTCGACTAATCCCAACGAGCGAGCCGCACATGGTCTCGGAGGTTTTTCCTCATATGTGTGAGAAGTCGGGCGTCCCGCGGCGCCCCGACTGGGCCGAATGGACCCGCACCTTCGTCGTTCCCGACAAGCGCGCGACCGGGCTGCGTGGCACGCTGACACAGCTCTGCTGCGCGGTGATGGAATACGCGCTCGACGAGGGCCTGGGCGCCGTCGGCGGCGTCCAGGAAACCTACTTCATGCCCCACCACAGCGCGCTCAAATGGCACGCCGAACCGCTGGGCATGGCCAGGGAAGAAAACGGCGAATGGTACATCGTCGCCTACATCGAGGTGAACGAAGCGGCGCTGGCGAGCGTGCGCAAGATACTCGGGATCGGTCACTCGCTGCTTGTGAAGCGGGGTAGGCAGGTGCCGTTCATTCGCGATCGGGTCGTTCCGCAGTTGAAAGTCTCGGCAGCCTGAGCCGTCTGGTCTGGCATCCCATGTCTCATCGCCCGGAGCGGCTCTGACGATTGGCGTGAATAGCTTCGCAAGCCGCGGTCGCGCGGACCCGCCTATGCTCACGTGCCGTCAAGTGCCACCGCCAACGTCTGCCAACTTGTGACCTGACGATGCAGCTTCGACGCTGGTCGAAGCCGAACAAACTTCACGGAACAATCCGCTCGCCGCGCTGTTCGGCCTTGCATTGGCAGGCGGGCTCACCGCCCATCGAGCATCGGTCGACCCGTGTCTCTGCTGCCGGCAGGCTTGTTGTTATGGACGGCAGCGTGGACAAGCGAGAGGGCAGGAGTATCGGTCGGTCCGTCGGTCTGGCGTTGATCGCAGGCGCCGCCGACGACGATTGCTCGGCAATCGGAACCTATGCCAGCGCCGGAGCGAGGTTCGGGCCCGAATTGCTGTGGACCGCGCCCGTCACGCTGCCGATGATGTACACCGTCGTCTACCTGTCGTCGAAGCTCGGTCAGGTTTCGGGACGTGGTCTGTTCCAGGTGATCGCCGATTTCTATCCGCGGTGGCTGCTGTGGTCGGTTCTGGTCGGCGTCCTGATCGGCAACACGATCGAGGCGGCCGCGGATCTCGGAGCCATGTCGGCGGCGATCAACCTCTTTGTGCCTTTGCCGGCGTCGCTGATTGTCGTCTTCGTCGCCGCCTTCATCTTCGCGATGCAGGTTTTCGGCTCCTACGAGCTTCTGAGGAACGTATCCAGGGTGCTGGCGCTGGCGCTGCTGGCCTATGTGGTCTCGGCCGTTCTTGCCAAGCCGGAGCTGATGCCCGTTCTGCTCGGCACCTTTCTGCCGAAGATCGAGTTCAGCCGCGAATACCTGTCGATCCTCGTTGCCATCATCGGCACGACCCTGTCCGCCTATCTCTACACCTGGCAATCCAACCAGGAGGTGGAAGAGGAGATCGCGAAAGGAAGAACCACTCTTCAACAACGCCAGGGCGCGACCCATGCGGAATTGCGGCGCTCGCGCCATGACATCCTGATCGGAATGACGTTCTCCAACCTCATCATGTATTTCATCATCCTGTCGACAGGCTCGACGCTGCACCAAGCCGGCCATACCGAGATCGACACCGCTGCGCAGGCGGCCGAGGCGCTGCGCCCCCTTGCGGGCGAGGCCGCCGGCATCGTCTTTGCCGCGGGCGTGATCGGCGTGGGCTTCCTGGCGGTGCCGGTCATGACGACCGGCGCAGCCTTCGATCTCGCGCAGGCCCTGGGCTGGAAGCACGGCATGAGCGCCAAACCGCGCGAAGCGCCGGGTTTCTACCTGGCGACCGCAGCCTTCACACTCATTGCGGTCGGACTCAACTTTCTCGGCTTCAATCCCATGCGAGCCCTGGTCTGGTCCGGAATCGTGCAGGGCTTTTCCACCCCGCCGCTGCTGCTCTTGATCCTGCTGATGACCAACAACCGCAGGATCATGGGCGACAAGACCAACAGCCGCGTCACCAATCTCCTCGGCGGCGTGACAACGGCTGCGATCTTTGCAGCCTCAATCGGCCTTGTGGCAACCTGGTTCATCTGACGCATGCCGCCCAGCAGTGTTGGTGCGCGAGAACGACATCGAAACAAGGATTTAAACCGTGTCTCGTGGCTCCGTCCGAGCGCGAGGCGATTTCAGGAATTTCTGAGTTCCTGGAGCCGTTTTGTTGCGGCCGATCACAAGTTCGATCGAGGTGCAATCAGACAGGAACGATCCTTATCCTCACGCATTCTGCCTAATCTGCGATTATCAACCACCATTCCTGGGGCCAGAACATTGATACCCGGAGATCATGTGACGCGGAGCCGCGAGGCAGAGGGAATATCCATCGTCGATCTCATCCCTGCGTTACGAGCTTTCGCGCGGACCTTTTGCCGGATGCCGGACGATGCCGATGACCTGGTTCAGGAAACGCTGACCAAGGGGCTTGCTAATCTGGACAAGTTCGAGCCGGGAACGCGCATGAAGTCATGGCTTTTCACCATCATGCGCAACACCCATTATACACGTATCAAGGCAGCGGCCAGGGAGGCGCCCGGCCTGCTCGACTGCGCTTCCAGCCGGCCGATTTCGGAAGCGTCCCAAGATTGGTCGGTACAGAGCAGGGAAGTCCACCGGGCCATCCAGAAGCTTCCCTCGCACCAGCGCGAAGTGCTGATGCTGATCGGCGTCCTGGGCGTCAGTTATGAGGAAACGGCGGAGATTTGCGGCTGCGCGGTCGGCACTGTGAAAAGCCGGCTCAACCGCGCGCGTGCGGGTGTTCTGGAATTCCTCGGCGAGAGCTCGCCGCAAACCTTGGTCGAAAGGCGCCAATATCTATCGGAGGATCATTGGGATTTGGAGGCTGCCAGGCGACGTTGACAAGTGACGTTTTGTCGGGGGTCAGTTTGTCGTCTCGCGCCTGCGCTTTTCGATCAACGCGTTCTGCAATTGGATCGCGAGCTTGGTGAGGCGATCAGGAACCTTTTCCTGCTCAATGGCGGACAACAGTGAGGCAATCTCCTGGTCCATGCCCAGGCTCGCCTGAGGGCCGAGATCGCCGTGGCTCGCGCGAGACATCGCTTTCTCTTAACAAATGAGGTCTCTTCAAATTCACTGAGACCATAGACGGACGCAGTTTGCAAGGCGGTTCCAGCCGCAGGGCCGATCCGATTTCGGCTCTGCACAGGATTGTTCTCCAGTGCCAATTCCGCTGCCCGAAGCTCCCGGTTTGCGAGATCCGTCGCGCGCAAGCGCCGAGGCTCGATCAGCCGACCGAGCCTACTCCTCGGGCAACCGGTTGGCTGCATGATCCTGATACTGATCGGACTTGGTCCGGTTGCCGTCGAGGCCGCGTTGCTCGGAGTGCTGCTTCTTGTCCCGGTTCGACAGGACGTCGTTTTCACCAACCATGTCCTTGGGAAGGTTGGTCTTCGCTCCGCTGCCGGAACCCTTGCCTTGGCTGCCGCGCCCCATGTGCTTCTTGCCGCCGGACGCCATCGCCTTCTCCTGTGGTTCGCTTTCGCCGCTAACCTGGTCCTGGGGTCCGAACTTCTCTTCCTCCGTTATGTTCCGCAGCCCCGACGCACAAGAAAGGCGGCGCCGTCCCAAAGGCTGAACGGCTTCTCGCCGGCGATGAGGACGTCCAGGCGGTGCGCATCGGCCAAGGAGCGAACATCGCAGCGGTCTCGGGCGCCTGCTTCCCGATAGGAATAGTTGAGGATTGCGGCCATTCCGCCTCGCCGCAGCACCCGCGCGATCTCGCCGAAATGCCGCTCGGCTACACCGGCGAGCACCAGATAGGGGAAGCTGTCGACCGCCAGCACGCCATCGAAGCTTTCGTCGGCGAAATCGTCGAGGCCGAAGCCGGAGGCCCGGCGAAGCTCCACAGTGGCAAGGCCGGCGCATCGCTGTCGCGCGATGGCGATCATGTTGGAGGAAATGTCGGTGCCGACAATGTGCCCCACCTTGGCGTGAAGCGCGGCTTCGAACCGGCCGATCCCGCAACCGATGTCCAGAATTGCCTTGCCTGTGCCGCCGAAGCCTTGCTGTTCCAGCCAGGAGCAGATCTCGGCTGTAGCCGCGCAGAGTTTTTCCTCATCGCCAAGCGACGACAGTTGCACGCTGGCGGGCGCAGAGATGGCGGCCGCCCGGTCGAAGCCGCTGGCCAGCCGTTCGATGGTCATGGCAGCCGTCTCGCCATCCGGGCGCTCATGGCATACCGAGGCCGCCGTCGCGCGGAGTTGGTCGAAGACATCGGGCTTGGTCGCGAGCAACGCCGCGATGTCCTCGAGCCAGTTCCTCCACCCGAACTGGCTTGAGCGCAGCTCCATCGCGATCTTCGCCAGTTCTGCCGCCCCGATCTCCGGCTCGACGCAGGCTGCCAGCCTGGCGAGTGCAACTTCGGCGCAGACGCCATCTGACATGCATTCCTCGAGGACGCGCCTTGCGGCCTTCGGCTCTTGCGTTGCTGCGCTCACGACGGTGCGCTCCGGGTCCAGACCCGTTGCTGCGTCCAGCGGTCGACGGCACCCCAGCCATATTTGTAGCTCTCTCGCCCGCGCAGGAAATCGAACTCACGAGCGCCCTCGTGAACGGCTTCTGCAATTGCCTCGCCGATCAGGATAGCGCCGGGGCTTTCCTCCGCGTAGCCGGGATCGAACCCGCCGAGATAGGCATAGGCGCGGCCGCGATGATGGAAGCCATAATAGGCGCCGACGACAGCCTCGCCGATTTCCATCAGCCAGCAGCGCGCTAGGCCATTGGCGGCGAGTCGAGGAAGGGCAGTCCGATGGAACTTCACCGCACAAGGGTCCGCCAGCACGCCGCCGCCTTGTCCGGCCCAGCGGGAGCCGTGCAGACGGATCAGATGATCGAGGAATGTCTCCGGATCGGTCTCGCAGCGTCTGATGATTACTGATCCTCTTCGTTGCGCGGCTCTCCATGCGCGACGCAACTGGCGCCTGCGCCGCGCCGGGACCAGGCTTGCAAGCGTCTCGTCACACGTAAGCGGGAGCACCGGACACGCGGCGTGGCTTGCGGATAGGCTCTCCACGGCATCCGGCAGCGCAAGGCTCGAGCAAGCGGCTTCTGGCGGAAGGTCCGGCAGGATCCATGACGACCATTCGAGCCGGAGCACTGCGCCGGCGATGGCAGCGTTCACCGCCGCCGCTTGTCCGGGCATGCACAGGATGTCGAGATAGTCGCTCAGCGAGATTCCGATCGGCAGCAGGCGCGACCCCGAGGCGTGTCGCTCGAGGTAGAGCGGCGCCAACCCGACAAGGTCCGTTCCGCTCCACACCGCAACAACCGCGAGATCGCCCGGCATAAAGGCCTGCCACCAGGGCAGCAGCCAGGCTGGAGATTGGAAAGGCGTCGCGGAGATGCATTGCGACCACAGCCGCCACCAAGGCGCTTCAAGGCCTTCGAGCGCATCTTGTTCGCGAATGATCTCGGCACAAAGCCCGCTCACCGGGCGGCTCCCTGCCACGTATGATGGGCGCCGAGCTGCGCCAGTTTGCGATAGGCATCCATATAGGCCGAAACCATGCGTTCGAGCGAGAAGCGGCGGCGCGCCTCGGCCCGGCATGTGTCATGGTCCAGCTCCGCGCAAGCAACCATGGCTTTCGCCATCTGATCGACGTCGTCGACGAGAAAGCCGGTCTTGCCGTGTTCGACGACGTCGGGCAGCGCGCCATTGGGAAAGGCGACGACCGGCGTGCCGCAGGCCAGCGCTTCCATGGCGACCAGCGAGCTGGTTTCCGCCGCGAGGCTTGGGATCACCAGGCAGCGCGCGGCATTGAGCAGGCGTCGCTTGGCAGACAAACCGAGGGGCCCGAGGAAGCGGCGTCGCCTGCCGAGGCAAGGCCTGATCTCGTCGGTGAAATACCGGACATGTGTCTCATAAGCGTAGAGCTGACCGCCGATCGCCAAAGGCATCGCGGCAAGCCTGGCGGCATCGAGCGCCAGATGGATGCCTTTCTCGGGACAGATGCGGCTCAGAACGAGCGCGAAATTGCGCCGCGAGCGCGGGTGGCTCAGGGCCTCGATGTCGACGCCATTGGGAATGGGCTTTATCAGCCTGGACCCGGGCGGCGCGGTCCTCTGCTGCGCCTCGGAGACTGCGTGCAGCCATAGATCGTCGCGCGACCGCGCCAGCACCTCAGGCGGATACCAGCCAAGCGGCAGGTGCAGCGTCACCAGTGTCGGGCCGTCGTCCGGCAGATAGGTATCGAAGTCGATGCCGTGCAGGTGCACCACGTCGATCGGCCACTGCGAGCGAGCGGCGGCGATGGCCGCGCGATGCGCTTGCTGTGCCCGCTTCTTTGCCGCCTCGTCGAGCGCCCCCGCTTCGGCGCGTGTTTCCACCAAAATGCCGGCAGCCCGGGACCCTTCGCAGGCGACCACGATCGACCGATGGCCTTGCTGCACCAGTGCGCGGTCCAGCATCGACAGCACCTGCTCGGCGCCGCCGACCGCATCGGGCCCGACGGGCGCGAGAGGGTAGGCGACGTTGAGCACCGTGAGGGTCATGGGCGGTCGAGCCTAAACTCCTCTTGGAACCTCATGCCGCCGAGATCTGCCGCACCGGCATCGCGGCAGCATTTATGCTCGGCGCGTAGCGACGGATCATGGCCGCACAGAACTCGGCAAACTCCTCGGGAACTTGTGGCGGACTGGTGTGATGCGGCTGAACGCCTCGATGCTCGGGCGTGAAGCAGAAGGTGACGGTAACGTCGAAATCGGCGAGCGCCTCCATCTGTCGGTCGAACCAATCGAGCGCGTTCGGCCGGAAGCTGTCGGCCCAGGAAAGCCCGGTGCGCAGGTTGGTGACCCCCAGCCGCTTCATCCAGGCGACGGCATCGTCCAGGCGGTGATCCTCGAAATGGAACCACTGGACCAGCCCCATCTCCGGGGCATGGCGGGCGAATTCCTCGAGAGCGGGCTTGGGCGTGCCGTCCTCACGCAGCAGGCCCATGTAGAAGTGCCGGTAGTAGGAGGAACCTTCCGCCTCGCGATGGCGCGTCGTCGCCTCCCAGGCGCTGGGCAGGTCATAAAGGCTGTACCATTGCACGCGCGGTGCAATGGCAAGCAGCAGCTCGGCTGTCCGGCGCAGGCCCCAGGCCTGGATCTCCTCGGCGCCGAAGGTCGAGACCCCGACTTCACTGACCCAGATCGGCAGCTCGGTCACACTCGCGATCTCGCCAAGCTTCTGCGGCCATTCGTGGATCTGCCAGAGGTTCCAGTCGAGCGGGAAGCCGTGCACCGCCACGGCATCGACATGGTCGAGCACGCCGAACTCCCTCATTCGCGTGATGAATCCGGCATCGATCGGCGAGATGCCGCCGAGCACTTTTGTGATTGCCGGGTTCTCCAAGCTGATCGCCTCGGCCGCCAGGGTCGCCATCCGGGCGAAGCGGCTCCAGTCGGGATCGAGCTCGGGGTCCCAATGGGACTTGTTGTTCGGTTCGTTCCAGATCATCGCCGCTTCAATCATCTGACGGTCCTTTCGATGGATATGCCGCGCCGCCCCCTTGAGGCTCGCCCGCCGCGCGGCAGAAATAGACCTCGTCTTCGGGGTGAAGCAGGATCTCGAAGCCGGCGCTGCGCAACATCGCCTCGGTGCAGGCACGATTGGGGATCCACCAGTTGGTCGGATCGTCTGCGTAGCGATGCTCGATGAAATGCAGCCGGGGGAACTCGGGCCGGTCGAACAGCTCCCGCATCCAGAAATGATAGTCCTGTTCGAGCGCGAGGACGTCGCCGCTGCCGCGCTGCATCGATTGAAAGACCATCAGGTCCCGCGCGACGTGCTCGCGGACCAGGTCCAGCGCCAGCAGCGGATGCCGCAGGTGGTAGAGCACGCCCATGAACAGCACGATATCGAAGCTCTCGCCGAGCGCGCCGACGTCATAGACCGACAGCTGCCGGAATTCGATCTGGCATTCCGCGATCTCGGCGGCGAAACGCGCCTGCGCCAGATAGCCCTCGTCGAAGTCGATGCCGAGCACGCGATCGGCGCCGCGCTTCTTCATCTCGATCGAGTAGAAGCCGGCATTGCACCCGATATCCAGCACGGACTTGCCCGACAGATCGGCCGGAATGGCATCCGCGAATTTGCGCCATTTGATCAGCGGATAATTGCCGAGGAAATGGTCGGGAGCGGTCTCAACGCCGGCCAGTTCCATGTTGTGGAACCACGGCCCGAGCGCGTCGATGCGGCGGCGTATTTCGGCATTGGAATGCAGCATGGCTAGCCTCCCTCGCCAGGAAAGGATGGTACCCGAGAGCGGCCCTGAGGCATGATGGCCGGTGTGCCTTCCACTTCGGCCGCTTCGTTGTTTTCCAGCAGCCGGAGCGCGGTCCGATAGCCGTTGAAGGTGCCGACGTCGACATAGGCGGTGCCTGCCTTCACGCCCCAGGCTTCACCGCCGGCAGCCAGATAGGCATTGACCAGCGTGCCGAAATACTCGTCGCGGCCCTCCCGCTCGCGCCACAGGGCGGCGAGCTCGTGAAAGATGCCGCCCGGCATCTTGAATGCGCCCCAGACCCAGTCCGTCGCCGCGTCGCGCTGCTTGACCTGGATCTGCTCGACACGGCTGTCATCATCGACCACCACGGCATCGAAAAGCTCCGGGCGGTCGACCGGAAACATGAGGAAGGACAGCCGGTCGTCGGCCAGGTGGCAAAAGCCGTCCTCGGGAAACCAGATCGTGTCCGGGAGGCCGATGAGGACCGTTTCGTCCGGCGCGACGAGCGGCGCAGCGCGGAAGATCGCGTCGCAAAGGCCGACCGGAGAGGGCTGCGCGACGAAGATCGCGGCGGCGCCGTCATAGCCGGCCGCGTAGTATTCGAGGATGTCCGATTTGCCTGATCCGATGATGAAGCAGATCCTGTCGACGCCGTTGCGCACCATTCGCCGCACCAGATATTCGCTGACCGCGCAGGGGCGCTCCGTCTGCCCGTCCATCCGGCTGCCCACCGGCAGCAATTCCTTGGAAAAGCCGAGCGGTTGGATGCGGCTGCCGCGCCCCGCCGCAGGCACAATACCCAGCATCAGACGGCTTCCTTCATGACTTCGCCCGCCGGCGTCCTGGCGGCATCGGCCAGGATCCGATCCAGTTCTGACGCGCGCCGGGCCGATGTATGTTCGTCGAGGACGCGTTCGCGGGCATGGCGGCGCAGCGCGCCCAGCTCCCCGTCCGACAGGCCGAGCGCCGCGATAACGTCGTCGGTTGAATGCGCCAGAAGGATTTCCCTGCCCGGATCGAAGAAGCTGTCCAGGCCCGGCCAGTCGTCGGAGATGATCGCCGCGCCGCAGGCCGCCGCCTCGAACAGCCGGCCTGAGGGGCACCAGCCCTTTCTCGCCATCGCCTCGCGCGTGACATTCAGCGTCAGGCGTGACGAGCAGAAAAAGGCGGAATGGTCAGCGGGCGGCAGATGCCTGACGAAGAAGATGTTGTCGCCCCACGGAAATTCCTGCGGATATTGCGCGCCGCCAATGATGAAGCGGCGATCAGGCATCCGTGCTGCGGGCGCGACCAGCAGTTTTTCGACAGCGGCCTGCCGATCCGCCGCATAGGTCCCCAGGTACGACAGGTCGCCGGCAAATTCCTGCCTGGGCGGTGCCGGCCGGTGGCGGTCAGGGTCGACATGGCCGTAAAGCGGCACGACGTGGCACGCGCCCAGCATGGACTTCAGCGCATCCAGCGCCGGACCACCGGTGAAGCTCAGCACCAGATCGAAGTCGCGAAGGCCTTCCGGACCGAAATAGTCCGGGTGTTCGCCCTGCTCGATCCTCGTCAGCGTCACCGGTGTATCGAGATCGTAGAACACCTTCAGCCCGCGGCAGCTCTCCTGGGCAAGCCGCGATGCTTCGACGGCGTCCGGGCAGTAGGAGGTGATGATGACCACATCCGCCTGCCGGATTGCGACGGCCGCGGCGCGGCGTATCTCTTCCCAGTCCGGATAGAGCACCAGGTCGCCGCCATCGAGCCGGTCGAGATCCCTGGCGCCGGCGTAGTAAGGCGTGTCGCGTTCGAAGAAGCTGATCGACCAGCCCAGCGGCGCCAGCGCCCGGATCAGCCCGCGCCAGAGCGTGGCATGCCCGTTTCCCCATGACGACGTGACGGTGAGACCGAAAATGACCATGCGCATCGGCAGCGTCCGTCAGGCGACTTCGTTCAGGCGGATGAGCTTCGAGCCCCAATCGCCGCTGACGATGGTGGTGAGCGAGGCCGGCTCTATGTCGAAGCGGAAGCAGTCGCCCAGCTGCAGCCCGAGAACCTTGCATACCGCCGCCTTGATGACGTCGGCATGGCTGACAAGCGCAACGACCTGGTTCTGCGCGTCTTGGCGTGTCTCGTCCATCAGGCCGACAACCCGTTCCTGCACGGCCAGCATCGTCTCGCCGCTCGGCGTGCGTGCGCTTTGGCGCTGGTCGTTCCACAAGCGCCAGCGGGCGTCTCCGTTCAGCTCTTCGAATGTCTTCCCGGACCAGGCGCCGAAGTCGATTTCGTCCAGTTCCTGGCAGATCCCGATCTTCTCGATGTCGCAGGCTGTGGCGATCGGCTTTGCGGTTTCCAAGGTCCGCTCACGCGGACTGCTCAGGATGGCAGAGATCGGTTCCCGCGCCATGCGGCGGGCAAGACGCAGAGCCTGCGCCTGCCCGGCCTGGCCGAGTCTGATGCCTTGCAGGCGCCCTGCCAGATAGCTCCCGACATTGTCGTGCGCCGCATGGCGGATGAGAAGGAAGGTCGTGGTCATTCCGCGGCATCCAGCATCGGCTCGTCCCTGCCGGCGATGAAGGCTAGCGTGCGCAGACGCGCTTCGGCGTCGGTGAACTGCTCCGGCGGCGACTTCATGAAGTAGCTGCAAGGTCCCGTCAGCGCCCCGGCGATGCCCCGGTCGAGAGCGAGCTTGGCGCAGCGCACCGCATCGATCACGACGCCGGCCGAATTAGGCGAATCCCAGACCTCCAGCTTGAGCTCGGCATTCAGCGGCACGCCGCCGAATGTCGTGCCTTCGACACGTATATAGGCCCATTTGCGATCGGTCAGCCAAGGCACGTGATCGCTGGGGCCGACATGGATGTTGCCGGCTTCGAGCGGAACGTCGATCTGGCTGGTGACGGACTGCGTCTTGGAAATCTTCTTCGATTCCAGCCGCTCCCGCTCCAGCATGTTGAGGAAGTCGGTGTTGCCCCCGAAATTGAGCTGGTAGGTGCGGTCGATGCGCACGCCGCGCTCCCGGAACAAATTGGCAAGCAGCCGGTGCACGATGGTGGCGCCGACCTGGCTCTTGATGTCGTCGCCAATAAGGGGAAGCCCACGCTCCTCGAAACGCCGGCGCCATTCCGCCCGTGAAGCGATGAAGACCGGTATGCAGTTGACGAATGCGCATCCGGCCTGAAGCGCGCATTCGGCATAGAAGTGTGTGGCCGCTTCCGAGCCGACGGGCAGGTAGGACACCAGCACCTCGGCTCCGCTGTCGCGAAGACGCTCGGTCACGTCGACGACCGGCTCGTCCGCTTCTTCGATCTCGTCGCGCAGATATTTGCCGATGCCGTCGAGCGTCGGGCCGCGCTCCACGCGAGCTCCGGTGGGGGCAGCATCGGCAAAGCGGAAGGTGTTGTTGGGCGCGCTGTAGATCGCTTCGGCCACATCGCGCCCAACCTTGCTCTTCGCGACATCGAAGGCACAGACCACTTCGATGGCATCGACATGATAGCCACCGAGGTCGGCATGCATCAGCCCGGGGATAGGCTCGTTGCTTTTCGCGTTGCGGTAGAAGGAGAGACCTTGCACAAGGGAGGATGCGCAATTGCCGACGCCAACGATGCCGATACGAACCTTCTTCGATGTCACGAAGCCGCCTCTGCTGTTGGGGGTAAGTTCCTCGTCGCCGAACCGCAAGCAGCCCGGAATGTTCCTTGGAAGGCGGAAAAATTACGGTGCCCGATCGTGGATCAAAGATGCTGCGCTTTGCGTTGGCGGCCAGACAGCCAGGCAGGAGCGGCATGATCGTCTTTGCCGACCACAAACAGGCGCACGACGCGCGGCGGCTCAGGCAAGCAGCCTGCGAGGCGCTCGAAAAGATTGGTCGCATGCACCCCGGCATCGAACGGCATGCGGCGCTGGTGGAGCTGTTCATCGCCGTCTCGGAGTTGATCCAGGGTCTCGCGGATGCCCAATTCCAGGCCAGCGGCATCGACATCAATTCACCCGACCAGCAGCGCGGTGCAGTGATCCTGGTCGCGCTGGCCAAGGAAGTGATGCGATCCTGGCAGGGCGGCTTTGCCGTTCGCGAAGCGCTCGACCCCGACCTGACAAAAAGGCTGGCCGGTCTCGACTGCGTGGGCGAGATCGCGACCGGCGCGGCCGAAGGCTACGCGCTCTATGCACTCTACCCGGAAACCTATCTCGTCGCAGCACAGCAGTCCGGCCTCAATGCGGACACATGCGTCATTGGCATCCGCAGCATTGGTCTCGGACTTGGCGCCCTGGTCGCCGCCGCACTTGGCGCGCCGCCGCCCGTCAGCCTGCGCCCCATCGGGCACCCCTTCGACCGATGCGTGTCTGCCAGTCCCGACCTCATAGCCGGCTGGCGGGACAACTCGGTAGCCAAATTCGCGATCGTCGACGAAGGCCCGGGCCTTTCCGGCAGCTCCTTCCGTGCAGTCGTCCAATGGTTGGCGGGGCAGGGTGTCGATCTTGATCGCATCCATCTGTTCCCGAGCCATCGCGGTGGTCCGGGCGCAGAAGCTTCGCCAGAGATCCGCAATATCTGGTCGCGTTGCCGATGCCACGTCGCGGATTTCGAGCACGCCTTCGACGGGCAGGCAGCACCCTCGCTGCGGCAATGGACAGCAGGTCTGCTCGGCAGGCCCGATATCCAACTTCGCGAAATCTCCGGTGGCGAATGGCGCAAGCATCTTCCTCAGCCAATCGAGCAGTGGCCGCCGTCCTTCGCCCGCTTCGAGCGGCGCAAGTTCATCACATCGGCGGGTGGCGAGCGCTGGTTGGTCAAGTTCGCTGGCCTCGGCGAGACGGGGCGGCGCAAGCTGCGCACGGCCGGAGCGCTCCATGAAGCGGGCTTCGGGCCGCCGATTGCCGGTCTCTGCCACGGCTTCCTGGTAGAACGCTGGATCGACGCGGCCAGATTGGATCAGGCCGATGTGAGCCGGGACAGGCTGGTCGAGTGGCTTGGTCGCTATCTCGGCTGGCGCTGTGCCAATCTCAGATCCGAAGAGGTCGGCGCGTCGGCATCTGGGCTGGCAAGGATGGCGCTGCACAACTGCGCCGAGGCATTGGGGGGCGGTCCGGCGAGCGCTTTGCGGGACTGGTTCGCCAACCGGCCGACGCCGGAGTCAAAGCGAAGGGTCGAGATCGACGGACGGCTGCATCCTTGGGAATTTCTGGTCTGTTCAGACGGCACTCTTTTGAAGACGGACACGGTCGACCACTGCCGCGCGCACGACCTTGTCGGCTGCCAGGACATCGCCTGGGACATTGCCGGCGCCCGAGTGGAATACCAGCTGTCTCAAAGCGAATTCATGCGGCTGGTCCGAGGCGTCGAGGCAGAAGCATCGTGCCCCGTCGACCCCGGCTTGGTCGACTACCTGGAGCCATGCTACATCGCATTCCAGCTGGGGCTGTGGACGATGGCGGAAGGGTCTGCGGCGGACGAGGAAAAGACCCGGCTGACCGCCCTCGTCAAGCGCTATGAAGCGGAGCTTCTTCGCTTCCTGGAGCGACTTTGACTGAGGCGAGGGTGCTCAGTCCAGCTTGCGCAGCATATCGGCTTCCTGTTCCAAAATCGCGGCCACTTCCTCGCGCTGGAGATGAGTCATCATGAGGCTGACGCAGCATTCGAGATAGGTGATGGAGGCTCGTCTCAGGAAGGCGGCGGTCTCCATGGCTGCCATCTGCTCGACGTCCTTGGCTGATCGCTTCGGCTGCACGGCTGCATCCTCCATGCCGGTTGTGAAGCCCAACCAGAATCTCGGTTGGTTGTTCCGCCGGGACGGAAAGAACGCATGGCGCGTCCAGTGTTCTCAAAGCGGGAGATTCTGCACTTTGCCCGCACCCACTTTGTTGATCGCCGCGATGGGCTCCATCGCACCGTCGTCGCGTTCTGCGAAATAGGCGATCGTGCGCAGCAATCCTTGCCTGAGCGGTACCTGGGGCGACCAGCCAAGCAGCGCCTTGGCGCGGGCTATGTCGGGTCGGCGCCGGCGCGGATCGTCCTGCGGCAGCGGCAGAAACTTCACCGCCGATCTCGTGCCGGTCAGTTCGCGCACCAGGCTGGCCAGTTCGAGGATCGTGAACTCTCCGGGATTGCCAAGATTGACCGGCTGGCGAGGATTGGGTTCGACATCCATCAGGCGCAGCAATCCATCCACCAGGTCGGTGACATAGCAGAAGGAGCGGGTCTGCCGGCCGTCGCCGAAAATCGTCAGCGGCAGCTTCTCCAGCGCCTGCATGACGAGATTGGAAACGATGCGGCCGTCGGCCGGATCCATCTTCGGACCATAGGTGTTGAAGATGCGGGCGACGCGGACGTCTGCCATGCGCGCCCTGAGATAGTCGAAGCAAAGCGTTTCAGCGGTCCGCTTGCCCTCATCGTAGCAGGCGCGCGGACCAGTGCAGTTGACATGGCCGACATAGTCTTCGCGCTGCGGATGCCGGTCCGGATCGCCGTAGACTTCGCTCGTCGAGGCCTGCAGGAAACGGGCGCCGTTGCTCGCGGCGAGCTCGAGCAGGTTCAGCGTTCCGATGACGCAGGTGCGCGTCGTGTGAACCGGGTCGGCCTGGTAGCGCGGCGGCGAGGCCGCGCAGGCCAGGTTGAAGACACGTTCGACGGGCTCGCCGAGTTCCAGCGGGGCGCAAATGTCCTGCTCGATGAGCCGAAAGCGCGGCTGGCTGACGAGTGAAGCTATGTTCTCCATTCGGCCGGTGAGAAAATTGTCGACGCAGGTCACACGATAGCCTTCACCAAGCAGCGCCTCGCACAGGTGCGAACCCAGGAAGCCGGCGCCGCCGGCGACCAGCGCCGTGCGTGCCTGTCGAGCCTTTCTTGACCGCTGCATCTCTATGTTCTCCTGTCTGCCAGTCATGCTGCGCTTTCGATATCCAGATCGAACGCTTGATGTGTCTGGTTAGGCCGCGTCAGCGCCGAGATGAATTCGCGCGACCGCGCGGCCCCGGTATGTCTTGCGAGCACCAGTTCGCGGGCGCGCCGGGCCATGCCGAGCCTGGCCCGCTCGGATTGCCCGACCAGCGCCTGGACCACGTGTTCCGCACTGGCGGCGGTCTGGATCGCCGAGGCCGGGAAGAAGCTGTCGAGTCCCGCCCAGCGATCGCTGATGATCGGCGTGCCGCAGGCCGCGGCCTCGAAGAGACGTACGCTCGGCGACCAGCCCGCAGCGATCATCGACGCGCGCGTGAGGTTCAGCGTGTAGCGCTGCCGGCTGTAGAAGGCGGCGTGATCGGCGGGCGGCAGGTGTTCGACGCGTTCGACATTGTCCGGCCAGGCGAGATCGGCAGGATATTGCGAACCGGCCACGACAAAGCGTCGCTCGGGCAGCCGTCGCGCCGGCTCGAGCAGCAGCGCTTCCAGCGCCGGTTGCCTGTCCGAGCTGTAGGTTCCGAGATAGCCGAGATCCCATTGGATCCGGCTTCCGATCCGGTGATGGCGTTCCGGATCGACCGAACAGTAGAGCGGCTCGGCCCGTTGCGCGCCGAACTCCGATCTCAGGCGGTCCAGCGTCGGCCCGCCGCTGAAGGAGAAGTAGACGTCGAAATAGGGAATCTGCCGTCGGGCCAGATAGTCGCAATCATCCTCGGCGATCCTGGCCAGGGTGACCGGCGTGTCGATGTCGTAGAAACAGAAGTGGCCCGTGCACAGCGAGGCGAGCTCGTCGATGATCACCTTGCCTTCGGGCACGAAGGAGCCGACGACCACCACGTCGGCGCGCTGCAGCTCTCGATGATGGTTGCGGCGAAGCTCGTCGACGGTCTCGTAGTAGCGCAAGGTACAGAAATCGGGATCGCGCAGGTCGCGGTGATGCGCATACCAGGGCACGTCGCGTTCGAGAAATGTGATGCGGTGACCGAGTTCATGCAGGCCTCTCAGCAGTCCGCGAAAGGTCGTCGCGTGCCCGTTGCCCCAGGAGGAGGACAGCGAAAGACCGAGGAAAACGATGTCGAGTGCCTTCGTCATTCCGCAGCCTCCACGGTCGGGCGTTCGAAATGCGACTTGAAGATGACGTCCACCAGCTCGGCTCTCAGCGTGTAGGTGTGATCGGCAAGAACGCGCCGGAGCGCCGCAGCGCCGATCGCCTTCGCCCGCTGCGGCGAAAGGGTGCGCATGATCTCGACGACATCCGTGCCGTCCCGGGCGATCAGGATCTCCTCGCCGGGGGTCAGGAACAGCTCGACGCCGAGCCAGGCATCGGTGATGAGGCAGGCGCCTGCGCCCGCCGCCTCGAAGACCCGCGTCGCCGGCGAGAAGCCATTGGCGGCCATGCTGTCGCGGCTGATGTTCAGCACCGCCTTTGGCGTGACGTTGAAGGCGTTGTGGTCCCTCGTGCCGACATGTCCAAGCCATGAGACATTGGCCGGCAGCGGCTTGTCTCCCCAGCCGGAGCCGCCGAGCAGGAAGCGCTGGTCGGCCGAGGCGCGGGCGGGCTCCAGGAAGAAGGCTTCGACCCGCGCCTCCCGGTCCGGCAAGCGGTTGCCGAGGAAGGCAAGGTCGCAGGCAAAGCGCGGATTCGTGGCGACCGGGTGATGCGTCTCGGGATCGAGCGCATTGTAGATCGGCACGCATTCGGCCGCGCCCAGGGCCCGATACTCCCATACGACGGGATCGCCACCGCCATAGGTCAGCACAAGCCCGATCCGTTTCAGCGCGTCGTGCAATGGGTGGTCGGCGTCGTTTCGCAACTCGCCCAGCGTTGCGGGCGCATCGACGTCCCAGA
Organism: Mesorhizobium sp. M3A.F.Ca.ET.175.01.1.1; assembly: GCF_004791945.1. Classification (NCBI taxonomy): domain Bacteria; kingdom Pseudomonadati; phylum Pseudomonadota; class Alphaproteobacteria; order Hyphomicrobiales; family Phyllobacteriaceae; genus Mesorhizobium; species Mesorhizobium sp. M3A.F.Ca.ET.175.01.1.1. The sequence continues at coordinate 770,118 of NZ_SRTP01000001.1, read as the reverse complement.
ACACGGTGAGCGCGTCGCTGCGGGCATTGTCGAGCACGGCGCGCAACAGCGCCTCGTCCTCGAAACCGACGCCGCTCGCCTTAACCACGATATCGGCCTGCGCGGCCCGCGACGCGACCTGCATCAGCGCATGCGGCGTCGCCTCGTAGACGACGACCGTGCACCAGTCCGGCGCCTCGATGTCGCGATGCCGCTGTCGGTCGAAAGCGTCGGGCTCGAAGAACACGATATCGTAGCCGCGCCGCGCAAGCGCTTTCAACAGGCCTCGATAATAGGTGGCGGCGCCGTTCCAGTACGAGGACAGCAGGCTTGATCCGTAGAATGCGATTTTCATGCCGCGGCCTCCCTTGCCGGTGCGCGATCAAGTGCCTGGCGATTGCCGCATGCGGCGAGAATGTCGAACAGTTCGTCCGCGCGGTGCCGGCAGGTATGCCTTGCGAGCACGGTTTCGAGGCCGCAGGCGGCCAGCGTCTCGGCAAGCTCTGGGTCGTGCAGCAGGTCGCGAAGATGGCGACGCATTTCGGCGCCGTCGCGCGCGAACAGGAAATCCTGTCCCGCGCGGAACAGTCCTTCGACGTCCGACCAGGGCGCGGAGACGAGGGGAATGCCGCAGGCCAGTGCCTCGAACATGCGGATGGTGGGAATGCCGGGCAGGCTTTCGCGGTATGGCCGGCGCGGAATGTGCACCGTTACGCGATGCCGCGCGAACGCTTGCGGGACGTCGGCATTGGCGATCCAGCCCTCGTAGCGCAGGCCGGCTTTGGCGAGAGCGGCAAGCGCCTCGGGCGGGTAGCGTACGCCGTGAACGGTTCCGGACAGGCCGGGTTCGCTTGCCGGCCCGATCAGGAACTCGCTGATTTCGGCGCTGCGCTCGTCGTCGCCCCAATTGCCGATCCAGACCAGGTCGGAGGCGCGATCGGTATCGGGTGAAGGCACGAACAGCCGGTGGTCCGCCGCCTCGTGCCAGGTGAAGGCCCGCTTGCCCCAGCCGGCCCGGAGATAGCTCTCCCGCAAAGCCTCGCCGAAGACCAGGACGCCGTCGTAATGGTCGAGGTTCAGCGCCGAGATCGATTGCGTTGCGGAGACGGCACGGTGATGCGTGTCGTGGAACAGAAGCGTGAAATTGCCTCCACTGGCTCGCGCCCGGCCGATGCGCGCGACAAGCTCCGGATCGGTCCATTCGTGCACGATCACGACGTCGGCCTTGGCAAGCCAGGCCTCATGTTCGAACGCGCCGTCATAGGTCACTGGCATCAGCTCGGGAAAATCCTTGCGGAAGCGCTCGACGGCGAAGGATCCCTTCTCGGCCAGCAGGTTGGAACGGCTCCACCCGTCGGCCGGCTCCAGCGCGAACGCATGATGTCCGCGCGCGATGAGCTCACGCATGATCCCCCGCTGGAAATGCGCGTTGCCATGGTTCCAGTCGGAAACGACGGAGTGGGTATAGAATAGGAAATGCATGGTCAGCGTCCTGCGACGGCCAGTGCCGCCTGATCGTAGATCTCGCGCATCGTTGCCGCCTGGGCCCGCAGCGAGAGCTTGCCTGCCCGTCGCGCGGCACGCCGGCCGAACCGGCGGCGCATGCCCTCGTCTCCGGCGAGGCTGGCGATGCATCCGGCAAGCGCATGCGCATCGCGCTTGTCGTAGAACACGGCCGCGCCGTCCCAGATCTCGCGGTAGGTCGCGATATCGGCAAGCACCAGCGGCGTCCCCGACGAAGCAGCCTCCAAAGCGGCGAGCCCGAAAGGCTCATAAAGCGACGGCGACACGAAAATGCCCGCCCGGCCCATCAGCCGGCGCACTTCGGCATGACCGATCGAGCCGAGCGAAAGGCAATTGTCGAGATGCGCACGCTGACCATCAGGGCCTTTGAGCGGACCGGCGGCAAAAACCGGCCAGTCGCAGTGGGCGGCCGCCGCGTCGAGCACCAAAGCGTTCTTGCCTTCGTCCCACCAGCGGGCCGCGGCAAAGACGAAGGGCTCGCGGTGCCCGGCCGTCGGGCCGGGCAAGCCGCCGTTGTGGACGACGCTCAGCCGCGCAATCGGTCCATAGCAGGCCTGCAGCATGTCGGCGTGGCTTCGGCTGGGAGCGACCACGGCGTCGGCGCGATCGAAGCCCGCTCTGTTGCGGCGCTTCTGCCAGCCCCAGTCGCCGGTCGCGGCTTTGCCGCGCACCGCATGAAGCCAGGTCACCACGCAGGAATGCGAGACCGCGATGACTGGGCAGGGCAGATCGAGCCCAGCGGCCTGCGCCGGAGCGTTGAGATGGACCAGATCGGCGGCGTAGGCGCTCGCAAGCGGCCCCAATTCGTCAGGCAACCGGTCGAGATCGTCCTCGCGATGTGTCATCCAGTCCGGCGGGGTCTTCAGCCATGCAAGCGTGGTGAAGGACTGCGCCTCGCGGGCCTGCTCCTCGCACGGTTCCGGCCCCAGGCCGGCAAGCACGATGCTGATGCCTTGGCTCGCCAGCTCACGCGCCAGGTCGAGTGAATAGCGCCAGATCCCGCCCACGGCATCGGTGGTCATCAGGATGCGTTTGGGACGATCGATCAATGGCTGCAGCATGAAGACTCCAACTCGGCAAGCGCATGCGGGCGCTGGTCCTGGATGTCGCTGAAGGTCCGAAACGAGGCGAGATAGTGCTCGTGCGCACGCTCCCAGGCGAAGTCGTCCGGCTCGCCCCATAATTCGCGATAGCTCGGAGAGCTCGGATAGGGATAGAGCGGCACCGGCTCGTTAGCCCAGACACCGTGATCGATCAGGTGCTTGCGCCAATAGTCCACCAGCGCCGGATCGTCCTCGACCACGCCGATCAGATTGGCCTGGACGAAAGGAACATGGCGGCGAGCGTCGACCAGCAGCGCGGCCAGTTCCTCTGTACCGAGGCGACAGCGCTTGGCCAGCATTTCGCGACCCTCGACGGTCAGGCTCTCCAGGCCTGCTTCGATCGACACGCAGCCGGCCGCGCCCAGCAACTCCAGCAGCTCCGGTTTCCACAGATCGATGCGCGTCTGGACGCCGAACTGCACCTCGCGCTCGATCAGCGCTTCAAGCAGGGCCTTCTGCGGCAGGAAGATCTCGTCGATGAAATAGATGTAGCCGACGCCCTGCGCGATCAGGCCGTCGATCTCGGCGACCACGGCCTCGTGGTTCCTGCGCCGGTAGGCGTCGCGAAAATCGATCTTGGCGCAGAAGCTGCAATTGTAGGGGCAGCCGCGCGACGCCTCCACTTCCGCTCCGGCTCCCCGCTGGTTGGAATCGAAACGGTGGTGATGATGCGCATGACCGGAGATCCAGTCGGACGGCCAGTGGACTGCCGGGTGGTCGACAAAGCGGCTGGCATGCACCCCGCCAGTCGCTATCAGCTCGCCGTCTAGGAGCCGCGCGGTATGAGCAACGGCGCTCCAGTCGCTCTGCCCGGCAAGCTCGGCGACCACCTCCTCGCATTCGCCGCGCACGACGACATCGACTCCAAGCTTGCGCAAGGCGGGCGCCGGCGTGGCCGAGGCGTGCGGCCCGACCGCGACGGTGCGGCCGCCGCGTCCGGCTAGACTTTCCAGGAACTCCGCCGGCACGCGCAGTTCGGGCGGGGCGCAGCGCCAGAAAAGGTAAGTCGGCGCCGTGGTCACGACGGTCATGTCCGGGCCAAACGCCGCCGCACGCTCGGCAAGCGTTGCGTTGTCGAGGTCCTGCAACTGCCCGTCCAGCATCAGCACGTCGTGCCCGGCTGCTTCCAGCAAGGCCTTGGCATAGCCCAGCTCCAGCGGCAGATGCGGCTGGCGGCAGCCGAAATAGATGCTGTGCTCGTAGGTCCAGTGGGGATTGACCAGGGCCACTCTCATGCGACGTACCTCGCGGCTTCAGGGCGTGGCTTCAGCCGGTGCCGCAGCAGCCAGCCGGCGAGATCGACGACACCCTTGCGCCACGGCACCTGCGCCTTCCAGCCGAGCGCGGCCTCGATCTTGCGGGTATCGGCAACGAAGAAGGGCTGGTCGCCGGTGCGCTCCGGTTCATGGCGGAGCGTGACGTCGCAATCGGTGACGGTTGCAATCTCGGCCAGCAACCCGCGCAGGCTGACTGCGTTACGCGGTCCGCCTCCCAGATTGAACGCCTGGCCCTTGAGGTCTTCGATCCCGGCCAGCACGGCGCGATAGGCGGCAACCGCATCGGAGACATGCAGGATGTCGCGCACCTGCTTGCCGTCGCCATAGACGGTGATGGGCCGGCCGCTGAGCGCGCTGAGCAGGAAATGCGCCACCCAGCCCTGGTCCTCGGTGCCGAACTGGTGCGGCCCGTATATGCAGCTCATGCGCAGCACCGCCGTCGGCAGGCCGTAGGACTTGGCGTAGTCGAGCACATACTGATCCGCCGCGCCCTTGGAACAGCCATAGGGGGTGCAGAAGTCGAGGCCGATCGTCTCGTCCACGCCATTGAGGCGGATGGCCTCGTCGCGAGGTTCGTAGCGATCGTCGGCTTCCCGCACCGCGATCTGCGGCAAGCTGCCATAGACCTTGTTGGTGCTGGCGAAGACGACGGGAACACCAATGCGGCGCGCAGCTTCGAGCACGTTGAACGTGCCTTTGAGATTGATGTCGAGGTCTTCCGCTGGGTCGACCAGGCTCGTGGTCACCGCCGTTTGCGCGGCCAGATGGAAGACGGCCTTCGCGGGCGCCAGTGCCGTGACCAGCGCGCCCGGCTCGCGTATGTCGACGGTTTCGACGCTGACGAGGCTGCCATGTGTTTGCGCCAGCCATTCCAGGTTCTGTTCGACGCCCGGGCGGCTGAGATTGTCGATGACCAGCACCGGCTCGCCATCCGACAGCAGGCTGTCGGCGAGGTTCGAGCCGATGAAGCCGCTGCCGCCGACGATCGCCACCGGGCCCCTGCCAAGCTCGCGGTTTTGCTGGTTCATGACACCAGACCCCGCTCTTCCAGTTCCCGCCGCATGTCGGCGCCGCGATCGATGGCGACGGTGTTGCGAACCCAGGCCACGAACTCGTCGAGCGAGTTCTCCAGCCGATGGTTGGGCTCGAAGCCGAGCAGTTCGCGCGCCTTGGCAATGTCTGCGAAACAGTTGCGGATATCGCCGGAACGAGCCTTGGCGAGAATTTCGGGCGGCCGTTTCGGGACGCCCATCGCTTCCGCAAGCAGCCGCGCGACCTCGCTGATCGTGTAGGAGCGTCCGCTGCCGATGTTGATGGCGTGGCCGGCTGCATGGCGCTGCTCCAGGGCCAGCCGGAAGGCGCGCGCGACGTCGCGCACATGGACGAAGTCGCGCTTTTGCCTGCCATCTTCGAAGATCGTCGGCGGCTTGCCGTTGGCCAGGCGTGAGGCGAAATTCGCAAGCACGCCGGTATAGGGATTGGCGAGCGCCTGACCGGCGCCGAAGACATTGAACAGCCGCAACGCCACCGCGTCGACGCCATACGCCTGGCCGAAGATCAGAACGGCACGCTCCTGCGCATATTTCGTGAGCGCATAGATGGAAGCGAGGTCGGCCCGCTTCTCCTCGTCGGTCGGGATCGGCGACAGCGTTTCGCCCGCATCCGACAAAAGATCCCAGCGGCCGTTCTTGATATCGGCCGGTCTGCGGCGCGCATCGTCGATGCGCCGCCCGTCCGGCGTCTGGTAGAGACCTTCGCCGTAGATGCTCATCGACGAGGCGACGACAATCCGTTCGACCGGCTTCTTGATCAGAGCCTCAAGAAGCGTCGCGGTGCCGAGATCATTGGTGGCGACATAGCGGGCGATCTCGTACATGGACTGGCCGACGCCGACTTCCGCCGCCAGATGGATGACGGCGTCGGCATCCGAAACAACCTCGGCCATAGCGGAGCGATCGCGCACGTCGCCCTTGATCAGTTCCGTTCCGGCCGGCATGGTGACGGCATCGGCGCCATGCACCTGTTCCAGCAGCGCGTCCAGGATGCGCACTGCATAGCCATGTTCGACGAGTTCCTGGGCGACATGGCGGCCAATGAAGCCGCAGCCTCCCGTAACCAATACGCGTTTCACGAGAACTCCCTTGCGGAATTGGCATAGGCGCCCCGAACTGCGGGGCAAAAGCTTTGTTCCCTACCTTCAATGAAGTTCCTGAAGGTCCCGAAAGAGAGGGCTTCGGCCTGGACCTGCTTCGGGAACATTGCCCTTTGCCCGCTGTTAGGGCCGCTCATCGGCCAGTGGCGAGAAAGGGAAATTCATGTCGGAGGCGAAGACGACCACCAATCACGACGAAATCCGCAAATGGGTGGAGGAAAGGGATGGCCACCCCGCGGTCGTTCGCACCAAAGGCGAGGGCGGTATCCTGCGCATAGACTTCGGCGAGCCTGAAGAGGCGCTCGACCCCATCGAGTGGGACGAGTTCTTCCGGATCTTCGACGAAAACGATCTCGCCTTCCTTCACCAGGACGAGGCAGGCCGCGGTGGGAAAAGCCGCTTCAACAAGTTCGTCGAGCGCAGCCGGAACGGCTGAGACCGTCAGCAGCGCCAGGCGAGTTCCAGCCGGGGCGCCGAACCTCAACTGTTTGGCCGCATCACCACCTTGATGCAGCCGTCCTTTTTGTCGCGGAACTTCTTGTAGAGTTCGGGACCGGCTTCGAGGCCGGCGCGGTGAGTGATCACGAATGACGGATCGATATCGCCGCTCTGCACCTTGTGCAGCAGCGGTTCGAGATAGCGCTGCGTATGGGTCTGTCCCATGCGGAAGGTCAGCCCCTTGTTCATCGCGGCGCCGAACGGGATGTGATCGATAAGGCCGATATAGACGCCGGGCACCGAGATGGTGCCGCCCTTGCGGCAGCAGTAGATCGCTTGACGCAGGACATGAGGCCTGTCGGTGCCGAGATAGACGGTCGCCTTCGCCTTATCCAGCATGGAATCGAAACTCGCGCCGGCGTCGGCTTCGGTGCCGACGCAGTCGATGCAGCTGTCCGGCCCACGCCCGTTGGTCATGGCCATCAGATCGTCATAGATGTCCGAGCTGCTGAAATCGAGCGTCTCGGCCCTGCCGTGGTCGCGCGCCATGGCAAGCCGCTCAGGCACCTTGTCGATGGCGATGACGCGACCGGCGCCCAGCATCCACGCGCTCTGGATCGCGAACTGCCCGACCGGGCCGCAGCCCCAGATGGCAACGGTGTCGCCATCGCGGATGTTGGCGTTCTCGGCCGCCATGTAACCGGTCGGGAAGATGTCGGACAGGAACAGCACCTGCTCGTCGTCGATGCCGCCGGGCACCTTGATCGGACCGACGTCGGCGAAGGGCACGCGCAGATACTCTGCCTGTCCGCCCCAATAGCCGCCAGTCAGATGCGAGTAACCGAACAGTCCGGCCGGCGACTGGCCCATGACCTTGGCGGCCTGCTCGGAATTGGGATTGGACCGGTCGCAAAGCGAGAACAGGCCGTTCTGGCAGAACCAGCATTCGCCGCAGGAGATGTTGAATGGAACGACGACGCGATCGCCTTTTCTGAACTTGCTGTGGGCGCGGCCCACCTCGACCACTTCGCCCATGGTCTCATGTCCCAGCACGTCGCCGGACATCATCGTCGGCATATAGCCGTCCATGAGATGCAGGTCGGAGCCGCAGATGGCGCAGCAGGTGACCTTGATGATGATGTCGCGGTCGTCCTCTATCGCCGGGTCGGCGACCTCCTCGCAGCGTATGTCGCCTTTGCCGTGCCATGTCAGCGCTTTCATCGGGCTGTTTCCTACGGATTGAAGTTGATGCGCAGGTGCGGGCCCGAACATGCGGCAGACCCGAATGTTCCGTTCAGGAAAATTCGGGAACGCCTGCCCTGGATGGCGAATGCATCGCGGGAACCATTTCCCGGTCCGGCGGTTCCGGCGTCAGCATGGAGTGACGCGCCATGGGACTCTTTTCCGACCTCAACAAGAAGCTGACCGAGAATATCTATGCGCATGGCAGCTACTTGACCGACCCGAGCGCCGATCTGCCGCGACGGGTGGAGGAGACCGTCGATCTTCTCATGCCGTTCATCCAGCCGGAAGCGCGCGAGACGGTGAGATTGCAGATCCTCGGGATCGTCCACGAACACATCTATGACGAGCCCGGGACTGAACCGGGACATGCTCCCGTCGAAGAATGAAAGCTCCGCCATGATGATCGATCACATCTCTCTGGCGGTGGCCGATCTGATACGCTCGAAGCGGTTCTACGACGCCTGCCTCGAGCCGCTCGGCATCGCTCCCGACGAGGTGAGCGAGGACAGTTGCAGCTACGAGAGCGGAGGCGGCGTCGATTTCAGCATCCATCAGGTGGGTGGGCGCCCGATGATCCTGCCGCCCCCGGAAAGCCACTACGCCTTCGTCGCGCCGACCCGCGAGGCGGTCGACCGCTTCTTCGAAGCTGCGCTTTCGGCTGGCGGGCGTGACGACGGCCCTCCCGGCCTGCGGCCGGAATACCATAGCGACTACTATGCCGCCTTCGTCGTCGATCCCGATGGCCACCGCATCGAGGCGGTCTGCCACCTGCCGGACGGGTATCCCGGCTCGGGCCATATCAGGTGATGTCGGAGGTCTTCTGCTTGCCGCTTATCTTTGCCGCTGGGCTGGCGGGCGCTTCCGCCGGCGGCCGGGCGGCAAGGCGCTGTTCGCGCAGCCGTGCCGTCTTTGCCTCGCGAGCCTGGCGTTCCGCCTCGAGCAGTTCGCGCGCCACAAGCGAAGTCCGCTCGTGCCTGTCCTTGTCGATCTGCCGCGTCGCCACTTTCCAGCTCTTCGATGGGAACCGCATCAACTTCCGGACCGCCGGTGGTTCCCAGGCCGGTCGGCTAGATGTTCTCTTGCCTTGGTCCGCCAGCCTTGCGCGCCTGCGCCGTGTGCCACTCGGTGTCTATCGAGCCTTCCTCGGCCTTGTGGAAATATTGCGAGCACACCAGCCATCCCTTCAGCGGCCGAAGGAGAGCGACGCAGCAAAGTACCGTGAGCGGAAGGGTCGTGACCGCATGGACCCACAGAGGCAGGCCGAACGTCGTCTGGAACCAGACGCCGAACGCCAGGGCGGGTACCGCAGCAATCGTCATCGCGAAAAATGCCGGTCCGTCGGCTGGATCGGCGAAGGAATAGTCGAGGCCGCAAACCTCGCAGCGCGGCGCCAGCGTAAGATAGCCGCTGAACAGATGGCCTTGCTGGCACCTGGGGCACAGGCCTCGAATGCCGGTCATCATCGGATTGGACGTTGGCGAATAGTCGCTTTCGGCTGGACGATCATTCATCGCGCGATCAACCGCGGAAGTCTCCATCGCCGCGCGACCCATGCTGCTGGTCGGTCTCACGCAACAAGCGCACGATTGCATCGACAGGAGACGGATCAGCCGTCGGTTGTGCTTTCCATTGCCAAAGGTAGCGAATCAGCTTTCTGAATCTCGGCATCGAAACTCACCTCCTGCACTGTCAAACCTGCTTGTCGGAGCGATGTTCCGCGGTCGCGACTGCGTGCTTGCATCAACCGCCAAATGCCCGAGCGGCGTCACCCCAGCGTTGCGGCCAACAGGAACGCGACCGCAGCCACGACGACGAGCGCGGCAATGACCAGCACGGGACCGTTCCTGCCCGGCTGCAGAGTGGGCTCGCTCTCCAGTGGCCGCATCGCGTTGGCAAAGCTTGCCTGGTTGGTGAACTCCGCCCCACGTCGCTCGGCGGGGCGTGCGGGGCTTGCCACATCTGCGGCCTCCGCATCGGTCTCCTGAGGCGCTGCCGCCGGATCGAAGCCCGGCGTCTTGTCCCGGGTTTCTCCGGCCTGGATATCTCCCCGGTCCTCGGAAGGCGTCCGCCCGGTCCGCGCGTTCATCGGAACCTCCTTTGCAACCCAACTTTCGCCAGGGGCTGGGGTTCCAGCCGGCGTCAAACAATCTCGGTTTGGATAGAGGTTCCGGTTGAAAAGTTCTGGCTGGGGAACCTGGATTCGAACCAGGACTAACGGAGTCAGAGACAGTTTCGGACCGTTGTTTCCATTCGCTTTTTAGCCGAAATGTTCCATCCGTGTTCCAGCGGCGAGGCTATTGCAACAGCCTCGCCTCGATCTCCGCCACGGCAGCTTGATCGGCGTCGGCGTCTTCGAACAGGTGGCCGTAGGTGTCGAAAGTCACCGTGATCGAGCTATGTCCCATCAGGGTTTGAACGCGCTTCGGCGATAGCTTCTGCTCGATGAATAGGCTCGCCGCCGCATGGCGCAGGGCGTGGAAGTTGTATTTGGCCACCTTAACCGGATTGCCGTCATCGTCCTGGCGCTCGGAGTCGAGCGTAAAAAGGCCGGCGGCGATCTGCAGCGGGTTCCAGATGCGATTGATGATGTTCTGGTGATTGAGCGGCGTTCCTCCGGTTGAGGGGAATACGAGACCGTCAGGACCGTTAGGCGTGGCAAGGCGATGTTCTTTGAGGGCATTGACCGCCATGGGCGCCAGTGGCACGTCACGCTCGCCAGCGGCCGACTTCGGCGCTCCAACCTCGCCCCAGGCATCCACACGCTCGCGGACCGAGACGACACCTTTCTTCAAGTCGACACACCGCCACCGAAGGCCACGAAGCTCTGACGCGCGCAGGCCAGCGAAGAGGGCGGTCAGGATCAAGGCGCGGTGCTTGCCCGTCGCCGCTCCTATGATGGCGCGCAATTCTGATTTGCTGGGGATCTCCGGCCGCTTCGACTTCCGCCGATCGCCAACCTTGACCCGCGCGTCAGATACTGGATTTGTCGCGACTGATCCGCGGCGCCTCGCCTCGACGAAGATGGCTCCGAGAGAGCGGATGACCCGCTTCACCATAGCGGCCGAGCGACCTTCCTTCACTAAATCGTCAGCGAATGCGTGAACGGCAGGAGTGCCGATCTGTGAGAGTTTCTTGGTGCCGAGGAAGGGGACGATATGCAGGTCGACATGTTGCTTATAAGCATCGCGGGTCGAACGCTCCAAGCCGGCATCCGCGCATCGGCCGAGCCAGAGCGCAGCCGCTTCCTTCACCGTGAGCGAAGCGCTGTCGGCGACATGCGTTCCGAGCTGCACGTCGCGCTTAACCTTCGTAAGCCAATCTTCCGCGATCGATTTCTTGTCGAACTGTTTAAAGCGGCGCTGGCCGGACACGTCGGTGTAGTCGGCTAGCCAAACCGCCTTGCCGCTCGGGAGTGTTCTTTTGCGGACCTTAGCCATGGCGGACCTCTTCTGCACTAGAGTTGCGCTTGCGCATCGCCGCGACGCGGCAGCGGTCTGAACAATATTTTGCGTGTGAGCGACGGCCAGTCAGAGGACCGGTCAGGAAGTGCTTGCCGCAGTGTTCGCAGGTGGTGGCCACGGCCCCGACTTCATGGGCCAAGGCGATTTCCATGACCATATAGCTGGCCAGCGAATCGGGATGCAGGACGAGGCGCAACGCATTGGCGTTGTCGGCCGCCAATTCAAACGATGGCCGAAGCGAGACCCGCTTGGCTGTGACATCGTTCATCAGAGAGTTCGCCTGCGGGTGCAGCGTGTTCGCGGTCTGCGACGACCATTTAAGGCCGACCCTCATGACCTCCTGCAGGTGCTCGATCCAAGGGACAAACCCAAGCCAACCATCGTCGCTTTGGACATGGCCGAATCTGGCGACAAAAGCCGCACGATCCTTGTCGTCTCGGCAGTTGAGGAAATGGGCTACGATCGGGTTTTCGAGGTTCGAAATCTCGTAAGTCACAGGAACCGTTCGATCCGATCTTGCCCGGATTGTACGGCCATCCTTGTCCGAGCGTTTCTTTGCCAATTCCTCATCGTGGATAAGGTCGACGCCGTCGGCGGGTCGCTGCCACTCTAGGCGAACAGGGGTCATCTGTGTGAGGCTCCGTGTTACGGACTTTGCTGAATATTCGTTATATGGAACCATTACCAGTGTTTTCCGTATGGCGCAACATCCTTCTGTTTGTTACGTTCTTATTCGTAAGTTCGTATCAAACGGAGAAACCAATGGAATATCTGAAGCCGCGCCCGGTGTGGGGCGCAAAGGCAATCGGGCAGGAGATCAACCGCAGCGAGCGGCAGACCTACCACATGCTTGAGCAGGGCCTCCTGCCCGCGAAGAAGGTCGGGGATCAGTGGGTGGCGGATGCGAACGCTCTGCACGCGCTGATCAAAGGGGAGGCCGCTTAAGATGGCCGAACTTACCCCTCCTGAGCATATGCATTCCGCTGCATACGATGTCGCCCTTGATTGGTTGCGTCATGAGCAATGGCGACATCAAAGCAGCGTCCCACTCATTACCGAACTGAGGAACAAGTTCGATCTCACCACCGATGAGGCCTGCGCGATAGCGGCGCGCGCCTACAAGATGAGGGCTCGCTGATGGAGATGGCGCAAAAAGAAGCCGGCCCCGCAGAGCCGGCCCCGAAAAGAGTTGAACAAGCCCACAATACACAGAAGCGCCGCAAAAGTCACGCGGACGGAAAGACGCCGCAGGCGCGCTGGGCTGAGAAAAACCCGCTGAAGCGGTGGTGCCACATCGCGACGAACGCGGCCATCAGGAACGGCATCCTGGAGCGGCTTCCGTGTAGCGTCTGCGGTGATTCCAAGACCGACGCACACCACGTCGGATCGTACGAGGAACCTCTGAACTGCGTGTTCCTCTGCCGGCGCCATCATGTCGCAGAGCATCGGCGGCTGAAGTGCGAGGTCGTGTCATGACCGAGCAAATTCAACCGGGATTGAAAAAGGTCCGCGGCATGGCTCAGGCGTCGGTCGCACTGATCGACGCGATGCACGACATCGCCAAGACGGTGCAGCCGATCACAGGCCGCGGCATCGGCTACAAGCTGTTCACCGCCGGGCTGATCCCGTCGATGTCGACCAACGACATGCAGAAGGTCTATCGCCTCCTGCGGATCGCGCGCGAGCAGGACGATATCCCCTGGCACTGGATCGTCGACGAGACGCGCGAACTGGAGCGGGTTTCGGCCTGGGACAATCCTGACCAGTTCGCCCGCACCGTGGCCCGATCATATCGCCGCGACTTCTGGAACCAGCAGCCGTATCGCGTCGAGGTGTGGTCCGAGAAAGGCACCGTCCGCGGCGTCCTTAAGCCGGTGCTCGATCAATTCGCTGTCGGGTTCCGCGTCAACCACGGTTTCGCCGGCGCCACTACGGTGCACGACACCGCCCAGGACGATGACGGGAGGCCTCTGATTGTCCTTTATGTCGGCGACTTCGACCCGAGTGGCATGTACATGTCCGATGTCGATCTGCCGCGGCGCCTCGCCAAGTATGGCGGCCATCACGTCATCTTCCATCGTATTGCTCTGACGGCCGACCAGACGAATGGCCTCCCGTCGTTCCCGGCGGCCGACAAGCGGACTGACAAGCGCTACGACTGGTTCGTCCTAAATCACGGAACACAGTGCTGGGAACTCGACGCAATGGACCCGCGCGACCTGCGCGAGTGCGTCGAGGACGAGATCCGCCATTTGATCGAGCCGGAGGCTTGGGCGCGCTGCGAAAAGGTGAACGTCGCCGAGCAGGAATCGCTGCGGTCGATCTTGTCGGGCTGGAGGTCGGGATGAGAGAGCCTCGCCTCCGCGCCTGGGAAAAATCCCTGGCCGAAATGTCGAAATACGACTGGATGACCGCGGTCAACCACAACCGAAAGCATGGCGGTAGAACGCGCGACCTCAAGGTCGCGTTCGCTCTGATGCAGCTTGCCGACGCGGACACCTGCCTGGCCTGGCCGACGCAAGAATCGCTGGCCGATCTGAGCGGCCTGGCTGACACAAGACAAGTTCGATCGGGTCTCGCGTCGCTTGCCGGGACGGGCGCAATTGAGAAAAAAAAGGTCTCTGAACTTTCTGAGGAAAGCCAAGGCAGGCTAGCCGTCAAGCGCAAGGGACGAGGCGTCGCGTACAAGCTGAAGATGTTCTGGGCCTACGAGGTGTTGGAACTTTCGTTCAGTTCCGCGGGCGTCCGCGCAGAGCCGACCCAACTTGCCGCCAGCGACAAAAAGCGGACTACGATAGTCCGGAACAGCGATGATCTAAACCGGACTACGATAGACCGCCAAAAGCGGACTACGATAGTCCGGTCTCAAGCGGACTATGTTAGTCCGGCTAATACTACAGTGGATACTAAAGACACTGAAGAAGGCTCCGAGGGGAAGGTAACCCTGGCGTCTACACGTGCGAGGGGCTCCAACGGCTATGCAGCGGCGTCGAGGGGCGAATGACGGTCCCCGCCCGCCTCACCGCCGAGCCTGCCGCTCTCGACGACCTCATCTCGCAACTGGAGGGCGCCCTGGCGGTTGCTCGCGCGCTCAAGGCCGAACGCGATGCGATCGAGGCGGCAGAAGCTGAAGGCCAGGAGTTCCCCGACCACGACCTTATCGACGTGTCCACCGCTGCCATCCGGTTCAGGGAGAAGCCCGACACGCTTCGCCATTGGGCCGAGCATGAAGGCCTGGGCATAAAGCGCGGCGGCCGGTGGCTCGTTTCGGCCTCGAGATTGAGGAAACGACAGGGATACTGACCTTTTCCCGTTTATCCCGTTTCGAGGTGTTTGGCTTTCCCGTTTCGGGGCGCACATCTCACAGCAACAAACGAAACCTCGAGGACCGGCAATATGAGCGATTCGCCCAGACACAACTACCTGCAAGCGGCCCGCCGCAGCGCCCGACAGGCGGAGGCCAGGCACGCTGCCAGCGAGGCAGCCGTGCAGGGCTGGAACGCGGCCATCGCGAGCCAGGATGACCCGCCGCTTCGGAACATCATGTTCCAGGTCAACAGGGTCGATGTCGCGGACATGCTGCCTCCAGCGGCGCGGGCCTATTTCGTCGCACTGCGCGAAGAAGCCCAGGATGTCCAAAATGCCTATTGGTCGCTGGGCGACGAATGGAACGAAGCGCGACTCGATGTGCTCAAGGCCGAGACCGAGCTGCAGAGGCACACGGACCCCGACATCGCATTGCGCTCCGGCTTTCCCCGGCCGGTCATTCGAACCGGGGACAACGGCGAAGAGGCAACAATAGTCCTAGAGCTTCGCGCCAGGATTGAGCAGGCCAAAGCCAAATTTGACCGGCTCACCCAGCGGCGAGACGCACTTTCGGCACGGGCGCAACAGGCGAAACGGCTTGTCACTCGCGCTGAGGAATACCTGAAGGGCGCATGGTCGGGCCATCCCTTCGAAGCCTTCACGGGCAAGACCAAGAAATTCTCGTCGATCGACGCCGCCCGGGCTGAGATCGACAGGCTGAAGGCCGAGCGGGATGCTGCCTATATCGCGCCGCATCCATCGTCTTCGGCTAAGGCCAGGGTACGGGCCGAGATTGAAGCACTCGCCAAGCGCGGTATGCCCAACCTTCTCCCCGCCGTGCACCATGGCGAGCCCGTTGGATGGAAGCGCACCAAGCTCGACCTGACCAACCCGCCAGCACAAACGCCAGTCACCGGCCAGGGCATCGACGTTCTCGGCCTGCTGGCCTGGGTGTTCGGATACGAGATCATCGCTGCGCTCGATACAGCGATCGATGAGGTTGCGGACGACACGAATGCGATGACGGACGAGCAGCGCACCGCAGCACTCACCCGCCTTGCCTCTGACATCCTCGATGCAGAGCGAGCAGAGGTGGCCATGGTTGCGGCAGCCGGTGTTGAGCATAGGGCCGATAGCGTCGACATCCGGGCTTTGCTCGGCATCGTCGGGCCGGCTCGGGAAGACTGAGAGTTTCGAGTGGAAGGCATGGGAGCCAACCAAACACCAACGAACCGGGCGGCTGTCACGTCGGCCGGTTCGCATCCATTGCCTCGCCGTTCCTGTCAGTCCGGTGAAGGCATAGGGCCCGGCTTAGCCTGGACAGCGGAAGTCGGGCCCGCACCTATTCGTCACGGTTGCAGCGACGACTGTTGCTCTGACGATGACGGGCGGTCTGGTCGGGGTCACCACCGGCTGGGCCGCCCGGGCATTCGGTTGCGCGTCGTCCATGGCACAACTCTAGGTTCTTTCCAGTCGCTGCAGGTATGCGGGTTGGCGCAGTACATTTCACGTCTAGCGGCAGATTTGAAAACTTCACTGCCGTTTCCCTTTCGAGGCTAAACCCATGAATTTCGCGACTTTGACGGTGACGGCGCGGCAATTGGGCGATGTTCTCGACCTATCCCCCAGGCGCATCCGGCAGCTGGCGGAGGAAGGCGTTTTTCGCCGCGAAGGGCGCGACCAATACCATCTCCGCGACTGTGTGTTGGCCTACATCTCCGTGCAGGCGACCGACGAAAGCGATGAGTTGCGCAAGGAGAAAATCGCCCTGATCCGAGCACAGCGTCGGCGCATCGAACTGGAGAACGCCACCAAGGAAGCTACTGCCGGCGAGATCGCTTACCAGGACGCGGTTATCGCGGTGGTGTGTTCCTGGTTCTATCTACACGTCCGCCCGGTTGCGACATGGATGCACGATGACCTCCAGGCGCGCAACGTGGCCGACGCCAAGGTGATCGCCGGCAACCTCCAGAACTGGCTGATCAGCCTCCGCGCTGAGGGCGAGGAACTGCTTCTGGCCGCCGCCGACAAGGCCCGGCGCTCGGGCATCATCATTTCCAACGACAACGACCTCGCGGCGCTTCTGTCGCGGTCATCCCCAGGCGAAGACGAAGCAGCCGCAGAGCCGGCACCGTCTCGCCGCAGCAAGAAAGGCAAATCCACATGACCATCATCAAAACCACGCAGCGCTTTATTGGCGCCTATGCAGCCGGCAAGGCGGCTCCGACCATCGAGCAGCTGGCGCCGGAGCTTGCCGCGATCGAGGCCGAGATCGCTTCCATGCCGGCCGCCAAAAAGAATCACGGTTGGGACGAGGTCATCGCTCGGGTGAATCGGCAGAACGGTTTCGGGAGCTAACCTCTATGGCCAAAAATACCATCACGACGCGAATTGCGCTCGACGGCGGGAAGGAAATCGAGAGCCAGCTTAAGGCGCTCGGCGAAACCGGCGAGCGCGCTTTTAAGGCGCTTCAGAAGGCAGCGGCCAGCGCCGATTTCCAGAGGTTTGCCGCATCGCTCTCCAAGGCAAAATCCGACCTCGTCGCCTTCGGCCAGAATGTTGCAATTCTCGGCTCGGCCATCGCATCGGCAGCGGCCGGCGCCGGGGCTGCGGTGCTGGAACTGGCATCATCGGCCGGTGAGGCAGCGGACGAGGCAGGCAAGGCAGCGCAGTCGGCCGGCGTAACGACCGAAGCATATACCGCCTTGGCCTTCGCGGCGAAAATGAGCAACCTCGAACAGGCCGACCTCGACGCCGGAATGGCTCGCTTGAACAAGACCTTGGGCGCTGCCGCCAATGGTTCGAAAGCGGCTGTCGAACTGTTCCAGAAACTCGGGGTTTCGATCCGCGACTCGACGGGCAAGCTGCGCTCCCCGGATGCGGTGCTGCTCGACCTCGCCCAGGCCTTTTCCAAGCTTCCCGACGGAGCGGAAAAATCGGCCCTGGCGATCGCGCTGTTCGGCAAGACCGGCGCAAAACTGATCCCGTTCTTGAACGAAGGTAAGAAGGGCCTCATTGACCTGGGCGCCGAGGCCAAGGCGCTCGGCGTCACCTTCACAGACGCGCAAGCCAAGATCGGCGACAATCTCGGCGATGCATTGGATTCGGTAGGCTTCGCGGCGCGGGGCGTTCGGCTGCAGCTCGGGCTGATCTTCGCGCCTGCGATCACAACGGCGGCCAATGCGCTGACGGAGCGGATCAAGCAGCTTCGCCCGGCCATCCAGGGCTTTGCCCAGGACATCGCCAACAAGGCGCTGCCGGTCATGCTGGACTTCGTCAATGCGCTCACAGGCAAAGATGCCGATGTCTCGAACAAATGGGTCTTGGAATGGCGGGACGGCGCCATCCAGTTCGGCCAGTCAATGGGTCAAGCCGCGGGCATTGTCCTGTCGGCCATCGACAAGTTGCGAGCCGGCCTCGACCTCACGGCAAAGGCGCTCAACGGCCTGTTCGGCACCCATCTATCGGGCGATGCCATAGGACTGACGCTCATCGTTGGGCAGATCACAGGCGGCTTCAAGGCGCTATATAGTTCCGTGATCGCCGCGAAGAATGCCGTCATCCTGCTGTTCAATCTGGCCAGGGCAAACCCATGGGTCGCCGCGGTCACCGCCATTGCCGGCGGGCTCCTGCTTTGGGCAACTCGCACTGACGCCGCAACGGCTGCGCTACAGCGGCATGAAGGCTTGGTGGAAGGCGTCAAAAACGCATACGCGCAGGCCGGCAACGCCGTCAAAAACATGACGGACGAGATCAAAAACGGCCTGATCCTCCAGACCCGCGGCGCACTGAAAGACCTGGTTCCGGCATTCGAGGCCGAGATCAAGCGCCTTCGCGATCTGGCAGCGGCACCGGCCAAGGACAATCCATTCTCGTCGGCCTTGCGGGATTTCGCCAACGGCGGCGATTTCAACGCCTACCTCAAGGCGGTCGCCGAGATCGGCGCCTCCAATCCTAAGCTCAACGATGCGGCCCTGGCCTTCCTCAAACTGGCCGAGAATGCGAAGGCGTTGCAGGACCAGATCAAGCCGTCGGCCGATTTCCTCGACCTTCTCACCGGCAAGATCACGGACGCGCAGTTCCAGGCCAGGCAGGCAGGCGCAGGTTTCCAGGCGCTCGGCGCCGACGCCAATGCAGGGCTCAACAGTGCGGGCGCCGCGGCAGATGCAACGAAGGGCAAGGTCGAGGAACTTGGCCGCACCATCACGGTCATTCGCGGCGGCGGCGACAAGCTGACGGCCGAGACGTTCAATGTCGTCAACGGTGTGGCTCAGAAGACCGAGCAGGGTAAGCAGGCGATCGACGGGCTGAAAGGCGCCGTCGACGCGACCAGCGATGCGGTGGGGGGTGTCTCCGACGAGATCACCAACTCTATCTCGCAGATCGCGCCGGCCGCAGCCGAGGCAGCCAGTGGCTTCAACAACTCGCTCGGCAACCTCGACGCTGGTGCTGCGCAGGCGGCAGCCGAAGCCATTATCGCGCCGTTCTCGACGCTGCCGGGCAAGTTCTCGGCAATCTTGAGCGGCATCAGCGCATTGCTGCAAGGCGGCTTCAGCGGCCTGAGTGGGATTGTGTCGAGCCTCGCCAGTCAGATCGAATCCGCAATCTCGCGCATTCTCGCCTCGCTCAGGGCTGCAGCGGAGGCCGCACAGCGTCTTCGGGCGGCTGCGGCGGGTTCTGGCTCGTCCGACAGCGGCGGCTCTCATGGCGGCTTCGCAGGCGGCGGATATCTCGCCTCTGGTCCCGGCACGCCGACGAGCGATTCCATTCCGATATGGGCTTCTGTCCGCGAGTTCATCATGCAGGCCAAGGCCACGGCTTACTACGGGCCCGGCTTCATGCATGCGCTTAATCAGATGAAGATCCCGCGCGAGTTCTTTACCGGGCTGCGCGGCTTCAACATGGGCGGCATTGTCGACGGCTTCAATCGATCGATGTCGGTTCAGCGGTTTGCTGGCGGCGGATCGGTCAAGGCGCCTCTCGCATCAGCATCAGGCTTCACCGGAACTATGAACGTCAAGCTCGATTTCGGTCTCGGCCCGGCGGATGTCTTCGAACTCGTGACCGACCAGTTCACTGCCAACCGGCTGGGCGATTTCGCGAACAAGCAAAGACTTGCGACCGCCGGCCGAACGCCTGGCAGGGGGATTCGCTGATGAACTTCGATATGAACACGATTCCTAAGCCCGGCGACCAGCACGACCCGAGGGTGCGCGCGAACCAGAAGGCGTTTCAGGCGAAATTCGGCGACTTCCAGGCCCGGCACGTCGTCGGCCTCCATCTCGGCCCGGCTCCGAAGGGCGAGTGGGTCGGTTGCATCTTCGACATGGAGGACGGCTCGACGGTCAAGGTCGCGATCCCGTTCAACTACTGGCAAGCCTTCGGGAACGAATACACGCTGGCCATGATGTCGGCGGCCGAGATCGTCCAGACCGCTTACGGGCCGCCGGAAGGGGCCGCATGATGCCGGTGCTCGGCTTCCTGGCCTCGCTCGCTGTCGTGGCTGGCTTTCTGTTTCACTGAGAGGAGGATTTCACCAATGTTTGTGCACATGCTCGGCGGCCGCGGACCCGGTGCCTATGTCGGTCCAGGAAGCGGCAATGGTGACGGCGACGGCTTCGGCGAACAACCCGTTGTCACCACCACGGCCAGCGGCGATACGACGATCAAAGGCAAGGTCAAGTCTGGCTCTTTCGGCAAATTCGTCTATCCCTTGGCTACAGTCGCCGCCGGCCGCCAGTACACGTTCCGCTATACCCCGCACTTCGCCCAGCTCATGCAGCAAGGGAAGTTGGCGATGGTCGGCTTCGGCTTCAAGACCGACAACGATTTCCACCTCGTCGGCCTTCGCGGCGATGGTTCTACGGGCATTCACAAGTACAAGGTCTACGGCACCCCACCGAACGGCTGGAACCAACAGACCGGGCACACGACGGTCGATGGTGGCGCCTCTGTTAACGGCACCCAGGCCGGGCCGAATTGGATCCGGCTTGTGATCTCCGCGGACGGCACGACCTACACCTTCAAGACCAGCCCGGACGGCTCGACCTGGAGCGATGAATACAGCGGGGCAACGCCCTCGCCGTTCTCCAACGTGTCGGGCGTGGATACGTTCGGCGTGGCGCTGTGGTTCTCCAACACCGACGCCGGCATCTTCTCGATCGACATCGATCAATTCGCCGATACGCTGGCGCCAGACCCGTATTTCTCCAATGTCGTGCTGCTGCTCGGCTTTGAGGGGACAGACGGCGCTACGACCACGACCGACGAGAGCCCATCGGCGCATTCCTTCACCTTCAACGGCAACGCGCAGATCGACACCGCGCAGGCCAAGATCGGCTCATCGTCCTGCCTGTTCGATGGTACAGGCGACTATCTATCAACCCCCGACCATGCCGATTGGCTCTTGTCGTCTGCCAATTCGGACCAGTTCACGATCGAATTCTGGATTCGGCCGCACGCCAACCTTTCCAACCAACGCGTTATGGGCCAAGCACCCGCCTCCGGTAATTGGGCGTGGGATATCAATTCGACATTTTCATCTGGCACTGGAACGGTCTCTTTCCGCTATACCAGCGACGGCGGGACTGCGACGATCCTAGGCACCACCGCAGCCGGCATGTCGCTCGATACATGGTATTACATTGCCGTCTCAAAAAACTCATCCGGCAAGATCCGGATTTGGCGAAACGGCAATCTGGACAATAGCACCACGCCGGCGAACAGCGCGATGTTCAACTCCACTGGCGCATTCGAGATAGGACGCAATTTCAACCAGGCCAACCTGAACGGCTGGCTGGACGAAATCCGCATTACCAAGGGCGTCTGCCGCTACGATACCGACGGCTCGATCTCCGTGCCGACGGCGGCGTTCCCAAGGAGTTAGCGTTTCCGCACGGCGTCCCGGCTGACCGTGATGCCCAGATCCCGGCCGCCGACGGTGACGGTGTTTTCGTCGACCCGCGTGACATGGCCGATCAATTCTATCTGTTGGCCGCTGCTGATGTTAGGTGTCGTGTCGACGATGCTGTGAGGCTGGTGGTAGGACGGGATCAGCACGGCGACCCTGTCTTCGGTCACGCGCTTTCGCACTGTCGCGGTGATCACGACCTCGTCACCTATTTTAATGCCTCTCTTGGCCATGCCGTCAGACTTCAGTCGACATTGCGCGCCGCAGCGCATGAGAGCAGAATCAACCTACCCCGACCGCGCCTGTGTCGGGGTAGGCCTGGCCCGCAAATCCTGTGTCACACTACGATAAGCGGGCCGGGCCGCCGATGTTCCGCCGGTAGACCGATCGCGGGGCAGGGAACCGAACCGGGTTCCTAAAAGTTCCATCTGATAGCGGCGACGGAGGTCCGGCTGTGCGAGCCGCGATGGCCGGCCGGGCACTCCTCCGCGAACCTACTTCCGAAGCCGGACGCCTGCGCCGCCCTCGACCATCTCGCCTTCGTCGAGGAAAATCACGCCGGCATCGCGCAGGGCGCGTTCCAGCACTTCGAGAGTTGCCGGACGCGCAGCAGTTGCACCGTTCTCGAATAGCGTCAACGTGGCAATTCCTATCCCGGCAGCATCGGCGAGACGCTGCTGGTTCCACTTCAGAAGCGCGCGCGCGGCGCGGCATTGATCCGGTGTCATTTCCATTCCCCTCAAATATCTTATCCAATTAATTCTTGCTAGACCTATAAAAAATTTATTGACAAGGAATGAACGTCTGGCGCACGCTTCCCTTGCGGCAAATCGGGCCGCGTTCAACCGGGGGTATCCCAATTATGACCGAGAATAACGCCTTTAGGGCGGAGGGCGAAGCTATGCCTGCCGCCAACCTAAGCCGCCGTCTTATCCTCGCAGGGCTTGCGTCTCTGCCGGCCGCGGGAGGCGCAGCAAGCGCTCTTGCCTCGCCTATACCTACAGCGACCGAGCAGCCGCGAACGACCGCCCGAGAGCGGTACAATTTCCATCTGGAGCAAATGAAAAAGGCTGCCCAAGAGATTGACCCGGCCGTTCGCTTCACCAATTCCGACGATTTCCTAGATCGGCGCGAAGACAACCCCCACCTCGCCATCATGATCATAGGTGCATGGGCGAAAGGTCGTTACCAAGGCGATGGCGTCTATGCCGGTGGCAGCGAGTGGCACAAAAAGGACCGGTACAATGTGAAGATGCTCGACACCACGGACGGCGGTGCACGCCAATTTTCGGTTATCCCGGTCGGCGAGATGGACCGCACAAAATGGATGACGCTGCCCGAACCCCGCTTCGAAGCGTTCATGGGCGAGAAAGTAGGTGCATCGTGAACGCGCGCGTCACAAAATACCTGGAGGACGCTGAACGGCTTCGCGACATCATCCCGACTTTCGATCCGGCGAACGGGGATATGATCTTGGTGATCCGGACCGAAGACGCCTACGGCGGCCATTCATTCCGCCTTTCGCCCGAGTTGGGTGCGCAGTTCCGCTCCTATATTTTTCAGGCGATCCGCGAAAAGGCAAACTGAGAGACACGCAACCTCGCGGTTGCATGCCCGGCTGCTCAAGGTGGCCGGGCCTTGTGAATAACGCCATCAGGCGTATGATGTGACCTTCGTTTCAATTCCTTCTCACATTGGCTCTCGGCCCGGCGGCTCGCAACTGCTGGGCCTTTCTTTTTGTCGGCAGTTGTCAGGGGGAACATGCGAGGAACATCAACCCGATTCCGTGTTCCATCCGTGTTCCATGGAGTGAGCGGGAGCATTTTGTAACCCGTGTAAAAACAAGGCGTTAGGTGAAAGCGTGTTGCAGGGCGTCTGCAACACGAACTGGAGCCGGGGTCTTCGCCTAAGCTCTTGTTTTTGCTTGCTTAAATGAGTGGCTGGGGAACCTGGATTCGAACCAGGACTAACGGAGTCAGAGTCCGTGGGTCTACCGTTAACCTATTCCCCAGCAGGCGCGTCTGGCGACACGCGAAGCGGGCGGCTGTACGCCGCGAGCGCTGCCTTGTAGCCGCCGCCCGAAAATAGTCAACCCCGCACTGCGTTTCAATCGCCGCTTTTGATCAATCCGGCCGGGCGGCTCATTGGCCCTCGCCGCGGCTGTATTGCGAATGCTCGAACAGCAGCACCACGCACAGCCCGATCAGGAGCGGGATGATCAGGTAGAACAGGCGGAACACCAGGAGCGCCGCCAGCACGCCGACCGGGTCCATATGCGACAGCCCCGCAAGGAAGACGACCTCGAAGACCCCGAGGCCCCCTGGCGCGTGCGAGATTTGCGCCACCGAGAACGACACCAGAAACACGCCGAGAATGACGAAATATCCGGGATTGCCGGCCGCGGGCAGGGCAAAGAAGATGATCGCAGCTGCCGCAAGCAGCTCGACCGGGCCGATCAGCAATTGCCGCGCCACGATCGGCAGCGCCGGATAGTGCAGTTGGAAGCTTGCCAGCTTCAGCGGCCTGAGATGCAGCCAGCTGCCGAAAATGTAAGCCCCGACCAGAGTCAGCATGCCGACCCCGGCAGCCATCGCCAGGTGGTGGTGCGGCGTGCCCGAAAACCGGTCGATGATCTCGGGTTCGCAGACCAGCACGAGGCCGCCCACGAATATGCTGGATAGCACGAAGGTGAACCAGCAGATCGCCACCAGCACGCCGACCTCCTGGCCGGTAAGCCCCTTGGTGCCATAGGCGCGGTAGCGGATGACGGCGCCGGAAAACACGGAGCCGCCGATATTGTGCGAGAGCGCATAGGTGGTGAAGGAGCACAGTGTCACGAACAGCCACGACACCTTCTTGCCGATGTGCAGCAGCGCGATGTGGTCGTAGCCGGCAAGCGCCGCATAGGCGACGGTCGAGCTCAGCGCGGCCAGAACCCAGCCGCGCGCCGGGATGGCGACGAGGCCGGCCCAGACATCGTCCAGCGAGATGCCGCGCAATTCGTGAATGAGCAGCCACAGCGAGAACGCCACGGCCGCAAGGCCGATGACCGGCCAGAAATAGCGCCTCCAGTTCATGGCGTCGTCGTCATGCGTTACGGCTCAGTGGTTGCTGTTGCCCGATCCCTCATTCGAGACATGCCTGATCGAAGCCGGCTATTCAACTGCGAACCCCTGATCTCCTTTGCAAGAG
This sequence comes from Mesorhizobium sp. M3A.F.Ca.ET.175.01.1.1, assembly GCF_004791945.1. Classification (NCBI taxonomy): domain Bacteria; kingdom Pseudomonadati; phylum Pseudomonadota; class Alphaproteobacteria; order Hyphomicrobiales; family Phyllobacteriaceae; genus Mesorhizobium; species Mesorhizobium sp. M3A.F.Ca.ET.175.01.1.1. Next base: position 745,531 of record NZ_SRTP01000001.1, on the reverse strand, counting down.
GGATCGCCGGCAAAATTCGCTTTCACGCTCTTGGTGATCGGCGATGGCGCTGCTAGTCTGGCTGCAACTTGAAACAATGAAAGCGCCAGCTGCGTCCGTTCTTCGGTTCGCGCGGTGCCGGAAGGAACAACAGTGGAAGACCACGACACCGGCGCCAGAGCGCCGGCAGTGGGCATGCCCGGGGCTTCGCCGTCAGAACCGGCAGGCCCGTCCGCGCGGCGATCGGAGCGTCACGCGGCCGAGCATCGGGGTGCAAGGCATGCCGACCGTCCCGGCGAACACCAGAAGGGCAAGACGCGCAAGCGGCGCAAGCGCCGGCGCGGCCGCAAGGTTTTCGCCCGTGATGAAAACGGCGCCGTGGCGCTGTCCCCGGCACCCGCCGTCCTGCCGCCTGAGCCTGCGCCGACGCCGCCTCAGTCGACGCCGGCACAGGGCGCGCCGCGTCCCCCGCAGCAGGAACTGCCGGTCTTCGCCGCGCTCGATCTCGGCACCAACAATTGCCGATTGCTGGTCGCGGTGCCCAGCCGGCACGGCCAGTTTCGCGTCATCGACGCCTTCTCGCGCATCGTCAGGCTGGGCGAGGGACTTGCCGCCAGCGGCCGTCTCGGTCAAGCGGCGATGGACCGAGCCGTCGAGGCGCTCAAGGTCTGTGGCGACAAGCTGCGCAATCGCAAGATCCGCAAGGCGAGGCTGATCGCCACGGAAGCCTGCCGCGCCGCCCAGAACGGCCTCGAGTTCCTGGACAGGGTCGAGCGCGAAGCAGGCTTGAAGCTCGAGATCATCGACCGCCAGACCGAGGCCCGCCTCGCCGTTTCGGGATGCGGCTCGCTGGTCGAGCGCGACACGCAAGGCGTGGTGCTGTTCGACATCGGCGGCGGCTCCTCCGAGATCGCACTGATTGATCTTACCCGCGGCCACCGCTCGCCGCGTCTTGCCAATCACATCGTCTCCTGGACGTCGCTTCCCGTGGGTGTCGTCTCGCTCGCCGAGCGCTTCGGCGGCCGCACCGTCACGCGCGAGACCTTCGCCGCCATGGTCGAGGACGTTGCGGTGCGGCTCAAGGCGTTCGACGGGCGCGACCGGCTCGCGCATGTGCTGGCCAGCCCCAACTTCCACCTGCTCGGCACTTCCGGCACGGTGACGACGCTCGCCGGCGTCCATCTCGATCTCGATCGCTATGACCGCCGCCGCGTCGATGGACTTTGGATGAACCGCGAGAGCGTCGACCGCATGGTGGAGAAGCTGATCGGCTGGGATTTCCAGCAGCGCGTCGCCAATCCCTGCATCGGCGCCGACCGTGCCGACCTCGTGCTCGCCGGCTGCGCCATCCTGGAGGCAATCCGCGGCGTATGGCCGTCCGAGCGCCTGCGCGTCGCCGACCGCGGCTTGCGCGAGGGCATCTTGAGCGAATTGATGGCCGACGACGGCGCCTGGCGGCGCTAGAGCCGGATGATTTCGGATCGAGTCGATCCGAAATCTGAATCCGGCTCTAAATCAAAGAGATAGAGCATGATGTCGTTCGAAAACCACTTCACACTTTTCGGCGTCATGCTCTAGGCAATTCCAGCAAAAACCGTGCAGCGGTTTTGCGCCGGGAATCGCGTAGAGAAGGGTGAGCATGACCCCAAAGTGGGAGCCGGTTCTGGAGACGATCGTGCTCAAAAGAGATCGTTCATGACGAAAAAGCCGGAAAAACCGGGCTCGGCCGGCATACGCGTGCTGAAGACGAGGATCAAGAAAAAGAGCGGCCTGAAGGAATCCTCGCGCCGCTGGCTCGAGCGTCACATGAATGATCCCTACGTGCAGCGCTCCAAGGCCGACGGTTTCAGGTCGCGCGCGGCCTATAAGCTGATCGAGATCGACGACAAGCATCATCTGCTGAAACCCGGCATGAAGGTGATCGACCTCGGCGCGGCGCCCGGCGGCTGGTGCCAGGTGGCGGCGGCGCGCACGAAATCGACGGCCGAGAACCCGCACGTCGTCGGTATCGACTATCTCGAAATGGACGCCGTGCCGGGCGCGGCCATCCTGCAGCTGGATTTCCTCGATCCGGACGCGCCGCGAAAGCTTTCCGAGGCGCTCGGCGGCCAGCCCGACGTCGTGCTGTCGGACATGGCCGCGCCAACAACGGGGCATCGCCGCACCGACCATTTGCGCACCATGCATCTTTGCGAGGTGGCGGCCGACTTCGCGCTTTCCGTGCTGAAGCCCGGCGGGCATTTGCTCGCCAAGACCTTCCAGGGCGGCGCGGAAAATGAGCTTCTGTCGCGGCTCAAGCAGAACTTCCGCTCGGTCCACCACGTCAAGCCGCCGGCCTCGCGGGACGAGTCCGTGGAGCTTTATCTGCTGGCGAAGGAGTTCAAGGGATAGCGCCGGCTAAAGGTGCTTAGCAGCGATCCTTCGCGCCCCCCTCTGTCCTTCCGGACATCTCCCCCACAAGGGGGGAGATTGGCGATTTCGGCGCTCCGCCTAGTTCTGCGAGGTTGGAGATTGGCGAAAGCCGGCGTGAAGTCCGATCTCCCCCCAAGTGGGGGAGATGGCCGGCAGGCCAGAGGGGGGCGCTGTCCTGCCAGCTTAAAAATTCTGGCGCTGTGCTCCGCCGCTCACTTCCCAGCCGTAGCCGCCGGCTCCAGCGTCTTCGGCGTTGTTAGCCGGCCGTGGCCCGACACCGCATTGCCGGCATCGGGCGCCAGCCGCATGAAGGTCAGCGACGCCGCCGCCGAAACCGCTGCGACGATGAAGAAGGCAATGTGGAAATCATTGAGCGTCAGCGGCCCGCGATGGATCGACGTCGATACTTCCAGGATGCCGCCGGCCAGCGCCACGCCGAGCGCGATCGAGAGCTGCTGGAATACCGCAGTGATCGGCGTCGCCTTGCTGGTGTCGGCGGCCGAGACCTCGGCATAGGAGAGTGCATTGACGCCGGTGAAGAACATCGAGCGGATGAAGCCGCCGACCAGCAATATCGCGAGCATCAGCGCATAGGGCGTTTGCGGCGTGAAGAGACCGTAGATGGCGATCGAGCCCGCGGCGATCAGCGATCCCCAGATCAGCACCCGCCGGAACCCTGCCAGGCGGAAAAGCAGCGCGGTGACGAACTTCATGCCGATGGCGCCGATGGCCGAGACGAAGGTGATCATGCCGGACTGGAACGGCGTCAGCCCGAAGCCGATCTGGAACATCAGCGGCAGCAGGAATGGCACCGCGCCGATGCCGACGCGGAACAGCGATCCGCCCAGCACCGAGGAGCGAAACACCTGGTTGCGGAAGAGCTCAAGCGCCAGCAGAGGGTTTTTGGCGCGCCGCGCGTGCAGGAGATAGAGTACGCCCGAGATGACACCGACTGCCACCGTGATGAAGCCGGCGATCGGCGGCAGCGCCGGCAGGCTGATCACAGAAAGCCCGAAAACAATGCCCGACGCGGCAAGCCCGCTGAGCACGAAGCCCGGAAAATCCAGCGGCGGGGTCTCGGTCGACTCCGTCTCCGGCAGGAAGCGGGTGGCAAGCCAGATGCCCAGCAGCCCGATCGGCACATTGATCAGGAAGATCCAGTGCCAGGTGAAATAAGTGGTGATGAAGCCGCCGATCGGCGGGCCGACCAGCGGTCCGACGAGCGCCGGCACCGTCAGCCAGGACATTGCCGCGACAAGCTCGCTCTTCGGTGTGGCGCGCACCAGCACGAGGCGCCCGACCGGCGTCATCATGGCACCGCCCATGCCCTGCAGGAAGCGCGACACGACAAAGGCTGGCAGCGAGTCGGAGAATGCGCAAGCGACCGAACCGGCGATGAAGACGGTGATCGCGGCGCGAAAGACATTCTTGGCCCCGAACCGGTCCGCCATCCAGCCGCTGATCGGAATGAAGATCGCCAGCGACACGAGATAGGCTGTCAGCGCCAGCTTGAGCGCGATCGGGCTGGTATGGATGTCGATGGCAATCGCCGGCAGCGAGGTCGCGATCACGGTCGAATCCATGTTCTCCATGAAGAGTGCGACCGCCAGGATGAGCGGGATGATGCGGTTCAAGGGAACGCCCTGACTTGTCTTCGCGATTCGAGGCCGAGCCGGCACGACCGGGCGGTTATCACGCATTGCCCCGGATGTCGTATTAAATTGCTGTCACTTTTGTGCGACCGCAACCGCTGGTGGCTCCAGAATGGAAACGCCCAACACTTTGCGATGGACCGCAAGGTTCGGCTTTTCATCGGCAACAGGACGTGTTACCAGCCAGCGCCAATCCTGAAAGGGAAGATGAGAGTCGGCGCTGGTCATCGCGGTCCAGCGCCTTTTCGGCATTCATGAGGACTGGCCATGGCAAAAATCATCGAGACGTCCACCGGCGCCCTGGCGCTGACCTTCGACGACGTGCTGTTGCAGCCCGGTCATTCCGAGGTCATGCCGGGCGAGACCGACATCCGCACCCGCATCGCCACCGACATCGACCTCAACGTGCCCATCCTGTCGGCCGCCATGGACACCGTGACCGAGGCGAGGCTCGCCATCGCCATGGCGCAGGCCGGCGGCATCGGCGTCATCCATCGCAATTTCTCGCCGGCCGAGCAGGCCGAGCAGGTCAGGCAGGTTAAGAAATTCGAGTCCGGCATGGTGGTGAACCCCGTCACCATCGGGCCTGATGCAACGCTTGCGGACGCGCTGGCGCTGATGCGCGCCCACGGCATTTCGGGCATTCCGGTGGTGGAGAACGGCGGAACCGGCGGCCACACGGTGGGCCGGCTGGTCGGCATTCTCACCAATCGCGACGTGCGCTTCGCCTCCGATCCTTCGCAGAAGGTCTATGAATTGATGACCCGTGAGAACCTGATCACGGTCAAGGAGAATGTCGACCAGGACGAGGCCAAGCGCCTGCTGCACAAGCATCGCATCGAGAAGCTGGTGGTGGTCGACAGGAACGGCAACTGCGTCGGCCTGATCACCGTCAAGGACATCGAGAAGTCGCAGCTCAACCCGCATGCCACCAAGGACTCGCAGGGGCGGCTGCGCGCAGCCGCCGCCACCAGCGTCGGCGATGACGGCTTCGAGCGCGCCGAGCGCCTGATCGATGCCGGCGTCGACCTTCTGGTCATCGACACCGCGCATGGCCACTCGCAACGCGTGCTGGACGCGGTGACGCGGGCAAAGAAGCTCTCCAATTCCGTGCGCATCCTGGCCGGCAACGTCGCCACTGCCGAGGGCACGCAGGCGCTGATCGACGCCGGCGCCGACGCCGTCAAGGTCGGCATCGGACCAGGCTCGATCTGCACCACCAGAATCGTTGCCGGCGTCGGCGTGCCGCAGCTGTCGGCGATCATGTCGGCGGTGGAGACGGCCGAGAAGGCGGGCGTCTCGGTGATCGCCGACGGCGGTATCAAATATTCGGGCGACCTCGCCAAGGCGCTCGCCGCCGGCGCAAGCGCCGCCATGATCGGCTCGCTGCTTGCCGGAACCGACGAGAGCCCGGGCGAGGTCTATCTGCATCAGGGCCGCTCGTTCAAAGCCTATCGCGGCATGGGTTCGGTCGGCGCCATGGCGCGCGGTTCGGCCGATCGCTACTTCCAGGCCGAGGTGCGCGACACCCTGAAACTCGTTCCGGAGGGCATTGAGGGGCAGGTCCCCTACAAAGGACCTGTGGCTGGCGTGTTGCACCAGCTTGCAGGCGGTCTGAAAGCCGCTATGGGTTATGTCGGTGGGCGCGATCTTGCCGAGTTCCGCGAACGCGCCACCTTTGTGCGCATATCAAACGCCGGACTTCGTGAAAGCCACGCCCATGACGTCACGATCACCCGCGAAAGCCCGAATTATCCGGGCGGACTTTGATCAGGCTGGCGATCGGCCGGATCGCCAGAGGCTTTTGCGTGGTTTGATCGGAGCGGTGCTGCGCCTGTCGCGTCACGCGGCGGCGCTGTCGGTCGCTTCCGCCGCGGTCTTCACCGCCATGACCGCACTTGAATTCCTCTATTTCCGCAGTCTCAGCGGCGGTCTCGCTTCGCTCGACATGCGCGTCACCGGTTTCACGCCGGACGAAGGCATGGCATGGCTGACCGCGCTTGGACGCCGGGGCGGCGAGATCATCCTGGTTTGGCACTATCTGACCTTCGACCTGCTGTTCCCGGCACTGCTGTCGCTTACCCTGGTCAGCCTGATCCTGGCTTTTGGCCGACGGCACGCAGGTTTCCGCGCCATGCCGGCGCAATTGCAGGCGCTCTCGGCGGTGCTGCTGGTTGTGCCTTACACGATCGCGGACTACGCGCAGAACTTTGCCGTTGCGCGGCTCTTGTCGGATTTCCAATCGGCCAATCCCGATTCGCTGGCTTTCGCTTCGTCGGTGACGGTCACGAAGTTCGCGCTTCTGGCCATTCCCTTCATGGCCGTGGCGGTTCTAGCTCTGGCTGGGCGGCGGCGTTGAGCAGGGCAGGGGGCGACAGGTGAACCAAACCGCCATTTTCTGGCCGATGCTGGCGCATGTGCTGCTCGTCTACATCGTTTACCTGGTCATGCTGAAGCGGCGCTACCTCGCCGTGCAATCCGGCGAGGCCAAGCTCAGCCAGTACAAGGTCCGCTCCACCGAGCCGGCCTCGAGCGTCACCGTCGCCAACAACCTGATCAACCAGTTTGAACTGCCGGTTCTCTTCCACGTCCTGTGCCTGGCGCTCTTCGTCACCAACGGCGTCAACTACCTGACGCTGGTGCTGATGTGGCTTTTCATCGTCACGCGCTATGTCCATGCCTGGGTGCATCTCAACAGGAATCATGTGCTGCACCGCAGCCGCGCCTTCTTTCTCGGCGCCGGTATCCTCTTGGTGGCCTGGATCTGGTTCGCCCTGCACCTGCTTGGCGTGGTGTGAGCTCTCCTGAGCTTCTTTCCTTGCGGGAGAAGGTGAGGGCGCTACAAATCGAACACAGCGATCTTGCGCTTATCGAACTTGATGCCGATTTCGCCGCGCACCAGTCTCAGCGCCTGCTCGCCGAACACCGCGCGCCGCCAGCCTTGCAGCGCCGGCACCTCGGCGGCATCGCCCTCGGCGGCGATGCGGTCGATGTCGTCGCTGGAAGCGAGAACCTTGGACGCGACGCCCTCCTTCTCGGCGACGATCCTCAGCAGCACCTTGAGCAGTTCGGCAGCCGCGTTCGAGCCTTCGGGTGGCTGGAACGTCTTGGGCAGTTTCGGCATCGCTTCCTTCGGCACGGCGAGCGCCGCGTTGACGGCTGCCAGCAGCGCCGTTGCCGTCGCAGAGCGTTCCCAGCCCTTGGGCGTGGTGCGCAACCGGCCGAGCGCTGTCGCATCGCGCGGCGCCTGCTGCGCGATCTCGTAGATGGCGTCATCCTTGAGCACGCGGCCGCGCGGCACGTCGCGCTCGCGCGCCTCGCGCTCGCGCCAGGCGGCAACCGCCTGCACGACGGCAAGCTCCTGCGGCTTGCGCAGCCGCATCTTCAGGCGCTTCCATGCATCCTCGGGGTGCGGGTCATAGGTCTCGCGCGAGGTCAGCACGTCCATCTCTTCGTTCAGCCAGTGGGCGCGATCCTCGCGCTCCAGCTCGGCGCTGAGATGCTGATAGACCTTGATCAGATGGGTGACGTCGGCGAGCGCGTATTCGAGCTGCTTGTCGGATAGCGGCCGATGGCGCCAGTCGGTGAAGCGCGAGGATTTATCGAGCCGGGCGCCGGTGACGCGCTGCACCAGCTGGTCGTAGGACACGCTGTCGCCGAAGCCGCACACCATCGCCGCCACCTGGGTATCGAATACCGGATGCGGCACGAGGTCGCCGAGGTGGACGATGATTTCGATGTCCTGGCGGGCGGCGTGAAAGACCTTGATGACCGCTTCGTTGGCCATCAGCCGGAAGAACGGCTTCAGGTCGATGTCGGGCGATAGCGGATCGATCAGCGCCGTCAGTCCGGGTGCAGCCATCTGGATCAGGCAAAGAATCGGCCAGAAAGTCGTCTCGCGGATGAATTCGGTGTCGACGGTGACGAATTCGGACTTTTCGAACGCCGCGATGACGCTCTCGAGTTCTTCCTGGGTGGTGATGACGTGCATCAAATCGCTTTTGGCAAAAAATCAGGTCTCTCTCCATTCCAGCCGCAGGCGCTTTCGTCAAGCCGCCGCTGGAGCAATTCCAGGAAAACTGTGCAACGGTTTTCGGCCTGGAATTGCGCAAAAACAATCGGTTAGAGGGCTCAGCGTTTCTACCGGACGCTGAACCTCTCTAGCCGGCTGCGTCCGGATCGCCGTTTCGGCGCGCCAGTCGCCCGAACAATGTCGAGGTTCGCAAAAGCGCGGTGAAGCGGCTCCGATTGTCGGCCGGAACGCCGGATCGGACCTGCATCCGGTAGAGGATCACGATGATGAGAATGGCGTAGACGGCTGCACTGAAGATGAAGAGCGCGCTCGGCCCGAAGAATTGCATCACCGCCGATGCCGCGATCGGCCCGCCGATGGCGCCGAAGGAATAGAACAGCATCAGCGCCGCATTGATTAGCACGAATTCACCCTTGCCTGCGCGGTCATTGGAATGTGCCGCCGACAGCGAGTAAAGCGGCATGGCGAAGCTGCCGAAGATGAAGACGATGACGAAGTTGAGGAACGGGTCGCTGCGCGCCACGAAGGCCAGCGCCAGCGCCGCGAGCATGGCGCAGCATGTTGTCGTCAGCAGCACCGAGCGCCGGTCCCAGCGGTCGGAGAGATAGCCGAGCGGATACTGGATAAGCGCCCCGCCAAAGATGCCGACGCTGACGAAGGTCACGACGTCGGCAACCGACATGCCGATCTCCTCGGCATAGACCGGGGACAGCGTGCGGAAGGCGCTGTTGGTCACTCCGACGGCGATGCAGCCGATCGAGCCGAGCGGCGAGATCCGCCACACCCGCGGCAGGTCGAGCTTGACCTCTTCCGGCGGCGCCGGATTGGAGCGGTCACCAAGCGAGACCGGCACCAGCGACAAGGTGATCATCATCGACATCACGGCGAAGATGGCGAAGCCGCCGGCGCCGAACACCGGGATCAGGAACTGCGCGCTGGTCACCGAGCCGATGTCGACCATGCGGTAGATGGCGAGCACCCGGGCACGGTCCTTGTTGCCGACGCCTGAATTGAGCCATGCCTCCATGACGGTGAACAGGCCGGCGAAGCAGAAGCCGCCGGCAAAGCGTATCGCGCACCACATCACCGGGTTGATAACAAGCACCAAGAGCAGCGTGCCGACCGAAGCGATCGCGGCGAGTGCCGAGAACGTCCGTACATGGCCGACGGCCTTGAGGATGTGGGTGACCGCAAGGCAGCCGAGCAGGAAGCCGGCGAAGTAGAACGTGCCCATCAGGCCGATGTCGGAGGCGGAAAAGCCTTCCCGCGCGCCGCGCAATGCAATCAGCGTGCCCTGCAGTCCGTTGCCGCCGAGCAGGATGCCTGCGGCAATGAGGAGAGGGATCAGCGGGCGGATAGAGGACATCTGGAAGGGCAATCACGTTCGAGTGATCCTTCTTGGACCATTGCCCCCATCAATGCCAGCCCAATCCGGCCCTGGTCCGGTCATCCTGTCGACCTGGACGAGCGCAGCCCTCGTCGCGGTCCGGCTGGCCAACCCTTGGCTGTCCGGCTCAGGCCCGCAATGCATCCCGGATGGCATCGTCGAGGCGTTCGACGATCGCATCGATGACCTGCTCGCCGCTGATGAACGGTGGCGCGAGAAGCACGTGGTCGCCATTGACCCCGTCGATCGTGCCTCCCATGGGGTACACGAGAAGCCCACGCGCCATCGCCGCCTTCTTGATCCTCGCATGCAGTTTCCGCTTCGGATCGAACGGCTGCCTGGTCGAACGGTCTTCGACCAGTTCGACGCCCATGAACAGGCCGCGCCCGCGGACGTCGCCGACATTAGGATGATTGCTGAACCGCTCGCCAAGCCGGCGCGACAGATAGTGGCCCATGGCTCTGACGTTTTCGAGCAGCCTGTCGCGGGCGATCACCTCCCGAACGGCAAGTGCCGCCGCACAGGCCATGGGATGGCCGATATAGGTGTGGCCGTGCTGGAAAAGGCCCGAGCCGTTCGCGAACGCATCGAATATCTTTCGGCTGAGCAGGACGGCGCCGATCGGTTGATAGCCGCCGCCCAGCCCTTTGGCGATCGTCATCAGGTCGGGAACGACGCCGTCCTGCTCGCAGGCATGCAGCGTTCCGGTGCGGCCCATGCCGCACATGACCTCGTCGAGGATCAGCAGGACGCCGTGGCGGTCGCAGATTTCGCGGATGCGGCGGAGGTAATCCGCCACCGGCGGCACGGCGCCTGCCGTCGCGCCGACCACCGTTTCGGCAACGAAGGCCATGATCGTTTCAGGCCCGAGCTCGAGGATCTTGTCCTCCAGCGCCTGTGCCGCGCGCGCGGCATATTCTGCATCCGTCTCGCCCGCTTCCTGGAAACGATAGGCGAAGCAGGGATCAATGTGATGCGTGTCGATGAGCAGCGGCCGGAACTGCGCGCGGCGCCATTCGTTGCCGCCGGTCGCGAGCGCGCCGAGCGTGTTGCCGTGGTAGCTTTGCCTGCGGGCGATGATGTTGCGGCGCTGCGGCTCGCCGATCTCGACGAAATACTGCCGCGCCATCTTGAGCGCGGCCTCGACCGCCTCCGAGCCGCCCGAGACGAAATAGCAATGGCTGATCCCGGCCGGAGCGTCCGCCACGAGCCGGTCGGCGAGCGCTTCGGCGACGTCGCTGGTGAAGAAGCTGGTATGGGCATAGGCAAGCCGGTCGGCCTGCCGGTGCATGGCGGCGAGGATATCGGGATGACCGTGGCCGAGGCACGAAACCGCTGCTCCGCCCGAGGCATCGATATAGGCGCGCCCGTCGGTATCGAAGAGCTCGACGCCCTTGCCGCCGCTGGCGATGGGCAGCTTGGCGTGGATCTGGCGGTGCAGGATGTGGGTCATGCTTTCCTCCGGCCGCGCGGCGTCAGAATGTGGATGTCGAGTTGGGACAGTTGATCCTCGGTGCGGCGAATGGCGGCGAGCGAACCTTCTCCCCCCTTGCCGGCGATCAGCGCCGCGAGAACCTCGCCGACGATGAAGGCCGGCGCCATGGTGTGGAAGAAGGACGGGCTTTCGGTCGCGATCAGGACCGAAAGTCCAGCCAAACCGACGAGCGGCGATACGGCGCTGTCGGTGAGCGCGATCACCGGCACGCCATTGGCTGCCGCGCGACGGGCAAGGTCGACGGTTGTCCTGGTGTAGGGGGCGACGCTGACCACGAGCAGCACGTCCTCGTCGGTCGCCAGGCGAATGGCGTCGGTACCGGCTCCCGATGCGGCGTCCAGCATGACGGCCTTTTCGCCGAGGAAGGACATGACATAGGCGAAATGCGCGACGACCGGATGGCTGGAGCGCAGCCCGAGGCAGAATATCCGGCGCGCCGCATGCAGCGCCTCGGCGGCGGCGACCAGAGACTCGAGCCGGTCGGTCTCGCCGAGTTCGGCGACTTGGGCCGACAGCGACCTGATCATCTCGGCGGCCAACGCCCGGTCGCCAACCTGCTTTTGCCGCGCGAGCTGCGCGCCGGCCTTGCCCGCAAAGCCGAGTTCTCCTTGTCGCATGGCGTTGGCGTAGAGCGACCGCAGCGGTTCGTAGCCGTCGAAGCCCAGCCGTTTCGCCAGGCGCACCATCGTCCAGGGCTGCAAGCCGGCGCGACGGGCCTGCTCGCGCATCGACAACAGCGCGACGTCTTCGGGATTGTCGAGCAGATAGCGCGCAGCGCCCTGCAACTGGGAGGGCAAGGTGTCGAAGATCTCGACGATGGCATCGGAGAGTGGCGCGCGGATCATGCCGCAACCATAGACGCCGCTGCTCGGGCATGCAATAGATGTTGCAAACAATAGCAGTATGCAACAAATGGAGCTGGCCATGCGCAACGGCACAACTGAAGGGCAGGCCGCTTCCGGGCGATCCGATTCGGTCGTCATCGCCGTGGCGCCCAATGGCGGCAGGCGCACGAAGGTGGATCATTCCGCCTTGCCGATCACCCCCGAAGAACTGGCGAGCGTTGCCGCAGCCTCGCTCGATGCCGGCGCTCCATGATCCATGTCCATGTCCGCGACCGCGATGGAGGTCACCTGCTGGACGCCGAGGCTTATCGGGCCGCGACGGCGGCGATCAAAGCTCGCGTCGGCGAAGGTCTGGTGGTCCAGATCACGAGTGAGGCCTTGGAGATGTATCAACCAGAGCAGCAGATGCGCGTGGTGCTTGAGACGCGCCCCGAAGCGGTTTCGCTGGCCTTGCGCGAATTCGTCCCGGATGAAGCGCACGAAAGCGCCTTCGCTGCGTTTCTCCAAAAGTTGCGGGTGGAGAAGATCGCGCCGCAGGTCATCCTCTATTCGCCGGAAGAAGCGACCCGGCTGGCGGCGCTCGCGAAGCGCGGCGTGATACCCTTCGACAACGTGCCCGTTCTCTATGTGCTTGGTCGCTACACGGTCGGGCAGAAATCCAGCCCTGCCGACTTGCTGCCGTTTCTGGCCCCCGGCACTGCCCCATTCAGGCATTGGATGGTCTGCGCCTTCGGCGCTTGCGAGACGGCCTGCGTCACCGCCGCGGCACTGCTTGGGGGGCACGCGCGCGTCGGATTCGAAAACAATCTTTTGCTCCCCGATGGAGCGCTGGCTTCCGGAAATCAGGACCTTGTCGCGGCCACCAGACGGGCGGTCGAAGCGTGTGGGCTGAGGCTTGCCGGTGCGGACGCGTTGCGAGCCCAATGGGCCTTCGACTAGGGCTCATTTCTCCGGGACCAAACAGGCGGTCATGCAAATCTAAAAGGCATTCATAGAACAAAATGCATTTTAGATTTGCGATAAGGGTACAGCGGTGCTAGGGTTCCGTGGCAATTCCAACAAACAGGGGAACCCGAAAAATGAAGTTCGCGCTTGCAAGCCTCACCGCCGCAGCGGCCGTCGCGGCAACACTTGTGCTTGGCCAACCTGCCTTTGCCGCCGACCTGATCGTGGCGACGGACACCGCCTTTGTTCCGTTCGAATTCAAGGAGGGCGACAAGTATGTCGGCTTCGACATCGACCTGTGGGCGGCAATCGCCAAGGACATTGGCGTGACCTACACGCTGCAGCCGATGGACTTCAACGGCATCATTCCGGCGCTGCAGACCAAGCAGGTCGACGTCGGCCTTGCCGGCATCACCATCAAGGATGAACGCAAGAAGGTCATCGACTTTTCGGATGGCTATTACGACAGCGGCTTCCTGCTGATGGTGCCGGTCGACAGTGCGATCAAGGGTCCGGACGATCTCGCCGGCAAGACGCTTGCCGTCAAGACCGGCACCTCAGCCACCGACTACGCCAAGGAGCACTTCAAGGACACCGAGTTGCGCCTGTTCCCGAACAGCGACAATGCCTATCTGGAAGTCGCGACCGGGCGCGCCGACGCCGCCATGCACGACACACCGAACGTGCTTTACTACATCAAGACCAACGGCCAGGGGAAAGTGAAGACCGTCGGCCCGCAAATGATGGCCCAGCAATATGGCATCGCCTTCCCGAAGGGCAGCGAGCTCGTCGCCAAGGTCAACGCGTCGATCGCCAAGCTGAAAAGCGACGGCACCTATAACACGATCTACAAGAAGTGGTTCGGCACCGAACCGCCAAAGAGCTGATCGCCGGGATTCTCTGCGCGCCGGGCGCGTCCGGTGCGCTTTCCTTGAAGGACAGCTCTCATGGATTTCGATTGGTCCGTTATCTGGCAGGCCCTGCCTGAGCTCTTGAAAGGAGCGCGCCTCACCGTGCTGATCGCGCTCGCCGGGCTCGCCGGCGGGCTGGTGATCGGCTTCACCGCCGGCCTGGCGCGCGCCTACGGCAATGCCGTTCTCAACGCGATCGCCTTCCTCTATGTGGAGCTGATACGCGGCACGCCGATCATCGTGCAGGTCATGTTCATCTATTTCGCATTGCCGATTCTTGCCGATGTCCGCATCAACCCGCTGGCGGCCGCCATCATGGCAATCGTCATCAATGCCGGCGCCTATATCGCCGAGATCGTGCGCGGCTCGTTTCTTTCCGTCCATCGCGGCTTGCGCGAAGCCGGCCTGGCGCTTGGCCTGCCGTTCTGGAAGGTGCTTTTCTACATCATCGGTCCACTCGCGTTCCGCCGCATGATCCCGGCGCTCGGCAACCAGTTCATCGTCAGCCTGAAGGACACGTCGCTGTTTATCGTCATCGGCGTCGGCGAGCTCACCCGGCAGGGCCAGGAAATCATGGCGGCCAACTTCCGTGCCGTCGAGATCTGGTCCGCCGTGGCCATGTTCTACCTGATCATGACCGGCACGCTTACGCTGATCCTCAGGCTGACCGAGAAGAGGATGCGCATCCTGTGAGCATCGTGGAATTCAGGAAGGTTACCAAGCGCTTCGGCCACGTCACGATCCTCGACGAAGTCGACCTGGCGATTGAACCTGGCGAGAAGATCGTTCTGATCGGTCCCTCCGGATCCGGCAAGTCGACGCTGCTTCGCTGCATCAACGCGCTTGAAGAGATCAACGGCGGAGATCTCGTCGTCGACGGCATCAGCGTCAAGTCCGGCGGCCGCATGGTTCGCCTGATCCGTCAGGAAGCCGGCATGGTCTTCCAGCAGTTCAATCTCTTTCCGCAGATGACGGCGCTCGAGAACGTCGCCTTCGGCCCGCACCGTGTGCGCGGTGAGACGCGGCAGCAGGCGCGCAAGCAAGCGCTGGAAATGCTGGCCAAGGTCGGGCTCGCCGATCGGGCGCATCACTATCCGAGTGAACTTTCCGGCGGCCAGCAGCAACGCGTCGCCATCGCCCGCGCGCTCGCCGTCAGGCCTAAGCTGATGCTGTTCGACGAGCCGACCTCGGCGCTCGATCCCGAGCTCCGGCATGAAGTGCTGCGCGTCATGCAGGCGCTCGCCGAAGAGGGCATGACGATGATTGTGGTCACCCACGAGATGGCCTTCGCCCGCAAGGTCGGCACCAGGCTGATTTTCATGGAAGGCGGCAAGATCGCCGTCGACGGCGAGCCGCGGGAGCTGCTCGAGAACCCGCAAAATCCTCGCTTGAAAGAGTTTCTGCAGCATGTCGCATGATGATTGCCGCCTGCTTTCCTTCATCGAGGTCTCGGGCTCGCCATATGATGTCGGAGCAACCCTGGGGCGTTTCGGCCGCGCGGCCCTGCACGATCATTTCCGCCAATCTGCCGCATGGCAGGAGCTGGTTTCTCGCCGCTTCGATACCCGCATCGGCATGATGGCAACGATCGTGCGGGACCGGTTTCCGCGATACTGGGCCGAATTGCGGGGCCTGGCCGCCGGTCTGGAATTGCCCTTCGAGGACGTTTTCCTGTGGAACTGTCGCGGCGATATCTGGGCGATGGCGCCGGACGGCTGCACCACCGTGCAATTGCCGGGTTCGCCGCACGTCATCGGCCATAATGAGGATGGCGCTCCCGACTTTGCCGGTCACTGCGCGCTGGCGCATGTGGCTTCCGAGGGCGGCAATCACTTCACAGCCTTCGTCTATCCCGGCTCGCTGCCCGGCCACACGTTTGGCGTCACGTCGACGGGCCTGGTCCAGGCCGTCAACAACATCAGGCCGCTGGCCGCCGGCGCCGGCACGCCGCGTATGGTGCTCGCGCGCGCGATGCTTGATGCATCAAATCTTGACGCGGCGTTGGCCGTGCTCAGATCGGCGCCCCGCGCCGGCGCCTTTCACCTGACCCTGGGCCAGGCCGGAGACGAACGGCTCCTCAGCGTCGAGTTCACCGCCCAAGTCCTGTCGGTCGACCGTGTCGACGTGCCGCGGGTTCACTCGAACCACCTCATCCATGCCGACTCCGGACGCGTGTCGCAGATCGTCACAGGATCGTCCGGTGTCCGCCAGCGGCGTGGCGAACTGCTGCTCGATCAGCCGCTCCAGTCTGATCCGCAAACCCGCGCGCTTGGCATATTGTGGGACGCAGCCGACCCGGAGCTGCCGATTCACCGCACCGACCCGGACGACAGCGATATCGAGAACACCTTGGCGACCGCGGTCATCTGCATCGGGGCTGACAAGGTCGAATGGTCTGTCTACGATGCCCCGCATGAAGCAGCTCGCTTCGACATGCGCGACGGGTTGGTCCCTGTCGCCGCGTGAGCAGGAACGGGGGCGATGCCTGAGGAAGCCATAGCGGAGCCGCCGCGCACCATCGAAGAACTCAGGGCGCTGGCGCTCTCGGTCGGCCGCGACGAGGCTGGCTTTTCCCTCGGCTCGAAGGCGCATGACGTGTTCGCCAAGCTGGTGGAGGCTCCGGAACAATCGGCGGTGCGCTCGATCTCGGAGCTCGCCGCTCAGTTCGGCATCAATCCATCGACACTGACCAGGCTGGCGAAACGTCTCGGCTTCGAAGGTTTTGGCGATTTCCAGGCCGTCTTCCGCAAGGCCATCGCAAACGACCAGCAATATTTCTACAGCCGCCAGGCCGGACGGTTGCTGGCGACTCCGTCCGCCGGCGATGCAGAGGTCGAGGTTTTCGCGCAGTTGGCGCAGGAAACGGCGGCGAATGTCGACGCTTTCCTGGGCCAGTTGGATGGCGCGTCGCTGAAGGGGGCGACGAAGCTGCTCGCAAGCGCGCGTCGCGTGCGCATCCATGGCGTTCGCCAGTTCCATTCGCTGGCGAGCTTTCTCACCTATTGCCTGGGAATGGTGCGCTCCGACGTCGCGCTCCTGGACGCGCCGCGGCTGGGTGTCGCCGAGGCGCTCTCACAGCTGGATAAAGGCGACGTCGTCATCATCGCAAGCTGCGCGCCCTATACGAGGAGCGTCGCCGAGGTGGGTCGCATCGCCGCTGCGAACGGCCAAACCGTAATGGCGATCACCGATTCCCGATCCTCGCCGCTCGTCCCTCCGGCCAAGCACGCCTTCTTCATTCCCCATGCCAGCAGTTTCTATTCGAACAGCATGGGTGCCTATGTCGTCTTTTGCGAAGCGCTGCTCAACCTCGTCGCCCGGGAACTGGGCGACAAGGCTCTGAACTCGCTGGCCGGGCGCGAGCGTCTGATTGCAGAAATGAACATAGAAGTCGGCTGATCCCACAAGGGACAGCTTGATCTTATGCCTCGTTGGCCCGCGCCAGCGCTTCCTGGGTCGTGCCGGATCCCACCTCGGCCAGCGTGGGGCGCCGGCCAAGAGAGCCCGCTGTCAGCAGGCTGAGTGCGATGAACGGGATGCCGATGCCGAAGGCCGAGCGAATGCCCCAGTGGTCGGAGACGAAGCCGAGCAGCGGCGGGCCGAGCAGGAAAGCAATGAAGGAGATTTGCGACAATGCCGCCACGTTGATGGCCGCCGGGCGGTCGCTTCGCTGCGCGGCTGCCGAAATCGCCAGCGGGAAGATGGCGCTGCTCCCGATGCCCAGGAGCACGAAGCCGAACATCGAGACAAATGGCGCGGGCGAGAAGAAGACCACGACGACGCCGGCGGCCATCGTCGCCAGGAGGGTGCGCGCCACGCCGCTCGGCGAGTGGCGGTCGACGAAGCTGTCGGCAAAGAAGCGCGTCGCCGCCTGCGAGAACGCAAACAGAGCCACCGTTAAGCCGGCGATGAACGGGCCGGATTCGAAGACGGTCCGCATATAGATGGCCGACCAGTCGATGCTCGCGCCTTCCAGCAGCATCGCCGAAAGCGTCACCGCGACGAGCACGAGGATCGGCAGTGTCGGCCGCGCAAACATGGGCGCCGTGTCGCCGGAGGTGGCAAAGCGCGCAGGGGCCGGCTCGTAGCCGCCGAGAAACAGCGCCATCGCAACGGCCACCATCGGCACGACGAGGGCCAGGTGGAGTTGCGGTGACAGGCCGAGATGCGCCATGGCGCCGCCGAACAGGCCGGCGCCGAAGAAGCCCGCGCTCCAGAATGAATGCGCGCGGTTCATGATGCGTCGCTTGAGCAGGAACTCGGTTCTGTCGGCCTCGACGTTGAGAATGATTTCGACGCTGCCGATCATCAGGCCGATAGGAAGCAGCATCAGAAACAGCGCGACCGGCCCGGACGCGTGCACGGCGATGGCGTAGACAAGCGCCAGAAGCGGGACCAGCCAGAGCAGCGCCCGGCGGAAGCCGACACGTTCCAGGATCGGCGCTGCCAGCGTCAGCGCGATCAAGGTGCCGATGGGCGTCCCTATCAGACTGAGCCCCAGTGTTCCGTCTGCGATGCCCATCGCGTGCTTGATGTCGGGCAGCCGTGGGAAAATGTTGCCCATGGCGAAGGAATAGATCCCGAACCCGGCATAGACGCGGTGCTGAGGGGCGAGTTTGAGGCCAAAGGTCATAGCGGCCCTTTCCGATAGGACGTTTTGCCAGATGGATGGTCGCCAGCCATCAGTCGATGCCCCCCTCGACTTCGCGCACTCGATTGGGCCGGTCAAAAGTCGTCAGAGACCACCCGCGAATGCATTCTCGTTGAATGAATTCTGCGAATTCGTCGGAAATAAACCGGCGTTTGATGCGATAGTCGTACCAGATGGCACGACCTTCCGCGCAGGATCGCCAGATCGCGATCTTGGTCTTGCTTCCGCCCTCTTCCAGGTAGCGGAAGTATTCGGGCAGTTCCGGATCGTAGACCCGTTTGAATACGCCTTCCGAAGCATCGAGCGCGACGCAGTCCAGCCGCCCGCAAATGTCGAGGAATCTCCAGCGGTCGATCCCCGTCTCCGTGTCCGTGGCAAGGCGGGCCGGGAGAAACTTGTGGCGACCGGGCTCGATCCGCTCGATCTCGGCCCTGACTTTGTCGCTCACCAGCCAGCCCATTCCGGTACTGATGATGTCGGGAAGGTCGGCCGAGCTTCCCCTGATCTTGATCTCGAACGGTTCGAAGTCCGGGAGTTCGAAACCGTTGATCATCTCGACGGGATCGGCAACGGCGTACAGCGGATCGTCTTTCGGCAATTGCTCATATTGCGCAGTCATCGCGTCGCACACCTTGTCGTATGCGGCCACGTTTTCCGGAGCGACCGTCAGCTTTGGGCGGTCCTCGTTGCGGAGAGATGTTGCGATATACCACGCCATTCATGCGCCCCTATTTTGCCGTTGCGCCACGGTCGGCATCGCCGATCCATGCACCGTTTCTTGCATGAACAGGCAAATCATGCAAGAACGTGCATAAAGAAAGAGGTTCGTGCATGCTGACCGAGGAACGTCACCAATTCATACTCGACCGCCTGGCGGCGGACGGGAAGGTTCTTGCCGGCGAGCTGGCCAGCCGCTTCGGCGTTTCCGAGGACACGGTACGCCGCGATCTGCGAGAACTCGCCAAGGCCGGCCAACTCCGGCGCGTCTATGGCGGGGCGATCACCTTGGCGCCGTTCGCTGCCGCAACGATCAGTCAGCGCAGCAGCCACGCTGTCGAGGAAAAGATGCGCCTGGCGAAGGCTGCGGTGGAGGTTGTCACCGCCGGTCAGGCGCTGTTCATCGATGGCGGCACCACCAACGAGGCGATCGCCCGCGCCCTCCCGCGCGACATTGAGCTGACGGTCGCCACCAATTCGCTGGGGGTCGCATCGGCGCTGGCCGATCTTCCGCTGGTCGAGCTGATCATGCTCGGCGGCCGCTATTCGCGCGACCTCGGCACCTGCGTCGGCGGCGACACACTAGCGGCCGTCGCGCAGCTCGGGGCCGATCTGTTTTTCCTCGGATCCTGCGGCCTCGATGCCTCGCGCGGCGTCACGGCGTTCGATTCGGCCGAGGCCGAGGTAAAGCGCGCCATGGCCAGGAACAGCGCCGGCATCGTCATCGCGGTCACGAACGACAAGCTCGCCACCGCGGCTCCCTACCGGGTCGCTGCGCCCGACGCGATCCGGCATCTGGTGGTCGAAAGCACGGCGCCTGCCGATATCCTCGCCGATTTCGAGCGACAGGGTGCCGAAATCCGCTTCGCTTGAACAACGAGGCCGCGAGCCTGTTGTGACGCTTGCCCCATGCGACCACTTAACTTGACAAAGCGGGTCTCTCATGCGCTTTTCGCGCCAATTTTCGAGCCGGGCTTTCGCTCGCAATTCCGGATTCCAGCAATGACCATGCATCGTTACCGCAGCCACACCTGTGCCCAATTGCGAAAGAGCGACGTCGGCAATCCCGTCCGTCTGTCGGGTTGGGTGCATCGCGTGCGGGACCATGGCGGGCTGCTGTTCATCGACCTTCGCGACCACTATGGCCTGACGCAGATCGTCGCCGATCCGGATTCGCCCGCCTTCAAGATCGCCGAGACGGTGCGCGGCGAATGGGTGATCCGCGTCGACGGCGCGGTCAAGGCGCGTCTGCCCGAAACCGTCAACGCCAACCTGCCGACCGGCGAGATCGAGATTTTCGCGCGCGAGATCGAGGTGCTGTCGGCGGCCAAGGAACTGCCGCTGCCGGTGTTCGGCGAGCCGGACTATCCGGAAGACATCCGCCTGAAATATCGCTTCCTCGACCTGCGCCGCGAGACGCTGCATAAGAACATCATCGCGCGCACCAAGATCATCGCCGAGATGCGCAACCGCATGGGGGAGGCGGGTTTCACCGAGTTCTCGACGCCGATCCTGACCGCGTCGTCGCCTGAAGGCGCGCGCGACTTCCTGGTGCCGTCACGCATCCATCCGGGCACCTTCTACGCGCTGCCGCAGGCGCCGCAGCAATACAAGCAGCTGATCATGGTCTCCGGCTTCGACCGCTATTTCCAGATCGCGCCCTGCTTCCGCGACGAAGATCCGCGCGCCGACCGTCTGCCTGGCGAGTTCTACCAGCTTGACCTCGAGATGAGCTTCGTCGAGCAGGACGACGTGCTTTCCACCATGGAGCCGGTGCTTCGCGGCGTCTTCGAGACCTTCGCCGCCGGCAAGCCGGTGACCCAGAAATTCCGGCGCATCCCTTATGACGAGGCCATGCGCACCTATGGCACCGACAAGCCGGACCTGCGCAACCCGATCGAGATGCAGGCGGTATCGGACCATTTCCGCGGCTCCGGCTTCAAGGTTTTCGCCAACATCCTGGCCAACGATCCGAAGGCCGAGGTGTGGGCCATTCCGGCGAAGACCGGCGGCAGCCGTGCCTTCTGCGACCGCATGAATTCCTGGGCGCAGGGCGAGGGCCAGCCTGGTCTTGGCTATATCTTCTGGCGCAAGGAGGGCGACAAGCTCGAAGGCGCGGGTCCGATCGCCAAGAACATCGGTGAGGAACGCACCGAGGCCGTGCGCCAGCAGCTCGGCCTTGCCGACGGCGATGCCGCCTTCTTTGTCGCGGGCGATCCGAAGAAGTTCGTTTCCTTTGCGGGTGCTGCTCGCACCCGCGCCGGCGAGGAGTTGAATCTCGTCGACCGCGACCGCTTCGAATTGTGCTGGATCGTCGACTTCCCGTTCTTCGAGTGGAACGAGGACGAGAAGAAGATCGACTTCGCCCACAACCCGTTCTCGATGCCGCAGGGCGGCATCGAGGCGCTCGGCGGCGAGGACCTGCTCGGCATCAAGGCGTTCCAGTACGACATGGTCTGCAACGGCTTCGAGATCGCGTCCGGCGGCATCCGCAACCACCTGCCGGAAACGATGGTCAAGGCCTTCGAAACCGTCGGGCTTGATCGCGCCACGGTCGAGGAGCGCTTCGGCGGCCTCTACCGCGCCTTCCAGTACGGTGCGCCGCCGCATGGCGGTATGGCGGCCGGCATAGACCGCATCGTCATGCTGCTGGTCGGCGCCAAGAACCTGCGCGAGGTCACCATGTTCCCGATGAACCAGCAGGCGTATGACTTGCTGATGAACGCGCCCTCGGAAGCCACGCCGCAGCAGCTGCGTGAGCTGTCGCTGCGCGTGGCCGTGGCTAAGAAGGATTGACGGCAGCGTTGCAACTGCCCTTTCTCCCCGGCCCTATACGGTATAGAGGCGGGGAGAAGGAGCACGGCCCGCTCAGTCCTCGTTGGCCCTGACCTTGACGCCGAGCGTCTTCGGCAGGTCGAGCGGGTTGGACATCGCGCCGGCCATGATCAGCGCGAACGGCACGGCAGCGGGCGGCTCGGCCGAGATTTCGAGGCTCTTCGGATCGTCGAGGAACTTGCTGACCGCAGCGGTGACCTCGGCCGTCAGTTCCGGATTGTTGAGCTGCGCCATGCCGAACGGCACCACGGCCTTGGCCTGGTTGGCGACGTCCTTGGCCGACATGCCCTGCTGCTTGCCGACATAGTCGAGCACCTTGCCGGTGAGCGAATCGTCGTCGAAGCGGATCGAGGCGCCGTTGAAGGAAAGCTGCTGCAGCAGGCCGAGCATGGCCATGCTTTCCGCCGAGTTGTCGGCGCCCTGGGGTTGCGCGGCGAGCTTCTTTTGCATCTCCTGCATCGACTTGACGAACTCGACGGTGTAGCCGCCGAGGTTGAAGGTCATGCCGAGCGTGCCGGCATTCTCGACCGAGATGTCATATTTCGACAGTTCCATCTTGCCGTCGCTCGGCTGCCAGGTGCCCGCCATCGCGATGGTGCCGGAGATGTTCTGGTAGCCAAGCGCGTCGATGACCTCCTTCGATTTGGGGTCGTCGACCAGCGTCAGGTCGGCATTGAACTTTTCGGTGTTGGCGGTGAAATCCATCGGCTTGCCGTCTGCCGGCGGGTTGATCTGGACCGCGAGCCCGTCCATCGAGAAGGCGGTCTTGTCGGCGACCTTGACCGTCATGTTCGACAGTTCGGCCGACTTGTACATCATCAGCGAGCCCAGCGGGTCGGTGCTGCCTTCGGCCGGAACCTTCATGTCGTGGATGACGAAGGGGCTGAGATTGAGCGTCACGCCGTCCTGGCTGCGCTCGAAGGCCGAAGTCGACACGGTTGCGATATCGAAGCCGCCGTTGGCCTCGGTGACGCCTTCCAGCTTCACATCGCCGATCGGGAGCGCCTCCTTCTCAGCCGCCGGCTTGATGGAGACGCCCTGCAGCACCACGTTGGAGTTGTCGCCGGAGACCCCGGTCCAGGAAATCTCGACGCCCTGCGTGGCAAGCATGGATTTGACGCGCTCGGCGACCGCCGGGTCAGCGGCGAGGGCGCTATTCAGGGGCAAAGTCAGAAGAAAGGTCGAAAAAGTCAGCTTCTTGAGCATGGTGTTTTGAATGGTCATGGCGAGTTCCCTGTCCTGAAAAGTGCTTTGAATTCTACTCCACCACCATTCCGTGACGAACGGAACGGGAAGAAGGCATTTCCCGGCACCTTTGTCGAAATCGGCGATGAAAAGCAAACCCGGTCGGAGGCCTTTGGCATATGCGGTGAATTTGTCATGAAGACAGCGGCTCCCATTCCGCTCCACTGCGCCGACCCGTTGCATGCGAAATAGAGCCGGCATGTAACAAGTTGATGTTGGCCGGCGCGGACTGCCCCAGAGACTTACGTTGCAGATTGCCGGCAAATTGGAGCGGCGGGCCGGGTGGTTCCGTGAAATCCTTCACATCATTGTCCGTGAGGCCTGTAGAAGGCAGCGGTGTCCGGTGCCGGGGCGAGTCTCTGCGGATTTCGGTGTCGGCGCTTGCCGCGAATCACCCGCTCGGCTAGTTCCACGCCCATGGGAAAAAGGCTTTTGCCACCGCAAGACAATGGCGGCGGCGATCACATCGAACCGGTCGATCTGAAGAAGGCGCTCGAGGAGCGCTATCTCGCCTATGCGCTGTCGACCATCATGCACCGGGCATTGCCGGATGTGCGCGACGGGCTGAAGCCTGTCCATCGCCGCATCATGCATGCCATGCGGCTTTTGAGGCTCAACCCCGACCAGGGCTTCGCCAAATGCGCCCGCATCGTCGGCGAGGTGATGGGTAAGTTCCACCCGCATGGCGATCAGTCGATCTACGATGCGCTGGTGCGTCTGGCGCAGGAATTCTCGATGCGCTACCCGCTGGTCGACGGGCAGGGCAATTTCGGCAACATCGATGGCGATAACGCGGCCGCCATGCGCTACACCGAAGCGCGCATGACCGATGTGGCGAGCGACTTGCTCGCCGGCATCACCGAGGATGCGGTCGACTACCGGCCGACCTACAATGAGGAGGATGAGGAGCCGGTCGTGCTCCCCGGCGCCTTCCCGAACCTGCTCGCCAATGGCTCCTCCGGCATTGCGGTCGGCATGGCGACTTCGATCCCGCCGCACAACGCCGCCGAGCTCTGCGACGCCGCTCTCCACCTGATCGAGCATCCGGATGCGCCCGTGGCGAAGCTGATGGATTTCGTCCAGGGGCCGGATTTCCCGACCGGCGGCATCATCGTCGACAGCCGCGCCTCGATCCTCGAAGCCTATGAGACAGGGCGCGGCGGTTTCCGCGTGCGCGCCAAATGGAACCAGGAAGACCAGGGCAGGGGCACCTGGAGTATCGTCGTCACCGAGATCCCCTACGGCGTCCAGAAGGCCAGGCTGATCGAGAAGATCGCCGAGCTCTTGATGGCGCGCAAGCTGCCGCTGCTTGAGGACATCCGCGACGAGAGCGCCGAGGATATCCGCATCGTGCTGGTGCCGAAGAGCCGCACGGTCGATCCCGGTATTCTGATGGAATCGCTGTTCAAGCTCACCGAGCTCGAAAGTCGCTTCCCGCTCAACATGAATGTGCTGTCGCGCGGCAAAGTGCCGAACGTGCTGTCGCTGCGGGGCGTGCTGAAGGAGTGGCTCGATCATCGCCGCGACGTGCTGATCCGCCGTTCGAAGCATCGGCTGGGCGAAATCGAGAAGCGGCTGGAAATCCTCGCCGGCTACCTGATCGCCTATTTGAACATCGACGAGGTGATCAGGATCATCCGCGAGGAGGATGAGCCGAAACAGGTGATGATGGCCCGCTGGTCGCTCACCGACAGCCAGGCCGAAGCCATCCTCAACATGCGTCTGCGCGCCTTGCGCAAGCTCGAAGAGATCGAGATCCGCAAGGAATTCGACGGGCTTACCGCAGAGAAGAAGCAGATCGAGGCCTTGCTGGCCTCCGAGGCCAAGCAATGGGCGACGATCAAGTGGGAAGTCACCAGCATCCGCGACAAGTTCGGGCCGGAGACCGCGCTCGGCAAGCGCCGCACCCAGTTCGCCGACGCGCCGGAACATGACCTCACCGACATCGCGCACGCCATGATCGAACGCGAGCCGGTCACGGTCGTGGTGTCCGAAAAGGGCTGGCTGCGTGCCATGAAGGGTCACCTGACCGATCACTCGCAGCTTGCCTTCAAGGAAGGCGACAGCCTGAAGCTGGCCTTCCATGCCCAGACCACCGACAAGATCCTGATCTTCACCACCGGCGGCAAGTTCTACACCATCGGCGCCGACCGGCTGCCGGGCGGGCGCGGCCATGGCGAGCCGATCCGTATCATCGTCGACATGGAGAACGACCAGGATATCGTCACCGCCTTCGTGCACGATCCCAAGCGCAAGCTGCTGCTCGTTTCCTACGACGCCAACGGCTTCATCGTTTCGGAGGAAGAGATCGTCGCCAACACCCGCAAGGGCAAGCAGGTGATGAACATCAAGGCGCCGGACGAGGCCAGGCGCTGCATTCCGGTCGCCGGCGACCACCTCGCCATCGTTGGCGACAATCGCAAGATGCTGGTGTTCCCGCTTGCCGAAATTCCGGAAATGGCGCGCGGCAAGGGCGTGCGCCTGCAGAAATACAGGGATGGCGGCGTGTTGGACCTCAAGACCTTCACGCTCGAGACCGGGCTTTCCTGGCAGGATTCTGCCGACCGAACCTTCACCAAGTCGCGCGAGGAACTGACCGAATGGATCGGCGCCCGCGCCGCCGCCGGCCGCATGGTACCGAAGGGATTCCCGCGGACGGGCAAATTTGGTTGAAGTTAGCTGATCTCCCTCTTGTGGGGAGATGCCCGGCAGGGCAGAGGGGGGCGCTGTCCCGCCGGCCTGTCAGTTCGATGCATCTATCAGCCCTTCGTAAGACAGATTGCGAAGGTCGTGTTCCTTCGCGCCCCCCCTCTGTCCTGCCGGACATCTCCCCCACAAGGGGGGAGATTGGCAGCTGCACCCCAAACATTTGGACTATCGCCACGATTGCTGCACTATGATCGTCCATAAGCATCCATGAACCACCGGGCAGGGGAGAAACGCCGGATTGAAGCGGGCTGAAAACCAGAAGCCGGGGCAGCGCCTGTTTGGGCTGTCGACGCCGCTCAGGGCGGCTGTCATTCCGCCGCTGTCGGCGGCGCGTTGGCTCCTGGTGCTGATCGTCGCCGCCGGTGTTTATTTCTTCCATGGCTTCCTGTTCCCAGTGCTGGCGGCGCTTGTCATCGCTTTTGCCAGCTGGCCGCTCTACCGCCGGCTGCTTGTCGCCGTCGGCGGCAGTCGCACCATCGCTGCGACCTTTGCCATCCTGTTCATCCTCACTTTCCTGGTCGTGCCGATCGCGCTTGCCGGCACCTATGCCATCAACGAGCTGCGCGAATGGGTGACCTGGGCCATCGAGACCAACCGCCACGGCTCGGTCACGCCGCAATGGATCGCGACCATGCCGGTCGTCGGCGAATGGCTGAACGAGCAATGGATGGCCAATCTCGGGCATCCCGGCGGCATCGGAGAATTGATCCAACTGGTGAGCGGCTCCAACATCGGCACCATCTATCGCGGCGCCTTGGCGGCCGGCGGTAGCGCGTTTGGCCTCCTGCTCACGCTGCTCTTCATGCTGATCGCGCTGTTCTTTGCCTATCGCGACGGCGAGTCTTTCGCCGCCCAGGTCGATCGGCTCGGCGAGCGCATCCTGCCGACGCGCTGGGAGCGCATCTCCCGCGTCGTGCCGGCGACCATCTCGTCCACGGTCACCGGCATGACCATCATCGCGATCGGCGAGGGGGTGGTGCTGGGCGTCGCCTACTGGCTGGCCGGCGTGCCTTCGCCGGTGACGCTCGGGGCGCTCACCGGCATCATGGCGCTGATCCCCGGCGGCGCGCCGCTCTCCTTCACGCTGGTCTCGATCTACCTCGCCGCCAGCGGCAAGCTGTTTGCCGGCCTGGCGCTGTTCGTTTGGGGCGCGGTCGAGCTCTTCATTGTGGACAAGACGTTGCGCCCGAAGCTGGTCGGCGGGCCGATCAAGCTGCCGTTCCTGCCGACTTTTTTCGGGCTGATCGGCGGCGTCAAGACGATGGGCTTCCTCGGCCTGTTCATCGGCCCGGTGCTGATGGCACTGCTCGTCGCCATCTGGCGCGAATGGCTGCGTGAGGTGGAATTGGCCGATGAAATGGCCCAGACGAGCCAGGCCGAGCCGGAAGGCGGCCCGCCGCAGATCGAGATGGTCGCGGAGCGCGGCGCGGCGAAAAAATCTCAGGCCGGGTGAACCACGGCCAGCGCCGCGCGCCGCTTTCGCCCCTCATGCAACTGCCACAGCGAATGCGCGACCAGCGTCACGATCAGGATCGTCCCGCCGATCAGGCTGTTGCGCGATGGAGCCTCGGCAAAGATCAGCCACACCCATACCGGGGCGAACACCGTTTCCAGTAGGTAGAACATCGCCACTTCCGGCCCTGAAATGTATTTCGGCCCATTGGCGAGGCAGAAGAACGAGATTGGCATGACCACGGCGCCGTTGAGGATGATCCACCACGGCGCGTCGACGTGAAAGCCGGTCTTCGTTACCATGATGATCGCCACGGCGAATGGCAGGATCACCCCTACGAGCGATGTGAAACCCATCTCCCTGCCGCTGGCTCGCGAGACGGTGATGGCGCAGGCAACGCAGAGTGCCGAGCACAGCGCCATGACGTCGCCGAACAGATGTCCATTGCCAATGGAGTCGCTGACAATGATTCCGACGCCGACGATCATGATCGCCAGCGCCGCGAGCGTCAGCGGCTGCGGCCTTTCCTTGAGGAATAGCCAGGACAGCAGTGCCGAGAACATTGTGGTGAAGGCGAGGATGAAGACGAGGTCGGCGGTCGAGGTGTGATAGACGCCGGTGATGAAGGCAATCGAGCCGAGCCCATAGAAGGTGGCGACGACCACGCCCAGCCGGCCCGGAATGAGCTTTGGCGCCTTGTCGCTCAACGAGCGCCAGACCGCCCAGATGACAATCGCGGCAATGAACATGCTTGCGGTGCGCAGCATCAGAATCGTCCAGGCCTCGCCATGGGCGAGCCGGACCAACGGGATGTCTACGGTCAGCGTCATGCCGCCTATGGCGGTCAAAAGCAGGCCTTTCTGGTGGTCGTGATGGGAGGACATGCGGGCAATTCTCGCGGGTGGAATGCAGGTCGCCAGGCAACCGGCGCGATAGCGAAATCTCCAGCCAGGCGCCTCAAAACTCAGCGTCGCCTGACTTGAAACAGTTAAGCTTCGACCTTGAAAAACTCAGCGACTGACCGCTTCGTCGTCGTAGCGTTCCCAACCTTTCGGGCCGAGATGCTCCTGCGGCATGAAACGCATCTTATAGCTCATCTTGCGCGAGCCGTTGACCCAGTAGCCGAGATAGACGTGGGGCAGCCCCATCGCCCTGGCGCGGGCGATGTGGTCGAGGATCATGAAGGTGCCGAGCGACCGATCCTCGAAATCGGGGCTGAAGTAGGAATAGACCATCGACAGGCCGTCAGCCATCTTGTCGGTCAGCGCCACCGCGATCAACTCGCCCTGGCCTTTGCCGGTGATGAAGCTGTCGGGGCCGCGACGCCGGTATTCGATGATCTTGGTGTCGACATGCGTGTCCTCAACCATCATGGCATAGTCGAGCACCGTCATGTCGGACATGCCGCCGCGCCGGTGGCGGGCGTCGAGATAGGCGCGGAAGAGCGAATATTGCTCGGTCGACGGCTGCGCGTCATGCATGGCGCCGATAAGATCGGCGTTGCGCTGGATCACGCGGCGCATATTGCGGCTGGCGGAAAATTCCTGCGCCAGGATGCGCACCGACACGCAGGCCCGGCACGACTCGCAGGCCGGCCGGTAGGCGATATTCTGCGAGCGCCGGAAGCCGCCTTGCGTCAACAGGTCGTTCATCTCCGGAGCCTTGTCGCCAACCAGGTGCGTGAACACCTTGCGCTCGAACTGGCCCTCCAAATACGGACACGGCGACGGCGCGGTCAGGAAGAACTGCGGCGACTGGGTCGGATGCTGCGTCATCTATTCTTGGAAGTGCTCCTACGAATCACCCTACCTTTGGCCCGGTCGGGGAAAAATTCAACAGGATTGTGGGGCAGCGACCTGTCGAAGGCCCTCATATTTGGGCACAAGGCGTCGAACCGAGCCGGCGATGGCTGTAGCGAACGCCATCAAACGTCATGGCGGGTGACCACGGTCCCCAAGAGCAGGTCGTGCAGCGTGCGCTTGCGATCGGAAAACAGCGTCACCAGCAGCACCAGCGGCGTCAGGATGACATTGCCGGCCCAAAACAACACGGAGTGCACGACTGCGGTCATGCCGTCGATGCGGCTGCCGTCGAGCTTGTCCAGACGGATGCCCATGAGCTTCATGCCCGTGGTCGCCTGGTCTTTGCTGCCCAGCGTGTTCCAGATGTAGAGAATGGCGACCAGCGGCACCAGCACGGAAAACAGCGCCCAGCCAAGGCCGAAGGTCAAGAGTCCGAGAATGGCGACCAGGATGGCGAACGGGACTGTGAGCAGCGCGACGATGAAATAGTCGAGGATGAAGGCAAAGATACGCCTCGTGCGCACGCCGCGATAGGCGCGAGTGTCCTCGAGCCTCGTGGTGATGATCTCGCCGTCAAGCACGCGCGCGTTCATATCGGTTCCTCGCAACGGCCTGAAACAGCTGTCGGCCGTCGCACTGAGATGGTGAAAACCGGCCTCGGAATCAAGGTCGGCGCTTTTCGCCGTCAGAGCAGTAAGCCAGGGCGAGGGTCGGTTGAACCGGTTGAATTCGCGGCGCGTATGGCGTTAGCTTGCTGCGGCGCAAGAAGACGCCGAGTGGGGCAGGAATGGATTACGACATGGTGGTCATCGGCAGCGGGCCTTCAGGGCGCCGCGCCGCGGTGCAGTCGGCCAAGCTTGGCAAGTCGGTGCTGGTGGTGGATCGAGGCCGGCGGCTGGGAGGCGTGTCGGTGCACACGGGCACCATCCCGTCGAAGACATTGCGCGAGACGGTGCTCAACCTATCCGGCTGGCGCGAACGCGGCTTCTACGGGCGCGGCTATCGGGTCAAGCAGGACATCTCGATCGCCGACCTGATCGAGCGGCTGCACAAGACGCTCGATCACGAGGTCGAGGTGCTGCAGCACCAGTTTATGCGCAACGCAGTCAAGAGCGCACGCGCAACCGCCAAAT
Organism: Mesorhizobium sp. M3A.F.Ca.ET.175.01.1.1; assembly: GCF_004791945.1. Lineage (NCBI taxonomy): Bacteria > Pseudomonadati > Pseudomonadota > Alphaproteobacteria > Hyphomicrobiales > Phyllobacteriaceae > Mesorhizobium > Mesorhizobium sp. M3A.F.Ca.ET.175.01.1.1. Next base: position 715,327 of record NZ_SRTP01000001.1, on the reverse strand, counting down.
TCCTCAGTCCCAACAAGGTTGGCCTGACCGCCGACAATGGCGACTACAGCGAGGTCGGTTTCGCCAATGCCCTGATCGCGGTCGGCACCAGGCCGCACCGCCCGCGCGACGTGCCGTTCGACAAGACACGCGTGTTCGACAGCGACGAGGTGCTTGAGCTCAACCGCTTGCCGCGAACGCTGACGGTCATCGGCGCCGGCGTGATCGGCGTCGAATATGCCACGATCTTCTCGGCGCTCGACGTGCCGGTCACGCTGGTCGAGCCGCGCAACAGCATCCTCGACTTCGTCGACCGCGAGATCGTCGATGATTTCATCCACCAGATGCGCGACCGCGGCATGACCATCCGTCTCGGCAGCACGATCAAGGAGGTCGCCTCAAAGCCCGACTACGCCGAGGTGACGCTTGCCGACGGCCGCACCATCCGTTCCGAAATCCTGCTCTATGCCGCCGGCCGCAGCGGCAATCTTGGCAGCCTTGGCCTCGACGCTGTCGGCATCGAGGCCGACTCCCGGGGCCGCATCAAGGTCGATCCGCAAACCTTTCAGACCAGCGTCGCCAATATCTATGCCACCGGCGATGTGATCGGCTTCCCGAGCCTTGCCTCGACCTCGATGGAACAGGGCAGGGTGGCCGCTTGCCATGCCTTTGGCGTTGCACTGCCGCCGCCGCCCGAGAGCTTTCCCTATGGCATCTACGCCGTGCCCGAGATCTCCACCGTCGGCCAGTCCGAGGAACAGGTGCGTGAGAGCGGTGCCGCCTACGAGGTCGGAGTGGCACGTTTCCGCGAAACCTCGCGCGGCCACATCATGGGCGTCAACAGCGGCTTTCTGAAACTTCTGTTCTCGGTCGAGACGCGTCGCCTGCTCGGCGCCCACATCGTCGGCGAGGGCGCGACCGAACTGATCCATATCGGCCAGGCGGTAATCAATCTCGGCGGCACGGTCGATTTCTTTGTCAACAACACCTTCAACTATCCGACACTGGCCGAGGCCTACAAGATTGCCGGCCTGGACGCCTGGAACAGGATGAGCCAGGGATAGGGCACCTATTCGGCGGTTCAGCCCTTCGGTTCCGTAGCCGGTCGGCGGCCCGCCAGCCATTGCCTGGCAATGGCGGCATCGGCGTCGCCGAATTCATGGCCCGCGGCGATGATGCGCGCGTCGACCTCGGCGCCGCGCTGGCTGAGCAGCGTCACCAGGGCCGGCGCGAATGGGCCGTAGGTTTGATCGGTCGCACCGGCTATGACCAGCACCCGGGTGCCGCCGAGGGCGGTGGCCGGCGGATCGTCGAGCACCGGCATTGCTCTCAACAGAATAGCGTCCCTGACCAGGCCGGGATGGAGCAGCATCAGGCTGGAGACGAGATTGGCGCCGTTGGAATAACCGAGGAAGGCGGCCTGGGGGAGGTCAAGGCCATGGCGACTAGCCACCTCGGCTATGAAGCGGGCATAGGCGGCCGTCTCGGTGCGTATGCTCGACTGCTCGAAGCTGGTCGGCGTGATGCGCTCGAACCAGCGGAAGCCGTCGTCCTGGGCGATGCGGCCGCGCGCGGTGATCAGCGTGGCACGCGGCGCGATCTGTCTTGCCAGTGGGATGATCGTCGTCTCGTCGACGCCCGACCCGTGCAGCGCGAACAGGCATTCGCCGCTTGCGTTTTCCGGCTTCAGCAAACGATAGGCAAAGAGCAGATCCCGACGTAGCTCGCTGTTTTCGTCCGCATATTCGGACATGTTCACATCCTTTTGATTCCGTGGTGCTTTTGTTGTTTTGCCGGCTTGAAAACGGATTATTTTCGCGCTCCGCGAAAGTTGATTGAACCAGGCCCACTTCAGTCCGTTTCTGCGCCGATAGTCTCCCCGTGGGAGGAATCAAAGCGGTGCGCCCCGGGGGTCGCATTGCCCCAATGAACGACCAGCTTTGAGGCCTTTTGTCGATGACCATGCCAGTTTTGTCGGAGCGCGCTGAGCGTGTCCAGGAACGCGATACGCGTCTCAACGGTCGCCATGCGCGCGTCAACGATCGCGACACGCGTATCGATGTGCTGCGCGCGCTCGCCCTGCTCACGATTTTCATCGATCATGTGCCGGGCACTGTCTTCGAAAGCATGACCTACAAGAATTTTGGCTTCTCCGACGCGGCCGAGGCTTTCGTCCTGATTTCGGGCATATCGGTGGCGCTTGCCTATGGCGGCAAGTTCAGGCCGGGCGGGAGGCTTCTGGCGGCCCTGAAGATGTGGCGGCGTGCGGGGGTCCTCTATGTCGCCCATATCGTCATCACCATGGTGGTGATGGCGTTGTTCTGCGCCGCGGCGGTGTTCGCCCACCGGCCTGAGTTGCTGAAGCTGATCAACATCGAGCCGCTGATGAAGAACACGCCGGAAGTGCTGGTCGGCATCGTCACGCTGGGCCATCAGCTCGGCTATAACAACATCCTGCCGGTCTATGCGGCGCTGCTGCTGGCTGCCCCCGCCTTTGTGCTGCTGATCAGCTACCGGCCGGTCCTCGCATTGACGCTTTCCGGACTGCTGTGGCTCATCGCCGGGGTTTGGCAGATCGCGCCGCCGAACTATCCCGAACCCGGCTTCTGGTTCCTCAACCCGCTCTCCTGGCAGTTCCTGTTCAACATCGGCCTCGCCGCCATGCTGCATGTCAGGCGCGGCGGATCCATCCCCGTCAACCGCTGGCTGCTCGGCCTATGCGGTGTGTATGTGCTGGCGGCGGTGGTTTGGGTGCATAGCCCGCTCTGGGGCAAGGTGACGTGGTTCGACTTGCCGGTGGTGATCGGCGGCTTCGACAAGACCTTTCTGTCGCTGCCTCGGCTGCTGCATATCCTCGCCGTCAGCTACCTGATTGTCGCCTTGCCCGCGGTCTCGAACCTGTTCCGTACCAGCACCGACAATCCGCTGGCCATACTCGGCAAGCGTTCCCTGCCGGTGTTCATCGCCGGCACACTGATCGCCATGGCGGCTCAGGTGCTGAAGCTGATCAATCCGGGCGGGGTCGTCTATGACAGCCTCCTGATATCGGCCGGCATCGCCATGCAATTCGCGCTGGCCTTCTACCTCGAATGGCTGTCCAGCCTGGGCACCACTCGTGCAAAGCCGGAGCGCGAAAATGTAGCTCCGGAACGCACTGCATTCGGCGCGCGATCGGTGCCGGCGAGCGCCTACTGACGAAGGAGCGTGACACTTCGGTCCGGACTAATGTCGAACGAAGTGTTGTAGCAGTTCCGGGTTCTATCGACGTTCACCTGCTCTTGCGAGCTCAAGCCTCTGGCGCAGGGCCAGTGGAGGATCTGACGATCAATTCGAGGTCGAGCGTTTCGCGCCGCACTGTTCCATCGTAATCCAGGATCATGCGCGCCGCGCGCCGACCGATCTCGACGATGGGCTGGGCGATCGTCGTCAGTGGCGGCAAGCACAGCACGCCGTCGGGTACGCCGTCGAAGCCGATAACCGAGACATCGCCGGGAACGCTCAAGCCACGCTCGACCAGCCACTCGATCGCGACCATCGCCATCCGGTCCGACATCGCCAGGATAGCGGTGGGCGGATCGCCGTTGGCGAAGATCGTTTCGAGTCCAGCCCTGGTGGTGACCGCCTCGTTCTCGGTTTCGTAGACGGGCACCTTGGCGGTATCGATGCCGAACTGGGAAAGTTCCTCGAAATAGCCGGCAAGACGGTTGCGCGATCCGGCGTAAATCGCCGTCCCGAAACGCTCAGGCGCGACCAGACCGACACGGCCGTCGCCGAAAGGCAGCGACAGCACGGCGAAGCGGCGATGCCCAAGCTCGGCGAGATGACGGGCGGCAAGCCGCGCGCCGGCGACATTGTCGACGCCGATCATGGAAATGGTGTCGTCATCGAAGCCGAGTTCCAGCGCCACGAAGGGCAACCTGCGCTCGCGCGTCAGCTCGACGAGACGCGGGCCGCCTTCGATACAGAACAGGATAAAGCCGTCGACCAGCGCGCTCTGAATGTTCCAGGCGAGTTTTTCGTCATCTCGGGCCGACACCAGGGCAATCCCGGCCCCTGTGGTGTCACACGCTTGCGAGATGCCGGCCATCATGACGCGGGCAAACGGATCGTCAAAGAAATAGGATAGATGCTCGGTGGTGGCGACGCCAATCGCATTGACCTTGCCGGCGCGCAACAGGCGGCCTTTCGGGTCCGGTCCTGCATACCCCATCGCCTCCGCGACCGCCTTGACCCGTTCGCGCACCTCGGCGCGCACGATTTCCGGACGGCTGAAAACGTTGGAGGCCGTGCCATGCGACACGCCGGCGGCCTTGGCGATGTCCGCCAGCCGGATCGGTCGTCCCTGGCCTTCGGCGAGTGATGCCATGTCGTTCCTCCGAATCCGGTCAGGTGACAAGCATGACCGTGGAATGGTTGCCGGTCCTCTAACATTTTTGTTGGATCGATTCAAATATCGCTTGACTCTCGGGGCTCGAGGTCTAAGGTTGAATCGATCCAAGTTCGCCGCCGCAGCAGGCGGCTTTTGGCAAGGAGAGTGCCATGCATCCGGTCAATTATCTGTTCGAAGATGTTTATCACAACGATTGGGGCATCGCTTCGGCTGCGTTCAGCGAGAAACGCCGCGGCAAGGCAAGCCCGTGGAAGCGCGAACCGCGCTTCCTTGTGGGGCGCAAGCGCAGCTAGACAGCCAGTCTTTTCTATTCGGAGAAATTGGATCGATTCAACATTAAGGAGGGCAGCCATGCATCCGATTGGCCACCTGTTCCAGGACATCTACCGCAACTATTGGGGCATCTCGCCCCGGTCCGACCTGCCGGAGCGGCGCCGCGCCGTTCAACCGGCGACGCGCAAGCTGCGTTCGGAACGCAGGTAAATTGCCCGTGCGCGCGTCCGGCATCGCCTTGACGAATGCCCGATAGATCTAGCGACGCCACAGCGCGCAGACGGCGACCGCCAGCCAGCCGGCGATCAGCAAAGTGCCACCGATCGGCGCCGACATCGGAAACAGCCGAGAGCCGAGGAAGTCACGGGCAAGCAGGTCGCCGCTGAACAGCAACAGTCCGGCGAGCAGCACCAGGCTTGCGATCCTGAGGCCTCGGTTGCTGCCCGTAAGGCCGATGGCGAGGAAGACCGGGGCGTGCATCAGCAAAAACGAGGCGGCAGTGCCGGTGAAGGCGCCACCGCGGTGAGCGGCAAGCGCCGACAGCGCCACGCCGGCGGCGCCGATAACTCCGCCCGCCAGCACCAGAATGGGGTTGCCGCCGTTCGACGACTGAACTGGCAGGCTCATGGCGGATGCTCCGTGTTTCGCGTGAGCGAGCCCTCAGGACTCGCGAGCTACCAGCAGCATATGCCGCGCCCGTCGCGACTGGACAAGCCAGTTATAGACTGCTCCCAGCGCCATCAACGCCGAGGTGCCGAGGAACACTGCCCGCATGCCGAAATGACCGCCGACAAACCCGCCGGCAAGCGGTCCTGCGACTTGGCCGACATATTGCGCCGAGATCGACAGTCCCAGCACATTGCCGCCGATGCCGTCCGGAATGTTGTGGCGGATGACGCTGGTGATGCAGGGCAGCAGGCCGCCGAGCGCCAGCCCCATCAGGAAGCGCAGCCCGATCAACTGCCAGCTGTCTGTGACGAAGGCCTGGGGGATGAGCAGCAGCGCCGATACGGCGAGCGCGCCGACAACCACGTTCCAGTGACCGACGCGGTCGGCAAGCCTGCCCAGCCTTGATGAGGACAGGATGGTGCCGAGCGCCGCCGCCGCCATCACCACGCCGGCGATCATCGTCACCCGGTTCTGGTTCTCGACGAGTTGCTGCACATAGACGGTGATGATCGGCTCGATCGACATGGTGGCAAAGGCCAGCAGCATGCCCGTCGCCAGCATCGCGACGACCGGTCGCTTGTCGGGGATTTGCGACCAGCCGCTTTGCGCCTTCTTTACCGTCGCGACCTTTGCCGCTTGCGGACGCGGGTTCTCCTTGATCAGGAAGGTCGTGGCCAGGAAAGCCAGGAAGATGACGGCGCCGGAGAGCAGGAAGGTGGCGCGGATACCGATGAGCGGCGGCAGCGCCCCGCCGAGCAGCGGACCGACCAGCGAGCCTGCGGTGATGCCGGCCGACAGCACGCCTAGCGCCCAGCCCGAGCGGTGCTTTGGCGTCTGCATCGCCACAAGGATGGTCGATCCCGAGGAATAGCCGCCGGCAAAGCCGATCAGCAGTCTGAGCAGCACCAGTTGCCAGACGCTCTGCACCATGCCGGTCAGCGACATGCAGATCGCCATGCCGAAGCTCGCGCGCACCAGCATCAGCTTACGGCCGTAACGATCGCCGAGGCGTCCCCAGAGCGGCGCGACCAGGGCGGCGGCGAAGAAAGTCGCGCCATAGGCGATGCCTGACCACTGCACGATTGCCGCATGTCCTTGCGCGCCCAGCTGTTCGACGTAGAGCGGCAGGAAGGGCAGCAGCAGCGTCATGGCGATCAGCGTGCTGAACGAACCGGCGAAGCAGACGGCGAGATTGCGCCGCCAATGGACGTTGTAGTCGCCTTGGCCCGTGTCGTCCTGCCTCATCTCATGCGTGCCCTTACCGGGGTTGTTCCGGATACCATTTTGGGATACCAAATCGGTATCCGTCATGGACCTCAACCTTGCCGCTGTCAATGCGGCTCTGGAAAGCGGGAACGACGATGTCGCAGATGCAGAGCGTCGAAAGACAATTACGCGAGATGATCCTTGGGCTGGAAATCGGTCCAGGCGAGCGGCTGACCGAGCGCTGGATCGAAAACCGTTTCGGCGCCTCGCGCACGCCGGTCCGGGCAGCCCTGCTGCGGCTCGAGACTGAAGGCCTGATCGGCCGTGACGGTCGCGCCTGGACGGTGGCGCCGATCAACCTCACCGAGCTGGCGCAGATTGCCGTCTACCGCGAGGCTGTCGAGATCGCGGCTGTCCGGCTGACGGCCGAACTCCCTGATCGAGGCGGGATTGAGGTGATCGCCGCGATGCTCGATTCCTGCGACGGCGACACCCCTCGCGAGGAGTGGCACCGCGTCGGCATGGATTTCCATATCGAGCTGGCCAGGCTGTCCGGCAACGAGTTCCTTCTGAGGGCCGTGCGCGATGCGATGACGAGGCTCTCGCGCGCCCGCTGGCTTGAAGTTCGCGACGAGGCGGCGCTCCGCCGCGCCTGGGCCGAGCACCATGCCATCCTGGCCGCCGTCCGGGCCGGCGACGGCGACGCGGCCGCACGGCTTCTCTCGGCTCACATTGCCGGCAGTCGCGACCGGCTGGTGAATTCCCTGCACGACGACAGGCGGGCGCTGCGCGCCAGGGGCTTTGCCGTCGTCGCTGCCTGATCCTGTGCTGACCTCGGCGGACATTCAGGCCTGTCGCGGCACGCGGGCTTGCAAGATATTCCCCACAATGCTGTAGGAGGCGCGGGGAATTCAACGCCACCAATCTTTGAAAACGACGCACGCATGGCCTCGCCCTTACGCACCGCAGCGCGGGTATTCTATTTCATACGCAACATCACGCGCGATGTGGTGCCTCAGGCTCTCTTCCGCCGCCGCCTGGCCAGCCGGCTGCAGGAGGCCAGCCTTTCTGGCGAAACGATCCGCAACCGCGTCAACTACTACAACAGGCTAGAGCACAGCTTCGTGCCGAGCCCGACGGCGGTGCCGGCCGGCCGGATCCCCAGCTTTGGCAGCATGTACTATTACGACCTGAAGGAGTTCGCCCGCTACTTCGATCGCGACCTGCTCATCGACGTCCAGTTCGGCGACCTCGCCCACGTGCCCAAGATGCCTTCGATCGTCAAGGATCGGCCGATTGGGAATGACAATGCCAATGCCGTGATCATGAAGCTCGACAAGTTCCGCCATTTCAGAATGCCGGCGGACAGGCTGGCCTTCGCCGACAAGCGCCCGATGGTTGTCTGGCGCGGCCATCTCAACAATCCGATACGGGCCCGGTTCATCGATGCCGTGCGCGGCCTGCCGATCTGCGATGCCGGCTCGCCCAAGCCCGAAGCGCCGGCAGCGTATCGCAAGCCCTATCTCACCATCCCGCAGCAGCGGAAGTTCCGCTACATCGTCTCGCTCGAGGGCAACGATGTGGCGACGAACTTGAAATGGATCATGAGCTCGAATTCGCTCTGTCTGATGCCGCCGCCGAAATACGAAACCTGGTTCGCCGAGGCTGAGATCGAGGCCAACGTGCACTATGTGCCCTTGGCGTCCGACTTTTCGGACGTCGCCGACAAGGTCGCCTACTATGAGAAGCATCCGGCAGAGGCCCAGCGCATTGTCGCGGCCGCCCATGCCTATTGCCGCAGGTTTCACAACGAGAGAGAGGAGAGCACGGTTTCGCTGCTCGTCCTCTATAAATACTTCGTCCTGAGCGGCCAGATCGAACCGGATCCGCAAGTGTGGCGCTACATCACGGGCTAGAATACAGAAAGCGCTTCAGCGGTTTTCCGTCCGGAACTGGCGCAGGAAACGGATAGACAAAGCGGTTCCGCGACGCGCTGAACTCCAACAGCTCTCAAATATCACCGCGATCGAGCACCAGATCGGCCGGGCCGAAGCGCTCCTTGGCCGTGAACTGCTGGTGCCAATAGGGATAGAGCACCGGCGGGCGGCTGACCGCGTCGAGGCGCTGCCGCTCGTCGAAGGACAGCGTCAGGCTTGCGGCGGCAAGGTTGTCCTTGAGCTGGTCCTCGTTGCGTGCGCCGATCACCAGCGAGCTGATCGCGGGCCGCCCGAGCAGCCAGGCGAGCGCCACCTGCGCCGCCGACACGCCGCGCGTCTTGCCGATCTCGACCAGCACGTCGACGATCCGCCACAACCGGTCCTCGTCGCGGATCGGCGGTTCAGACCAGCCTGCGAGCTGCCGTGCCGTTGGGCTGTCGCGCCGATATTTGCCTGAAAGCAGGCCGCCGGCGAGGGGACTCCACACCAGAACGCCGAGGCCCTGGTCGACGGAGATCGGCAGCAATTCGTATTCCGCCTCGCGCGCTTCCAGCGTGTAGTGGATCTGCTGCGTGACGAAACGCGGCTGGTGACGTCCGTCGCTGACGGCAAGTGCCTTCATCACCTGCCAGCCGGAATAGTTGGAGCAGCCGACATAGCGGATCTTGCCCTGCGTCACCAAGGTGTCGAGCGCTGCGATCGTCTCCTCCAGCGGCGTGACGCCGTCCCATTCGTGCAGGAAGTAGATGTCGATGACGTCCGTTCTGAGCCGCTTGAGACTTCCTTCGCATTCGCGGATCAGATGATGCCGTGACAAGCCTTCATCGTTGGGCCCCTTGCCGATGCGCATGCGGGCTTTGGTTGCGATCAGCACGTCGTTCTTGCGTTTGCCGTCGAGCGCCTCGCCGATGATCTCTTCGGAAAGGCCGTTCGAATAGACGTTGGCGGTGTCGATGAGGTTGATGCCGGCATCGATGCAGGTGTCGATGATGCGCCTGGCTTGCGGCAGATCGGAATTGCCGACGGCCGCGAACGGACCGGCGCCGCCGAAGGTCATCGTGCCGAGGGTCAACGTCGAAACCTTCAGGCCGGAACGGCCGAGAGTGCGGTACTCCATGCGGTGACCTCGTGATCGAGATTGAAAAGGCGCGCCTGGGGCGCCGGAACAAGGCCGGCATTTGTAGGACAATTCCGTTGTCTTGTCTCGCTCGCCGAGCACGTATCGGCTGGGCCAGGTCCTGCAACAAGACCGTCATTGCCGACCGAGCTTCGCTCGGCCCTCTTCTCCGATGGGGAGAGGGAAGTCGTTTAGCCCCGCTCGATCATCACATGCGTGGCGTCGGCGGTTGCGACCTGGCCGGTGCAACGATAGCCGAGCTTCGGCATGTCGAGGCCGCCGAGGAGATGCTCGCCGGAGCCGAGCAGGACCGGCGAGATCGCGAGGTGCATTTCATCGATGAGGCTCTCCTGGAGATATTGCCTGACCGTCGAAACGCCGCCGCCGACGCGCACATCCTTACCATTGGCCGCTGCTTTGGCCTGTTCCAGCGCCGAATGAATCCCGTCGGTGACGAAATGGAAGGTCGTGCCGCCTTGCATGGCGATCGGCGCGCGCTTGTAATGGGTGAGCACGAAGACAGGGACGTGATAGGGCGGGTTGTCGCCCCACCAGCCTTTCCAGTTCTCGTCCGGCCAGTCGCCGCGGATGGGTCCGAACATGTTGCGGCCGAGAATCCAGGCGCCGACATTCTCGAAACTGCGCGCGGTGAAGCTGTCATCGGTATCCGTGGATCCGCCCTCCTGCCCGAACATCCTGCGGAATGTCCGGGTGCCGATCATCCATTTGTGCAGGGCCTCGCCGCTGACGCCCAACGGGCTGTTCAGGCTTTGATCCCGACCGGCGCCATAGCCGTCGAGCGACAAGGTGAAGGCGTTGACACGCAGCTTGGACATGGCTGTCTCCTGAACCGGTGGTCAAATGCAAGCAGTTATGAGTTAACTCGACCGATTGCAAAATGCAAGCGGTAATTTGACGGCGCGCCACCGGGAGGTTTTCCTCAGGGCGTCCGATCATCGGTAAGCGAAGGCTGAGGGCGTTCCACCCCGGCGTACAGCATTGTCCAGCGATGGCAATTGAACAGCTGTGGATCGGTGTATGTGCGTGCGCTGAGGCTCAGCCCCTCAGCATCTCCGCCGCCGTCGGCGCGAAATAGGTGAGAATGCCGTCGCAGCCGGCGCGCTTGAAAGCGAGCAGGGACTCCAGCATCGCCTTTTCGCCGTCGATCCAGCCATTGGCGCCCGCTGCCTTGATCATCGAATATTCGCCTGAAACTTGGTAAGCGAAGGTCGGCATCTGGAATTCGTCCTTCAGCCTGCGAATGATGTCGAGATAGGGTAGCCCCGGCTTCACCATCAGCATGTCGGCGCCTTCGGCGAGATCCTGCTCGGCCTCGCGCACCGCCTCGTCGGAATTGGCGTGATCGATATAGTAGGTCTTCTTGTCACCCTTGAGCAGGCCGGCGGTTCCCACCGCCTCGCGATAGGGTCCGTAGAAGGCCGAGGCGAACTTCGTCGCGTAGGACATGATCGCCACGTCCTGGAAACCGTTGGCGTCGAGCGCGTCGCGGATCGCGCCGATCCGCCCGTCCATCATGTCCGATGGGGCAATGATGTCGGCGCCTGCCGCCGCCTGGATCACGGCCGCGGCGGTGACCTGCTCCACCGTCTCGTCGTTCAGGATGATGCCGTCGCGCAAAATGCCGTCGTGGCCGTGGCTGGTGAACGGGTCGAGCGCGGCATCGGTGATGATGCCGATCTCCGGCACCGCGGCCTTGATGGCGCGGGTGGTGCGGTTGATGATGTTTTCAGGATCGAGGATATGCGAGCCGGTCTGGTCGCGCAGCGACAGCTCGACATTGGGGAAGGTGGCGATCGCCGGAATGCCGAGCTTGGCGGCGCGCTCGGCCTCCTTGACCGCGAGGTCGACAGAAAGACGGAAGACGCCGGGCATGGCCGCGATCGGCTCCCTCACATCTTTGCCTTCGACGACGAAGATCGGCCAGATCAGGTCGTTGACCGAGAGCTGGTTCTCCTGCACCAGGCGTCGCGACCAGTTGGCCTTGCGCATGCGTCTGAGCCGCCGGCTGCCTGTGATCTCGTCGACGCTGCGCGCGCCGGCAGGCTTCGCGGGGGTGAATCTGTTCATCGCCAAAACTCGCTTTCGGTCGGGCTTTTACCACGCACCTTTGTCGCTGACCAATGCGACACGATTGTGCCAGTGCCGCCAACCTCCCGGCTAGTGGGGGAGGTGCCCGGCAGGGCAGAGGGGGCATGAAGGATCGCCGACATTTGGAATTGCCCAACGCGATCTTCAAGGCTGTCCGTTGCCCGACAAGATCTGCGCAGCGCCCCTCACGGCCACGCGAAACGCCTCGTCGAAGCTGACGCCGCGTACCTGCCATCGATAGGTCTTGCCGCGATCGGCCAGACGCCAGTCGGCAATCCAGCCCAATTCCTTGTCGCTCCAGATGATGGTGCCGGCAAGCGCCCGGGCTGCAGCTGCTTTTCTCGCGAGCAGGTCGAGCTTTGCCATGTCGGATTTGCGCAGTGCCGTTCCGTCAAGTCCTGCCAGTCGCGCAGCCTTGGGGAAACTGACGTGCAGCAGCAGGGGGCCGGTGGCGTTGATGAAGGATTCGCGCATCGCTTCGCCGCGCACGTCGTCCGCCGTCAGCACAAAATGCCTCGAGCCTTGCTCGGCCGCGAGGAAGACGGACAGCACCGGCCGCTCGCCAAGCCAGGGCTTGCTGCCCAGTTGCGCCAGGAGCTTGTCCACGACGGTTGGCTTGTAGAGGCAGGTGAGGTCGTGCGGCCGGTCGTGCGTGCCTTGCTCGTCATGCACCGGGATGCCTTCGAGCCGGTCTCGGTAGCGGAAGCGGTCGACGAAATCCCCGGCCTTCTCGCGCAGCGCCAGCATTTCGGGCTTCTGCGGCAGTCGCTGGTCGCCCGAGACTCTGACCAGAACTTTATCCAGGCAATCCTTGAAGCCGACCTCGCGGTTCACCTCGCCGGTGCCGGTGACGATGGTCTGCGCCTGGTAGAGCTCGTCTGCCGTCGCGGCGATGGCCGGCAGAGCTCAAGGCACAGGAGGCCTGCCAATCCAGCCGCGAGACGAGAAAATCCCGGCATGTCGATCTGCTCGAAAATCCGTCGAACCGTGGGGGCACGATAGTTTGCCGGTTTCGTAACATCTGGCGAGGCCAGCCGCCAGAGCGCTACCCCCGGCATTGACGCGTCCAAGTGCCACCTTTAGCACTTCAGTCCCCCGCAAAAAGCGGAGAGAGGGATTCTCTGGCGATGGATTTTGGCGGAGGCGACGAGATTCGCTTCGAACGTTTGGGCAAGGCCGGCGTGGTCACGTTGACGCGGCCGCAGGCGCTCAACGCGGTCACCCATGGCATGATCAAGGCGCTTGGCAGGGCGCTCGATGCTTGGGAACGTGATGCCGACGTGAGCGTCGTCATTGTCAAGGCTGAGGGCAGGGCGTTCTCCGCCGGCGGCGATATCCTCCACATTTACGAGGCTGGCCGCGCCGGCAAGCCGCCGGTCGACTTCTTCGCGGACGAATACCGGCTCAATGCCCGCATCAACGGCTTGAAGAAGCCCTATGTCGCGCTGGTCGACGGTATCGTCATGGGCGGCGGCGTCGGCATCTCCTTCCACGGCTCGCACCGCGTGCTGACTGAGAATGCCCAGTTCGCCATGCCCGAAGTCGGCATCGGCTTCTTCCCCGATGTCGGCGCCAGCCATCTGCTGCCCGATCTCGGCGGCAGTTTCGGCATGTATCTCGCGCTGACGGGAAATCGCATCCGCTCCGGCGATGCACTGTGGTCGGGCCTCGCCACGCACACCATCAAGGCCGAGGACCAGGCAGGGCTGCTCGATGAACTGGCGGTGTCAGGTGATCCAGACTCCGAGCTGCGCGGCTTCTTCACGCCCGCCAAGCGCGAGACCGAGCGGCAGGATCTGGCCTCGATCGCCCGGCACTTTTCGCAACCCTCGCTCGCCGACATCATCGCCAGTCTAGAACAGGCCGCCGCCGCCGACGCGTTTGCCGCGAAAACGCTGGCCGCGATCAGAACCCGTTCGCCGACCAGCTTGCATGTCGCTTGGCGCCAGATCAGCGCCGGGCTGACGATGTCGATGTACGAATGCATGAAGATGGAGTTCCGCATCCTCAACCGCATGCTTGCCGGCCACGACTTTTACGAAGGCATCCGTGCCGCCATCATCGACAAGGGCTCGACGCCGCGCTGGCGCCCGGCGACCCTGGACGAGGTGAGCACTGCCGACATCGATGCCTATTTCGCGCCGCTCGGCCCTCAGGAGCTGCGCCTGTGAGCGAGGTCACCTCACGGCGCGTGGTGCTGCAGCCATCGACCACCGAGATCATCTTCGCCTGGTTCCAGCGTGTGATCGCCGGCTACTGCCTGCTGTTCGGCGTTCTCTACTGGATCCGGCTGATCGGCATCTACCAGGGACCGCTGTGGCGCTTCGACCTGATGCCCGTGCACTGGCAGGTGGCTGCAGTGACGCTCGCCGTCTTCTTTCCCTTCGCCGCCGCCGGGTTGTGGATGCTGGCGTCCTGGGGGCCGGTGATCTGGTTCATCTGCGCGGCGACCGAGATCGTGATGTATGCCGGCTTTCCGGATCTGTTCGGCCACCGGCTCCTGATCATCGTCTCGCATGGCTGCGTGGCGCTGCTCTATGTCGTCTTCCGCGTGACGATCTGGCTGCAGAAGCGCCAGCTCCGCCAATAGGCTGGCGGGCCGCCGAGGCAGCCCAAATCCGGACCGGATTTTGCCCGCGGCTATTGGCTAAACCTTTAGGTTAATTGATCTTGTTCACGTGACCGTTCGTTAATCCTCTTTCGAAACCACTTACCGGTAAGCTCTTGTTAGCCCTGGCGTTTAAGTCGAATTTTATGAGTATTCGATAGTGTCGCGATCAAGGTGAAGAACAAAAAATCACCGGGCGACAAACGAGAGGCAAAGACAATGATCAATTCGCGTCCGGCGGCGAAGACCGCTAACGTTTCCGACGATCGCCGCGAGGCGATCCGTTCGCTGTACATGGAATCGCTGCAGTTGGTGGAGCGTCTGCACCGCCGCCTGCTTGACGTGATCAAGGATGAGTTCGATCGCAACGGCCGCTCCGACATCAACGCCATCCAGGCGCTGCTGCTCTTCAACATCGGCAACTCGGAGCTGACCGCCGGCGAACTGCGCTCGCGTGGTTACTATCTCGGCTCGAATGTCTCCTACAATCTGAAGAAGCTGGTCGACCTCGGCTTCATCAACCACCAGCGCTCGCGCATCGATCGCCGCTCGGTCCGCGTCTCGCTGACGCCGAAGGGCAACGAGGTGGCGGAAGTCGTTGCCGGCCTCTACGAGCGCCATGTCGGCTCGATCGAGCAGGTCGGCGGCATCAACACCGACGAGTTCAAGCAGATGAACCGCGCGCTGCAGCGCCTCGACCGCTTCTGGAACGACACCATCGCTTACCGGATGTAAGCATTGGAAGCCTGAGACACTGAAGCCGCGCCGGAGAAGCGCGGCCGGGGGAAACAATGGGGGATCGGTGTCGAAAGGCGCCGGCCCCTTTTTTTCGGACCACGCATGCCGGAGGGGGGCCTGACCTTTGCTTTTGCCTCCCCAATGCCTAGTGTGACCGGCACAAGGGGGGGCGATGGGTCGAAGGAATAGCTTCGCAATCTGTTCTGTCGCAGCGGCGTTGTCGCTGCCGCCAGAAGCGGGCTTCGCCGAAGAGTGGTGGCAAGGCTCCTTCGCCGCGGAAGGCAGTAGCCCGTGCGACAACAATGACTCGATCGTGACGTTCACCGATACATCCGTGGAAATGTGGGAAGTTGGGTGCACTCTGGACCGGGTCCAGAAAGTCAAGGGCCTCGACGCCATCATCTTGGATATGACGTGCTCGGACGATTCCCACAGTACGGAAAAGCGGCGCGGCCTCCTGCTCAAGCTCCAGGACAACAAGGTCTTGCGATACCCCGAATACCAAGTCTTGCAACTCTGTTCGGAACTCGAGGCCAAGAAACCTTAGATCGCCAGTTCACTCCCCGTTGTCGCGGTCACCAGTGCTCAAAAACACCGGTCGCTTTTTTCCTTCCGCCGCCGCACGCAAATCGCGGGTCAAGGCCACGTTGCCGCCATAATCCCGGTAAAAGCGAGGATGCGGGTGACGCTGCGGGCAGATGCCTGGCGCTTCCTGGAGCCGGCTTCGGGGCTGCGCGTTTGTCGCGGCCTCGCTATGCGGATCATGGTTGGCTAATTGTTAAGATTGCCGACCCTAGAGTGCGGGCAAGCCCGCCAGTAGAGCGAACCGAGCGAGATTAGATACAGCTAGAATGTCTGGAACGTCCATGAGAACCAGCCGCCGTTTCTTCCTTTCCGGAGCCTCCGCGCTCGCCGCCGCCATGGTCGCGGGCCGTGCCAGCGCACAGGATGTGATCGGGGATATCCTGAAATCCTCTGCCCGCGGCAACTGGGACGACCAGTTCGACGCACGCGCCAGCCAGACCGGCAAGGTTGCCTCGACGCTGCCGATCTTCAGTCTGCAGACCGTAGCCTTTACCGAGCAGGCGGTGGCGCAATATCAGACCATTGTCGGGCAAGGCGGCTGGGAACAGGTTCCGGCAACCAAGAAGCTTCAGCTCGGCGTCGACGATCCGGATGTCGTGCCGCTGCGCAAGCGGCTGATGATGTCGGGCGACCTGTCGCAGAGCGCCGGCGTCTCGACCGCGTTCGACTCCTATGTCGACTCGGCGGTGAAGCGCTTCCAGCTCCGCCACGGCCTGCCGGCCGACGGCTCGATGGGCAAATACACCTATGCGGCGATGAACGTCTCGGCGCAGATCCGGCTCGGCCAACTGCAGACCAATCTGCAGCGTCTGCGCGAGAAGGCCGGCACGTTGGGCAATCGCTATGTGCTGGTCGACATTCCGGCGGCGCAGGTGGAAGCCGTCGAGAACGACCGCGTCGTGCTTCGCCACACTGCGATCGTCGGCAAGATCGATCGCCAGACCCCGATCGTCAATTCCAAGATCAACGAGATCATCGTCAATCCTTACTGGAATGCGCCGGTGTCGATCGTGCGCAAGGACATCATTCCGCTGATGCGGAAGGACCCGAATTATCTCAAGGACAGCCACATCCGCCTGTTCGCGCCGGACGGCAACGAGGTCGATCCGATGACGGTCGACTGGTCGACCGACGATGCCGAAAAATACCGGTTCCGGCAGGACCCAGGTGCCGGCAACGCCATGGCCTCGGTCAAGATCAACTTCCCGAGCCCGGATGGCGTCTACATGCACGACACGCCGCAGCAGAGCCTGTTCGGCAAGCTCATGCGCTTCGATTCATCCGGCTGCGTGCGCGTCCAGAACGTGCGCGACCTCGTCACCTGGATCCTGCGTGACACGCCCGGCTGGGATCGTCAGCATTTCGAGGCCACGATCAAGACCGGCGAGAACACTCCGGTGCAGGTCGTCAACCCCGTGCCGGTGCACTTCCTTTATCTGTCGGCCTGGTCGACCGGCCCCGGCGTCGTGCAGTTCCGCGACGACATCTACGGCCTCGACGGCAACGAGCAGCTGCAGATCACTTCTTCGCTGTAAGCAACTGAAATGCCGAATGAAAAGGCCGCTCTCGAGCGGCCTTTTCTGTTTGCTGGGGGCTTGACCCACCAGCCCCGCCCGCAATTGTGCGCCTACAGCGTCAAGCCTGCGGCTGGCGTTCCGGCGCGGGTATTGCGCTCCATTTGGCCAGGCGTGTCGCCATGCAGGAAATCATGTGTCGAGACGGCCCGCCAGCCGGTGCGCTTTGGCGCAATTCGGCAAGCAAATTTCGCGCGGCAAACGTGGCAGGTTAGAAACAACTGTGTTAATGGCGGCCACCTCGCAGATCTCCGGCCCCAAGGGAAATCAAGCTATGTCAACAGCCGCGGCAGCCTCCAGCAATTCCGAATCCTTTTTCGAGACCAAGCTTGCCGACGCCGATCCGGAAATTTTCGGTGCTATCGGCAAGGAGCTCGGCCGCCAGCGCCACGAGATCGAACTGATCGCGTCCGAAAATATCGTCTCCCGTGCCGTGCTCGAGGCCCAGGGGTCGATCATGACCAACAAGTATGCGGAAGGCTATCCGGGCAAGCGCTACTACGGCGGCTGCCAGTTCGTCGACATAGCCGAGGAACTCGCCATCGAGCGCGCCAAAAAGCTGTTCGGCTGCAATTTCGCCAATGTGCAGCCGAACTCCGGCAGCCAGATGAACCAGGCAGTGTTCCTGGCGCTGCTGCAGCCCGGCGACACCTTCATGGGCCTCGATCTCAATTCCGGCGGCCATCTCACCCACGGCTCGCCGGTCAACATGAGCGGTAAGTGGTTCAAGGTCGTTTCCTATGGCGTGCGCAAGGACGATCATTTGCTCGACATGGACGCGATCGAAAAGACCGCGCATGAGACCAAGCCGAAGCTGATCCTGGCCGGCGGCACCGCCTACTCGCGTATCTGGGACTGGAAGCGCTTCCGCGAGATCGCCGATTCGATCGGCGCCTACCTGATGGTCGACATGGCCCATATCGCCGGCCTGGTCGCGGGCGGCGTACACCCATCGCCGCTGCCTTATGCCCATGTCGTGACCACGACGACGCACAAGTCGCTGCGCGGCCCGCGCGGCGGCATGATCCTCTGCAATGACGAGGATATCGCCAAGAAGATGAATTCGGCGGTGTTCCCGGGTCTGCAGGGCGGCCCGCTCATGCATGTCATCGCCGCCAAGGCGGTGGCATTCGGCGAGGCGCTGAAGCCGAGTTTCAAGATTTACGCCGAAAGCATCGTCGCCAACGCCAAGGCGCTGGCATCCAGCCTCAAGGAAACGGGTCTCGATATCGTTTCGGGCGGCACGGACAACCATCTGATGCTGGTCGACCTGCGCCCGAAGAACGCCACCGGCAAGCGCGCCGAGGCGGCTCTTGGCCGCGCCAACATTACCTGCAACAAGAACGGCATTCCCTTCGACCCGGAGAAGCCTTTCGTCACCTCGGGCGTTCGCCTCGGCACGCCGGCCGGCACCACGCGCGGCTTCGGCCAGGCCGAATTTCGCGAGATCGGCAAGCTCATCGCCGAGGTGCTGGACGGGTTGAAGGTGGCGAACTCCGACGAAGGCAATGCAGCCGTCGAGGCGGCCGTCAAGGCCAAGGTCACGGCACTGACTGATCGCTTCCCGCTCTACCCCTATCTCGGTTGACCGTGCGCCGCAGGTCATCTCTTATCCGCCGGCAGCGCGCCGCCCTCTGATCGGGCGGCGCTCCGAACAGGAGAGAGGATGATGTGCAATTTCCGCCCCGCCGCCTGTGCTGTTCTTGGCTGGCTGGCCATTTCCTTGCCGGCGTTGCCCGTTGCCGCGCAAACGGATTCGCTGCCGGCACCGAAGACAGAGACATTCGGGCGGTGGTCGACCATTGTCGATGAACTGAAGGCGGGCGAGGAGGTGCGCAAGACTTGTGCCGCCTCGACCGCCTTTCTCGATTCCTATGGCACCGGGGGAACTCTCACGCTGGCCATCTCGAACGGAGATGCGCTTCCCCCGAACGGCTATCCGAGCATAGTCATCGCCCTGCGGAACAAGGATCTGCCGACCGGGGAGCATATTGCGGCCGAGTTCAGCGACGACAAGGGCAAGGTAAAGGCGACCGTCAGCGCCGATGTAGGCGACCAGTGGATGCTGGACAACAAGACCGACATTGCTCTTGCCGTGCTGCGTGCGATGCGCCGCGCTTCCACCGTTGATGTCGTGTTCGGCAAGCAGCCTGTCGGGACGATCTCGATGGATGGCTTCACCAAGGCCTATCGCAGCCTCGGCCTGTCATGCGGTTTTCCGACGGTCGACGTCGCGCCCTGATCGCTGCGATGTGCAGAGCAGGGGCGCTGGCAATCTGCCTGGCGCCTCGCTATCTGTGAAGCGCGAAAGACCTCCTGGCTTTGCCATAGCGGCAAAAAGCACTAAGCCTTTCCGCAAGCCAAGAATCGCGAACCAAAGGCTCTCCATGCGCTGCCCCTATTGCCAGTCCGAAGATACGCAGGTGAAGGATTCGCGCCCGGCCGAGGATGGCGCGGCAATCCGCAGGCGGCGCGTGTGTCCCGATTGCGGCGGCCGCTTCACCACGTTCGAGCGCGTGCAACTGCGCGACCTCGTCGTCATCAAGAAGTCCGGCCGCAAGGTTCCGTTCGATCGCGACAAACTCCTGCGCTCGGTCGAGATCGCGGTGCGCAAGCGCAATGTCGACCCCGAGCGCATCGACCGCGCAGTGACCGGAATCGTGCGCCAGTTGGAAAGCTCCGGCGAAACGGAAGTGGCCTCGGGCGAGGTCGGCCGCCTGGTGATGGAGGCGCTCAAGTCGCTCGACGACGTCGCCTATGTCCGCTTCGCCTCGGTCTATCGCAATTTCCGCGAAGCCAAGGATTTCCACGAACTGCTGGGCGAATTGAAGGGCGACGAGGAAAAAAGTGAAGAGGACGCCGGCTGAGCATGGCGGGATCTCGATTGAGCGAGGCCGAACAGGGAGCTCTTGATCGCCGCTACATGGCCGCGGCGCTGAGGCTATCGCGTCGCAATGCCGGACGCACCTCGACCAATCCCTCAGTCGGCACGATCATCGTACGCGACGACGGCGCCGGCCCGATGATCGTTGGCACCGGCGTCACTGCCGTCGGCGGCCGGCCGCATGCCGAGACCGAAGCGTTGGTGGAGGCAGGCGAATTGGCGCGGGGCGCCACCGCCTATGTCACGTTGGAGCCTTGCGCCCATCACGGCCGCACGCCGCCCTGTGCGAATGCGCTGGTCAACGCCGGCATTGCTCGGGTCGTGGGTTCAGCGAGCGATCCCGACCCGCGCGTCTCCGGTAGGGGCTACGCCATCCTGCGCTCCGCCGGCATAGAGGTGGTGGAGAAAGTGCTGGCCGCCGAAGCTTCCGAGCAGATGGCCGGTTACTTGATTCGATCGCTTAAGAAGCGGCCCGAAGTGATACTGAAGCTTGCGCTTTCGAGCGACGGCAAGATCGGCAGGAGAGGGGCCGGCCAGATCGCGATCACCGGCGAGATTGCGCGCCGCGAGGTCTATATGATGCGCGCCGAGGCCGACGCCATTCTTGTCGGCATCGGCACGGCGCTGGAGGATGATCCTGCGCTGACCGTGCGCCTGCCGGGCCTGGAGACCCGCTCGCCGGCGCGCATCATCCTCGATCGCCAGATTCGCCTGCCCGAATCCTCAAAGCTGGTCTCCGGCGTAGACCACGTGCCGCTCTATGTGGCGGCCTGCCTCGAAGCCGACGCGCACCGCAGGGCAGCTCTCGAGCGCGCTGGCGTGCATTTCATCGGCACCGAGACGCATGAAGGCGAGGTGGCTTTGCCGGAATTGCTCGAGGATCTGGCGGCACTCGGCATGGCGAGCGTGCTCGTCGAGGGCGGCGCCAAGGTCGCCAAGGCGTTCCTGGACGAAGAACTGGTCGACCGCATCGTGTTGTTCCGAGGGCCGGATGCGATCGGCGAGGACGGCATTGCATCGCCTATAGACGCTGACCACATCCCGCCGGGTTTCCGCAAGTTGCGCGAAATGCGCTTCGGGGAGGACGGCTACGCCGAGTGGACACGACCATGACTCCAAGAAGTGAGGACCGGTTCTTGGATAGGAGCATGGTCATACGGAAAGACCGAAACTGATGTTTACCGGAATTGTCACCGACGTTGGCACTGTCGCCAACGTGAAGCGGCTCAGCGAAGGTATCGGCCTGCGCATCGACACGGCGTACGACCCCGCGACGATTGCGATCGGCGCTTCGATTTCCTGCGGCGGCGTCTGCCTGACCGTGACCGGATTGCCCGAGCAGGGCTCCAACGCGCGCTGGTTCGAGGTCGAGGCCTGGGAAGAAGCGCTCAGGCTGACCACCGCAGCAGGCTGGAAATCCGGCACCCGGATCAACCTCGAGCGGGCGCTGAAGATCGGCGACGAGCTCGGCGGCCATATCGTCTCCGGCCATGTCGACGGCACGGCCCAGATCGTCGAGCGCAAGGAAGAGGGCGATGCCGTGCGTTTCACGCTGGACGCGCCACGCCACCTCGCGCGATTCATTGCGCCGAAGGGCTCGGTCGCGCTCGATGGCACGTCGCTCACCGTCAACAAGGTCGAAGGCACCCGTTTCGACGTGCTCTTGATCCAGCATTCGCTGAGCGTCACCACCTGGGGCGACCGCCGGACCGGCGACCGCGTCAATATCGAAATCGACACCATGGCGCGCTATGCCGCACGATTGGTGGAGGCGGCTAAAGAAGGGCTTTGATGGTTCAGGCCGAAGGCAGAAGGCGGTCGATCATCGACGGATGAGCTTTGAGGTGCTGGCGGATATCGATGCTGGCCGAGTGATTGATCAGAAAGAGATCGAGGCTTGGGCCAGAGACCTGGAGACTGCACCAACACGTCGGCCTGATTAAATTACGCAGCGTCGCATAGTAACATCTTCCGCTTGCGATCAACCCGGCTTCGGCCTAAGTCACCGGCGATCCCCCGGAGACTTTTATGGCTGGCATATCCGAACACGGCAAAGCGTTCATTCGTCCGAAGGCGAAGGCGCACCTGCTCATCATCGAGGCGCGCTTTCACGACGATCTCGCCGACGCGCTGCTCGAAGGCGCGACCGGCGCGCTGGACGAAGCGGGCGCCACCTATGACGTCGTCACCGTCCCGGGTTCGCTGGAAATCCCGGCCGTGATATCCTTCGCGCTGGACGGCGCCGGCGAAGGCGGCGCGCGTTACGATGGTTTCGTTGCGCTCGGCACCATTATCCGGGGCGACACCTATCATTTCGACATCGTCGCCAATGAGTCGAGCCGCGCGCTGATGGATCTGTCGGTGCATGAGGCGATCGCGATCGGGAATGGCATCCTGACCACCGAGAATGACGCGCAGGCCTGGACCCGCGCCAGGCGCAGCGAAGGCGACAAGGGCGGCTTCGCCGCCCGCGCGGCGCTGACCATGATCGCTCTGAAAGAGAAATTGGGAGCGCAATCGTGAGCGATCCCGGTTCGACCGGTGCCGTGCGCCACGCCAACAAGCGCGGCGCCGCCCGTCTGGCTGCCGTTCAGGCGCTCTACCAGATGGATGTTGCCGGCAGCGGCGTGTTCGAAACCACCGCCGAATACGAGGCCTTCCGCCTCGGCAAGGAAGTCGACGGCGCGCTTTATCGCGAGGCGGACGCGCAATGGTTCCGCGCCATCCTGACCGGCGTCGTCGAGAACCAGAAGACCATCGATCCGGTGATCCACCAGGCGCTCACCGACGACTGGCCGCTGTCGAGGCTGGATTCGACGCTGCGCGCCATCCTGCGCGCCGGCGTCTACGAGCTGATGAAACGTGACGACGTGCCAGTGGCCGTCATCGTCTCGGAATATGTCGACATCGCCAAAGCCTTCTACGAGGAGGACGAGCCCAAGCTGGTCAATGCCGTGCTCGATCGCGTCGCCCGCCGGGTGCGCGGCGAGGGTCGCGGCAAGGACGCTTCATGACCGCGGCCTCGGCTGTGGTCGCCGGGGCTGGCAGGGAGGCGCGCCGCACGGCGCTGCTGCTGGCGGCGGCGCAGGCCATTGTCGGCTCCGCCGCGCCCATCGCCATTTCGCTCGGCGCGCTCGCCGGACAATATCTGCTCGGCCCCGACAAATCTCTGGCGACAGCCCCCGTCACCGGCTTCAATCTCGGCGTCGCGCTCGGCGCCCTGCCGGCAGCCGCCATCATCCGCCGGCTTGGCCATCGCGGCGGTTTCATGACCGGGACGATCGTCACCGCGCTGGGTGGCCTCGTCGCGACGGTGGCGCTCTATCGGGCCAGCTTCTGGCTGTTCGCCTTTGGACTTGGCATCATCGGCGTCGGCGGAGCCTTCGTCCAGCAGTTCCGTTTCGCCGCCGCCGACAATGCGCCGTCGGAATTCAAGGCGCGCGCCATTTCCTTCGTCCTGGCTGGCGGCATCGTCACCGCCATCCTTGGACCGCAGATCGTCATCTACACCCGCGAACTCCTGGCGCCCGTGATGTTTGCCGGGTCCTTCGCCTCGATCCTGGTGCTGGCCGCGGTTGGCGCCGTCATCCTTTCGTTCCTGCACATGTCCAGGCGCACAAGAATCGCCACCGAAGCCGCCGCAAGCGACGCCCGGCCGCTGGTTGAGATCGCTACCCAGCCGCGCTTCGTCGCAGCACTGTTCTGCGCCGTCGGCAGCTACGCGTTGATGAGCTTCGTCATGACCGGAGCGCCGCTCGCCATGGTAGGCTGTGGGCTCTCGACCGACGACGCCACGCTGGGAATCTCCTGGCATGTGATGGCAATGTTCGGGCCAAGCTTCTTCACCGGTTCGCTGATCCATCGCTTCGGCGCCGAGCGCATTGTTGCCGTCGGGCTGGTCCTGCTCATAGGTTGCGCCGTGGTGGCGCTTTCGGGCCTCGCATTATGGCAGTTCTGGACGGCGCTGATCCTGCTCGGGCTCGGCTGGAATTTCGGATTCATCGGCGCCACCGCCATGGTTGCCGCCAGCTACCGAACTTCGGAAAAGGGCAAGGTTCAGGGCTTCCACGACTTCGTCCTGTTCGGTTCCGTCGCCTTCGCTTCGCTGATGTCCGGTGCGGTCTACAACGCCTGGGGCTGGACCATGCTGAACTGGATAGTGCTTCCCGTCACCGTGCTATGCTTTATGGCGCTTGGCGCCCTGAAACTGCGGGAAGTGCGCGCCGCCGACTGACGTTGCGCCTGCCGCGACCGGGTCGGCTGGCCTGATTGTCGTCGTTCCGGCGGTGCCGATCGACGCCGGCAAACGTCCGCGGGCAGGTCGTCGGCGTGGGCTGGAATGCCTTGCCGGAGGATCGTCAAAAGATCTCGTCCGGAACGGTTACTCAACGTCATTTCAATCGATCTAATTTTGAAAGCCGCGCCAGGATGCCCGGCGTGGCGCCCGTCATTCCGGTGAAAGCAGGGCAAAAACCGAACAATATCTTGACGTTCCAAGCCCTGTTTCGCATACACGCCAGCGAAGGGGCGGATTCCGCTTGGCGTCATCCGTCCCCCGTCTCAACGGTCCAGGGAGGGGTTCTTCTGGGCCAACAATCGAGGAAAATCCGGCAATGACCATCATTTCCGCCGTCATCGCCTGCGGCCTGCTTTCAGTCCTGTACGCCATCTGGGCGACACGTTCGGTCCTCGCGTCCGACCAGGGCAACCAGCGCATGCAGGAAATCTCTGCTGCCATTCGCGAGGGTGCCCAGGCCTATCTGGCCCGCCAGTACACGACCATCGCCGTCGTCGGCATCGTCGTGCTCGTGCTCGCCTGGTGGCTGCTGTCCATCACCTCCGCGATCGGCTTTCTGATCGGCGCCGTGCTGTCGGGCGCTGCCGGCTTCATAGGCATGCATGTCTCGGTGCGCGCCAATGTGCGCACCGCACAGGCCGCGTCCAACAGCCTTGCCGCCGGCCTCGACATCGCCTTCAAGTCCGGCGCCATCACCGGCCTGCTGGTGGCGGGGCTGGCGCTGCTCGGCGTCTCGATCTACTACCTCATCCTCACGGGTCCGCTCGGCCTGCAGCCCAATGACCGCGTCGTCATCGACTCGCTGGTCTCGCTTGGCTTCGGCGCTTCGCTGATCTCGATCTTCGCCCGTCTCGGCGGCGGCATCTTCACCAAGGGCGCGGACGTCGGCGGCGATCTTGTCGGCAAGGTGGAGGCCGGCATCCCTGAGGACGATCCGCGCAATCCGGCTACCATCGCCGACAATGTCGGTGACAATGTCGGCGACTGCGCCGGCATGGCCGCGGACCTGTTCGAAACCTATGCGGTGACCGTCGTCGCCACCATGGTGCTGGCCGCCATCTTCTTCGGCGGCACCGCCGTTCTGGGTGCCGCCATGCTCTATCCGCTGGCCATCTGCGGCGCCTGCATCCTGACCTCGATCGTCGGCACCTTCTTCGTCAAGCTGGGCTCCAACGGCTCGATCATGGGCGCACTCTACAAGGGCCTGATTGTCACCGGCCTGCTGTCGATCGTCGGCCTCGGCGCGGCAACTTCGGCGACGCTCGGCTGGGGCGAGGTCGGCACCGTCGGCGGCATCGCCATCACCGGCAAGAACCTGTTCGTATGCGGCCTGGTCGGCCTGGCTGTGACCGGCCTCATCGTGGTGATCACCGAATATTATACCGGCACCAACAAGCGCCCGGTCAATTCGATCGCCCAGGCTTCGGTGACCGGCCACGGCACCAACGTCATCCAGGGGCTCGCGGTCTCGCTGGAATCGACGGCACTGCCGGCGATCGTCATCGTCGGCGGCATCATCGCGACCTACCAGCTCGGCGGACTCTTCGGCACGGCGATCGCGGTCACCACCATGCTCGGCCTCGCCGGCATGATCGTGGCGCTCGACGCTTTCGGCCCGGTCACCGACAATGCCGGCGGCATTGCCGAAATGTCGGGTCTGCCGAAAGAAGTGCGCCATTCCACCGACGCGCTCGACGCTGTCGGCAACACCACCAAGGCGGTGACCAAAGGCTATGCGATCGGTTCGGCCGGCCTCGGCGCGCTGGTGCTGTTCGCGGCCTATTCGAACGACCTGAAGTTCTTTGCGGCCAATGGCGACAAATATCCCTACTTCCAGGGCATGGGCGAGGTTTCCTTCGACCTCTCCAATCCCTATGTCGTCGCCGGCCTGATCTTCGGCGGTCTGATTCCGTACCTGTTCGGCGGCATTGCCATGACCGCCGTCGGCCGCGCCGCCGGCTCGATCGTCGAGGAGGTGCGCAAGCAGTTCCGCGAGGACAAGGGCATCATGGCCGGCACGTCGAAGCCGAACTATGCCCGCGCGGTCGACCTGCTGACCAAGGCCGCGATCCGCGAAATGATCATTCCCTCGCTGCTGCCGGTGCTGGCGCCGCTCGTCGTCTATTTCGGCGTGCTGCTGATCTCCGGCTCGAAGGCCTCGGCCTTTGCCGCGCTCGGCGCCTCGCTGCTCGGCGTCATCGTCAACGGCCTTTTCGTCGCCGTTTCGATGACCTCCGGCGGCGGCGCCTGGGACAATGCTAAGAAGTCGTTCGAGGACGGCTTCACCGACAAGGACGGCATCAAGCACTTGAAGGGTTCCGAGGCGCACAAGGCCTCGGTCACCGGCGACACCGTCGGCGACCCCTACAAGGATACCGCCGGTCCGGCGGTCAACCCGGCGATCAAGATCACCAACATCGTGGCGCTGCTGTTGCTTGCCGTGCTCGCGCACGGCTGATCCGGATCCGTTCCCACGCGAAAACCCGCGGGAGTGATCCCGCGGGTTTTGCTTGTGAGCTAAGCACCGCAAACAAAAAACCCGCCGGCGAGCCGACGGGTTCTGATCTGCGAAAGCCGGGAGAGATCTCAGGGCGTGCCGCCGCCACCCGGGATGCCAGGCGCCAGCTTGCTGGCGCCGTTGATGATCTGGCTGAGGAAGTTCTGGTCCTTGCCGCCGGTCGGCGTCGTCCTCGAGATGAAGTCGAAGATCTTGCCGTCCTTCATTCCGTAATTGGCGATTTGGCTGACGCGTCCATCGGCGCCGAAATAGACCGCCAGCACCTTCTGGTCGACCAGGCGCGGCTTGTCGAAGGCGACGTAACGCTTGCGCGTCTGCGAGATGTAGTAGAAGGCCTCGTTGTCGAAGGTCGCCGTCGTCGACGGGGTGCCGAGCGCCAGAAGCACCTGCTCGCGACTTGACCCGACGGGCACCGAGTCGATCGCCGCTTGATCGATGACATAGCCCTGCGTCAGCGTCTCGCTCGGGTTGAGGTCGCCGACCATCTTTGACGTGTTGCATGCCGAGAGCGCTGATACCGCCAACAGCAGCGACGCCATGCCCGCGGGCATCGGCGCAAAAACCGACTTGAATTTCAGCGCACCCAACAACAATTCTCCATCACATCCCCGCAACTTGCGCTGGGCCGCAAAACCGGTAAACCAGCTTGCCTGCCGATGCAACAAGGCCAATTCAAACAAAAGGTCCCCGGGAGACCACCCTCTATGTTCCAGCGCCTTTTTGGCCGCGAACGCCATGCCAACCGCGCTATCACCGAGGCGCTCTACGCACAAATCGTGGCGGCGGCGCGGCAGACTGTCTTTTATTCAGAGTGGAATGTGCCTGATACGCCGCTTGGCCGCTTCGAGATGCTGTCGCTGCATATGTACCTTGTCCAGCACAGGCTGCGGGCGGAGGCTGGCGCGGCGGCCGAGGTCGCGCAGGTGCTGATCGACGAGTTCTTCCTCGATGTCGACCATTCCCTGAGGGAACTGGGCGTCAGCGATGTTGGCGTGCCGAAGCGCATGAAGAAGCTGGCAAAGATGTTTTATGGCCGCACCGCTGCCTATGACGATGCCTTGAAGGACGACGACCGCGCCGCGCTCGCCGCGGCGCTGGCCCGCAATGTCAGGCCGGATGCCGGTCCCTGGCCGCAGGCATCGTCCCTCGCGGCTTATGTTTCGGAAGCATCGAGGCAACTGGCCGGCCAGTCGACCGAATCGATCGTGGCCGGCACCCTTGCGTTCCCGACCGCGATGGCAGCCTGATGGAGCCGGAGATGAGACACGCCGAACCGCGAAGCCCGGTTTCCTTTGTCGCCAATGTCGCCCGCCTGCCGCAGAAAGGATTGCCT
The DNA here is from genome assembly GCF_004791945.1 of Mesorhizobium sp. M3A.F.Ca.ET.175.01.1.1. Classification (NCBI taxonomy): domain Bacteria; kingdom Pseudomonadati; phylum Pseudomonadota; class Alphaproteobacteria; order Hyphomicrobiales; family Phyllobacteriaceae; genus Mesorhizobium; species Mesorhizobium sp. M3A.F.Ca.ET.175.01.1.1. The sequence goes on along the minus strand of NZ_SRTP01000001.1, from coordinate 687,110 downwards.
GTGGTCGTCGAGGCCGACGAGAGCCAGCGTGCCGCGCTTGCCAGCGAGCACGGGCTGCTCTCGGTGGAGCGCTACCGCGCCGAGCTTCTGGTGTCGTCATGGAAGCGCAACGGCGTCAAAATCAGCGGCCGTGTCGAGGCCGACATCACGCAGGCCTGTATCGTCACTCTCGACCCGGTCGCAGCCAATATAGACGAGCCGGTGGAGGCGCTGTTCCTGCCCGAGCAATCGAAGCTTGGACGCGAGGGTTTCGAGGGCGGCGGCGAGATCGTGCTTGATGCCGATGGACCAGACAGTCCGGAGACATTCTCCGGCGACACCATCGACGTCGGCGCCTTGGCCGAGCAGTTCTTCGGTCTGGCGATCGATCCTTATCCGCGCAAACCCGGAGCCTCGCTCGATGCTGCGGGCGGGGACGAACCTGAGGAAAGCGAATTCCAGAAAAAACTGCGGTCGCTGCTCGGAAAAACCTGAAGGCGGCCGGAATTTGGAAAAGTTGGTTGTGCGGCAGCCCAAAACCGCTATTTTCGCCGAACCTTCGCGAGCCCCCTTACCTTGGCAGGCGCCCCCCGCAAGCCAGGCAAACCGTGAGAAAAACACCGCGTGATCAGGATTTCCATCGATGCCATGGGCGGAGATCACGGACCCGGCGTCGTCATCCCTGCGCTGATGACGGTCGCCATCCGCCGCCCTGACATCCGTTTTGTCATCTATGGCCGCGAGGACGCCGTGCGTCCCGAACTGGCCAAGTTCCCGAAACTGGCCGAGGTGAGCGAATTCGTCCACTGCGAGATCGCGGTCAGGATGGACGACAAGCCGAGCCAGGCGCTGCGCCACGGGCGCTGGAAATCGTCGATGTGGAAAGCTGTCGAGGCGGTGAAGTCCGGCTCGGCGCAGGCCTGCATTTCGGCGGGCAACACCGGCGCTCTGATGGCGATGTCGAAATTCTGCCTGCGCACCATGGCGACCGTCGATCGTCCGGCGATCGCAGCGCTCTGGCCGACGACGCGCGGCGAAAGCGTGGTGCTGGATGTCGGCGCCACGATCGGCGCGGACGCGCACCAGCTCATCGATTTCGCGATTCTGGGCACCGGCATGGCGCGCTCGGTGTTCGGCGTCGAACGGCCGAGTGTGGGCCTGCTCAATGTCGGCGTCGAGGAGATCAAGGGTCAGGAAGAAGTCAAGGAGGCCGGCCGCATGCTGCGCGAGGCCAACATGGCTTCGATGAACTATCGCGGCTTCGTCGAAGGCGACGACATCGGCAAAGGCACGGTCGACGTCGTGGTCACCGAAGGCTTTGCCGGCAACATCGCGCTGAAAACCGCCGAAGGAACCGCAAGGCAGATCGCCGGCTATCTGCGCGCCGCCATGAGCCGCACGCTGATGGCCAAGATCGGCTATGTCTTCGCCAAGGGCGCTTTTGATCGGCTGCGCGAGAAGATGGATGTCGGCCGCTCCAATGGCGGCGTCTTCCTGGGTCTCAACGGCATCGTCGTGAAGAGCCACGGCGGCGCCGATTCGGACGGCTTTGCCGCCGCGATCGAACTCGGCTACGACATGGTGCGCAACAATTTGCTTGACCGCATCGAGGCCGACCTTGATCTGTTCCATGCGCGCAATCCGCATGCCCAGGCAAACAGGAAATCCGGTGTCGCCGTCGACGCCGAGAAATAGGAAAGAGCCTTGATCAGATCAGTCGTGCGCGGCAACGGTGCCGCGCTGCCCCGCCGCATCATGAAGAATGCCGATTTCGAAGGCATGGTGGAGACGTCCGACGAGTGGATCGTCCAGCGCACCGGCATTCGTCAGCGCCATATCGCGGCCGATGACGAGACGACTGCTTCGCTGGGCGAGGCAGCCGCACGCGCCGCGCTCGACAGTGCCGCTCTCACGCCGGCCGACATCGATCTCGTCGTGCTTGCGACGTCGACGCCCAACAACACCTTTCCCGCGACCGCCGTCGAGATCCAGAACCGGCTTGGCATGCATCACGGTTTTGCCTTCGACATGCAGGCCGTGTGCTCCGGCTTCGTCTATGCGATTGCCACCGCCGATCTTTATATCCGCGGCGGGTTGGCGAAGCGTGTGCTGGTGATCGGCGCTGAAACCTTCTCGCGTATTCTCGACTGGAGCGACCGCTCCACCTGCGTTCTGTTCGGCGACGGCGCCGGCGCGGTGGTGCTGGAGGCCGGCGAAGGGACGGGCGGCATCGCCGATCGCGGCGTGCTGGCGGCAAGCCTGCGCTCCGACGGCGTCCACAAGGAAAAGCTCTTCGTCGACGGCGGTCCTTCGACCACGGGATCGGTCGGCCATCTCAGGATGGAGGGCCGCGAAGTGTTCAAGCACGCGGTCGGCATGATCACCGACGTCATCGAGGCGACGTTCGCGCAGGCCGGGATCACGGCGGAAGACCTCGACTGGTTCGTGCCGCATCAGGCCAATAAACGCATTATTGACGCTTCCGCCAGGAAGCTCGGGATTGCCGAGGAAAAAGTGGTTGTCACCGTCGATCTACACGGTAACACCTCGGCTGCCTCCGTGCCGCTGGCGTTGTCGGTGGCCATTGCCGACGGCCGCATCAAGAAGGGTGACCTGGTGCTGCTGGAGGCGATGGGTGGGGGCTTCACCTGGGGGGCGGTGTTGGTTCGCTGGTAAGTGCCGAACGGACGGGTTCGCTCCCTTGACCTTGCCGGATCAATTACTTAGGCTCTGCCTTTGCCTGTATCGATTTACGTTTTTTGAGCTGATGGGACGGTCGCATGGGGGGAAAGACACTTACGCGCGCCGACCTTGCCGAAGCCGTGTACCGCAAAGTCGGCTTGTCGCGAACTGAATCGGCGGAGCTCGTCGAAGCGGTGCTGGACGAGATTTGCGAAGCCATCGTCCGCGGCGAGACGGTCAAGCTATCGTCTTTTGCCACCTTCCATGTCCGCTCCAAGAACGAACGCATCGGCCGCAACCCGAAGACCGGCGAGGAAGTGCCGATCCTGCCGCGCCGCGTGATGACGTTCAAATCATCAAATGTGCTGAAGAACCGCATCCTGCGCTCGCACCAGAACAGCAAGGCCAAGGGCAGCAAGTAGCGCCCGCTGCGAATGCCAGTTGAAAACCCCGGATCGCTTTGACGCCGGGCTTGAATATTGTTTCATAAACCGCTGAAATAAGGCGCGATTCGGCATCATTGCCGGATCATGGTCCAGTGTGAGGATTCGCCCATGGACAAGAGCCCGGATGCTTTCCGCACCATCAGCGAAGTCGCGGAAGATCTCGACCTGCCGCAACACGTGCTGCGTTTCTGGGAGACGCGCTTCAACCAGATCAAGCCGATGAAGCGCGGCGGCGGCCGCCGCTACTACCGGCCGCAGGACGTCGAACTGATCAAGGGCATACGTCACATGCTCTACGACCAGGGCTACACGATCAAGGGCGTGCAGAAGCTGCTGCGCGAGAACGGCAATCACTTCCTGGTCGCCATCGGCAATGGCGACATGGCGGCCGTCGAAGCGATTGCGCAACGCCGGCAGGCCGAGCAGGTCCCGTTGACGGTCGCCGCCCAACCGCGCGCCGGCGACGAGGACGCCTTGGTCGGCCAGCCCAAGGTCAAGCCCAGCCGCCGCTTCTTCGGCCTCGGCAAGGCTGAAGAGGATGGTCCGGTGCAGCCGGATTCCGGAAAACTGTCGCGCGACAACCGCGCTCTGCTGCAGGAGGCCTTGTTCGATCTGCTCGAGTGCAAGCGCCTGCTCGATCAGGTGCGCTAGGCCTGGAGCCCGGAACTGCCGCTGCTTCCATGCGTTAGGCCTTCTCTGACAGAGAAGGACTTCCGGCATGGCTTCATTTTCGTCTCTCTCGGACCTCGACCTGGACAAGCAGATCGCCTCGCTGTCGCGCCAGTTGACAGATCTTCGGTCGGCCTTGGCCAGACGCGGGGACGCTTACTATGACGATGGTCGCGCGGCAGCGTCGGACTACTATTCAGAGCTTGCCGAACGGCTGCACGACGCTCTGCCGGCAATTCGGCGCAGGGGTAGCGCGCTCGAACGCACGGCGCGCGACCATCCTGCGACGGCTGCCGCCGTTGGATTGGTCGTGGTCGGGTTGCTTGCCGGGCTGCTGCTCAGTCGGCGTTGAACCTTCGCCGGAATTACGGAAACAGAAATGGCGGCCGTCCATGACGGCCGCCATTTCCGTGCCAGGAATGCATGTCGCCCGGAGCGGTCCAGCGACAAGGTCGTGCATCAAGACGAAGGCTTAGCGCCTCAGTTCGCCAATTTGAGCCGGGTCTTGGGGTCGACTTTCATGACCTGGCTGCACTTGCCATAGACGGTGCCGTTCTTGTCGGTGGCGTCGGTGTAGGTGCCCTTGCAGTCGATCTGCAGCACCAGACACGAGCCGGCGCCCTTGCAGACCGCACCGCCGTCGCCGGTGGGATGCGTACCCGCAACGGCCGGAGCCGAAACCGAACCGAAAGCCGAGACGACGAGGGCCGCGGCGAGCGAGATGCGCTTGAAGTTGGTCATGTGATCATTTCCTTCCATTGGGTTGAGGATCGCCGTCTGGGCGTCCTTCGGGTTGGGGAGCCTTCTTGGCGTCCATGACAGCTTGGTGCAGCCCGGACAGGAAAGGTTCACGCGACGGTTCAGATTTCTTGCAGCGATCGGCTGATGACCGATCAAGACCGAACGCTGCCCGCAGGCGAATTGCGGCCTCGGTCGTAAGTCTGGAGGCCGGTGCGGGGTTGCGATCGATGCCGCCAGCGGGAGGGGTGGGTCGATACCGGTCCCGATTGCTCGTCAGCCATTGCCGGCTTGGGGCTCAGCGGACCGGTGGGCTTCAAGCACAATCGCTGACGCAACGCCTAATGTGGAGGATTGGCCATATCCGGCGGCGGCATGAGAGAAGACTAAGGACAATCGAGATACAAAATACCGATGGAAAGGCCAAGCCCGGTCAACGTGAAGGCCTGCCTTCCCATCGGCAGATGGCGGGAAGAATCAGGCCTTCTTCGGAGCCACCTTCTTGTGGTGGTGATGATGATGGTGGTGATGCATGCGATGATGCTTGTGGTGATGACGGTGATGGTGGTGCTTCGTCACCGGCGCAGCATCAGCACTGGTCGCGCCGAGGATCGGCATCGTGAACGCCAGGGCCAGAGCCAGCCCAAGGGCGGAGAGGAGGGACTTCTTCATAACTTAGTTTCCTTTGTATGCGGGCCTTCCGAGATCCACCGCACCAAATCGGTGACCCAAGCCTCGCGATCGGGACTATCCTCCTGGATTTTTTCGACAATTTTTCCCAACTGTAGATTTTTGTTTCTGGATTGTTTCTGGCTGGCTGATCGCCTCCTGGAGCACCCTTTGGCCTCGCATCGGGCGAAACAAGGCCGTGGTTTCCGCCACGATAGCAGGGCAAGCGAGCTGCAGCTGCTGCTGGGCATGCGGTGACGACACCGCTCACATCTGCCGGAAACGCAGCCGCGAATTCCCCCGCTTCCTCCCGACTGAGTCGCGACGAGCAGCGATGTCGACCTGAGGCATTGGCGGCACGGCAGCGTCGATCAACTCGACGTTTCATTCCTCAAAACAACTTGATCGCTGGAATGAAGGCCGCGGAATGGCGGAATTGCGCGGTTTTCGCGGCCATTTGCGGGTCACGATGGCGTGACGCCGTGACGAGCGGCTTGGCAAATCACCTGTTAACGATCATTCTCCCGCCCGTCTCAGGCAACGCCAGCATTTCATCATTCTGTTTCACCCCAAGGAGTTGCCATGCCCAACACCGCAAGAAACGCAGTTTCCAGCGAAATGATTGCTGCGCCCGGCTACAACGCCCTCAAGGCCGTGCGCGAAACCAGGGGATATACAATTGAGGAGCTTTCTTTGACCTGCGGTTTGGCCGTTGGCGAGATCATCGACATCGAGGATGGCAGGGACGCCGATCCCGTCAAACTCCGACGTATCGCTTCCGCGCTGCAGATGCCGGAAGAGGAATTGATCAGCGTACCCGCCGTGGAAAGCCGGCCGACGCGACAATAGAGGTGCGCACTCAGGGACCGAAAGCCCGCCAAGGCCTTGCCAGGCGGGCTTTTTTGCGTCTCCGACGATTGGCCACCGGCTCTTGCCAATCGGCGGCGCCCTATGTGCCAATCCCGTCCGTCGCCGGTCGATTCGCTGGCGCCGACTGGCATCCTCTCCGACGAGGTTAGAGATGAGCTTGGAATCGGTCCGCGCATTCTTCGCCGAACATGCGCCCGACATCGAGGTGATCGTCACCGAGGCCAGTTCTGCGACGGTGGCGCTGGCCGCCGAGGCCCATGGCGTGCTGCCGGAGCAGATCGCCAAGACCATCTGCCTGCGTGTCGGCGACGAGACCATGCTGGTGGTGACAAGCGGCACCGCCAGGCTCGACAACCGCAAGTGCAAGGACACTCTCGGCGGCAAGCCGCGCATGCTCGACGGCGAGCAGGTGCTTGCGGCAACCAGCCATCCGCCCGGCGGCGTCTGCCCGTTCGGCCTGCCGGCGCCGCTGCCGGTCTATTGCGACGTCACGCTGCGAGCCTTCGACGAGGTCGTTCCCGCCGCCGGCGCCACCAACGCCGCCGTGCGCATCACGCCGCAACGCATGGCCGAGCTCGTCGATGCCAAATGGGTCGACGTTTGCCAGTAGCGTGCTGGTGAAGGCGCCTGAATCGCAGAGGAACCTCGAAGCCGGCCAAACGGTTGGGAGTAGACGATGCGAGTCAGCCAAGATGAACCCGGCGCACTGGATAGCCTTTGTTGGAACTGTCATCCTGCTACAGATGCCACCAGGCCCGGACAGCATGCTTGTCATGGCCCGTGGCATCGGCCAGGGGCGTGGAGTTGCCTTGTTTACGGTGTTGGGGATGACAGCCGGCGCCGGCATGGTGCAACTTCCGTTGATCGCGATTGGAGTTTCATCGCTCGTAAGAGCGTCGCCGTTTGCCTTTGCAATGCTGCAATGGATGGGAGCAGCCTATCTGATTTGGCTTGGCGTGCGGCTGATCTTCGCGTCGCCCGCTATGGCGTCCCAGCAAGTCAGGGACATCAAGCCGCTCGCCGCTGCACGGGAAGGGATGGTTGCCAATCTGATCAACCCTTGGCCCATCACTTTCATGGTTGCATTTCTGCCTCAGTTTGTCGAACCGCATGGCAGTTCGGTGACATCGCAACTCTTGCTGCTAGGGGCGACTCAGAAATTGACGGGCGTTCTGGTGCTAGGAGCCTATGCTCTCGCGGCCGGTTCGATCGGCGCCTGGATTATGGCGCGCCCTCATGTGCGGCTCTGGCAGCAGCGAATTGCCGGATGCGTCATCGTCGGATTGGGGGTCCGTTTGGCTTTGGGTAACGGCACAAGCCGCTAAGAGCAGAAGCCGTTCGATGTGTCGACGGTGCTGAAAGACTTGGGGACATCAAGGATTTAAATGGTCGGAGTGGCCGGATTCGAACCGACGACCCCTTGACCCCCAGTTTTAAAATACAGCTTTCATTGGCTATCTGATCGTATCATTCTGCTGTGCAAGAGATTGAAAAATATAGGCAATGGCAGAGACGGCAACTTAGGCCCTCTTGACTATTCTGCCGCGACGGCGTAATCCCTGGCTATAATCTGGCTACAAAATGGGATTTGGCGGGTATGAAGATAACGGCCGACACCGTGGCAGAGGCGATGAAAACAGCGCTTCCGAACAAGACCAAGTTCTATTTTGACGACGACCTGGCCGGGTTTGGGTTTTATCGAACGACCACGGGCACAGGCACTTGGTTCGCTGAGTTTCGGCCTGTGGCTGGCGGCAGCAAGAGGCGGCTGAAGCTCGGGCGCGTCGGCACGCTCAAGGCGAACGAGGCGCGCGAGGCGGCACGCAAGGCCATCGCCAACGCGGCGCTTGGCAAAGACCTAGCGAAAGATCGATCGGATGAGCGTGCGAGCGGTACGGTGCAGCAGTTGGTAGAGGATTACATCGCCGGCAAGGAGATGAAAGAATCCAGCCGCTCGTTTTACCGGATCACCTTGAAGACACACATCGAGCCGCATCTCGGAACGATGAAGGCTGTTGCGGTAACCCGAGTCGATGTCCAGCGTGCGCACAGCAAAATGTCGAAAAAAGCGCGCTATAGCGCTAACCGAGCCGTGGCGCTGCTCTCCGCCGCTTTTGTTTGGGGATCCAAACGTGGCTATGTGCCGGAAGGGATGAACCCCGCCGCCGCGATAGAGCGCAACAAAGAGGAGTCGCGGCAGGTCTACCTCACCGAAGACGAGATGATTCGTCTAGGCGAGGCGTTGCGCGAGGCGGAAACGATAGGCATTCCGCACAAACCCTCCGAATCGAAACACGCCGCGAAAGAGAAAAACCGAACGATCTACGGCCCGCACGTCACCGGCGCCATCCGCCTCCTGATGCTGACTGGTTGTAGGTTGCGCGAAGTCCTCAACCTACGCTGGACGGAATACGACAGTAAGCGTGGGCTACTGCTACTGCCGGACAGTAAGACGGGAAAAAAGACGGTTGTTCTGTCGGAGGCAGCGCAGGCCGCTCTCGATGGCCTTCCGCGTGTGGGTGTCTACGTGATAGCCGGCCAATCCGCCGCAACCGACAAAGAGAAGCCGCGAGCCGACCTCAAGAAACCGTGGGCGGCGATAGCAGGTAGGGCAAGGCTCACTGACGTGCACCTGCACGACTTGCGACACACTTTTGCAAGCGTGGGCGCTGGTGACGGCATGTCGTTGCTGACAATCGGAAAGCTACTCGGTCACGCCGACGCCGCAACGACACAACGGTACGCGCATCTTCATGTCGACCCGACGCGCGCCGCAGCCAACGCTATTGCCGGCAAGATTGCCGACGCCATTAGTGGCAAATAAGCAACAGTCACTCTCGGCAACGCTATGAGGCAGTCTGACACGAAGTGTAAAGATCGGCGCCAAAACCCTATATATAGGATGTGCTGACGCGCAGGGGTCATAGATACGGTGTCTGGCCTCGCTGACCAGCACGGCGCACACAACCGTTTGCGGGAGGGACTATGACTACCAAGATGCGCACGCCGGCCGCGGCTGCATATATCTCCAAATCACCTTCGTGGCTCAATAAGTCGCGACTGGATGGCACCGGACCATCCTTCATGCGGCTCGGCTCTACGATTGTTTACGACAGCGCCGACCTTGACGCTTGGATGGCTTCCAAGCGCGTCGCTGCCAACGACAATGCCCAGATCGCGGCGAGGGCGGCCTAGCCTCCTCTACCAACAACAAAAGAGCGCCGCCGAACGGTCGCCACGCAACCCCGAGACTCAATCGGAAATCATCAAATTGATAATCAGATCACCACGGGCGATGCGCCAAGCGCCATCATCTAAGGGCTTTACTACGCTCGGAAAATTCAACCTTCAGGTCACCGACGACGTCATCATTTTCGACTGCAGCCTGGTCAGGGCGCCTGACGGCAACATCCTGCTCTACGGGCCAAGCCAGATTGGCGGAGCCGCGACGCTGTCTGTGTCGCGAGACGCACGCCTGGCAATCATTGATATGGCGCTGAGCGCTTTGGGGATTTTTGATGACCAGCGCGCAGCGTGAGCAAGGCCAGGCGCTTCTTGAACAACTGCGCGACCGTTACGGCGGAGAGATCGAATATCCCTATTTGAAAGGCTGCATTGTAGCTGGCCAGGCGTGCGACCTCTATATCGCAGCGGCCGGCAATATCGGCGCGCAGACGAAGGCTGAAGGATACTCCTGGCGCGAGCTAATGAAGTTCGTGCGCATGGATCTCGGTTTGCCGGATCCGCGGCGAGAGGCTGCAAACCAGAACGGCCCGGTCGATCTTTGGGCAAACCGGTCAAGCCCAGCGTTGCCGCCAGACCTCCTGCCGGAACAGATATCGGATTTCGCCGACATTATGGCCGACACCATGGGCGTCGACAACGGCGGCCTGGCTATGGCGGCGCTTACCGTCTGTGCGGCGGTGATACCCGACAGCATCAAGATCCAGCCGAAAGAACATGACGCGTCTTGGCAGGAGTCGGCTCGTATATGGACGGCCGAGATCGGCTTGCCGTCAACCAAGAAGTCACCGCTGGTGGCCGCGGCAGCGCGGCCCCTTAAGGCTCTCGATCGCGGCCTGTATGACACATTCGCGGAGGCAAAAGAGCGGTACGACGCACTCGACCCAAAAGACCGGAAGGCGGCCGACAAGCCGCGCCATACGCGCCTGCGGCTCGAGGACACAACGACCGAGGCCGCGCAGGAGGTTCTAAAGGACAGCCCTGACGGCCTGCTCCTGATACAGGACGAACTTTCCGGCTGGTTCGGCGCCATGGACAAGTATGGCGGCGGCGGTCGAGGTTCGCAAAAGGACCGCGCCTTCTGGCTTCAATCGTTCAATGGCGGAAGCTACACGGTCAATCGAGTCGGACGCGGCGCGTCGTTTATCCCCAACCTCTCGGTTTGCTTGCTCGGCGGTATCCAGCCGGAGTTAATCCGATCGATCGCACGCGACACGCACGACGACGGACTTCTCCAGCGGTTGTTTCCGATCGTGCTGCGGCCAGCCAAACTCGGCAAGGATGTTCCGATGCCGGACGTCTCCAAGGCCTACGAGGCCTTGGTCGTGAAGTGTCACCAACTGCGCAAGCCAATTCGCGGCGGCATGCAGGAGACGCCAGTTCGCTTTTCTGCAGCGGCGCAGCGCGTGTGGGAAGAGGTCACTCGCCGCAACTTCGAACTTGCGGCAAGTTGGGAAACCGTCAACGTCAAGCTTGCCGCCCACATTGGAAAATATGACGGTCTGTTCGCCAGGCTTTGCCTGCTGTGGCATTGCATTGAAGCCAAGGGAGATAGACCGGCAAGCGTCATCAGCGAGGACGTTGTCGTCCGCGTGCGGGACTTTCTCTTCCGCTACCTCTACCCGCATGCCGTCGCCTTCTACACCGACGTCATCGGCCTATCAGACAGGCAGGACAAGGTATTGGCCGTCGCCGGTTGGATTCTGACGCACCGGCCCGCAAGTGTCACCATCCGCGCCGTGCGCCGTGGCGATCGGATCATGCGCGGCATGGACAACGAAGAGGCTGAGGCTGTGTTGCATCAGCTTGACGCCTTCGGCTGGCTGGACCCTGTTCTGACAACGCGCCGCGACAGCAAAGAATGGAAAGTAGACTCAAGGGTTTATGACCTATTCGACGAGCGGGCCGAAGAAGAGGCCGAACGTCGCTCCGCAATCCGAGAAATCATAGCCGGCAACGACGGGTTGCGGGCAGCGTAAATGCAAGTGTCACCAACCGTCCCTTGCGTGCGCGTTTAACAGAGTGAAAAAGGAGCTTTTCTTATAATGCGAATATTTGCTTTTCCGACTCCCGCGCGCAATGGCCAGTTGGTGACACTTCAATATTTGGAAGATCATCAATGTTTGCAATCGAACCCTACAGCGCTGAACGCCAGCGATTCATCAAGAACGACAAAGGCGGACTGGACGTCTTTTGGGAACCATGCCGCGTAATCGGTGTGAGTAAGGATGATGGCGAGTTGGTCTTTATCGTTGAGACCCAGCACGGCCGCGACCGCATGCTTGAGACTGAAACGTACGTGAGGCGCGCATGATTAAAGCACCACCGGCCAATGAGACCGTCTCAGTGCGCAAGATCAGTTGGTCGGATCTCTATCGACTTCGACCTGACCTGGCGCCCAAGCCAGCGAACGACAATCAGTGTCCTACCCAAAGCGCAGCAACCGCAGCCAAGTACGACACGGCAAGCATCAAATAAGCGATCTGCAGGTAGGTCATAGGTCGTCCTCTCGTTTGGGCGACCTCCCAAATACTACCCCGTTTTCGTTCCCGCAAAGGGAAAGTCGTCGGAGTTTTCCCATACAGCAAGATGCAGCCAACTGCTGACTCAGGGTGGAGGGGTACCTCCATCTCTAGAGGCATCGACTCCACAGACCGCCGTGGCCGCACAGTGCGCAATCGCCTTGCCCAAAATGAAATGGTTGCGGCCTGCAGCCAAAACCCGAAGCGAAACCGAGCTTAAAAACGAATGCAAACGTTCAAAATTCCGACGCACCTGCGCGCACCGACGCGGAAGTGGGTCCGCAGCGTCATCGAAGACTTCGATTTCGAGAGCCACCATTTCCGTATCCTCGTTCGCGTTGCCGAAGCTTGGGACCGCGGCGAGCAGGCCCGTGAACAAATCGACCGCGACGGCATCACGGTGCCGGATAGGTATGGTGTGTTAAAGCAGCACCCTGCCATTGCTGTTGAGAGAGATTCGCGCACGGCTTTCTTTCGAGGCATTCGCGAACTGGCGCTTGACGGCGTCGGCTCGCCTTCGGCGCCAGGCATGCCGAGGACTCCGGATTATGGGAGTCGCCGCTGATGCCTGTTCGTCGCAAGATAGACCGCCACAGGCCCGCCGAACTGGCCGTTTGGCGCGATTGGTTCGCATGGGGGCATTGCTTTTTTGGCCACCTGTTGGACGCCGGCATTGTTGCGGAGCATCAGCAACAGCCCGACGAGGCCACGGCGCGTGCTGCCTGGCGTCGCTGTGGCGATGCGTTCCTGGCCGAATACGCGGCCGAACAGGCGCGCGAACGCTACCCAAACGAGGATCCGCCGCACGCGCTTGCCGCGTTCGGCCCGCCACGCGGAGGGCGTCGTTATGCCGGTTCGTAAGCGCACAAACCGCCGCGTCGAGCGTGCTGATTTCCCTGGGTCGCCAGAACTGCGGGAGGCCTTCGACGCCTACATCGCCAGCGAGCCGCAACAGCCGGCGAGCGCCTGGCCCGAATTCATCGTGCTCGGCGACTTGCTCCAGGCGGCTGGTGCGCCTGTCGAGCCGCTCTTGGCCGGATGTTGCTGTTGGCATCCTCGCGGGGGATCGGCGTGGCCGGTGGAGCTTGCGGTGTATCGAAGGCTGGTGGCGTGAGTTCAATCGCGCTGGCGTGCCTGACGCGACAAAGGCGGTAACGGCTCGCCCCCGCAGGAGAACCGCCACCGCCCCAGCCCCGCAACAACGCCTATTAGCAAAGGCTAATTCAAGTTTGTGTGCAATGCAACATGTTTTTCGCACTGCAATATGGCCACAGAGGCACGATTTTGAGAGAGGTAGATGATGCAATCTGCTCGTAAGGAAATTCTCAAGGAAGCAGACGCCTTCCTGAGGAAACATCCCGAGCCGAAGCAAGCCGCGGTGCGCGTTCGTTACCGCGGTGGCAGGCCGGCGCTGAATTGGCTGGCGAAGCACGACCCCGCCGCTGCCGCTGCCCTGTGGCTTATTGCGCGTGAGCGCTTGCCGCAGGCCGCAAATGACAACCACGTTGCGGAAGGCCTCGCTGTCGACCACAGCCGCAAAGACGGCCGGCCACGGGGCAAAAACCCGGATCCGCGCTCGCTCGACGCATATCTGGCGCTTCCGTCGATACAGCCTCGCCTTGGCGATGCCGAGCCGCAGCCGGCACGTCTTGGCCGATGGGATGGAGAGTCGCGCGGGATCACGATCAAGCCGCAGCGCCAGCCCGGCGAATACAAGAACTTCGCGTTCGGGAGGTATACGAAATGCCTTCCCGCCATAGCTGAAGGAGCGTTATTCATCGGTGCCATTGGCGGACTCGGACAGCCGAAGATAGGCAAGCGCCGCGGCGACATACGGCGCGTCGAGGAGCCAAAGATGCCGATGCTGCCCGAGGAGATAGAAAAGGTGATCGAAGTCATCATGGCCGGTGGAAACGTTGCTGACGTCGGCTTGGCATTCGGCGCGCGAGGCGGTGGCGCCGATCGTCGTGGCGGCAAGGAGCTACGCGATGCCGGTGCGTGGGCAAAGACCTCAGTTGCGAATGACAACTGGCTCACCAGTGCAGCAGCAGGTTCAAGATCAGTGGCAATAGCGGGATGAGCTTGAAGACCTCTTCTCGAGAGAGGTGCCACCACTTGCGTTTTTTGGGAGTTAGCCTGCGCATACAATTCTCCATTTGAAAACTCAAATTGAGAATCGTTTCGGGGCGATTTCTTATGTGGATCATGCCGGACCCGACTAGGCAAGAGGGAGCGATTCGAAAAAACGGGCTTTTTTATCGCAATCTCCGGCAACTGTTTGCTTTTACTCAGTTCTTTGTTGCTGTGAAAGGCGGGTACGATGGCGCCTTTTTACCACATGGGAGATCCCAGGTGCCAAATCGTGGACGCTAAAACCCTAAGGGTAACGGCAACTCAGCGGTCGCCGCCAATCAGTTTTCGCCATTCCGGAAGTACCGCAGGCGATAGCTCGCGCTTCGGCGCGGGCTTTTTATTTGCCCAAACACGCGCAATTCGCGCGCTTTTCCAAAAGGACAAAATCATGCCCAACCTTGCCGCCTCTGTGGCGGCTTTGAGCTATTGCGGCTTCAAAGCTGCCAAAGCGCGCACCGTCGCGCGTCGCCTCACTGAAGAACGCCTAATTGAGCCGGGTGCGCCTGGCGTGGCCGTGGAAATCACGCCTGCCGACTTTGCGCTCTTGCTCCTTGCCGTCGCCTCTGGCGCTCCGCTGCGCGCCGTGGCCGACGTTACCGCCAACCTGGCTTCCTGCGTTCCGAACGGCGTGGACGTGAACGTCATGCCGGAATCAATTCGGCCGGCGCAGCGTACCGCGTTCGACTATTTGCATGACCTTGTTTGGTCGCCTGACACGTCGCCGATCACCGCTGTCGAGGTTTGCGAGACGTTTCCTGAAGTCGTGTTCCACACGCGTGATGGCGTCCTCCGATTCCAACCTGCCGGCGCACTGGCTGGTCATTGGGCCGGCAATAAGCAGCGCCGCGCCACAACCATTCCGGCAAGTGCGATTGCGCTCGCGGCTAGAAAGCTTTTCGCAGGAGAACGCTAAATGATCATTCACAAGATTAAGAAGCCCAAGCCCGACGCTCGGCCGGCCAAGGTTGCGCCGCCTAAACTGAGTTTCGTTGCCCTGACGGCACGGCAGGCGCTGCCCTCGCTTGGCGAGGATGAAGACAGGCGCGAAGCCATTTTCAAAGACCGCGCAGCCCATGTCGCGGAGCGCAAGGCACTGCAGGCCGAGATTGAAGCCGACAAGACACTTGACATCGCGCCTGAGGTTGCCGCGCTGATCGGTGAGGCACCCTCAGCCAAGGCGCAGAAACGCGAGCGTGTTGCCGAGTTGCGCCGCCTCGAGACGGTGGCTGGTCAGGCTATAGAACTGATCCAAAGGCGCATTGCTGCAGCCCGTCCAGCAGCCGAGCGCGCTATCTGTGCCGCGGCTCGCCCGGAAGCCGAGAAGCGTGTCGCCGCATTGGTTGAGGCGCTCCGCGCCGTTGACGTCGCGCACATCGAACTCACCGACATGTTCCTGGCAATCGAGGCGGAAGGCGCGTCGACGGATGGCTTGGGACAGATTCGCCCCCATTTCTTGGGCTCCGCACAGGACCCGCAACGCAAGATTGCTCAATACCTGAAGGAAGTGCGGGAGGCTGGCTACGATGTCTGAACACCGTGAACTCGAGCGCGCCAGCGGCGGCCGCATTAGTCCGGCAGAATGCATGATTAGGATGCCTGGCGAAACAAAGTACGAAAAGCGGAGAAAGACCACCAAGGAGATCGCGCTTCAAATCTCCCTCAACAAGATCGACAAGAAGGTTAAGGCGCTCAAGGATGGCTGACATTATTGCAGGCTATGCCCTCGAATGGATGGCGGCCGCAAATATCGGCGGCCTCTATATCGAGCGATTCAAAAAGGGCGCTTTCGATAAGTCGCTCATCCAGCATCCGGACGTCCTTTGCCTCTTCGCGCACGACAGTTCAAAGCCGTTGGGCCGCGGGTCCAACGGCACGCTCAAGCTGATTTCAGACAGCATCGGCTTGCGGTATGAACTTACGCCGAATCCGGAGTCCCCTATGGGGCAGGAGATCATTGCCACGGTCGGCCGTGGTGATGTTGGAGAGGTGTCGGTGTGTTTCTACCCAGAAATTGAGGAGTGGGACGACACTGACGATATTCCTCGGCGCACCATCACGCAGGCCGCGCTTGAGGAAATTAGTTTGCTGGTCTGGGGCGCGTACGGCAAAGCCACCTCGGCAACCTTGTACAAGCGCTCGCCGCTTCTTGACTCTATGGACAACGCCGCCAACGCCAGGCGCCGCGTTTCGGAGGCGGCTGACTTTGCTGCTCGCAAGGCCGCATCAATACAGCGCGCCGAGATGGAGATGAAGATTCGGGGCTACGCCGTATGAGGCCGCGCGAGGGCGCCTTCCTTGCCGACGCCGAGCCCAAAGTGCTCCTGCCCAACGGCCAGCGGATTAAGATCGCTGGCCCTTACGGCAACTTTCGCGATGGCGACACGGTGAGCTTTTCGGTCGTTACCGAATACAGCTTCTACTCGCAGCCGGCCGTTCGTGCATAGCCTGGAAATTGTGGCGTAAGTCGTGTTCTAACCGCCGCTCTTATCCTCGATCTGCTTGGGTGCGTCCCGCTTTTCAATGGCCTGCTTCGCACCATCGGGCAGACTATCAAACATGGCATCAATGTGCTTTGGTTGGCTGATCAAGGTGTCCGCAATCAAGTTCACCAAGCCGAACAGCTTTTCGGCGGTTGGGCGATCATCCTTCAGGTCGATTTGACCAGGGTGGACTGCATTATTGCCGACGACACGGACGACGTCGAGCGCCCGTTGAATGCGCTTGTCGAGACCTTTCTGAACCAAAGCAGCAATATCCGCGTCGATGTTCTTTCCCTTTTCGCCAAGGTGGACACAAAGCCGCTGCACCGCTTGGCGAAGAAGCGCTGCGGCGCTTCTCGGCGACGTTTTGAGAACTACGCCGGCTTCATCATAGTCGGCGCGCACGTCGTCTGGCAAATCCACATTCGGATCTGGTGCCTTCGGTCGAAGGTGGCCATATGAGATTGTCGTGAACCCAAATCGATATCTTGCGGCATTCATAGCAATTCGAGAAATGCACGTTGATTGCTTGATTGCGCGACTGGTCATTAACTTTGTCGAAGAACGGGTATCCAGAAGATGCTTTTTTGATCCATTCTAGCATCTTCCTCCTGTCATCAACTTCCATGTCGTCGAAGACGCTCAGATCGTCGGTGCTCCTCCACAAACTTGGGGTTTGTGATTCAGTACCGACTAGGCCAGCAAACGCTCGAGACCAAAATTGTGTAGTCAGCACTCCACAGTGGGGACAATTGAAGGCCGTCAACTCTGTTGATGGTGGTACGTATTTGCCGCGCATTATTCTTCCTGCTTGGGTGCCTGCAATCAACAACGCGGGTTGCTGCTCTATTTAGCTAGTCCCTCCGCTATTTCCAAAGGAAAATCAACGACCATTACCGAACGCGCTCCGGCGCTGCTGCAGAGCCGTGCCGACAACAATGACAAAGTCGAAGTCCTCATCTGGCATAACGAGGATGCGCGAGCCGGCAAGAAGAAGAGTGGCCACTCCTTCACTACCACGCTGAGCCGTACGCAATGGGACGAACTCATCTCCGAACTCGACCAGCTTGAGAAGCGTCTCGATCTGGAGGCGCGTCATCGCAAGTTGGACGCCATCTGAGGCGTCTGTCGCCGCGGATCGCGCCGCCGTGAGGATCCATCCTCACAAATCAAAACTTTAGTATTCAATGCGATGAACCTCGAGATGTTTTTTGGCTTTTTCAATCAACACTCTGAATTCATTTATTCTGGTAATTGGGCTGAAGGTAGCCGAAATGCTTCCTGTGGATATGTTGAACAACGTCTTCCCGCGATTGTCATTAAAGAGGATAATTTTCAGACCGTCAATTTCATACTCCACTTCCGAAAATTTGAATCTGTCCGTTGTTATGTTGATTTTAGATAATCTATCTAAATTGGCCAAAAGCTTATCAAGGTTATCATATTGTACAAGAATTGCTGACGATTGCGGGTAGTCGGCCATGGTCGAGACTTCCACTTTGACGAAATATGCTACCTGTCTGCGGGCAGGGATTACAGCTTCTCGTGCCTCAATCTCAATCTTGCCCAGCCCCTCCATCTGGCCGACCGACGTATAGCCACGAATGACGATATCACTGGCCTCAAGCGGCTGAGATTCCGTTTCTGCCGAATGCGCATTTGCTAAATTCATCTTTTATCTCCTTGCCTTCCGCCAGCCGGCTGCCCGCGCTTCTGCCTCGCTGCAGAACCACCGCTCGCCTTTGCCCCGCGTGATCACCGTCTCGTCGTAATGCTCCTGCCCAGGCATGTGGTAAATGTGCTCGCCGGTGCTGACGCTGATATTGCCTTTGATAGTGCAACCTGAGCCGAGAAAGTCGAAGCCGGTCGATTGCTCAGTGACTGTCTCGACCTTCTCGGCATTAGCTTCGCGCCAATCCCAAGGCTGATCGAACTTGCCTTGCCAAACGCCGCGCCGAGCCGCCTTTGCCAAGCCTTGTTCGACGGAAAATGCCCCGTTCGAATAACGCGGCCAGTCGAGAGCCAAACCTTGCTCGACAAGCCAGCGTTGAACATTCCGACCGTCTGCCCGCTCGCAGTTTGCGACAAGCCTGCCATATCGATCGCGATCGACAAAGGTGCAGTGTATTGGCCGCGAAGCTGCCAGGAACTCGTCCAAGGCTTGGGCGGCGCGGCGCCCGCAGGGGTATTCGAAGCCCTTTGCGTCGTCGCAATACTGCCGGCTCTCCGGTGCGTCGATGCCATTGAAGCGGACCCGTTGGCCAGCAATCTCTACCGTGTCACCGTCGATAACGGAGGCGCGGCCTTGCATCGGCCCAGGCAGCGGCTCTATCCAATTTTTTATGCTGCTTTGAAGTCCAGTGATGCTTTGGACACCAGAAGGGTTTTGTTGGACGGCGGTGCGATGGATAGGGGACTGAGATTGAGTGACCGCCGCGGCAAGCGTACCAACGCCCGCCAAAAGTAGTCCCAAGAGCAGTCTCGGCGGTCGTCGCCGAGTCAGTCGTTTCGAGACGGCCCGCTTTCTCCAGCGGTCGGCCTGATCTGCACCTCGATGACGCTGGACCTTGCCCACGCCCCTCTCTCCCCAAGCGGAAGAGTGCTTCCAAAGCGGCTGTGAGTCCAGAGAGGCTAGTCGAAGGGCTTAGCCGGCGATCACGTCCCTAACAAAATGTTGGCGACGCGTGTCCCTGTGTTCAACATGCCAGCACTCGACCTTAGCAAACCGAGCTGAAAGATCATCGCCTTGCCCGCAAGCTCCACGCTGGCGGGCTTTTTCTCATAACCACTCATCCATCAAATTTTGCTAAAATACGAGGAACCGGAAGGCCTTGGCCGGCTTGAATCCCGGTTTCGGAGTAGCGAGTGCATGTATAAAGCATCTGTGGGGCTGGCTTTCATCAAGCCGCTTCGACCTTCTGCACCTCAACGGCCACGATCTGCGCGACATGCCGCTGAAGAACAGGCGCGAAGTCTTGCAGGCGGTGATCCCGACCGACGGCCGTATCCAGTTCTCGGAAGCACTGCCTGGCACTGGTGAGGCTGTCTACCGTCTTGCCTGTGAGGCCGGCCCTGAGGGCATCGTGTCGAAGCGCCTCGACAGCCTCTACGGCAGCGGCTCGACCATGAGCTGGCGCAAGATCAAGTGCTACGTAGAGAAGGAGATGGATATCATCGGCGTGAAACGAGAGACCGGAAAGCCGGACATGGTCCTTATGGCGGACAAGGGCCACTACATGGGCGGTGCCTTCGTGACCTTCAAAGCGGGCAAGCGCCAGGCGCTGTGGGATCGCGTGCAGGGCAAGGCCGGTGCCCTGCCGCCGAAAGGGCTGGCGAAGGAGAAGGCCGAGTGGCTGAAGCCCGGACTGGTCGGCCGGGTGAAGTTCCTGAAAGGCGAGGAGAAGCTTCGCCATGCATCCCTAGAGGATTTTCGCGAGGAGTAGGGCGGGGTAGCCCGTCAGCTCTTTCCAATGTGCATAAAGCCATCACGAACCTACACCGCTCTCTTCGCTCGTTGGCCTTAACGATCATAACGCAGGCCTTCTTGCAGCCGTTGACGCGCCCTTTTCTGTGCTGCTGAGACTACCGCCGATCTTGTGGTCGGGAAGCCTGCCAACCCATACGCTCTGATGATTGAGCCAAATCGTTCTACGAACACACGACACATCGGAAGTTCTGGATCAGCATTGATCAGCCCGATTGTGACGTAGCCGAATGTTGCATGTAACCGCCGAATTCCCTCTAGAAGCTCTGCGTCGGAGTATTTTCGCGTCCGTTGGCGGACCCTTACCCACGCTGCAGAGATGGTTCCCTTCATGGTAGTTGGGAAACCTGCTAAGTCATACGCGTTGAGCATCGACCCAAATCGCTCGATGAAAACCCTGCACACGGGAAGCTCTCGATCCGCATTGATCAGCGCCATTGTGACGTAGCCGAACGTCGCATGTAACCGCCGGATTCCGGCTAAGAGATCCTCATCGGAGTAGTTTCGATGAGCAATCGAGTAACGGCACTTGTACCCGACAGTCGCATACGCTGCTCGCAGATCGCCGAAGTGGTGGATATATGTTGGTGCGCAAGGCGTGTACGGGCAATCGTCGAGGAGTCTTGCAGACAGCTTGTTCTTCTCCCGAAGGAGGCGTCTGAGCTTCTTTGTCAAGTCCCGCTTCGTATAGGCGTAGCCACGCTTGTATCCCCTCTCTCGCTGCGCTTTCGCGAACTGCTTGGCGTCGACAATCGGATCCATAACACGCGTTCTGATCCAGAGGCCCGGAGGATTCCGTTTAGTTGTCCCCCGCATTTTCTGGGTGGTTCTATTGTAGACGTAAAAGCCGATCATCAACTCGCTGCTTAGGACGGTCTTTATGCGCCCGATGGCCCACACGCGGCCGTCGGTTGAAGGCACCCGCTCGTCATTCAATATCTTTACGATGCTGCTCATGCTTCGCTTCTGATCGACGAACATCCCAAAAATACGCCGGACGATCGTAAGCTCCTCAGGCGGCCCCGGAACGTAGATCACGCGGTCTGTGCTCAGGCCCTTTCGTTCACCCGGCCCGAGGAGAAATCGAGGCTGACCATCTTTCGTAATCAACATCCGCCTTGCCCCGTAGGGTACCGGGCCACCCTGTTTGAACCCAAGTCGAGCCTGCTGTGTCTGCGCCCTAAAAATTTTAGATGACAATTCCCGACTGTACTCGCCAGCCATCACCCGCTTCAGGTTCTTGACGATGGTCGAAACCATGCTGCCGTCGTTGTCGAATGGCTCGCCGCAATATTCCACAGCGACCCCGGCGTCTCTGCAGATAAATTCGTAGTGAGCGGATTGGTCCGTGTCCTGGAACCGCCCCCATCGGCTGACGTCCAGGACGAGGATTGCAGAATAAGTCCGTTGGCCCGTTACCACATCGGACAGCAACTGCTTGAGGCCATCTCTCCCCTTTAGGCTTAGACCACTTTTCCCTGCGTCGGCGTAAGTCTGGACGATTGCAAAGCCTTTCGCCTCGGCATACTCGGAAATGGCAGCAATCTGGTTCTCCAGCGAATAGCGCTGGTGCTCGGTTGACATGCGAATGTACTGCGCCGCCGGAACGCGGAGCACACACGACATCTCAGTCACTATAGTGGCTCCTCGACATGCTTGTCCCGAAGCTAACGATGACTGTAAAGATCGATATTACACCCGCAACGTGGCCTAGTCCAAGTAGATCAAAGGTCGTCCGTCGCACTCCTAACTGCACTGGGCGAGCAACTTGGCGCCAGCCACAGCATGATTTATACGCGATCGCGTATATCCGAAATTTATACGCAATCGCGTATAAATGTCGGCGCTGGAATCGATCTGGATTTCCGGGCTTTTGGCGCCTCTAGGTCGGACGTTGCACTCCCTGTGCTCTCTTCGTGCAGCGCATGTGCCACCTGCCGATAGGTATTGGCCACCAGCCGCTCGTGGACGATCGTCTCAACCAACTCTGGTTTAGTCCTGCCCGTCTCGGCCGTCAGTGGCTCGTCGGTGTGCGAATAGCCAGCCAACGTGAGTAGCAGCGCGGCACTTGTAAATCAGCCCGCCGTCAGCGAACAAAAAGAGAACGATAAAGTCAAGAGACCCTTGACCGATCAGGAATATGTTCCTCATTTCAGGTCATGCCCGAGCAACCGGAGAAGTGGCCGAGAGGTGCCGCCTGGACCCTGACGCATGCCCATGATGCCGGGCAGGTGGCCGGCATCCGCTGCGCACGCTGCAACGTCACGCGCTACTACAAGCCGCTCGAACTGCGAGAGGTGATTGGCAACGTCACCATCGATGACGTGAGGGACAAGGTTCGATGCCAGCAGTGCAAGGGCCGAGAATGGATGAGCGCGCAACTTTTCCATCCAACTGGCGAGCAAGCACACACGATTAGGTATCGCCGCCTAGTGGAGATCCGTTGGGAGAAGCGGGTGGTGTGGAGGGATGAGTAGTTGGCCGAGGAGATCGATCTAGGACAACGCGGCCGACGAGGGCCTGAGCTAACTCTCATCCCATCGTTGTACGAAAAGCCATTCCCAGAAAGCTATGCGGCCGGCTCTTTTGGGGATTCTGGAAACGACGTCATCGACACGTCTTGCCATTTCAGCATAAACGGACCCTGCGGCGTGATGATGCCTATGAAGTCATCACCACTGTGTAGAAAGATGTCTTTTTCCTTGTTGGCGCTCCAAACCGAGGGGCTCGGGATAGTTATCCTCGCGACGTCCCTTATGTCGAAATATTCACCGCCATACAGCAGGAGGTCTTGATGAAGCTTCTGTGCCTTTTGGAGCGACTCAATGGCTTGTCGCTGGTTCGCGCCCGCTATTAGGCTGCTCACGATGCCGACAGCCGCGGCTTCGGCAGCAAGCGTCCAACTCGGTGTTCCAAAGACCCCAATGGCGGACCCTGAGGGGCCTAGCGCTTTCGCTGCACTCGAGCGATCTCATCCACCTTCTCCCTGTTGTACAGTTTGATCTGCTCAATTTGGAGCCACGAGCCAGATGATACCATCACCCTCATCCACTCCGGTTTCGCAACAGAAACGATCTTTCCCCCGACATGCTGCACCATCCGATCGTCGATAGTCTGCTTGATCAGAGCGAATGCCTCTTGGGAGTATGCCTTGAAGAAAGCCGTGCCATCCATTCCGTCTATAACGGTCTCCCGTGCGAGAATTTGAAGATGACCTTCATTGAAAGTCGAAGCAGGCTTCAATCGCGTTTCAGAGACATCTGATATTGGAACATCGGCAGTACTACCCCGCTTTTCCGAACCACAACGCGGTCATCTTCAAGTTCAACTGTGCAGTAGACACCCGCAGCCAGCACGGCTTCCCCCCTAAAGAACCATACATTCGCGCAACCTCTATGCGCGCGCAAGCAGGCCTCGGGGACGACCGCGGTTGACCATTTCAGCGAAAAAGCACGTGGCCGGTTTGGTGCGCCTCGAAGCATTAGGGGAATGGAACCCCGGCCGCGGGGACCTTAGAAGCCACTGCCCCTTATCTGTACTGGAATAGCTCTAAAACCGTTCCAGGCCCGAACTTATCCATGAGGAACTGGCAGACTACGGGTTGGCTGCCCACGTTGCGGAAGGTCTGGAACCACTGGTTCTTCGCCGCTTTGTATCTTTGATACTCGCCCTCATCGGCCGACATATCGTAACCGATAGCGCCCATTTTGAACCACCCGGTTTCAATGTTCGGACAGTATTCCGGACCAGCTTCGCCTAGAGCATATAACTTTCGTCTGTCATCGACCGACTGAGCGAAACTTTGCGATGCAACAATCATCGTTGCGAAAGTGACCACGAGAATTTTGAACATAACCATTCCCCCCAGTCTCCCGACGAAAGCATAAAGTTGGGGGCCGTGCAATTGGCCGGACCCTACACTTAAAGGTCGTTTAGACCGGAGGTGGGATGTCCTGTGCCAGTGATCCGCCTTCCCGTCTGTCGAGAGGCAGGCGGGCTTTTCATTCGTGTGACGGTCTGCTGGCTACAATCTGGCTATAATTTTTTTAGCCACCTCTGGGGGAAATGACTAAGCCGTTGATTTTGTTGGTCGGAGTGGCCGGATTCGAACCGACGACCCCTTGACCCCCAGTCAAGTGCGCTACCGGGCTGCGCTACACTCCGGACCGGGTGGCGATGTATCGTGATAACCCGGTGCCGGTCAACCGAATTCGGCAAGGTATCGCCCCGACGAATTCCCCATGGCGAATTGCGGCCCTAGGCCCAGCCGCAAATGCTTCTGATGCCGGTATTCCAACGCGATCGCGCCCCAGATCAGGCCGAGCAGCAGATAGAGATGGCGCCAATGGTCGATGTCGATGAAGGTGCCGAGCCCGATATTGCCGAGATAGGCGACAAAGGCGCAGAGCAGATAGGGCTGCCACGGCCGGTCGCGCAAAATGATGCGAAAGCCTGCGCTGATGGTCCATAGCGTCAGCGTCAGGAATGACACGAAGCCGAGCCAGCCATAGTCCATCAGGGCCTTCAGCCAGATGTCGTGCGTGTCCTCGCCGAAGAGGGTGCCGAACACCAGCGGGCCGATGCCGAACGGGTGCTCCAGCGCCATCTGAAAGCCGATCGTGTAGCGGGCGAAGCGGCCGAGGCGGGCCGTGTCGTAGCTCTGCTCCAGATGCGCGCGCTGGCTGAACATGTCCGACACGCCGGGCAGTTGCAGGATGACGAGGATGGCGATCACGAGCAGGGCGAGCGCCGCGATCGTCATCACCACCAGCCGCAGCCTGAACCGGCTGCTTGCGCTCTGCAGGAAGAGGCAGGCGGTGAGCAGCACCGCCGACACGGCGAACATGCCCCAGGCGCCGCGCGAGAAGGAAAAGAAGATGCCGGCCGCGACGACGAGCAGCGGCACCGCAAGCAGCGGCATGCGCGACGCCGGCCCGGTCATCAGGAGATAGAGCAGGTAGGTGCCGGGCAGCACCAGGAACGGGCCGAACACGTTGGGGTCCTGGAAGGCGCCGGCGGCGCGGTCGTATTTGGTGAACATCTCGGCGCCCGGGAAGGCATGGAAATAGCCGGCTATGCCGAGCAGGGAGGTGGCGACCGCCGACACGACATAGGCGATGAAGATCAGGCGGTAGAGATCGGGCTGGACCGATGTCACCGAGGCGAAGAAGACCGCGCTGAAGGCGAGGAACAGCGAGACGGCGAGATAGAGCGGAGTGTTGGCAAGGTCCGACATCTGCGTCATCGCGATCATGCCGCCGATGTTCATCGCCACCAGCAGCACCAGCAGCGGCATGATTGCCCGCGAGATCCGCAAGCCGAACAGCGCCCAGACGGCGATCAGCGCGGCCATATAAAGCTCGTAAGGCGCGGGCTCGCTGATGACGAAGCCGGAGAGAAGAATGCCGAACATGATTGCGCCGGACGAGATCAGCGCGATCAGCTTGGCGTTGACCGCCCGAGGCGGCACCTGGTTGACCGCCCGAGGCGGCAACTGGTTGACCGCCTGAAGCGGCAACTTGTTGACCGCGGCTGGCGACAGCTCATGCGTGACCGCGCTCAATAGGCGTTTTCCGTGTTGAGCAGTCGGACCGGCGTCAGGAACAGGATGCGCAGGTCGAACAGCATCGACCAGTTCTCGATATAGTGGAGGTCGTATTCGGTGCGCATGCGGATCTTCTCGTTGGTGTCCATCTCGCCGCGCCAGCCATTGATCTGCGCCCAGCCGGTGACGCCGGGCTTCACCTTGTGGCGGGCGAAATAGCCGTCCACCACCTCGTTGTAGAGCAGGTTGTGGGACTGTGCGGCGATCGCATGCGGGCGCGGCCCGACCAGCGACAACGAGCCGAGCAGCGCGTTGAAGAACTGCGGCAGCTCGTCGATCGAGGTCTTGCGGATGAAGCGGCCGACGCGGGTCACGCGCGGATCGTTCTTGGTCACTGTCTGCTTGGCGGTCGGATCCGACTTGTCGGTGTACATCGAGCGGAACTTGTAGACCTCGATGATCTCGTTGTTGAAGCCATGCCGCTTCTGCTTGAACAGCACCGGACCCCTGCTGTCGAGCTTGATGGCGATGGCAGTCGCGATCATCACTGGCGAGAACAGGATGATGCCGACCAGCGAGAAGACGATGTCGAAGGCGCGCTTGGCGACCGAGTCCCAGTCGTTGATCGGCTTGTCGAAGATGTCGAGCATCGGCACCGAGCCGATGTAGGAATAGGCGCGCGGGCGGAACTGCAGCGCGTTCGAATGCGCCGACAGCCGGATGTCGACGGGCAGCACCCATAATTTCTTCAAGAGTTGCAGGACGCGCGATTCGGCCGTCAGCGGCAGCGACACGATGAGCATGTCAATGCGAGCGATGCGCGCGAATTCGATCAGTTCCGTGATGGTGCCTAGCTTCGGGTAGCCGGCGACGATGGACGGCGAGCGCTTGTCGCCGCGATCGTCGAAGATGCCGCAGATGCGAATGTCGTTATAGGGCTGCTTCTCGACCGAGCGGATCAGCTCTTCGGCCGCTTTGCCGCCGCCGACGATGACGGCGCGGCGCTCCATTCGACCATCGCGCGCCCAGCGTCGGATGAGCCTCGCCATCACCACTCGCAGGCCGAAGATCAGGGCAAAGCCGACGACGAACCAGGTGCCGAACAGCAGGCGCGAATAGTCCTCCGACATCTTCATGATAAAGGCCGTCAGTGCCATCAGCGCGAAGGTTCCGGCCCATACCAGCAGCAGCCGGCCGAAATTGGCGATCGGGCGCATCAGGGCCGCGACCTGGTAGCAATCGCTGACGTCGAGCAGCACCACCGCCATGAACGAAGCAGCGGCGATCGTCAGCGGATACTGCCAGGCGAGATAGGTGAAGAAGCCGACATACTGGAAATAGAGTCCGAGTCCCGACCCGAACAGCAGGGCGAATTCGACCATGCGCAGCACGCCGCTGACCATGATCGGCGACATCGTATCACGCCGGTACTGCGAGGCGACCTGGCGGGCGACGTCGTTGATGCCGCCGGGCTTTCCGCTCTCGGCTGGGCTGTCCAATTTCCGCACCACGTCCATGGAAAAGCGGCGCGCGGGGTCGATCTCGTTCATCGGGAGTGTCCGCAAACAACGCGGAGGTGCTTAGCAAAAGAGAGCTAAGAAAGCCTTGAGACAACCAGTGGTTTTGAAGCTGTATGGCTGCGCGGATTATCGGCCGAGCGCAGCGAAATAGGTCTTTTCGATATCCGCGGCCATAACGTCGGCGCCGAACCGGGATTTGAGTTCGACTGTCTGCGGCATCAACTGCCGAAAGGCGGCGACGTCTTCGAGGGCTGCTTTCATCCTGTCCGCGAGTTGAACGGCATCGGGCCGGATCAGGGCAGGGGACCCTTCGCCGAATATTTCCGGGATGCCGCCCACCGCGGTGGCGATCATCGGCCTACCGGCGGCCAGCGCCTCCAGCACGATATAGGGCATCGCCTCGGCGCGCGAGGGCACCACGATCAGCTGCGCCAGCGCGAAGGCCTGCCTCGCCGGCATCGGCGCCAGGAAGCGGACATCATCCGAAAGCCCGAGACGTTTGACCTGCGCGTGGTAGCGCGGCAGGTCGTCGCCATCGCCCACCATCACCGCGCTCGGGCGACGGCCGAGTTGGTTGGCGGCGAGCGCCAGGGCCTCGATGAAGATGTCGGGACCTTTGAGGTCGCGCATCATCCCGATGTAGAGGAAGTCGGCGGGATCTGGCGCCGTCGTCACCGCATGGAATTCGGCCGCGCGCAGGCCGTTATAGACCAGCCTGTTGGGGATGGACGGCTCGCCGACCTTTCGGCGCCAGGTGCGCCGCTCGTAATCGGAGACGAACAACAGACAGTCGGTGAAGCGCGCCATGGATCGCTCCAACCCGAAGAACAGCTTCCCGGTGGCCGTCGTTTCGTCATAGTGCAGCGAGCCGCCATGCGGCGAATAAAGGCGGGCTACGCGAAACCTGGAGACCCGCAACAGTGAGCCGAACAGACGGGCATAGGCGCCCCCCTTTGCGCCGTGCCCGTGCAGCACGTCCGGCCGCAATTCCTTGATGATCTTGTACGTGCGCCAGGCCGCCGCGACGTCGCCCGGCCCGATGTGTCGCTGCATCGGCGTGCGATGGATGCCGAGCGCCAGGCAGTTCTTCATCGCCCCGAACAGCCGCTCCTCGTAGTCGCCGCCGGTGGTCGAATCGCAGACAATGCCGACCGAATGGCCGGCCGCGACCTGCGCCTCGGTCAGGTCGCGCACATGCCGGAAGATTCCTCCGACAGGTGAGCGAAAGCAATGGACGATCCTGAGGTTCGCCGCCACGTTGGTTTTCAGAACAGGCGTTCACGGACGTAGACGGTGTCGCCGGGCAGCAGCGGATCGGAAGTCACCACCCGCCCGGTCATCACCTTGCCGTTTATGTCGCGGGTGATGTCGACGCTCTCCTGGTTGGCGCGGGGCGTGAAGCCGCCGGCGATGGCGATTGCCTTTTGCACTGTCAGCCCCGGCACATAGGAATACTGGCCGGCGGCGCCGACCTCGCCCATGACGAAGATCGGCCGGTAGCGGTCGATCTCCACCGAAACATCGGGATCGCGCAGATAGCCCTGCCGCAACTTGTCGGCAATTTCCTTCTCGAGCTGGTGGGCCGTATGGCCGCGCGCCGGAACGGCGCCGACCAAGGGAAAGGAGATATAGCCGGACTGGTCGACGCTGTAGGTATTTGTCAGCCCGTCCTGCTCGAACACGGTGACTCGGATGCGATCGCCGGCACCGAGCCGGTAGGGCTGGTCCAGCACCTCATGGAAAGCGGCGGGCGCCGGTCGATAGCTGGAGCAGCCGGTCAGCAGCGACAAGGCAAGCAAAGCGCGAAAGAGACAAGTGCTTTTCATGACCGGTTACGAACCTTCATCGCTCTCGCAGCCAGTGCCGCGGCCACCCCAAGAAACCCGGGATCGTTATCATCCTGTTAGGGTTAATGGCCGGTAAAGGACTGGAGTGCGAGACAATGCGGATCGTCGAAAAGCGTAATATTTCTGCTGCTTTATATGCTGCGTGCTTGAGCAATCTCTAATAGGTCGCCCGGTCCGATCTTAACGCCTGAGTTACCATAGTTGTTTACGGTCCACGCTCGACTCAAAGCTCCGGAGCAGGATGCATGTCCGTTCAGTCAGCGGCCGCGGATGTCGATGTCGACCTGAGACAGCTTTTCGCCAGCCTGGCGAGGAACTGGCTGCGCATATTTGTCGTCACGATGGCGGCAATGGGATTGGCTTTCGCCTTCGCCTGGCTCGCGACGCCGCAATACAAGGCGACCGCCAAGCTGGAGATCGGGCCACGCGAATCGGTCTACACGCGGCCGGCCGGCTCGAGCAATGACGACCGGCCGGCAACAGACGAGGAGACGCTGGCCACCGAGGTCCAGATCATATCGTCCCCCGATATCCTCAAGCAGGTTGCGGCCGATCTCGACCTGGAGAAATTGCCAGAATTCGACGAGGCGCTGAAAATGTCGGCGCTGGCGCGCGCGCTTGTCCTTGTCGGCCTGAAGAGCGATCCCTTCGACATCCCGCCGGAAGAGCGCGTGCTCAAGGCAATGCACGATAAGCTCAACGTCTATGGAATTGAAAAAACTCACGTTATTGCGGTTGAGTTTTCCTCGAAGAATCCAGCTCTCGCCGCCAAGATTTCCGACGCCATCGCCCAGGCCTATCTCGCCTCCAAGGCCAATGCAAAGAAGGAATCGAATTCCGCCGCCACCGGCTTTCTTGGCCCGGAAATCACCGATCTGCAGAACCGGGTGAAGGAGGCCGAAGCCAAGGTTGCCGCCTATCGGGCTCAATCCGATCTCTTGATGGGCGGCAACAATTCGGTGCTTGCCACCCAGCAGCTCTCCGAACTGTCTAGCGAGCTTTCGCGGGTGCGCGCCAATCGCGCCGCTGCCGAGGCGACGGCAGACAGCGTGCGCAAGGCGCTCCAGAATGGCGGCACGCTCGACAGCGTGCCGGAGGTACTGTCCTCGGAACTGATCCAACGTCTGCTCGAGCGGCAGGTTGAACTCAGGACCAGCATCGCCGACCTGTCGACCACCTTGCTGGACAACCATCCGCGCATCCGGGCGTTGAAGTCGCAGCTTGCCGACCTCAACGGTCAAATCCGCAGCGAGGCGCAGAAGATCCTGAAGGGATTGGCGACTCAGGCGCAGACAGCCAAGGCTCGCGAGAACCAGCTCGTTTCCGAGGTCAACCAGTTGAAGGTCGCTTCGGCCCGCGCCGGCGAGCAGCAGGTGCAACTCGATGCGCTGCAGCGCGACGCCAATGCTCAGCGCCAGCAGCTCGAATCCTATATGGCGAGCTACCGCGAGGCGGCTTCCCGGGCGGACCGCAACTATCTTCCGGTGGATGCCCGTCTGCTCGCCAAAGCGCAGGTCCCTACCGAGCCCTATTTCCCCAAGATCGGGCCGATCACGGGCGCCGCCGCCGCCGCATCGCTGCTGCTGATGGCCATTGGCACTCTTTTGGCGGAGTTGTTCTCCGGCCGTGCCATGCGACCGGCGCCTGGTGCCCCATTCGACCGCATCGAACAGGTGGCGATGCCCGTGGCGCGCCCGGCGCCGGTGGTCGCTGAGGCTAACAACGATGCCGACCAGCCGGCTGTCGACAATGGTGAACGCGTCGCTGCCGAACCCCTCTTGGAAGCGGCCGAAGCACAGGTCGCGGATCTCCCTGCGGCCGAGGCGCCGCCGCAGTCCAGGCTGGGGGAGATCGATGTCGAGAGAGCGGCGGAGAAGCTGATCATCTCGGGGGCCGCGCGCGCCATCTTCGTCTCGCCCGAAGGCGACGAGGCGGCGGCCACTGCCGTGCTGGTGGCACGCGAAGTTTCAGACGCCGGCCTGCGCGTCCTGTTGCTTGATCTAACCGCTTCCGGTGCCGCCTCGCGGCCGATGCTGGACAGCGGGCTATTTCCGGGCATCACCAACCTGCTTGCTTCCGAAGCGCAGTTCAGCGACGTCATTCATCCCGATCTTTACTCGGACGCGCATGTCATTCCCGTTGGGACCGCCGATCCGGTCCGCTCCATGCGCGCCGCCGACCGCTTGCCGATCATCATGCAGTCGCTGACCACCGCCTATGATCTCGTCGTCGTCGAATGCGGCCCGGCCGATGCGCAAGGCATCGGCAGGCTTGTCGGTGACGGCACCGAAGTTTTCCTGTCGATGCTCGAAGCCGACGAGGAAGTGACGCAAGCCGCCGTCAAGCTGATCGAGAACGGCTATCCCAATCTCACGCTGGTCACGCCTGTCGGCCATGAACCGCCGGGAAATCCGGTCCCAGGGCGCCGCTCGGCGGCGTAACAGGCGTCGCGGCCCGCGCCGCGATCGTGACGATCAGGTATCGTCGTTGGCAGCAGCAGGCGCGGGCTTGCCTGCAGCCTTCCGGCGCAACATCTTGGTCAGCTTCCAGACCGTCTGATTGTTCTTGATGAAGACCTTTGCCCGCGCGCCTTGCCGGACTCCTATCGCCAGCGCTCGGCCTTTCAGCGTCAGTGGGGCGAGAACTTCGAAATGCTGCACTGCGAGGTCGCACCAAAGCCGCTTGTAAGGCTCGTCGCCGACCGAGAAGTCGTAGACGCCGAAACCTTGCTCACAGGCTTCCTGGATATTGTCGAAGAACAGATAGTCGCCGGGGCTGGTGAAAGCGAGATCGTCCTCGGCGATTGCGCCGAATTCGCAGATGAGGCGCTTGCCTGAGCGGCTGGAGCCGGTGACGGCACGAAGCTTGCCGGCGACCTCCAACCCATGCAGCAGGAAGGCCGGCCTTTCCTCCGCAAGCGCATCGGCAAACAAGGCGCGAAAGAAGGCACGCACGCCTTGCTCGCCGAACACGTTGGCGATGCCCATTTTGCGGAAACGCTGCTCCTTCATGTCGTAGAAGGCGTCGAGCAGCCTGTCGACCTCGTCCCGTGTGCGCGCCGCGATGCGGCGGAAGGTGCCGACAGCCTCGAACTTGCGCGTCTGCGAGCGGTGCTTCTTGCGCTTGCGCTTGCCGCTTGCGCGCGCCAGCAGCGCGTCGAACCCGCCGGCGAGATCGACAGCGAGAGCGAGGTTCGGGCTCGCAAAATGGGGCAGCGCCGCGAGTGGGTTGGCAACGCCATCGAGGTCGGGAAGCAGCCGTTCAAGCGAAACGAGATCGATATCCCGCCGTGCCTCGGCAATGGCGCTAAATAGGGAGCGGATCGCCGGGCCGTCGATCCTTGGCATTTGGCGCATGTCTGCTGCGGCGAAATTGCCATTGGCGTGACGGCCGCCGGCGAAGCGGGCGACTTTGAATGGTCCGCGGCTCACGACTTCCAGTCCCAGCGATAATGCCGGTCTGCCGTCCATGATCAAAGTTGCGATGACGATGTCGGCATCGGTCTTGCTGACCCAGTTGCGCAGCCAGCACGGGCTCTGTGCCGGGGCGAACAGCGCCGAAGCGCAGAATTCGGTATAGCTGGCCAGGCCGGCGCCATCGCTCACCAATGTCGCAAGGCCGTCCCGGATTGAGGCGAGCGGGCGTGGTGGGGCTTCGTTGACCGCGACCCGATTGCCGTCAAATGACGCGTTAGCGTCAACCATACCTCAATCCTTAAGACGTATTGGTTTCCGACTTGCGGGTTCGCGTAGGCGCAAATCGTGCGTGGATGAGCCTAGGCGTAAAAGGTGAAGGAATGATCGACGGGGGCGAGGCAATCCGGAAACTGGCGCTGAACCTTGCCCGCTACTCCGGCCTTGCCCCGCTGGCGCGGCCGTTCGTCGGCGGCGTCGGCGCCATTCTGATGCTGCACCGTGTGACCGCGACACCGGAAAAGCCGAACGGCGTCAACCGCCACCTCAACATCGCGCCAAGCTTCCTCGATGTCCTGATCTCCGGCATCAAGGCCGACGGTTACGATTTTGTCAGCCTGGAGGAGGCGATCGAGCGCGTAAAGGCCGGCGGCATGAGAAATCCGTTCGCCGCCATCACCGCCGACGATGCCTATCGCGACAACATGACCGAGGCGCTGCCGGTCCTGGAACGCCACGGCGCGCCGATCACCATCTATGTCGCTCCGGGCCTCATCGACGGCGCCGCCGATCTCTGGTGGGACGTGATCGAAGACATCGTCGATGCGAGCGCGAGCCTGTCGCTGACCACCGCGAGCGGCCCCGTGACGATCGACTGCTCGAGCCCCGCCCGCAAGCTCCAGGCCAACGAACGCCTGCATGCCTGGCTGACGCTCGAGGTTCGCGAGCAGGATCAGGGCAGGGCGCTGCGCGATCTGGCGCGTTCGAACGGAATCGAGCTCGGCACGGGCCGTCCGGGCACGTTGATGAGCTGGGATGATATCCGCGCCATGGCGGCGCATTCGCTGGTGACGATCGGTGCGCATACAGTCAACCACCGTAACCTGAAGCGGCTGTCCGAGGCGGACGCCCGGCACGAAATCGGCGACGTCAGGTGCATCCTGAAGGAAAAGCTGGGCGAAGAGCCGCGCCACCTCGCTTACCCTTACGGCTACGCCAGCGCCGTCGGCTGCCGCGAGGTAGGCTTCGCCCGCGACGCCGGGTATGCCTCCGCAGTGACAACGCGGCACGGCGTGTTGAAGGCTGAGCATGCCGGCTTCCTGCATGCGCTGCCGCGCATTTCGGTCAACGGCCGCTATCAGAGCGTCGCACATATCCGCACGATGCTGTCGGGCGTGACGACGCCGCTCGCCAATGCCGGCAAGATAGTCGTGACCGTCTGACTGCAGGGACGCCGTTTCAGCGCTTCGGCCGCGGCTCCAAGATCAGCCATTTGATGATGCCCATCGCGGGCAGCACCCAGAGCAGGCCGCTGAGCAGAAAGAACAGGAAGTGAGCCGTCGCGCCGAACTCGGCGAGCCGGGTCACGGCGATGGCCGAAGCGACCAGCGCATAGATGATGACCAGGGCGACCAGCAGAATGGTGCCGATCAGTTTCTTCAGGCGAATGGGCATGTCGCGGTCCCGTTGAGCCGTCTCGCTTAGGCCGAACGGAAGGCGCACGCAACCATCGACCTGCAGCGCGACGGCGTGCCGCGCTGACCGGTCTTGCCAGCCGCACGGTCATGGTCCACCAATCGCGCGGTTCAAACTTGCCGGGATATCGCCCATGGCTGCCGTCACCGCTGCCGCCCCTTATGCCGCCCGCGATCGCGACCTGCACAACCGGGCGCTGGTGCGCGGCTGGCTCTACGTCGTGCTGCTCATGCTGTTCGTGCTGGTGGTTGTCGGCGGCGCCACCAGGCTGACCGAATCCGGCCTTTCCATCACCGAATGGCAGCCGATCCACGGCGTCATCCCGCCACTCAACGACGCCGAGTGGCAGGAAGAGTTCCTGCGCTACCAGCAGATCCCGCAATATGCCGAACTCAACAAGGGCATGAGCATCGAGGCCTTCAAGTCGATCTTCTGGTGGGAATGGGCGCACCGCATTCTTGCTCGCGTCATCGGCTTCGTGTTTGCCTTGCCCCTGATTTTCTTCTGGGCGACGCGGCGTATCGAGGGCGGCCTTGGACGAAAGCTCGTCGGCATCCTCCTGCTCCTCGGCCTGCAGGCCGCTATAGGCTGGTGGATGGTGGCGTCGGGTCTGGTCGATCGCGTCTCGGTCAGCCAGTACCGGCTGGCGACGCACCTGACGATCGCGGCCCTGATCTTCACCGCCACCATGGTGGTCGCGCGAGGCTTGGCGCCGCATTCAGAACCGGCCGCTGACCGCTCGACCCAACGCCTTGCCGGGTTCATCGTGCTTCTGGCCCTGATCCAGATCTATCTAGGGGGCCTTGTCGCCGGGCTCGACGCGGGCCTCAGCTACAACACCTGGCCGCTGATGGATGGCAAGGTGATCCCGTCCGATCTTCTGCTGCTCGAACCAGCCTGGCGCAACTTCTTCGAGAACCCGAAGACGGTGCAGTTCGTTCACCGCCTCGGCGCTTACACGCTCTTTATCGTGGCGCTATGGCACATGATCGCGACATGGCGCCGCCGGCGCGGCACCACGCATGCGCGCCGCGGCGCGCTGTTGTTCCTGCTGGTGCTGGCGCAGGCATCGATCGGCATCGGCACGCTGCTGATGCAGGTGCCGTTGCATCTGGCGCTGACCCATCAGGGCTTCGCCCTGATCGTTCTCGGTTTCGCTGCCGCGCACTGGCGTGGCACCAAGGGTGCCTATCCCTTGCCGCACGAGGTCAAGATCGGAAGCTGACATCTCGACTTCCCAGCACCCTGGGAAGAAGCATTGCTGCTCAGCGCTTGATGCCGAGCATCAGGTCCAGGTTCTGCACAGCAGCCCCGGAGGCACCCTTGCCGAGATTGTCGTAGACGGCC
This sequence comes from Mesorhizobium sp. M3A.F.Ca.ET.175.01.1.1, assembly GCF_004791945.1. Lineage (NCBI taxonomy): Bacteria > Pseudomonadati > Pseudomonadota > Alphaproteobacteria > Hyphomicrobiales > Phyllobacteriaceae > Mesorhizobium > Mesorhizobium sp. M3A.F.Ca.ET.175.01.1.1. The sequence continues at coordinate 651,828 of NZ_SRTP01000001.1, read as the reverse complement.
ATGAGCAGCGCCTGCGCGCGCTCGTCATTGGCGAACACATAGACCTTCATCCGGTTGGTGCCGTTATAAGCCTCCGGATCAATCTCCGGGACGCGCTCCGTGTGGGTGTAGGGCGCGACTTCGACAACGCCGCCGTCGATCGAGGCGAAATGGTCGGCGATCGCGGCATGCAGTTCCGCGCCTGTCGGAACCCGCTTCAGGCCGCCGAGCTGCAGCGGCACGACGGTGATCATGCCTTGCGCGAAATTGCCGACCGCCGGCTGCATGATCGGATCCTGCGACAGCTTCGCATAGGTCCTTAGCTCCGGCACGTGCTTGTGCTGCAGAGTGAGGCCGTAGGGCAGGAATTCCGGCGCGTCCTCGCCCTTGCCGACATAGTCCTCGATCATCGGCCGGCCGCCGCCGGAATAGCCGGAAATACCGTTGACAGCGACCGGAAAGTCGGCGGGCAGCAGGCCGGCCGAAACCAGCGGACGCAGCGTCGCGATCGGGCCTTGCGGCCAGCAGCCTGGATTGGCGACGCGTTTCGCCCCGGCGATCTTCTTTGCCTGGTGCTTGTCCATTTCGGCAAAGCCATATTCCCAGCCTTCGGCCACGCGATGAGCGGTCGAGGCGTCGATGACCTTCGTGGTGTCGTTCTCGATCAGCGACACGCTTTCCTTGGCAGCTGCATCCGGCAGGCAGAGGATCGCGACGTCCGCGGCATTGAGGAATTCGGCGCGCGCCGCAGCTTCCTTGCGGCGCTCGGCGGGAATGGAGATGATCTCCAGGTCGTCGCGGTCGGCCAGCAGCGCCCTGATCTGCAGGCCTGTCGTTCCATGCTCGCCGTCAATGAAGATCTTCGGTTTCGTCACTTGTCAAATTCCTTGCGAATTCAAGACTATATACCGTGTGCTTCATGCAGCACGGCTTGATTGCCATTGTTCAAGTCTTCAAGCCGTGCCTTTCGCTCGGCCACCAAGCCGAGATAGTGCATGGCGATGATCGATCCCGCGATTGCCGTTATATCGGCATGATCGTAGGCCGGCGCAACCTCGACGACGTCGGCGCCGACAATATCGATCTGGCCGAGTTGGCGCAGCGTCGACAGCACCTTGGCCGAGGATGGGCCGCCGGCTACCGGCGTGCCGGTGCCTGGCGCGAAGGCCGGATCGAGGCAATCGATGTCGAAGGTGAGATAGGTTTTCCTGCCGCCGGTGCGCTCGACAATCGCGTAAGCAATATCGGACGCCCGCATTTCCTCAACCTCGTGGCCATAAAGGATCTTGATGCCGAACGTTTCCGGCGCATGCGTGCGGATGCCGATCTGGATCGAGCGGTCGGGATCGATGATGCCTTCTTTCACCGCCCGAGCGACGAAAGACCCGTGGTCGATGCGCTTGCCGTCGTCGGGCCAGGTGTCCTGATGCGCATCGAACTGCACCAGCGCCAGCGGTCCATGGATCGCCGCATGCGCCTTGAGCAGCGGCCAGGTGACGAAATGATCGCCGCCGAGCGACAGAAGGAAGGCCCCTGATCTCAAGATCCTGGCCGCCTCGCGCTCGATCGTGCCGGGTGTCTTCTGGTGGTTGCCGCTGTCCAGAAGGCAATCGCCATAATCGACGACCGAAAGATGCTCGAACAGGTCGCGCGAGAACGGGTATTGCGGATCGTTGTCGAGGATCGCCGAGGCGCGCCGGATCGCCTGCGGCCCGAAGCGGGCGCCGGGCCGGTTGGTGACGGCGGCATCGAATGGAATACCCCACACGACAGCGTCCGCGCCCTTCACATCCTTGGTGTATTTGCGCCGCATGAACGACAGCGCGCCGGCATAGGTCGGCTCGAAGGAGGCACCGGTCCGGGAGCGGGCTGTGAAGGCGTGGTCGATGTTCTTGTTCGGCATCGCGTGTCCTCAGGTCATCGGGCAGCCACAACTACAGAACCGGCACGCAACATGCCAGTCACAGCTTACGGAGACGGAATGGTGCTTCCTCGGGTGCCATTGCAACACAGGATTGTACCATTATGACTGAGGCCGCCTTGCTCAATCTCGCGCCCGCACCGGCGGCCGCCCGCGCCGGTACGGTGGCAGGCGAGCGTTTCAAGGTGCTTGATTCCTGGCGCGGCATTTGCGCGCTGCTGGTGGCACTGTTTCATTTTCCGACGACGTCGATGATTTCGCGGAGCACCTTTGTCGGCGGCTGTTATTTGTTCGTGGACTTCTTCTTCGTGCTCTCGGGCTTTGTCATTGCCGGCTCCTATGCCAGCCGGCTTGGCGAGCCGGGCGCGCTTGCCCGTTTCGCGCTCGTGCGCTTTGGCCGCATCTACCCGTTGCACCTGGTGATGCTTGCGGCCTTCGCTGCATTCGAGACGCTGCGGCTTGTGCTGCCGGCGCTGCGCGGCACGGGTGCGGCGCCCTTCACCGGCGGTTTCGACTTGAGAAGTCTCGCTGCCAATGTGTTCCTGTTGCAGGGCATGGGCGTCGAGGATCATCTCAGCTGGAACGCACCGAGTTGGAGCATTTCGGCCGAGTTCTTCGCCTATCTGCTGTTTGCCGCCGTCGTCTTCGCGGCAAGCGGGCGCGCCTGGATATGGTTCATCGCCGCAGCCATGACCGCGCCGCTCTTCCTGCTTGCCTTCTCGACGCGTCATATGGACGTGTCCTTCGATTTCGGCTTCATCCGCTGCCTTTACGGCTTCTCGCTCGGTGCGCTGCTTGCCTGGTTTCAGCACGATTCCATTGCAGAGGCGCGAGAGGCGCTCGCGGACGGGGCAGGGCGTATCGCCTGGACACTGGCTGAGCTTGCCATGATTGCGGTGATCGGGGTCTTCGTCTCGGTCGCCGGGTCAAACGACGCCGGCATCGCAGCCCCGGTTGTCTTTGCGCTGGCGCTCTATCTCTTCGCGCATGAGGGTGGCTGGATCAGCAGTCTACTGCGCAGCCGTCCGATGCTCCTGCTCGGCTCGCTTTCCTACTCGATCTACATGGTCCACATCTTCGTGCAGGCGCGCATGATCAATGTCGGCGGTCTGATCGAGCGCAAGCTCGGCCTCGGAATTGTCGGCGACATTGCACTGCGCGGCGATCAGGTGACCGGCTTCGGCCTGGGCTCGCCCTGGATCGGATTCGCGGCACTGATGACAATGTTGATCGGCGTTATTGTTTCTTCCTGGTTCACCTGGCGCTTCGTCGAAATGCCGGCGCTGGCCTGGTTCCGTCGCCTCGCCAAGCGGGTTTGAGAGGCCTTCCGCTTGAACAGCTAGCCGGCTTCGTTCACCGGCCTGTCATGGGCATCGCCTAACCGGGTGCCGACCCGGAACGGAGCGATTCCCCGATGCGAACCCTCTGGCTGAGCCTCATTTTGTCTGCCACGCTTGCTGCCGTCTGCGGCCAGGCTTTAGCCGGCGAGACACGCACTGCCCAAATCCTCGATCGCTTCGGGCATGCCAACCAATGGCGCGACCATGTCATGATCGCAGCCCACCGCGCCGGCAGCATGCAGGCCGGCAAAACGCTCTATGCCGAGAATTCGCTCGCCGCGGTCGAAGGTTCGATCGAGGTAGGCGCAGAGATCGTCGAGGTCGACGTCAGGCGCTCGAAGGACGGCGAGTTCGTCATCATGCATGACAGCTGGCTCGACCGCACCACCACCTGCAAGGGCGAGGTGGTGAACTACACGCTTGCCGAACTGAAAAAATGCCGGCTGGTGGTCGAAGGCACCGATGCCGTGACCAATGAGACGGTGTCGACGCTGCGTGAAATGCTGACGGCGACCAGGGACCGGATCCTGATCAACCTCGATAACAAGCTGGAGGTGAAGGATCTGCCCGGCATGATCGCGGTTGCCCGGGATCTCGGCATGACCGATCAGGTAATCGTCAAGGAGAACCTTTGGAGCCGCCAGCGCATCGACGCGGCCCACACAGCACTTGCCGAGGCTGGCGGCGGCTTCCAGTTCATGCCGATTCTTGCTGATGATGCCGTGCATGACGCGGGTTTCGCGCACGAAGTAGGCCGGGCGTTCTCCCCCCGGGCGGTCGAGCTGATCAACTGGCGCAACGGTGCCGAGATGCTGACCGCGACCGGCGGCCCGCTGTTCAGCACCCGCATGCGCGCGGAAGCGGTGAGGGGTGATTGGCACCTCTGGGCCGACACTTACGCCATCGTCAACAAGCCGGGCGGCTATCTCGCCGGCGGCCGCGGCGATGAACTCGCGGTCGCCGCCGGCATGCCACGCGAAAGCTGGGGCTTCTGGGCCGACCGCGGCGCCACCATCATCCAGACCGACGAGCCGAAAGCGGCCATCGACTGGCTCACAGCCAACGGTTATCGGGTGCCTTATTCGACGGACGTGAAACCGGCTGAGCCGGCGCGTACCGCCAGTATTAATTAGAGCACGGCGCGGACACCGCCGATCTCCCCCCTCGTGGGGGAGATGCCCGGCCGGGCAGAGGGGGGCGCTGTCCCGCCGGCCTGTCCGGTCAATCGCTGCTTGCATTTCGGGGCATTTCGCTCACCTCGGGCCTTCGTGTTGGCGTTCCTTCGCGCCCCCCTCTGGCCTGCCAGTCATCTCCCCCACAAGAGGAGAGATTAGCTAGTCACGCTGCTTTGGCGACTCCGTCCAACTCGCTCAACACCTCGTCCGTCAATTCGAGCTCCGCCGCCGCCAGGTTCTCCCGTAGATGCGCGACCGATGACGTACCTGGGATCAGCAGGATGTTCGGCGCGCGCCGCAGCAGCCAGGCAAGCGCCACCTGCATGGGTGTGGCGCCGAGCCGCCCCGCGACACTGGACAGTGTCGAGGACTGCAATGGGTTGAAGCCGCCGAGCGGGAAGAACGGCACATAGGCGATGCCTTCACGGGCAAGCTCGTCGATCAGCACGTCGTCGTTCCGATGCGCCAGGTTGTACTGGTTCTGCACGCAGACGATCTCGCAGATCCTGCGGCCCTCCGCGATCTGTGCGCGGGTGACGTTGCTCAAGCCGATATGGTGCACCAGACCCTTGCGCTGCAGTTCGGCCAGCACCGTCAGCGGCGCCTCGATCGAACCCTCGGCGGGGCCGTGGATGCCGAACATGATGCGCAAATTGACCACGTCGAGCATGTCGCGTCCGAGATTGCTGAGGTTGTCGTGCACGGCCCGGGTAAGTTCCTCCGGTGAATAGGCCGGCAGCCAGGACGCGTCGTTGCCGCGGCGGGCGCCGATCTTGGTGACGATAGTGAGCTCGTCGGGGTAGGGCGCCAGCGCTTCGCGGATCAGCCGATTGGTGAAATGCGGACCGTAATAGTCGCTCGTATCGATATGATTCACCCCGCATGCCACCGCCTCGCGTAGCACGGCGACGGCTGCGTCATGGTTCAACGGTGGGCCGAACACCCCTTTGCCTGCAAGCTGCATCGCTCCATAGCCGAGTCTGCGGACTGGGCGGTCACCAAGCTTGTAAGTACCCGATTTGTCGATGCTGGACATGCTGCTTCTCCTTGTCGCTCGAATAGGGAAATAAGGCATGTTCGCTGTTTCGATAATTGCCTATAATCGAGACAGCTTGTGCGGAATGTCGAACAATGGCCGACTTCAATGATCTCCAGGCATTTCTGGCGGTGGCCCGCGCCGGTGGCTTTCGCGAGGGAGCACGCACAACGGCAAGCAGTGCTTCGGCGCTGAGCGAAGCGATCCGGCGACTGGAAACGCAACTAGGCGTCAGACTATTCAACCGCACCACCCGCAGCGTGGCCCTCACCGATGCCGGATCGAGTCTGCTGGCACGGCTCGGCCCCGCGCTGGGTGAGGTCGAGGCAGCGCTCGATGTCGTCAACGGTTTTCGCGATCGGCCCGCCGGGACCTTGCGCCTCAATGTGCCGATAAGCGCCTCACGGCTGGTCCTGCCCAAGATCGTACCGGGCTTTCTGGCTGCCAATCCTGCCATTCGCCTGGAGGTGATCGCCGAGGAGAGTTTTGTCGATCTGCTGGCAGCCGGTTGCGATGCCGGCATCCGCTATGACGAGCGGTTGGAGCAGGACATGATCGCGGTTCCGATCGGCCCGCGCGTGCAGCGCTTCACCACCTCCGCGGCGCCGGCCTATCTCGAACGGCATGGCCGGCCACAGCATCCGCGCGATCTGCTCAGCCATGCCTGTTTGCGCGGCCGCTTTCCCAGCGGGGCAATGACGCCTTGGGAATTTGAGCGGGACGGCGAAGTGGTACGGGTGAATCCTACGGGACCGTTGGTCGTTGGTATCGGTGGCGGTGTCGATCTCGCGGTCGATTCAGCGATCGCCGGCGTTGGCATTCTGTGGCTCTTCGAGGATTGGGTGCGCCCGCATTTCGAGAGCGGCGCGCTCGAACCTGTGTTGAAGCCTTGGTGGCAGAGCTTCCCGGGGCCCTTCCTGTATTATCCCGGCCGGCGTCTGGTGCCTGCACCGCTGCGAGCATTCATCGACTACATCAAGTCACCGGCCGGACGCGGCCAATAACTGCGCCAAACAAAAAGGCCGCCCGGAGGCGGCCTTCGAGAAACTTGCATCCAAAACGCTTAGCGCTTCGAGAACTGGAAGCTGCGGCGGGCTTTCGCCTTGCCGTACTTCTTGCGCTCGACGACGCGGCTGTCGCGGGTCAGGAATCCGCCCTTCTTGAGCACGGAGCGCAGCGCCGGCTCGTAGTACGTCAGCGCCTTGGAGATGCCGTGACGCACTGCGCCCGCCTGGCCCGAGAGGCCGCCGCCGATGACGGTGGCGACGATGTCGTACTGGCCGGCGCGGTTGGCTGCGACGATCGGTTGGTTGAGGATCATCTGCAGCACCGGACGCGCGAAATAGCTCGCGAATTCCTTGTCGTTGACGATGATCTTGCCGGAACCCGGCTTCACCCAGACGCGCGCGATGGCGTTCTTGCGCTTGCCGGTGGCATAAGCGCGGCCCGACTTGTCGAGCTTCTGGACATGAACGGGCGCGGCCGGCTGCGCGGCGGTCGTGACAGTCCCGAGTTCTGCGAGCGAGGAAAGCTCAGCCATTACGAGGCCCTCTTGTTCTTGGAGTTCAGCTTTGCCACGTCGAGCGTGACGGGCTGCTGGGCGGTGTGCGGATGCTCGGCGCCTGCATAGACGCGAAGATTCTTCATCTGGCGGCGGCCAAGCGGGCCGCGCGGAATCATGCGCTCGACGGCCTTCTCGACGACGCGCTCGGGGAAACGGCCCTCGAGCAACTGGCGCGCGGTGCGCTCCTTGATGCCGCCGGGGTGGCCCGTGTGCCAGTAGTAGACCTTGTCGGTGTACTTCTTGCCGGTGAACACCACCTTGTCGGCGTTGATCACGATGACGTTGTCGCCGTCGTCGACATGGGGGGTGAAGGTGGGCTTGTGCTTGCCGCGCAGATGGTTGGCGATGACAGTGGCGAGGCGGCCGACGACGAGACCTTCGGCGTCGATCAGCACCCACTTCTTCACCACATCCGCAGGCTTCTGCGAAAAGGTAGCCATGGTTTTGCTCTCGGGTTGACCTTCCTATCCGCAAGGACATGAAAGGCGTTTCTTGTTGCTTGGATTGACGGAGCGGCTAGAGCCATCCGCCAATAACAAAACGGCGGCCGTTGCGGGCCGCTGCTTCGGAGGGGCTTATAGGCGAGAGTACCGGGTACGTCAAGGCGCCGGAAAACTCTGTCGCTTGCGTTAAATCAAGCAAAAACAGTTCGTTATCTCTATGGTATTATTTTACCGCAAGCTGGATTCCGCGTCAATCGCCTGCCAGATCTAATCTATCGTTCCGGGAGGGTGATCCCGAAAGTGGGTGTCCGGCTTGGCAACCAAGAGAATAGCCTATCCCTTTGGAAATATACCCAAACCTAGGGTGACGCTCGCTTCGGCGGGATCGAATAGGTGCCTGTGGCATGCGCCACTGTGTGCCGGTCCGGGCCGGCGACCATGTCAATATCGAACACCATCAGGCTCTTGCCGAGCTTGAGGATGCGGCAATGGCCGTCGATCGGACCGGCCTCTGCCTTACGCATGAAATTGATGTTGAGGTTGGTGGTCACCGAAAGCGCATCCGGACCGGCATGAGATAGCACACAGACATAGCCGCCGATGTCCGCCAGCGTGAACAGGGACGGACCGGACACAGTGCCGCCAGGACGCAGATGCCGGTCGTCGGCATTGAGCCGCACGGTGCAGCCGCCGGGAAAAACCTCCAGCGCCTCATAGAAGGAGAACTGGTCGTTGAGCTGCGGATAGACGCTTGCCATCAGCCGGTTGACCTCCGTCGCGGTGAGCACCGGCTTCAGATTGGTTTGGGCAGGCATCGGCGGCGTCCTATATGATGCTGTAAGGCAGGGCGGCTGGACCAAATGATGTCGAGCGAGAAAACACGCCTCGCGGCTGTTCTTCAATCGGCAGCGTGCTAGTTCTGTTGCTCCATGCCCAGCGAGCGCTGATCAAGAGGGTTTGAAAGTGGCTGAAATCGTCGCCATGAAGCCGGCCGCCGTCGATGGTTCGGTTCTTGTCAGCCGGGACAATGGCGTATTGCGCCTCACGCTTGCCAGTCCGCCGGCCAATGCGCTGTCCTTGGCGACGATGGCGGCGCTGCAAGCCGAATTCGATTGCGTGAAGGCCGACAAATCCGTTCGGGTCATCATACTGGCGGCGTCCGGCAAGGTTTTCTGCGCCGGCCACGACCTCAAGGAAATGACCGCGCACCGCGCCGACGCCGATCGCGGCCGCGCCTTCTTCGAACAGACCTTCGCCGCCTGTGCGGGTTTGATGCAGACGATCGTTCGTCATCCGAAGCCGGTGATCGCCGAGGTCGATGGTCTTGCCACGGCGGCCGGGCTGCAGCTTGTCGCCAGCTGCGACCTTGCCATTGCCTCGCATGAGGCGACCTTCTGCACGCCGGGTGTGAACATCGGCCTTTTCTGCTCGACGCCGATGGTGGCACTGTCGCGCAACGTTTCGCGCAAGCAGGCGATGGAGATGCTGCTCACCGGCGAGACGATCGATGCCGCGACCGCCAAGGAATTCGGCCTGGTCAACCGCATCGTGCCGCGCGAATATCTGAATCAGATTGTCAACAAATACGCGCAAACCATTGCCTCAAAATCATCTTTGGTGGTCAAGACTGGCAAGGAAACCTTCTACGCCCAGGCCGAAATGGGGCTGTCCGACGCCTATGCCTACGCCGGCCGCGTGATGGTGGAGAACATGCTGGCGCGTGACGCGGAGGAAGGCATCGGCGCCTTCATCGGCAAGCGCAAGCCAGAATGGACCGATGAATAGCAGGCCCGATAGCAGCGCTTTCCCATCATTGAAGGTTCGACGTGCCTGCCCGCAAGCAACTGACACGGCTGAAAGCGCCCTATCTGAAACGCATCCTGCTCGAGCCGTCGCGGGTGGCCGATTGGGACCGATACCCCTGGAATCTTCCAATCTTTCAGAGCCGTGAGTTCGAGTTCGAATTCTCGACCGCCATCACTATCATCGTCGGCGAGAACGGCACCGGTAAATCGACGCTGCTGGAAGCGATTGGTGCTTTGGCCGGTTACGACGAAGCCGGCGGCGGCAAGGGCTACAGGCCGGTCGACCATTCCACCGCCATCGACAAGAGCGGCGCCGCACTCGCCGATACATTTCGGGCTCATTGGCTGCCGAAGGTCACCGCGGGTTGGTTCTTTCGTGCCGAATCCTTCTACTCCGTCGCCCGCTACCTCGACCAGGCGGCGCTGGATTCTGGCGGGGCACCTCCGGATTTCCTGTCATGGTCGCATGGCGAGGGCTTTATCCGATTCTTCCAGGAGCGCTGCCGCCGGCAGGGCATCTACATCCTCGACGAGCCCGAAAGCGCGCTCTCACCGACGCGCCAGATCGAGTTGCTCAAGCTGCTCCAACGGATGGAGCAGTCCGGCACCGCACAGGTGATCATGGCCACGCACTCGCCGTTGCTGATGGCCTGTCCGAATGCGCGGCTCTTCCGCGTCACCCGCTTCGGCCTTGATCCGACCGATTTTGGAGACACCGATCATTTTCGCATGATGCGCGACTTCTGCAGCGATCCGGCTGCCTTTCTCGCCGAAGCGCTGTATGAGGACGAGCCATGAACCATGACGCGTACGACAACAATTACATTGCCGGTATCCTCAACTCGGTAAAGACGATCGCCATGGTCGGCGCATCGCCCAACGATGTGCGGCCGAGCTATTTCGTGCTGAAATATCTGCTGGCGAAGGGTTTTTCGGTATTCCCGATCAACCCTGGTCATGCCGGCAAGCAGATCCTGGGCCGCACCGTCTATGCCAGCCTGGCAGACCTGCCGCAGCCGGTGGACATGATCGACATTTTTCGCGGCTCGGCGGCAATTCCGGGCATCGTCGACCAGGTGCTGAGACTCGATCCGCTGCCGAAGGTCATCTGGATGCAGCTTGGCGTGCGCCATGACGAGGCGGCCGCTCGCGCCGAGGCCGCCGGCATCAAGGTGGTGATGAACCGCTGTCCGAAGATCGAATATGGCAAGCTGTCAGGCGAGATCGGCTGGACCGGCGTCAATTCCGGCGTGCTGTCGTCGAAGAAGCCCCTGATGCGACAGGGCTTTCAGAGCTTCGGCGTGCGACAGAAGTAGACGCGCGCCGCAAAATTATTCCGGAAGGAGATGGATTTTTCCGGGCGTTCGGCGCAGATCCAGCGCCGAAAGGTATTTTCTTCTTTGCATTCACGACCGCGCTTGGCCAAGAATGCCCGACGATTTTTGCAAGGTCGATTTTCGCAAGTTTGAGAGGGAGGCTTCGATGACCCGTACGCCCGGTTTCAATACGCTCGCCGTTCACGCCGGCGCCAAGCCGGATCCGGCGACCGGCGCGCGTGCCACACCGATTTATCAGACCACCTCCTATGTCTTCGACGATGCCGATCACGCCGCCTCGCTGTTCGGGCTGAAGGCCTTCGGCAATATCTACACCCGCATCATGAACCCGACGCAGGCTGTTCTCGAGGAACGCCTTGCTGCGCTCGAGGGCGGGACCGCGGCGCTTGCGGTTGCCTCCGGCCACGCCGCACAGGTGCTCGTCTTCCATAACCTGATGCAGCCGGGCGACAATTTCATCGCAGCCAACAAGCTTTATGGCGGTTCGATCAACCAGTTTGGCCACGCCTTCAAGAATTATGGCTGGGAGGTCCGCTGGGCCGACGTCAACGATCTCTCGACCTTCGAGACCCAGATCGATGACAGAACCAAGGCGATCTTCATCGAAAGCCTCGCCAATCCCGGCGGCATCTTCGTCGATATCGAGAAGATCGGCGATGTCGCGCGCAGGCACGGCCTGCCGCTGATCGTCGACAACACGCTTGCCTCGCCCTATCTGGTGCGGCCGATCGAGCACGGCGCCGACATCGTGGTGCATTCGTTGACCAAGTTCATCGGCGGCCACGGCAATTCGATCGGCGGCGCCATCGTCGACGGCGGCACGTTCGACTGGTCCAAGTCCGGGAAATACCCGATGCTGTCGGAGCCGCGCCCCGAATATGGCGGCCTCGTGCTGCACGAGACCTTCGGCAACTTCGCCTTTGCCATCGCCGCGCGCGTGCTCGGCCTGCGCGACATCGGCCCGGCGATCTCGCCCTTCAACGCCTTTCTGATCCTGACAGGTCTTGAAACGCTGCCGCTGCGCATGCAGCGCCATTGCGACAACGCAGTGAGCGTCGCCGCCTGGCTTTCGAACCATCCGAAGATCGCGTGGGTGAACTATCCCGGACTGCCGAGCGACAAGAACAACGCGCTGCAGAAGAAATACTCGCCGCAGGGCGCCGGCGCCGTGTTCACCTTCGGCCTCAAGGGCGGATACGAGGCCGGCGTCAAGTTCGTCGAGGCGCTCGAACTGCTTTCGCACCTGGCCAATGTCGGCGACACCAAGTCGCTGGTCATCCATCCGGCCTCGACCACGCATCGTCAGCTTTCCGACGAGCAGAAGATCAAGGCCGGCGCTGGACCGGACACGGTTCGGCTGTCGATCGGCATCGAAGACGTCAACGACATCGTCGCCGATCTCGAGCAGGCGCTCGACAAGGTCTGATCGCATGGCGGCCTTCCTTGAAGTCAATACCGAAACCGTGGTGCCGGAGGTCGGCGCTCCGGCGCCGGACCGGTTGATCTCCGGGGACCCAAAGTTCCGCACCTGGAATGTCGAAGAACGGGACGGCAGTCTTTATGCCGGCATCTGGGAAGCGACGCCCGGCAAATGGCGCATCGCCTATGACGAATGGGAGTTCTGCCACATCCTGTCGGGCGTATCGGTGATCACTGAAAATGGCGGCGAGGCGCGCACCGTGCGCGCCGGCGACAGTTTCGTGCTGAGGCCCGGGTTCCAGGGCACCTGGGAAGTGCTCGAGACGACCCGCAAGGAATATGTGATCAAACTCTAAAGGGACGGTCGGCAGCGGCTGCCGTGTACCCCTCGGGGTGAAACAGACCTTGGCATCAGTAGCCGACAGCCAGCGTTTCCAGCCCATGAAAGTGATAGGTGTCGCGGAAGCGCGGCGTGTCCGCCAGACGCAGCTTTGGCAGCCGGTCAAACAGCGTTTTCAATGACACCTGCAGTTCGAGCCGCGCCAGCGGAGCGCCGATGCAGAAATGGATGCCGGCGCCGAAGGAGACGTTCTTCTGGTCCGTGCGCATCGGGTTGAACCTGGCCGGCTCGGCAAACGCCAGAGGGTCATGGTTGGCCATGCCGAGCAGCAGCGCGATCTTCTCGCCGGGCTTGAGCAAGATGCCCGGAGCAACCTCCATCTCTTCATAGGCGTAGCGCAGGAACATGTGCAGCGGCGCATCGAAGCGCAGGCATTCCTCGACAGTGGCTGCGTTTGCTTCCGGCGTAGAGAAGAAGCGACGCGGGTCGCCGCCCTGCGCCAGGATTGAACGCACCGCGTTGCCGGTCTGATGCACGGTAGCCTCGTGCCCGGCGTTGAGCAGCAGGATCGCCGAGGAAACCAGCTCGTCTTCGGAAAGCTTCTGGCCATTGTCCTGCGCCTCGATCAGCAGCGACAGCAGATCGTCACCCGGTTTCCTGCGCCGCTCGGCGACATAGCCGCGCAGGAACGTCGCAAACTCGCGGCCGGCGCGGTTGGCAGTGTCCTCGACCTCGCGCGTGCGGCCATGCATGTACATGGCGACCATCCGATGCGACCAGTCGAGCAGTTGCGGGCCCATCTCCACCGGGACGCCGAGCATTTCGGCGATGATGGTGATCGGCAGGGGCGAGGCGTAGGACGGCAGAAGGTCGACGCCGCCAGGCTCGAACCGGTCGATCAGTTGGTTGGCCAAGGTCTCGATGCGTGGTCGCAGCCGCTCGACCTGGCGCGAGACGAAGGCGCGGTTGACCAATGTCCGCAGCCTCGTATGCACCGGCGGCTCGAGTTCCAGCATTGAATTGGCCTCGATCGCATCGAAAGCCGCGAGGTGTGAACGATCATCGCCGACCCCACGGCTGTCGGGAATGCCGGCCGGGTTCTGGCGTCCGAAGCGGCGGTCGCGCAGCAGCCGGTTGACGTCGTCGAAACCGCCAAAACACCAGTAGCCGTAGTCCTCCCAGAAGAAAGCGTTCGAGGCCCCGTGCAGGAAGGCATAGGCCTCGTATGGGTTCTGCACGAATCCCGGCTCGTGCGGTTCGAGGCGCAGGCGGCTCCTGGCTGGATCAAAGGCGAGATAAGGAGGCATCAAATCGGTCATGCCAGATGATTAGCGCGCCTTGCCTGTCAGTCGCCAGACCGTATGTTGGCCGCCTCTGCCTTTGAGTTCAGCCAGCGGGAAGGAAGTCATTGATGAATGTGATCGTGGTTGGCGCGGGCATCGCGGGGCTTTCCACCGCCTGGTCGCTGGTCAAGGCCGGCCACAGCGTCTCGATCGTCGAGCAGGGACCGATCCCAAATCCGTTGGCGGCCTCCGGCGATCATCACCGCATCATCCGCCGCGCCTACCGCGCCGGCACCGGTTACGGCCAGCTCATCAGCGAAGCCTATGAGGCGTGGAATGAGCTCTGGACGGATCTCGGCGAAAGCCACCTCGACCCGCGCGGTTTTCTCTGCATCTCGTGCGAGCCTGGCGACAAGGCGGAGGAATATCGTGAGGGCATGGAAGAAGGGAACTATCCGTACGACCTGTTCGAGCCGGAAGCTGCCGTCGAACGCTGGCCATTCCTGGAGCCGGGGGGATTCCGCTATGTCTTTTTCTCGCCAGATGGCGGAGCCTTGCACTGCCGCAAGATCGCATCGGGCCTTGCCGCCTGGCTGCTCGCCAATCGCGCCAATGTCTATGAGAAGAGCAAGGTGGTCCAAGTCGACGCGGAGGCCGGCCGCATCACGCTTGCCGGCGGTGAGACGATGCAGGCCGACAGGATCGTCGTTACCGCTGGCGCCTGGGTGCTGAAGCTGTTTCCGGAACTGGGCGGCGAACTGCGGACCTATCGCACGGCGCTCGCCTATGTGGACCCGCCGGCCGACCTCAAGGCCGCGTGGGAGGTCGCGCCCATGATCCTCACCGGTGGTACCACCGACGGCTACATGATCCCGCTGACGCGCGGCGCCGGCATGAAGTTCGGCTCCGGCCTGCACAAGGTGCCGACCAGCGACGCCGACTGGAACCGCCAGCCGGTGCCGGGCGAGGGCGAGGTGATCCGCAACCTGTTCTCGCCACCGATCGCCCGCATCACGGAATACAAGGTGACCGAGGTCGTCACCTGCGCCTACACATTTACCGAGGACGAGAAATTCCTGGCTTACGAGAAGGGCAAATGCCTGGTCGTCTCGGCCTGCTCGGGCCATGGCTACAAGTTCGGCGCGAGCGTCGGCCGGCGTGTGGCGAAGGCCGTGCGCGACGGCGACGTGGCTGGCCTGAAGCGATGGCTGCGGGCTGAAACAGCTTGAACTGAGATCCGGGCGGCGCTTTCACGCCACCTAGTGCCCCGGCTTGAGGATGCCTGCCACCTTGGCGACGATTGCCGCATCGAGCGCCTGCCAACTGCCCAACAGCTCGCGCGGGAAGCGATAGGTGAGGCTGAGGTCGTCGCCGACCTGGATGTCGCGCTCGCAGGGCGCCAGCGATTCCTCCGCACTGGGCCCGCTCAGACAGCGGGCGACGAAGGGATCCTTGCCCGGCCGGTCGGCGACCGCGAGCACCTCGTTGAGATAGCCTGATTTCTCGGTAAAACCATAGAGCGTCGTTCCGCCCGGTCCGGACGTGCCCGGCTTGACGATCAGGGCGCTGTAGATCGGCGCGAAGCGGCCGCTCATGTCGCGTGACATCATGCGCGGCTCGAAAGACATAAAGATGATCTTCTTGGTCGCGGCGTGGTTGAAGTCGTCGCGCGCGGCGCTGCTGTAGCCGTCCATTTCGGGATAGCGCAGATAGAGGTCGAGGCGCGAGGCGATGCCGTCGACCCTGGCCTGCTCGAAGCGGATGTAATTGGCCGGCACTGCGACGACGTTGTTGCCGATGACGATCTGGCGGACGGACGTGTCATCCGTGTAGCCCGCCATGGCGATCGATCGGCCCAGCCACTTCCCGCTGACGCTGATTGCGACCGAAAGCAGTGCGAGCGCCGCGAAGGCGTAGAACACCCGCTTCATGAAAGCAGAATCCACGACCTCGAATTCCGGATTGTCGGCGGCGGCTGCCTTTTTCATCACAATCCTCGATCCAATCCCGCGCCTCTCGAAGTGTCCTTTGCCGGCACAGCAGGCACGGCATGGCTTTTGCACTGCGTCCTGCGATTGCGACTGTGCGATTTCATGGTAAACGGTTGGTAAAGATGGGCTCCGCAGGACTGTTTCTCTACGCCTTTGCGGTTGGCCTCACGGCTTGCGGCCTCGCGGGCTCCGCCATGGAACTGGTCTGTGGCCGCCGGCTGGCCTTTGCCGAGCCTTATGTCTCGCCCGCTCACCTCCTGCGCTCGCTCGCGGCAACCGCCTGCGCCGGCCCCTTCATGCTCACCAACGAGGCGCTTGCCGCCCGGCGCGAAGGACGTATCAGTGCGCTGGCGCTGTTGTCATGCGGCTGCACGGCGCTCGCCTGGGCGCTGGCGCTCGGCGTCGTCCTCATCGCCATTGCGTCCTGGGCCTCCGGCAACCTAGGGTCTTTCGACGTCTCGGCTTGAGACGATTCGGGAGACGGAAGATGCCGGTCTATTCGATCGATGGCAGAGCGCCTCAATTCGAGGATGTTGAAACCAACTGGATCGCGCCGGACGCCACGTTGATCGGCGATGTCAGGGTTGGTCGCAACGCCGGCTTCTGGTTCGGTGCGGTCATCCGGGGCGACAACGAGCCGATCATTATCGGCGCCGACACCAATGTGCAGGAACATACGGTCATGCACACCGATCCCGGCTTTGCTCTGACGATCGGGCAGGGCTGCACGATCGGCCATCGCGCTCTGCTGCATGGCTGCACCATCGGCGACAACAGCCTGATCGGCATGGGCGCCATCGTGCTCAACGGGGCAAGGATCGGCAGCAATTCGCTGGTCGGCGCCGGCGCTCTCGTCACCGAAAAAAAGGTTTTCCCGGACAATTCGCTGATTGTCGGCTCGCCCGCGCGCGTCGTCAGGGAACTGGACGCTGCAGCGATCGCCCGGCTGCGCGGCTCGGCCGCCCACTATGTCGCCAACGGCAAACGCTTCAAGGCAGGGCTGAAGGCGGTCTGACGCAGGTCCGCACTGCTCAGCTCTCGCGCTGGGAACGCCGCTTCAGAGTACCCGAACTGCGCTCGTTCATCGCCGCACGCAGAAGTGACGCTCCGGCTTCAAAACCCGCCTCGTCAGCGCCTTGCAGCGCAGTTGCACAGTCGTCGATGCGAGTTCTAAGCGAAGGATCCGCGCCCGATACCAGGAGCAGGCGGATCGCCTCGGCGTCGCGCAGCGACACCGCATAATGCAAGGGCGTCCAGTCGTTCACGCCGCGCATGTTGGGATCCGCGCCATGGTCGATCAGCATGCGGACGATGTCGTGCTTGTCCGGCCGCTCTGTCGACAGCGCCGCAATGATCGACGGAAAGCCGGCATGATCCTCGTAATTCGGGTTCGAACCGGCATCGAGCAAGGTCGCGATGAAGGCGAGCGGGCTCCAGTAGACCGCATATTCGAGCGGATGGCCAAGGCCGAGCTCGAACGGCATTCTCTCATCGTACCAGCGCGGGGAGCCGCCAAGCGCTCTGCCAAGCCCATCGAAATCGCCCGTCTTGAACGCGTCGTCTATGGCCTTGAAAAGGCGATGACGTTCGCAGCGATCGTCAGGGATTTCCAGCATGAAGCAAGATCCGACAACGGATTGGACGGGCTCATTCTGCTCCCGTCGGGCTCACCCATAAAGAGCCCGTTCATTGTCGGTCCGGCGCACCCTCGGGAAGAAAAGCGGAGCCGGCCCGGGGACAGGGCCGGCTCCTAAAACCCGGTCGTTGGGGACGGGGAGGGTGGGAACTCGACCGGGCTTTTTCGTCGCACCCTAGCGAACGCTGGCGACGGCATCCTCGCGGCCGTCGTTGATCGTGACCCAAACGCCCGAATTCTCGGTCGATTGACGTTTGAGATAGGTGTAGACGGTGTTGTTCCAGGCCAGCACCTTGGGCTCGAGATTGTCGAGCACGAACTCGCCGAGGCTGGTGCGCATCGTCAGCACCGCGTGTCCGTCGCCATTCGGCTGGCGCACCACCGTCATCAGCAGGTCGCCGGCGGGGACACCGGCAGCCATCAGTTCGCGGCGCTTCTCCAGCGCATAGTCCTCGCAGTCGCCAAAGCCATTGTCGGGATAGGCCCAGTATTCCTCGACGCCGTAGATCTCCATATCCGTGCGCGGCTTGACCCGGGTGTTGACGGAATTGTTGACGCTGATCATCGTCGCCCACAGCTTGCGCGTCAGCTCGACCGGCGGCCCCTTCGCGGTCCTTTCGTTGCATTCGGCAGGAATGCGCCGGCAGAATTCATAGTGTCCCACCGGTTGAGTCGTGCGGCCACCCGTATGCATGAAAACCGGTCCTGCGCTTGCCGTCCCCCAGGCGAAAAGCTGCATCGCCATTGCCAAGAGCAACAGCTTGCCCCTCGTCATTCTCATTCTGGTAGTCTCCCCGTTTGAGAAGACTGTGCCACGATGGGATTTATTTGACGCAAAGACCCGAAGTAGACATTGAGTAAAACGCCGGTCTAATAAGCATAAAAATTGACCGATCTTGATGCGAAATCATTGAGACCTGGTCCCGCCGGGCTTGGCCGCAGACGCGGTCGGCGCAAGCGCAGAAGCTGCAGATTTGTCCTGAATGACGCAACAAAAAACCGGCCGATTGCGGCCGGTTGGGTTCTGCCCGGTTGCGTTCGCGTCAGGCGCGCGGCGTGTTGAATTCGGAGTCCAGTGTTTCAGGCCGCTGGATGACCGCGAACTCGATGGCGACGCCATCCTCGAAATGACGCACCACCTGGCCGCGCATCGTTCCGAGCATCACCTGAACGCCAAGCGCCGGCTTGACGTCGATTTCGATCGCCGCCCCCGACAGCGACAGGTCGATGATGCGGCACTGATATTGGCGACCGTCGGTAAGCTGCAAGACGCTCATCGGATTGCGCGGCGCCACGCGCTCGTGACGGCGGTCTTCCGGCAGATCAAGCTCATGCTTGTTGGCGAGCCAGGTGAGTTGCGCCGCGAGCTTGTCTTTCTTGCGGTCGGAAGCGATGACGGTCATCGCGAAACCGTCCGCCGAAGTGCGCGTGACGATGCCTTCGATGCGCCCGATATGGTCGATATAGGCGATCACCTTCTCGCCAGGCATGCCGATGCGCTCGGTGCGCAAGGCGACATTGCCAGGCGACATGTCGATCACCTGGCAGGGATGCTCCGTGCGGTCTTCCAGCATGAAACGCCCGTAGATCTTCACCCGGACGCGCTGGAAATTGCGCCGTTCAGCCCGGGACGGCGCGTAATCTACCGCCGCTGACCTCATGTCTGATTACACCCCGTTGGCATTCCTCACGAGCTTGTGAGGATTCTCCCCCGAAAACTACAGCCAAGCAGGTTAACAAACGGAAAAGCCGGCCACGATCGACTTAACGTCAGGGCCGCGGATGGCCTTCCGGGGCTGACCTGAAATATGCCTTCGAACTGGACGCGATCTGGTCTCCTCCGGGGCATCGCTGCGGGTTGCGACTGCCCTATTCCTCCCGGCCTCCGTCGAGCACGACGAGGTGGCGGATTCGGCGCGCCCGGCCAAGCGCCGAGATGGTTTCGGGAACATCGAAATCCGATGGCACGAGCGAAGGCACCTCGATTGCCGGCCGGTTTTTCAGGAACATCGGTTCCTTGTCGGGATCGATGACCCGGATCGAATCGATCAGGGCATCGCCGAGCGGGTCCGCGCCCAGCCAGAAGGGCCGTTCCGCAGCGCTGACGATCCCGAGGCAGCGCGGGTTCTCGACGCCGCCGTCGAGAGGCAGAGCAAGCAGCTCGAATTTGTTGGAGCGACCATTTCTGCTGAATCCTTCGTAGGTTAGCAGCAGGGCGGTCTTCTGGTCGAAGACGCCGTGGATGAGCCGCGACACCAGCCGCTGATCCTTGTCGCGCCATAGTGAAGGAAAGGAAAATCCCTTGAGCTCGCGACCGTAACAGGCGCAAAGCCTGGTGCCGGCGAGCCGGAACACGGCTTCGCCTCGAGTGTCGCGCTCCAGGATGAATGTATCGGCCAGAAGCGACTTGATGTCCGCCGGCTCCACTTCCGAACGTTTCGGGGCAGGGCGGCCATCACGCAGCTGGTTCCAATATTGGAACAGCGTGATTGATCCGTTCTGATTCATATCCATTCCGCTCCGCGCAATCTGTCTCTTTGCTGTCCCATCGGCGAACAGACAGGGCGCCCTCCGATGACCTTCATGCGGTGCGGAGCAGGATGCGTGCCAGTATCGTTAACGCTTGTTCACGGGTCGGGGCGGTTAAGGTTAACAAGTGGTTTACATTGCATGCCAATGGGCCGTGTGGCACACCAAAACCACTCCAAAAACGGTCGTCCTGGCGACGATCGGCAGCACTTCAGTCGAGATTTTCGGGGATAGGGGACTCGACCGGCCGTTCAGGGGAAACCCTGGACGGCTTTCTTTTGATTCGCATCGTTTACGATTCGGCCCCCTTCGACTCAGGGCTGTGGCGATTCGCGGTTTGTGATTCGATCCGCTCTGATCTAGATGCTCGGCCAGAATCGAGCTCCAACCGACTGCCACGGCGCATGAGCGAACCTGCCAGCCCTCCCGAAATCGAACCGCAGCCAGCCGAGGTCCCTGAACCGCGTCGCGAGCCGGTGTTCAACCTGCCTGCGACGGTGCTGGCCGTGATCGGGATCTGCGTTGCTGTCCATCTGGTTCGGGTCTATCTGCTCACCGACGACCAGGATTTTGACCTGCTCGTTCGCGCGGCCTTCATTCCGATCCGCTATTCCGGTCGCTTCGACCTCGACTTCTATGCCTTTTCCAGCCCGTTCACTTATGCCTTCCTGCATGGCAGTTGGGCGCATCTCTTGATCAACATGGTCTGGCTGGCGGCCTTCGGGTCGCCACTGGCGAACCGGTTCGGCGCGTTTCGGTTTGCGCTCTTCTTCGCAGCGACAGGCCTTGCCTCGGTGGCCTTGTTCTGGGGGCTGCATCCGCTTGGCCAGACGCCGCTTGTCGGCGCGTCCGGCGCTATCTCCGGCATGATGGGAGCGGCCGCCCGCTACGGCTTCCGCATCGACCGCTCGAGCGGCAAGGCAGCCTTCGCCGGCGAGCCGTTGCCGATTGCCATCGTGCTGCGCTCGCGCGGTGTCATGACCTTTCTGGGCGTCTGGATGGTGATCAATCTCGCCACAGGCCTGCTCGGCTTTGCACCGGGGATCGAGGGCCAGATCGCTTGGGAAGCCCACATTGGCGGCTTCGTTGCCGGCTTTTTCGGTCTGCGTTTTTTCGACCGTCCGCCGCCGGCGCGTTAACGCCGTAGCGCACTTGAAATGCAGCCGATCACGGCGCACGATACTGCCATGCGTGTCGCCCGAAAGCGCCAGCGGTTTTGGGAGAGCGACATGCATCAAAACAATGAGCTTGGAGCGCGCCACGGCGCGCTTTAAGCCGCCCGGCGCCTTCCCAAGGGCGCTGGAGCTGAAACGCTGGTCACGGCAGGAGCCGGCGAGCAAGGCAGTGGAGGACGCCATGACGGTTAAGGCAATTCTCGAACACAAGGGCCATGACGTGCTGACGCTCGGGCCCAACGAAAAGCTGAGCGAAGCCATTCGCATGCTCGCCGAACACAGGATCGGTGCATTGGTCATCACCAATGGCGACCGCAAGATCGTCGGCATTCTTTCAGAGCGCGACATCGTGCGCGTACTCGCCAGGGAAGGGAAGGGCGCGCTCGACATTGCAGTGCGTTCGGCCATGACGCCGAAGGTCAAGATCTGCAACGAGAGCCACACGGTCAATGAGGTCATGGAGATCATGACGAAAGGCCGCTTCCGTCATCTACCGGTGGAAAAGGACGGCCAGCTCGACGGCATTGTTTCGATCGGCGACGTGGTCAAACGGCGCATCGAGGACGTCGAGCGCGAGGCCGAGGAGATCCGGGCCTACATCGCCACAGCCTAAAGCGCTGAAACGGATTCAGGCGACGCGCTTTAAGTCTTTGTTTTTATGCATGTCGTTGCCGGAGCCGCTGCACACTTCTGGGCGGCATGCACTGGCTGCGGCCAGGATGCTTTATTGTACCAGCCCGCCGTCCGGGGATATGCGCTGGCGCGGGCCGGCTGCCTTCTGAGCCGCAATCAAATCGGCGTTGCGGCAATAGTCGGGGGGGGAGAGTCTGCTTGTTCTTGGCTGTCGAGCCATGTCGCGCATTCGGCCTGATGGCCGCAGGCGTGACAGCGGTCGGCAGCGCGATTGGTAACGGCAACTTGGTCCGCGACGACCGTCAACTGCCGGTCGACGCCCCATCTACTGCATCATTCGATCCATCAATGATGGCTCTGACGTCGGTGGGAAGCAGATAACCCAGAAAATTCATGTCCGTCGCTCTCCTTGCCTTGTCGTCAGTTTCGCCAAGGCGACAGCGGCATGCCTTGATCTCGGTCAAGAGACGACTCCCTTGCCAGCCCGGGCCGATTGATCTAGCGAACGGGTGACAGGCCGCGCCGCAAGAAGCGCGGCAATTCGGACACGAGACCTGGACCACCATGAGCATCATCGATACCCGCACGCCCGACGCAAAACGCCTGATCCCCGGCGCCACCGGCGACTGGGAAGTAATCATTGGCCTCGAAGTGCATGCGCAGGTGACGTCGGAAGCCAAGCTGTTCTCCGGAGCATCGACTTCTTTCGGCGCGGCGCCCAACGCCAATGTCAGTCTCGTCGACGCCGCAATGCCGGGCATGCTTCCGGTTATCAACGAGGAATGCGTCAGGCAGGCGATCCGTACCGGCCTCGGGCTGAAGGCCACGATCCACCACAAGTCGGTGTTCGACCGGAAGAACTATTTCTATCCGGACCTGCCGCAGGGCTATCAGATCTCGCAGTACAAGCAGCCGATCGTCGGCGAAGGCAAGGTGATCGTCTCCGTCGGACCGGACCGGCAGGGCGAGTTCGAGGACATCGAGGTCGGCATCGAGCGCCTGCATCTCGAGCAGGACGCTGGCAAATCGATGCACGACCAGCACCCGACCATGTCCTATGTCGACCTCAATCGGTCGGGCGTTGCCCTGATGGAGATCGTCTCGAAGCCGGACATTCGTTCCGCCGACGAGGCGAAAGCCTATGTCACCAAGCTGCGAACCATCATGCGCTATCTCGGTACTTGCGACGGCAATATGGACGAAGGCTCGCTGCGCGCCGACGTCAATGTCTCTGTGCGCCGGCCCGGCGGTGCGTTCGGCACGCGCTGCGAGATCAAGAATGTCAACTCGATCCGCTTCATCGGCCAGGCCATCGAATCCGAGGCACGCCGGCAGATCGCCATCCTGGAAGACGGTGGATCAATCGAGCAGGAGACGCGCCTGTTCGATCCCAACAAGGGCGAGACGCGCTCGATGCGGTCCAAGGAAGAGGCGCATGACTACCGCTATTTCCCGGACCCCGACCTGCTCCCGCTGGAATTCGACGAAGCTTATGTCGAAGACCTGGCCCGACACTTGCCGGAATTGCCGGACGACAAGAAGGCGCGGCTGATCGGCTCTCTCGGCCTGTCGACCTACGACGCCTCGGTGCTGGTGTCGGAGAAGCCGATCGCCGATTATTTCGAGAAGGTGGCGGCCGGACGCGACGGCAAGCTTGCCGCCAACTGGGTCATCAACGACTTGCTGGGCGCTCTCAACAAAGCCGGCAAAGACATTGAAGATGCTCCGGTTTCTCCGGATCAGCTCGGCGCCGTTATCGACTTGATCAAGGAAGGTACGATCTCCGGCAAGATCGCCAAGGACCTGTTCGAGATCGTCTGGACCGAAGGCGGCGACCCGCGCCAACTCGTCGAAAGCCGCGGCATGAAGCAGGTGACCGACACCGGCGCCATCGAGAAGGCCGTCGACGATGTCATCGCCGCCAATCCGGACAAGGCCGAGCAGGCGCGCGCCAAGCCCACCATGGCCGGCTGGTTCGTCGGCCAGGTGATGAAAGCGACTGGCGGCAAGGCGAACCCGCAGGCGGTGAACGAGTTGGTCAAGACCAAGCTCGGCATTGAGGGCTAGCATGTTCGTGCGGACGGCCAGTGAACGCGATCTCGCCGCCGTCCGTGCACTGCTGGTAGAAACCTGGCACGCCACCTATGATGCCATCTACGGCGCCCAGCGGGTCACCGAAATCACCGATGACTGGCATTCGATCGCCTCGCTTCAGGCGCGGCTGATGCGTCCCAATTCGGAATTTCTGCTGGCCGACGACGGCAGCCGGATCGGCGGCATGGCTTTCGCTTCGGCCACCACCGATCCGAAGATCGTTCTGCTGCACCAACTCTATGTGCACCCGGATTGCCAGCGGCAGGGCATCGGCCGCTTATTGCTCGACGAGGTCGAGCTAAGCTTCCCGCAAGCACGGACAATACGCGTGGAAGTCGAGGAGGCGAATGCTTCGGCCATCGCTTTCTACGAGGCGAGCGGCTTCCAACCCGCGGGCAAAACTGCCGACTGCGGCGGCGGTTCAGGCATGCCCGCGCTCGTACTGGAGAAGCGGCTGGGCTAGAGAGCCGGAGGCTGGGCGAGGTCGCGCAGCGCCGATCAGGCGGAGAGGATCTCTACATTGTCGATCAGCCTGGTGGTTCCGAGCCAGGCTGCTGCAAGCAGGCGGCCCTCGCGTTCACGACGCCAGGGAGCAAGCGTCACCGCCTCCCGCGCCGCGACGTAGTCGACCTTTCGGAAACCGGCCGTGATTAGGGCATCCGTAGCGTCACCCGTGGCGTCCGTCTCCTCAGCGCCGGCGGCAAGTGCCGCCGCGGTCTGCCGCAGAACCGCATTGAGCTTGCGCGCGACGTTGAGTTCGGCCTCGTTGAGATAGGCGTTGCGCGACGACATCGCGAGACCCTGGGCGTCGCGCACCGTCGGTCCGCCGATGATCTCAACCGGCAGATCAAGATCGCGGCAAAGCTGCCGCACGACGCAAAGCTGCTGGTAGTCTTTCTCGCCGAACACAGCGCAATCGGGCGCCGCCTGCAGGAAAAGCTTGGTCACTACCGTCGTAACACCATCGAAGAAGGCCGGCCTGAAATCGGTTTCCAGGCCCGACGAGGGGCCCCCGACCGAAATCTTGGTAGCGAAGCCGGCCGGGTACATTTCCGCCACGCCCGGCGTGAACGCGAGATGCACGCCCGCGTCTCGCAGTTGGTCGAGATCGCGGGCCAGTTGGCGCGGATATTTGTCCAGATCCTCGGTCGGCGCGAACTGGGCGGGATTGACGAAGATCGAGACCACACAGCGCTCGGCGCGTTGAAGCGCAATCCTGACCAGCGAAATGTGGCCCTCGTGCAAGGCGCCCATGGTCGGCACCATGGCAATCCGCACTCCGTCCCGCCGCCAATCCCGGATCTGCGTGCGAAGCGCCGCAATGCTGTCGACGACGATCGGTCCGCTCATGCCTTATCCTTGTCTGATGCAGAAAAGACGTGATCCGATCCGGGAAATGCGCGGCTGCGCACGTCGGCTGCATAGCGAGACGCCGCATCCGAAATGACATCCCGCAGGTTTGCATACTCCTTGACGAACGTCGGCACGCGGTCGACCGTCGTGCCGATCATGTCGTCGATGACCAGGATCTGGCCGTCGCAATCGCGGCTGGCGCCGATGCCGATGGTCGGGATCGAGATATGGCGGGAGAGATCGGAGGCTACGGCCTCCACCGTGCCCTCGATCACGACCGCGAAGGCGCCGGCCTTCTCCACCGCTTCGGCATCGCGGAATAGGGCGGCGATGTTTTCCCCGGTTCGGCCCTTGATCCTGTAGCCGCCATCCTTTTCCACCGATTGCGGCAGCAAGCCGATATGCCCCATCACCGGGATGCCGTCGGCGACGATCGCGGCGATCTGTCCGGCCATCTCGACCCCGCCCTCCAGCTTGACCGCCTGACATCCGGTTTCGCGGGCGATGCGCCTTGCCGCGGCTACGGCCTCAGCCACCGAGCTCTCGTAGCTGCCCGCCGGCATGTCGACCACGACGCAGGCCCTGGCCGAGCCGCGCATCACCGCTTGTCCGTGCGCGATCATCAGGTCAAGCGAGGCGCCGAGTGTCGTGGCATGGCCATGCAGCACCATGGCAACGCTGTCGCCGACCAAGAGCAGATCGACATGCGGGTCCAGCATGCGGGCGATCGGATAGGTGTAGGCGGTGAGGCAGACGATCGGCACGCCGCCCTTGCGGCGGCGTATGTCTTCAGCGCCGATCCGGCTGCTGGTGGACCGTTCTGGGGCCAATCCTCACCTCCCTCAATCGGCATGGGGCCGGTGCCCGCTTGCGGGCGAGCGAGCTTTAGGAAGACGGGCAGCGCTTGGCAAGCCGGGTTGCGTACCGGCCGCGAATCTGTATCGATTTAGCGCACGGAGCATTTACATCGCCGCCGGGGCAAGCCCCCTTGCCTTCGCGGTGACCTGACGCCATAAGCAGGAAACAGGCGCAGCCGCTGCCGCCACGAGGATCTGGATGAAAACTTTCCTGCTGCAGTTTTTCACCTGGTGGAACAGCCAGACGCTGGGCACGCGCTTCCATACCTGGCGTTTCGGCAAGAAGGTCGGCGAGGACGAGGCCGGCAACGTCTACTATGAAGGCGGCATCGACTCGGAAGGCCGTACCCGCCGCTGGGTCATCTACCGCGACTATTCAGAAGCCTCAAAGATCCCTCCAGGCTGGCATGGCTGGATTCATCATCGCGTCAGTGTGCCGCCTTCGAGCGATGAATACCGCGCGCGCGAGTGGCAGAAGCCGCATCAGCCGAACCTGACCGGAACTCCTGCTGCCTATCGCCCCAAGGGCTCCGTGCTGACCAACCAGCACCGCCCGCAGGTGACGGGCGACTACGACGCCTGGACGCCGGGATCCTAATCCGCACCTGTTTCGGGTCCTTTGTCGCCACAATTGACGTTTAGCTGCTTGCCGACAGCGCTGCCATGACTAGCCTTGGCGATTGACAGAATCACCCGGGCGCAACCACCGGTGTCCTCGCATGAGCTTTCTGAAGCAATTCCAGGAAAAGTGCGTAGCGGTTTTCCGTCCGGAATTGCGCCAAAACCAGGCTGAGCAATTCCAGGAAAAGTGCGTAGCGGTTTTCCGTCCGGGATTGCGCTCAGAGGCACTGTGCCGAATCTCGACAGGACTGATCGCGGCAGCGACCATTCTGACCACATCAACGGTGGTCTTCAGCGCCCCCCAGACGCCCGCGGCGCCCTTGGCCGCCGACCGCATCACCAATCCGGTGGCCGAATTCGCCGGCATCGACAAGATCACCGGCCGCATCATCACCTTCGACGTCTATATTGACGAGACCGTGCAGTTCGGCGCCCTGCAGGTGACGCCGCGCGTCTGCTATTCGCGCCCGGAAACCGAGCAGCCGAAGACCGATTCCTTCGTCGAGGTCGATGAGATCACGCTCGACCGCAAGATCCGCCGCATCTTCACCGGCTGGATGTTCGCGGAGAGCCCTGGCCTCAACGCTGTCGAGCATGCCGTCTATGACGTCTGGCTGAAGGGCTGCAAGCAGAAGTCGGATGTGCCGCCGCCGACAGCGGCCAAAGCTGAGACAGCCAAGCCCGATACGGCCAAGCCGAAGACCGAAGCCGCCAAGCCGAAGCCGCCAGCGCAGGAGCAGCCGGCGGAAGCTGCGCCCGAACCCGGCGTAGCCCTAGACGGCGACACGGGCACCGGCGATGCGAACACCGGCGATACCAACTCGGGCGATATCAATACGGGCGAGCCCGACAGCACCGACACCAACTGATCATTTCGGAACTTGCCCGCCTGTGGTCCGTTCCAATCGGGCGACAGGCGTTGAAGGAGACCGCGATGAGCAAGACAAAGCTGATCACCGTCAACAAGCAAGAAATCCTCGAGCTCGAGAAAGGTTTCTGGACCGGCGGTTCGGACTTCTACGAGGCGAACGCCGACAGCGAGTGTCTGGTCGCCTTTCCGGGGATGGCGCAGGCGTTGACCAATTCCGAATTGGCCAAGACGGCAAGCAAACCAAAGCGCTGGCGCGATCTCGACATCAGATTGAAGGGCATGGTCGAACCAGGCAGCGACATTGTCATGCTGACCTATGAGGCCCGCGCGACGCGGGAGAATGGCGAACCCTATGCCGCTCTGGTCAGCACCGGCTATGTCCACCGCGTCAATGGCTGGAAGATGATGTTTCATGCGCAGACGCCGATGGAGTCGTCCAGCGACGACTGACTGCTCCGCCCTCAGGGAAAGAACACGGCCTCGCCCTTCAATGCTTCGGTCAGCATCTTCTCATACTGGCCGCGTGCCACGTCGACGGCGCCGAAGCGCTTCAGGTGCTCAGTGGTGAACTGGGTGTCCAGCAGAGCGAAGCCGCGCGCCTTCAGCCGCTCCACCAGATAATAGAGGCAGGTCTTCGAGGCGTCGGTTTCCCTGGCGAACATGCTTTCGCCGAAGAAGACGCGGCCGAGCGAGACGCCGTAGAGCCCGCCGACCAGACGCTCCTCGCGCCATGCCTCGACGGAATGGCAATGGCCCAGCCGGTGGAGCTCGACATAGGCTTCGCGGATCGGCCCGTTGATCCATGTCGAGCGGCGCTCCTCGCGCCTTTCGGCGCAACCGTCGATCGTCGCCTCGAAATCGAAATCGTAGCGGATGTCGAATGGGTGCTTGCGGATCGTCTTCTTCAGGCTTCGCGGCGTATGGAATCCATCGAGCGGGATGATGCCGCGCGTCTCCGGCCTTACCCAGAACACCTCCGGATCGGTCGCGCTCTCGGCCATCGGGAAGACCCCCGAGGCATAGGCTTTCAACAGCAAGTCGGTCGGGATGCGATAGCCGGGTGCGTAGGGACGGGTCATCGCATCCCCGTGCTATGCATCCTTGGCCAGATATTTTTCCAGCCAGTGGATGTCGTAATCGCCATTGGCGATGTCCGGGTTGCCGACGAGGTCGCGGAACAGCGGCAGCGTCGTCTTGATCCCGTCGACGACGAACTCGTCGAGCGCGCGGCGCAGCCGCATCATGCATTCGACCCGGTTGCGGCCATGCACGATCAGCTTGCCGATCAGGCTGTCGTAGTAGGGCGGGATCCGGTAGCCGGAATAGACGCCGGAATCGACGCGGATGCCGAGGCCGCCGGGCGTATGGAAGTGCGTGATCGTGCCGGGCGAGGGCGTGAAGGTGCGGGGATCCTCGGCGTTGATGCGGCACTCGATGGCGTGGCCGTTGAACTTGATGTCCTCCTGCCGCACCGACAGCCCGCCGCCCGAGGCGACGCGGATCTGCTCGTGGACGAGGTCAATGCCTGTGATTGCTTCCGTCACCGGATGCTCCACCTGCAGGCGAGTATTCATCTCGATGAAATAGAATTCGCCATTCTCGTAGAGAAATTCAATGGTGCCGGCGCCGGAATAGCCAAGATCGGCAATCGCCGTGGCGCAGATTCCACCGATGCGCGAGCGCTCCTCCGCATTGAGCGCGGGCGAGTTGGCCTCCTCCCACACCTTCTGGTGGCGACGCTGCAGCGAGCAGTCGCGCTCGCCGAAATGCACGCCCCGCCCGGCGCCGTCGCCGAACACCTGCAACTCGATGTGGCGCGGCTTTTCAAGATATTTCTCGATGTACACCGCGTCGTCGCCGAAGGCGGCACCAGCTTCGGACTTCGCCGTCTGCAGCGCGATCTCGAGGTCGGCTTCCGTGCGCGCCACCTTCATGCCGCGGCCGCCGCCGCCGGCCGACGCCTTGATGATCACGGGGTAGCCGATCTCGGCCGCGACGCGTTTTGCTTCCTTGTCATCGCTGATCGCGCCGTCAGAACCAGGCACGACCGGAATGCCGAGGCGCTTTGCCGTTCGCTTGGCTTCGATCTTGTCGCCCATGACGCGGATGTGGTCGCCCGACGGGCCGATGAAGGTGATGTTGTGGGCAGCCAGAATATCGGAGAACTTGGCGTTTTCCGACAGGAAGCCGTAGCCCGGATGCACTGCGTCGGCGCCGGTGATCTCGCAGGCGGCGACGATCTGGTGGATGTTGAGATAGCTTTCGCGCGACGGCGGCGGGCCGATGCAGACGCTCTCGTCGGCGAGCCGCACATGCATGGCATCGGCATCCGCCGTGGAATGGACTACCACCGTCTGGATGCCGAGTTCCTTGCAGGCGCGCAGCACCCGCAGGGCGATTTCGCCGCGATTGGCGATGAGGATCTTCTGGAACATCTGCCCGCTGTTCCCGGCTCTACTCGATGACCACGAGCGGCATGCCGTATTCTACCGGCTGGGCATCCTCGATCAGGATCGCCGTCACCGTGCCGGCGCGCGGCGAGGGGATCTGGTTCATCGTCTTCATCGCTTCGATGATGAGCAGCGTCTGGCCTTCCTTGACCTTCTGGCCGATCTCGATGAACGCCTTTGCGTCGGGCGAGGGCGCCAGATAGGCGGTGCCGACCATAGGCGAAGGCACGGCGTTCTTGCCGGGATCGGCAGCCGCTGCGCCGACCGGGCCCGCTGCCGGCTGCGCCGCCGCAGCCGCCATCGGGGCCGCGGCAACCGGCATCGGAGCTGCGACCGCATGAACGGCCTGGGCCTGGCGCGACACGCGCACCTTCAGGTCGCCGAGCTCGACTTCGATCTCGGTCAGGTTGGTGTCGTTCAGTATGCCCGCCAGATCGCGGATCAGCTGCTGGTCAACACCATTCTTCTTTATCGACATGTTCGAGCCTTCTGTTTGGGGGCCGGTCACAGGCGTGCCGCCAGCGCTTGCAGCGCGAGCGTGTAGCCGAGCGGCCCGAACCCGCAGATCATGCCGACGGCGACCGGCGAGATCATGGAAACGTGGCGAAAAGCTTCCCGCGCGTGAATATTGGAAAGATGGACTTCGGCGACCGGCAGCGGCGCGACGGCGCGAATGGCGTCGTGGATGGCAATCGAGGTGTGGCTGTAGGCGCCGGGGTTGATGACGATACCGGCAGCCTTGTCACCGGCCTCCTGGACCCAGTCGACGAGGTCGCCCTCATGGTTGGACTGGCGGAAATCGATCTCCAGCCCGAGCGCCGCGCCTGCCGCCTTGCAATCTTCGGCGATCGCGGCGAGCGTCTTGCCGCCATAGATCCCCGGCTCGCGCTTGCCGAGCATGTTGAGATTGGGACCGTTCAGGACGAAAATCGTTTTCAAGGATGCCGACCTTCTTCAGCGCCCGCTCCAAGCCGGCGCGCTGGGCCTCTATAATGGGCATAGCCGCCCGCGAAAAGAGCGCAAGTGCGTTCTTTCGCTGTCCACAACTGCCGGAAAACCGCGGCGCGCCGCTGCTCAGAGCGCGCTCTTGGCCTGCTCGATCTTCTCCGCGAGCACCTGCTGCCCGAGCGCGCCGAACACCACTTCGTTGCCGACAACATAGGACGGCGTGCCAGTGATCGACAGCTTGGTGGCGAGGTCGTAGGTCCGCGAGAGCGCTTCGTTGATGCTCGGATCCTTCATCTTCTCGCGCAATTTCGCCTCGTCGGCACCGAGCGACAGCGCCACCTTCATGGCGGTCTGTTCGGTGGCGCGGCCCTGGCCGCCGAGCAGCGCGGTGTGGAACTGGCCGTACTTCTCAGGCATCATCAGATGGAAGGCCATCGAGACGATGCTGGCCTTCTGCGAATCCGGGCTCAGGATCGGGAATTCCTTGAGCACGAAACGCAGGTCGGAATCGGCCTTGGTCAGCGCCTGCATGTCTTCGATGGCGCGTTTGCAGAAGCCGCAATTATAGTCATAGAACTCGACGATCGTGATCTTGCCGTTGGGATTGCCGACGACGCCGTCGAAGGTGGAATTGAAGATCTCGTCCTTGGCGTTCTTGATGACGCCGAGCGCGGCGATCCGCTGTTCTTCCTTCTGCTTGGCCTCGAGCGCGTCCTGCACCTCGAGCAGCACCTCAGGGTTCTTCAACAGATAGTCCCGGATGATCGCTTCGACTTCCTTGCGGTCGATCTTGGTGTCATCGGACGCGACCTGGATGGCTTGTGTGGTGTCGGCCTTGGCGGCCTGCGGGCTTCCTGCCACGAAGCCGAATGCCAGCATGCCGAGCGCTACCGCCACGCCGGCGCTGCCGAGCAGGATTGCCTTGTTCATGATCAGATCCTTCTGCCTGTCCCGTTCAGGGTCTCGTCGCCGCATGCTGCCGGGACTTTCATTTCAGTTTGTTTGATGGCGTGTAGTTTATGATATCCTGCGCACGAAGCCACCTCGGTTCGCCGCGTTTCAACTTCTGTTGAGCGCGCATGGCGAAGATTTTCGCGTTCTTGTAGTCGCCGGAATAAAAATGTCCCTCAGCCGTCGCTAGATCGGCGGCCGATATATCGCCTTGCTCACCATAGGCTTGCGCCAGATAACGATAGGCCTCCGCGTTTTCCTTGTCGCGGCCAATGCCGTTGTTGAGCTGGGTAACGGCCTTCTTCGCCGAATCGGGCGTGCCGACGGCCAGCAGCGCCTGGCCGAGCGAAACCTGCAGCAGCCCGGACCGCGCCGGATCGAGGCTGACTGCCTTGGCATAAGCCTCTGCGGCATCCTTAGGCTTGTTGACCTTCATTAGGATGTCGCCGCGCAACTCCTGAAAATAGGGGTTCTTCGGCTGTTCCTTGATCAGTGCGGCGGTTTTGACCAGCGCCGCGCCAGGATTGCCGTAGAGATAGGTCACCTGTGCATCGCCATAGCGAGAGGCCAGGCTTCCCGGGTACTTGCGCATCAGCCGCGCCACAGCGGCCTGGCCCTGCATGTAGGCCGCGATCTTGATGCGCATCATGTCGTGCCGCTGTTGCAGCGCCGGCGGGTCGACTTTGCCGACATAGGGGCTCTGCTTGACCAGCGCCTCCAGGTTGGCGATGCGCTCCTGCGGTATCGGGTGGCTGATCCGATACGGATCGACCTGCGTGCCGGCCAGCGACAAGGCGCTCTGGAAGCGGGCAAAGGTCTTGAGCATGCCCATCCCGGACTGGCCGGTGGCGTTGAGATAGGTGATTGCCGAGCGGTCGGCGATGATTTCTTCGCCGCGTTGATAGGCGAGGATGCTGCGCTGCGCCATCTCGCCGCTGCCCGCCGCTACGCCCATGCCTGCGCCGGCGAGGCCGCGGCTGTTGGTGGTCGCGCCGGCGACGATGGCGCCGGCGCCGAGCAGTGTGGCGAGGATGGCCATCGTCTTGGCGCGTTCGAGCTGGTCGCGCAGCTTCTGCTGGTGGCCGCCGGCGATGTGGCCGGCCTCGTGCGCGATGACGCCGATGATCTCGTTCGGCGTCTCGGCAGTCATCAGGGCGCCGGTATTGATGAACAGGCGACGGCCAGTGACGAAGGCATTGAAGCTCTGATCGTTGACGAGCACGATGTCGATGCCGTCATTGGCAAGGCCGGCTGCCCTGAAGATCGGCCGGGCATAGTCGCGCACCAGCGCTTCGATTTCGGCATCGCGCACGACGGGGACGCCCTGCGCAAAGGCGTTGGTCGAGCCTGAGATTGCGACGGCGGCGGCAAGCAGCAGTGTCGCAAATGCGCGTGCGGTTCCTACCAGGGTCGATCTGGCTTCGGATGGTCGGGCTCGGCTCAACATGACAGCTCCACTGGTAGACGAGCGGGCGAAGGATGAAAAGTCGGCGCCGGCAACTTCCTGCGCGCTTGTGATCCCCACATCAATCGGGCATTTGTGCGGCGCTTGCGCTGATGCTGGGCGGTCCCGGCACGGTTCGCGGCGGCTTTCCGCCGGAATTGCGACAACAAGGGCAGGGTGGACGAGAGGTCAGATGGTCGTTTCGCTTTCACGCCGCGGCGAGGTCGAGCCGTTCCACGCCATGGATATCCTGGCCGAAGCCAACCGGCTTAAGGCGACGGGCGTGCCGGTGGTGTCGATGGCGGTGGGCCAGCCATCGGACCCGGCGCCGGCCATCGTGCGCGAAGCAGCGGCAGCGGCCCTCAAATATGGCCGCATCGGCTACACCGATGCACTGGGCCTGGCGGAGCTGCGCAGGGCGATCGCCGCGCACTATGGCGAGCATTACGGTATCGATGTCGCCCCGGCCCGCATTGCGGTGACCACAGGCTCGTCGGCCGCCTTCAATCTTGCCTTCCTGGCCATGTTCGATCCCGGTGACCGCGTTGCGATCGCCGCACCCGGCTATCCGGCCTACCGCAACATCATGGCCGCGCTCGGCATCGAGATTGTCGAGATCGAGCTCGGCTCGGACGCCTACCTTCATCCCGGGCACCTGAAGGAGGCGCACAGCGAAAGACCGCTCAAGGGCGTGCTCTTTGCCAGTCCCGCGAACCCGACTGGCGCGGTCATCCCGGGCAAGGTGCTTTCCGCGTTGGTGAAGACGGCCGAGGAGCTCGGCATCGCGGTGATCTCCGACGAAATCTACCACCGGCTGGCCTATGCCGCGCCGGATGTCACGGCCTTGGCCTGTGGCGCCGGTGTGACGGCGATCAATTCCTTCTCGAAATACTATTGCATGACGGGCTGGCGCATCGGCTGGATGGTGCTGCCCGAGGAACTGGTGCGCCCTGTCGAGCGCATCGCTCAGAGCCTCTACATCTCACCGCCGGAACTGTCGCAGCTCGCGGCGATCGAGGCGTTCAAGGCAAC
Source organism: Mesorhizobium sp. M3A.F.Ca.ET.175.01.1.1 (assembly GCF_004791945.1). Taxonomy (NCBI): domain Bacteria; kingdom Pseudomonadati; phylum Pseudomonadota; class Alphaproteobacteria; order Hyphomicrobiales; family Phyllobacteriaceae; genus Mesorhizobium; species Mesorhizobium sp. M3A.F.Ca.ET.175.01.1.1. Next base: position 617,601 of record NZ_SRTP01000001.1, on the reverse strand, counting down.
GGCGGAGCTGGAAGCGGTGAAGGCGCGCTATGCCTGGAACCGCGATCTTCTGATGAAGCGCCTGCCGGAACTCGGCTTCGCGCTGGCGGCGCCCATGGATGGTGCCTTCTACGCTTTCTGCGACGTCACCCGCCACACCAATGACAGTATGGCCTTTGCCCGCAAGATGCTTGCCGAGGCGCACGTCGCAGCCACGCCCGGTCGCGATTTCGATCCGCTTCAGGGCCATCGCACCATGCGCTTTTCCTATGCCGGCAGCCACGAGGACATGGTCGAGGCGATCGCGCGCATCGAGCGCTGGCTGAAATAGCGGGGACTTCATGCCGGAACTCGAGCAGGCGTTGGCCGAAGTCGCCGCCGAAATGGCGGATCGCACGGATCGCGGCGAGGTCGCCAACTACATTCCTCAGCTCGGCAAGGTCGACCCGAAGAAGTTCGGCATCGCCGTCGTGACCAATGAAGGGCGCGTCCTCGTCGCCGGCGATGCCGATGAGCCCTTTTCGATCCAGAGCGTCTCCAAAGTGTTCACGCTGACGCTGGCGCTCGGCAATGTCGGCGACGCGCTGTGGCAGCGGGTCGGACGCGAACCGTCCGGCAACCCGTTCAATTCGATCGTCCAACTGGAGCACGAGAACGGCATTCCGCGCAATCCGTTCATCAATGCCGGCGCCATCGTCGTTTCCGACATACTGCTCGCCGGTCATCAGCCGCGCGAGGCCATCGGCGAGATTCTGCGCTTCGTCCAGTTCCTCGCCGACGACGACACCATCATCATCGACCGCGAGGTCGCAGCCTCCGAGAGAGCCACCGGCTATCGTAACTTCGCCTTAGCCAACTACATGAAATCCTTCGGCAATCTCCATCACGCGCCGGAGCTGGCGCTCGGCGTCTACTTCCATCACTGCGCCATCGCAATGAGCTGCCGTCAATTGGCGATGGCCGGCCGCTTCCTCGCCAATGGCGGCAGGAACCCGGCGACCGGGCATTCGGTCGTGTCGACCGAGCGCGCACGTCGCATCGGCGCGCTGATGCTGACTTGCGGTCACTATGACGGTTCGGGTGATTTCGCCTTTCGCGTCGGCATTCCCGGAAAGAGCGGCGTCGGCGGCGGCATATTGGGGATCGTGCCGGGCGTGGCGTCGCTGGCGGTGTGGTCGCCAGGCCTCAATGCCAACGGCAATTCGCAGCTCGGCTCGATTGCCTTGGAGAAATTGGCCAGGACGATGAACTGGTCGATCTTCGCACCTTGAGCCTGGAACTCGCGTGTGTCGCAGTGAATTCGTTCAGCGCTGAACCTGAAACCAGACAAAAATCCCGCGCCAGGTGGCGCGGGATTTTTGTTCAGCAGATCAGCCTAATCGTCTGTAACGCTTAGAAAAAGCCCTTGCGCTGCCACCAGCCGGCGCGCTTCGGCTTGTCTTCGGCCTTGGCCTCCTCGCTCACATTCGATGAGACGACGGGAACCGCCGGCGCGTCGATCGACTGGGGCCTGCGCCGGGTCGGATGCGCTGGAGCCTCAGCTTCCGCCGCGGCAGAAGCAGCAAGCACCGGTTCCGGTTCGGCGGCCGCAGGGGCAGGTACTTCAGCGACAGGCTCGGCCACGGCATCGACCACCGCTGCCGCCGCAGCCTTCTTTGCCCTCGGGGCGCGGCGCGGCTTCTTCGTTTTGTCCGCGTCGGGCGCATCGTCATTGGCTGGCGCCGGAGTTGCCGCCTGTTCGGCGGAGGCTGCGACCTTGTCGTCCGCCGCCTCGTCCTCGGCGCCTTCCGTCTGATCGCCGGCGACGGCATCGACCGATTCTTCGCCCTGACGATTGCGCTTGCCGCCGCGCTTGCCGCGCCTGCGCTTTTTGCCGGAAGCATCGTCAGCCGCTGCCGCTTCGCCACCGGCTGTCACCTCCGGTGCGGCTTCGGCCTCTACCTCAACCGGGGTGCCGTCGTCTGCCGCCGCGGGCGCTGACACGGCATCCGCATGGGCTGGATGCTCGCGGTCGCGATCCTTGCCGCCACGCCGCCTGCGGCGCCTGCGGCGCTTGCGATCACGGTTGTCCCCGTCCTCGCCGGACCTCTGCTCATGCTGTCCGTGCTGCTGCGGATGACGCGGCTGTTCGGCCTCGGCCGACATCTCGTCTTCCTCGACGACGATCTCGTCCTCGGGCTCTTCCGGCTCGACATAGGTCGGCAGGCTGCGCACCTCGACAAAGCCTTCCGGCTTCTCGGCCACGGCGCCGCGGAAAATCGCGTAGTGCTGGGATCCCAGGGTTTCGTCTGCTTCGAGCGTGATGGTCAAACCGAAGCGGGCTTCGAGTTCGACGAGATTGGCTCGCTTGTGGTTGAGCACATAGAGCGCGGTCGCCGCCGGGGTGCGCACGGTAATGTGGCTGCGCGAATCCTTGAGCAGGAATTCCTCGATCGCCCTCACCACCATCAGCGCTACCGAGGAATCGGAGCGGACATGGCCGGTGCCGCCGCAATGCGGACAGGGCTTCATGGTCGATTCCAGCACGCTGGCGCGGATGCGCTGGCGCGACATCTCCATCAGGCCGAAATGCGAGATGCGGCCGACCTGGATGCGTGCGCGGTCGTTCTTGAGGTGGTCCTTCAGGCGCTTCTCGACGGACCGGTTGTTGCGGTTCTCCTCCATGTCGATGAAATCGATGACGATCAGGCCGGCGAGGTCGCGCAACCTGAGTTGCCGCGCGACTTCCTCGGCGGCCTCCAGATTGGTGTGGAGCGCGGTGTCTTCGATCGAATGCTCCTTGGTGGAGCGGCCGGAGTTGACGTCGATCGAAACCAGCGCCTCGGTCTGGTTGATGATGATGTAGCCGCCGCTCTTCAGCGTCACCTGCGGCTGCAGCATGCGATCGAGTTGCGCCTCGATACCGTTGCGCACGAAGATCGGGGTGGTGTCGCGGAAGGGCTGAACCACCTTGGCGTGGCTCGGCATCAGCATGCGCATGAAGTCCTTGGCCTCGCGATAGCCGTCCTCGCCGGAGACCAGGATCTCGTCGATATCCTTGTTGTAAAGGTCGCGGACCGAGCGCTTGATCAGGCTTCCTTCCTCATAGACCAGGGCAGGGGCCGTCGACTGCAGTGTCAGGTTGCGGACGTTCTCCCACAGCCGCATCAGATATTCATAGTCGCGCTTGATCTCGGCCTTGGTGCGGCTTTCGCCAGCGGTGCGCAGGATCACGCCCATGCCCTGCGGCACGTCGAGATCGGCGACAACTTCCTTCAATCGCTTGCGGTCCTGCGCATTGGTGATCTTGCGCGAGATGCCGCCGCCGCGCGCCGTGTTCGGCATCAGCACCGAATAGCGGCCGGCGAGCGAAAGGTAGGTGGTAAGCGCCGCGCCCTTGTTGCCGCGCTCTTCCTTTACGACCTGCACCAGCAGGATCTGCCGGCGCTTGATGACTTCCTGGATCTTGTACTGGCGGCGAACCGGCTTGCGGCGGTTGCGCACCTCTTCCAGAGCGTCCTCGGCGCCAACGGATTCGATCTCGTGCTCGTCCGAATGCGAGGACTGGACCTCTTCGACCATGCCGCGATCGTTGTCGCTGGAGGCGGCTTCGTCGGCAGGAGCGGTTTCGGTGGCGGACTCGGCCTGCGGCACCGCTTCGGAAATCACGTCGGCATCGACGCTGGCCGCAATGGAGGTTGGGCCGCGCTCGGAAGACTCCTCATCCCCGCTTTCGGGACTGACGTCCGTCTCTGCGGTCGCGACAGGTTCGGCGCCGGTGCTGTCCTGTTCATCGGCCGCCTCGGCCGCGGCTTCGACAAGCGAAGAGCCTTCTTCGGTGATTTCCGTCAGGGCATCGCCAGCGTCGCCGCCCTCGCTGACGGTCTCAGCGCTTGCCGGCGTTGTTTCTTCGGCACTTTCGCTGGATTCGTCGGAACCGGCGGCAGCATCGCGCTTTTGCTCGCCGCGATCACGGTTCCTGCCGCCGCGCCGGCGGTTGCGGCGGCCGCCGCGGTCGCGCGCCTGCTGCTCTTCGCCGCTCTCGGCTTCCTCGTCGTCTTCGTCCTCGGCCTCCTGCGCTTCGGCACGCAGCAAGGCCTGACGGTCGGCGACCGGGATCTGGTAATAGTCCGGGTGAATTTCACTGAAGGCAAGAAACCCGTGACGGTTGCCGCCATATTCGACAAAGGCTGCCTGGAGGGAAGGTTCGACGCGGGTTACGCGGGCGAGGTAGATATTTCCTTTGAGCTGCTTCTTGTCCTGGGATTCAAAGTCGAATTCTTCGATGCGGTTACCGCGAACGACAACAACGCGTGTTTCCTCCGGGTGGGAGGCGTCTATCAGCATCTTGTTGGGCATTATTTCGTTTCCTCCCGGCAGCCAACAGCCGCAGCTGGCGAGGCAGGCCCCGCCGCTGTGCGCCTGGATTTTTATGGACGCCGGACAATTGAATGTCTGCCGGCCGCTGCTTCGACGCAATGGCGGTGCCGCCCGCAGCCACTATGGCGCGGTTCGATGCGGACCTTTCCATGATTGCGCTTGAAGCCATCGGCACCCAGCAGAACCTATTGAACCAAAGCCCGGGTTAAGCCGGACCAGCTTGTTTGCTCACACGAGCCGGCGCGGGACATCCCGGGCCGTTTTCCTCACGCAAGCGATTCCCCCGCCACGGGAGCACGCCTGCGAAAATCGTCGCGACCAACTGAAGCCCGGAAGCGAAGGAGCCGCCTTAGCATCTTGCCTGTGACAGGAAACCAGGGGGCGGGTTGGTTCCAGGATTGCAGTGATCCAATGTCGCTTTTATGATTTGGCGGGGTGGAAGGCAACCCCGATTTCGGCTGCCGGCAAAATGCGCTTCCGCTGCGGAAGGTTGCCCTCCAGCGTGCGAGAAAAGGGTTGGTTAACCTTCTCTGGATACCAATTGTTAATCGAGTTGTCTGCCTGAGACGGCGCATCTCCGAAACGATCCGGCGCAAGGCGCCAAAGCGGGAGCGACTGCAAAGAGATGGGACCGTCAGGCACCGCAAACAAGTGGCGTGGCGCTGTCAGGCACCTCCCGCACCTGGCATGGCTGCTTTTCCTGCTGACGACGCTGCTTGGTCTTGCAGATGTCTCACGAGCCGATGCCTTGCTTGCCGCAACCAGCTACAAGATGGCGGGCGATGCCACCAAGATGCGCATCGTGGTAGCTTTCGACCGCGAGCCCGAAGTCAAATGGTTCCTGCTGCGCGGGCCCAATCGCCTCGTCATCGACCTGCCACGGACGCGCTTCGCCGTCATCGCCAAGGACACCAGGCCGCGCGGGCTGGTGCGGGCCGTGCGCTACGGCGACCAGGGACAGGGCTCGCGGCTGATCCTGACTGGCAAGGGGCCGTTTGCGGTCGACAAGCTCGACGTGCTCAAGAATGACGAGGGCAGCGGCTATCGCATCGCCATCGACATGTCGGCTGCCTCGGAGCGGGAATTCGACGAAGCCTTGGCCAACCAGTCGTTGACGACCGGTTCGACCGTTTCCACCGACAAGGGCGCCAGGGTCGGCACAGGGCCGGTCTCCGCGCCTGGCCACCGTTTCACGATCGTCATCGATCCCGGCCATGGTGGCGTGGACGGCGGCGCGGAAAGCGCCGGCGGCACAGTCGAGAAGAACGTCACGCTCGCCTTCGCCACCGAGTTGCGCGACAAGCTCGCCGCGGTCGGGAGCTACGACGTGTTCATGACGCGCGACAAGGACGAGTACCTGACGCTGGACGATCGGGTGCGCATCGCCCGCCAGCACGAGGCCGACCTGCTGATCTCGATCCACGCCGATACCATCAACGTCCGTGGCATCCGTGGCGCCACCGTCTATACGCTGTCGGACAAAGCCTCCGACCCGGAAGCGCAGGCGCTGGCCGATCGCGAAAATCTGTCGGACCAGTTCGCAGGCTTGGTGATCAAGGACGACAACAAGGAAGTCACGGACATTCTGATCGACCTGATCCGCCGCGAGACCCACAGCTTCTCGATGAGCTTTGCCCACACTTTGGTCGGGCAGTTGTCGACCAGCGTCGGTCTCATCAACAATCCGCAACGCTCGGCCGGCTTCAAGGTGCTCAAGGCGCCCGACGTACCTTCGGTGCTGGTCGAACTCGGCTACCTCTCCAACACCAAGGACGAGGCGCAACTCCTGAGTGCGGACTGGCGCGGCAAGGCGGCACAGAGCATAACCAACGCCGTCGCTCTCTTTGCCGCCGCCAAGACTGGTACGCAGACGGGTGGCTGAAGGCGCCGCCATCGGCTACAACCACTAGAGCGCGTCGCGTTGAAACGGATCCAGGCGACGCGCTTCAGGTCTTTGTTCTTATGCACTGTCGTTTTCGCAAACCGCTGCACGGTTTTACGCGACATGCAGTAGCGGCGTTGCACGACCACAACAGCGAGCGCTATTATTTCGCAGACCGAGACCCGAAATTTCGCGTTGCCGTATTTTGTCCACATGGTCGCGACATGGGTTTTCCATTGCGGATTGGGACCGCCCCGGGAAGCTTGCGTGGCAGGTGGCTTCGTTTAGGAAAATCCCGAACCACGGACTGGAGCGGGCATGATTCGTCTCATCGGCTATTTCTTCGGCATCGGCACGACGCTCGCCCTGCTGGTCGCGGCTGGCCTGGCCATCTACATCGGCCATCTGGCGAAGGATCTGCCCGACTATGAGGTGCTGGCCAAATACGAACCGCCGGTGACCACGCGCATCCATGCGTCCGATGGCTCGCTGATGGCCGAGTATGCGCGCGAGCGGCGTCTTTATCTGCCGATTCAGGCAATTCCGGATCGCGTCAAGGCCGCCTTCATGTCGGCCGAGGACAAGAACTTCTACAACCACCCCGGGATCGACGTCACCGGCCTCGGCCGTGCCATCATCGTCAACCTCCAGAATTTCGGTTCCGGCCGGCGACAAGTGGGCGCCTCCACGATCACCCAGCAGGTCGCCAAGAACTTTCTGCTGACCTCCGACCAGACCTACGAGCGCAAGATCAAGGAGATGATCCTGGCCTTCCGCATCGAGCAGGCCTATTCGAAGGACCGCATCCTCGAGCTCTATCTCAACGAGATCTTCTTCGGCTTCGGCGCCTACGGCGTCGCCGGTGCCGCGCTCACCTATTTCGACAAGTCGGTCAACGAGCTCACCGTTGCCGAAGCCGCCTATCTCGCTTCGCTGCCCAAGGGTCCCAACAACTATCATCCCTTCAAGCATGCCGATCGAGCCATCGAGCGCCGCAACTGGGTCATCGACCAGATGGTCGAGAACGGTTACGTCACTCGCGAGGAAGGCGACAAGGCCAAGGCCGAGCCGCTTGGCGTGACGCCGCGCCGCAACGGCTCCTACCTGTTCGCGGGCGAGTATTTCACCGAGGAGGTGCGCCGCCAGATCATCGCCCGCTACGGCGAGAACGCCCTTTACGAAGGCGGCCTTTCGGTGCGTACCACGCTCGATCCGAAGATCCAGCTCATCGCCCGCAAGGCGATGCAGAACGGCCTGCTGAAATACGACACGCTGCGCGGTTATCGCGGGCCGGTGACCCATATCGACATCTCCGGCGACTGGGGCGTGCCGCTTGGCAATGTCAAGGGGCTGGAAGACGTGCCCGAATGGAGGCTGGCGGTGGTGCTCGACAGCTCCGCCGAGGGCCTGACCATCGGCATCCAGCCGGCGCGCCAGGTCTCGGGCGAACTCGTCAAGGAGCGCGTCGAGGGCACAGTCAGCAAGGAAGACATGGGCTTTGCCATGCGCCACATCGTCAACGGCAAGTCCGTCAGGGCGAAATCGCCCGCGGAAGTGCTTGAGCCCGGCGATGTCGTCTTCGTGCAGAAGAACGAAGGCTCCGACAATGCCTACAGCCTGCGCCAGGTGCCCGAGGTCGAAGGCGGCCTGGTTGCCATGGACCCGCATACCGGCCGAGTCCTGGCCATGGTCGGAGGCTTCTCCTATGCGCAGTCGGAATTCAACCGCGCGACCCAGGCGATGCGTCAGCCCGGCTCGTCATTCAAGCCGATCGTCTATTCGGCGGCGCTCGACAATGGCTACACCCCGGCTTCGGTGATCATGGACGGTCCGATCACCATCCAGAGCGGCAACACGACATGGACCCCGAAGAACTATGACGGTACGGCGGCCGGCCCCGCCACCCTGCGCTCCGGCATCGAGAAGTCGCGCAACCTGATGACCGTGCGGCTTGCCAACGACATGGGCATGAAGCTGGTCGTGGAATATGCCGAACGTTTCGGCGTCTACGACCATCTGGCGCCATATCTGCCGATGGCGCTGGGGTCAGGCGAAACGACGGTCATGCGCATGGTTTCGGCCTATTCGATCATGGCCAATGGCGGCAAATCAATCAAACCGTCGCTGATCGACCGCATCCAGGACCGCTACGGCAAGACCGTGTTCAAGCAGGACGAGCGCGGCTGCGAAGGCTGCAATGCCAGCGAATGGAAGAACCAGCCCGAACCTGAACTGGTGGACAATTCCGAGCAGGTGCTCGACCCGATGACGGCCTACCAGATCACCTCCATGATGGAAGGCGTGGTGCAGCGCGGCACCGGCGCCACCATCGCCGAGCTCGGCCGTCACATCGCTGGCAAGACCGGCACCACCAACGACGAGAAGGATGCCTGGTTCATCGGCTTCACGCCGAACCTCGTCGTCGGTCTGTACATGGGCTACGACAACCCGCGCGGCCTCGGCAAGGGCGCCACGGGCGGCGGCCTGGCGGCGCCGATCTTCAAGGATTTCATGCGCGTGGCGCTCGACGGCACGCCGAATGTCGACTTCCAGGTACCGGAAGGCATGAAGATGATCGCCATCAACCGCAAGACTGGCATGCGCGCGGCCGAGGGCGATCCCAACACCATCATCGAGGCGTTCAAGCCTGGCACCGGCCCGGCCGACAGCTATTGGGTCATCGGCATGGGCGCGGACGGCTCCAACGGCTCCGGCGGAGCGCTGTCGCCGCAGGCCAACCAGGCCATCCAGGACGGCGGCGGCGGCCTCTACTGAGGCACGGCGCCCAAACGGGTGCGGCGGTCCTGGGACGACGGGAAACAAAGACGTAAAGCGCGTCGCGTGAGTCCGTTTCGGCGAGACGCGGCGTCGGCCCATTTCGCTTTACAGGCGGCGGTGCCGTGCCTATGTATCGCGCCTACTCCGGACAAAGAACCAGAACAACAGGACAGAACCAGAAGCCATGCGCGCGGAAACGCAGAACATTGTCGACGAGATCAGGCAGGCGATAACCCTGCTGAGGAGGCATCTTTGACTGGGATCAGGCCATCAAGCGGCTTGAATACCTGAACGTCCGCGCCGAGGATTCCAGCCTCTGGAACGATCCCCTGGAAGCGCAGAAGCTGATGCGCGAGCGCCAGGAACTCGAGGAGGGCATCGCGGCGGTCAAGGGCCTGACACAGGCGCTCGAAGACAATATCGGCCTGATCGAGCTCGGCGAGGAAGAGGGCGACGAAGGCGTCGTCGCCGAAGCTGAGGCGGCGCTCCGCTCAATGCAGGGCGAGGCGAAGGCCCGCCAGGTCGAGACGCTGCTATCGGGCGAGGCCGACGCCAACGACACCTATCTCGAAATTCATGCCGGCGCCGGCGGCACCGAGAGCCAGGACTGGGCCTCGATGCTTCTGCGCATGTATACGCGCTGGGCAGAGCGGCGGCGCTTCAAGGTCGAGGTGCTGGAAGTCCACGAAGGCGAAGAGGCTGGCATCAAGTCGGCCACGGTGCTCATCAAGGGCCACAATGCCTATGGCTGGCTGAAGACGGAGTCCGGCGTCCATCGCCTGGTGCGCATCTCGCCTTACGACAGCAATGCGCGCCGCCACACCTCGTTTGCCAGCGTCTGGGTCTATCCGGTCATCGACGATACGATCGAGATCAATGTTTCGGAATCCGACGTCCGCATCGACACCTACCGCTCCTCCGGTTCGGGCGGCCAGCACGTCAACACGACCGACTCGGCAGTCCGCATCACCCATCTTGCGACCGGCATCGCGGTTGCCTGCCAGGCCGAGCGCTCGCAGCACAAGAACCGGGCCAAGGCCTGGGAGATGCTGCGCTCGCGGCTCTACGAGGAAGAGCTGAAGAAGCGCGAGGCCGTCGCCAACGCCACCGAGGCGTCGAAGAGCGATATCGGCTGGGGCCACCAGATTCGCTCCTACGTGCTGCAGCCCTACCAACTGGTGAAGGACCTGCGCACCGGGGTTGAGAGCACCAGCCCGTCGAGCGTGCTCGACGGCGACCTCGACGAATTCATGGAGGCCTCGCTGTCGCACCGTATCGAAGGCGGCGCCGGCGAAATGGTGGCGGATCTCGACTAGCCGAGACGCAAGCTGACGTTTCAGGATGGGTGGTGACGCGCCGCGCTCGGTGCGGCCCCCCACAGCACACATCTTTGTCGGTTCCAAGGCGAAATGGTTCACAATCGGCGACAAGCGCCTGCGGTATGATGAACGTGTTCCCGGCTGAACGGCCGGAACCAGCGTGAGCCGAATTTCGTTGTCCGGCACCAGCTTCCGCACTGCTAACCGGCCATTTACCAAGCCGGCGCACGATTCTGGCAGGCAGAGGTTGGCGCAGGTCGCGGCATCGTCGATGCAGCAGATTCTTGCGCCGGCCAAGGAATCAGCCCAGCATTGGGGCTGAACGATAGAAGCATTTATGGCCGGACGCGGCATATCTGCGACTGACGATCCGGCCACTTGGGAAGACACGTTCCGGGAACGGGCAAGCGAGAAACGCTTGATGCTCGAAAGGAACGCTTCGATGTCTGCTGCCATAGCAAGATCGGCCCAAACCGTTCGACCGGCTGGCCGACTCCTGTTTTCCCTGTTCACCACCGGTGTGCTCGCGATTCTGACCGCGCCTGCCTTCGCGCACGACGCCAAACCCACGGCGGTTCTACCGCAAGGCTGGAGCTATCCCTTTGCCTGCTGCGCCAATTACGACTGCAAGGAGGTGCCGCAGTCGTCGATCAGCGAGCGGCCAGAAGGCTACGTCATCAAAGGCACGGGCGAGGTCGTGGCCTACAGCGACAAGCGCGTCAAGGATTCGCCCGATGGCGAATATCACTGGTGCGCGCATCAGGCTGGGCTCGATGCCGGCAAGACCATCTGCCTGTTCGTGCCGCCCCCGTCCTACTGATGCATGTCGCCCAGAAATGTGCAGCGGTCCTGGGCAACGACATGCATAAAACAAAGACTTAAAGCGCGTCGCCTGAATCCGTTTCAGCGCGACGCGCTTTCGAGCAGGATACGCCAGATCGACTTTGACATCCTGCTCTACCTGCCTGTGTTGCGGTGCTTCTAAGAAGCCAGGCGGCTCCGCCTAGCTGCAAGCCCACCTCACTCTGCCGCTGACCGCTTGAGGGCTCAAGCGCGCAGGGCAGAAGCTGCCGGCACGAGACGATGCCAGCCTCCTGACGAACGGTTGTCAGGAGTGCTTCCTTATGCTGCCTTGCTGCTCAAGCATTTGCACGAAACGTGCGAAGCGGCTTTCCGTGCGGAATGCTCGACAAAGGGGTGGCGGACAACGGAGAGGTAACGACTATGACAATCAAGGGAAGCTGCCACTGCAAGGCGACGACATTCGAAGTGTCGGACGCGCCGCAGACGGTGACGCAGTGCACATGCTCGTTCTGCTCCAAGCGGGGCGCGCTATGGGCCTACTACGTGCCATCGCAATTCAAGCTGACCAGCCCACTTGAAAAGGTCTCCTTCTACCGCTGGGGTTCGAAAACCATCAAGCACGGTTTTTGTGCCACCTGCGGCTGCGGCACCTTCACCCAAACGCCTGATTGGTCGACGGGCGAACCGGACTTCGACAACCCGAGGATCAGCGTCAATTCCCGCCTGTTCGACCATTTCGACCTGGGTCAGGTCGAAGTGGTTGTGATTGACGGGAAGAACCTCTGGTAACGCCACCTTTGCCGTTCCGTTTTTCGCCGTATTTCATGCTACAAGGCGAGCGGAAGGGCTGATTTGGCGCCGCCGCAACGGCGGCGAATTGGAGAGGGACCAATCTTATGAAGAAGACTGTGCTCGTCGTCGTGGCGACGGCTGTGCTCGTGAGCGCCTGCACCACCACCGATCCGTATACCGGCGACCAGAAGATCTCCAACACAGCCGCTGGTGCTGGCCTTGGCGCGCTCGCAGGCGCCGGCATCGGTCTGCTCGCCGGCGGCAATGACCGCCGCAACGCACTGATCGGCGCGGGCATTGGCGCGCTGGCCGGCGGCGCGATCGGCGCGACCATGGATCAGAACGAAGCCGAACTGCGGCGCCAACTGCAGGGCACCGGCGTCAGCGTGACCCGCGCCGGCGACCAGATCATCCTCAACATGCCATCCGACATCACTTTCAACGTCGACCAGGATGCGGTGAAGCCGGGCTTCTATCCGGTTCTGAACTCGGTAGCACTGGTGCTGAACAAGTTCCGCCAGACCACGGTCGACGTCTTCGGCCACACCGACTCGACCGGCGGCGACGAGCATAATTTCGACCTGTCGCAGCGCCGGGCGCTGGCCGTCGCAAATTATCTTTCCGGACAAGGCGTCGATTCCCGCCGCTTCGCCGTCACCGGCTTCGGCAAAACCCGTCCGATCGCCTCCAACGCTACGGCCGCCGGCCGCGCGCAGAACCGGCGCGTCGAGATTCAACTGTCGCCGCTCACCTGATCGTATCGGCAGGCGAATGCGAGAAACGGTCCCGCGCGGGACCGTTTTTGTTTGAACGAAGGCTAGCGCTCTTCAGATCCGGTTAATTCTAAATGACTGCTTTTCCGCAATCAGGGAAAGGTCTAGCATCGACGATGTTCCAGAGGGGACGGGGCGGCATAAACCGGCCGCGCAATGCACTCTCCGCCTCGGTCTTGCACGGCTAGATCCAAAATCTGGGAGGAATGCATGACAAGACAAGCTCGCCTTGGACGTTGCGGCGTTCTCGTTTTGACTGGTCTTTTGGGTGCGTGGCTCGGCGCCACGACGGCTCACGCCGAGGACGCAAACAAGGCTGATATCGAAGCCCTGAAGAAATCGCTGGCCAAATATGAGGACTACACGGCCGCTGTGCGCGACCTCTATCTGTCGACCGTCGGTTGCGTCTACTACAGCGGCGAGAAGCTACCGGGCACGATGGACTATCCGAAGGGCGCCATGGGCATCCATTTCGTCAACGTTCCCAGTGTCGGCCAGAAGCTCGACCCGATGAAACCCAACGTCCTGATCTACGAGCCGACCAAGAAAGGCTTGAAATTGGTCGCTGTGGAATGGCTGGTGCCGCTGACGCCGGACGTCAAGGAAGCACCGACGCTTTTTGGCCAGAAATTCATGGGTCCGATGGAGGGGCACTATCCGCTCATTCCCAAGGAGTTCGTCCACTACGACCTTCACGCCTGGCTGTTCAGCGACAATCCCAACGGCATGTTCAGTCCGACGAACCCGAAGGTGAAATGCAGCAAGGCCGAGTTTCCGATGTTGGAAAAACCGACCAAGATGATGCCGGGCCCGATGTGAGAGCGAGCAGGATCATTTCGGGAAAAGTGTCTGGCTGAACCATCGGGCGAAGCCAGCAAAAGAACGGCCCCGCTTGGGCCGCCCCGCTTGGGGCCGTTTCGTTTCCGTCGGCGTTTGCTGGCGAGGTTCAGACCTTGGCGACGATCCGCATGAAAGCCGGCACGTCGTCGCCAAAGCCGACGGTCGCGTCGTCTTCTTCCTGACGATGACGGGCAGGGCGGTTGTCCCGTGGCGAACGCTGGTCACCGCGCTGGTCGTTGCGATTGGCGGAGCCCTTGCGGTCGTTCTCGGAGCGGATCGCGTCCTTGCGGGCGCGGCGCTCGGCGATATCGGTGACCTCGGCGACCGGCTGCTCATCGCGCGGCGCAACAGGCGTTTCGTCCTCGCCGTGCCCGGCATGGCGGTCGGCGCCCTTCTTGCGCTCGCCGCGGCCTTTGCGTTCCTCGTCCTTGCGGCCGGCCCGGCGCGGGGCACCGCGGCCACGGCGCGGTGCTTCCTCGCCCTCGCTTTCGGTCACCGTCGACAGATCGCCGTCATGCCACTCGATCTCGGTGCCGATCAGCCTTTCGATGGCGTCGATATATTTGGTGTCCGCGCGCGTTGCGATCGTGAAGGACTTGCCCGAACGGCCGGCGCGGCCGGTGCGGCCGATGCGGTGGACATAGTCCTCGGCATGGATCGGCACGTCGTAGTTGAAGACGTGGCTGACATCGGGGATGTCGAGACCGCGAGCGGCGACGTCGGATGCCACTAGGTAGCGCAGCTTGCCGTCACGGAAATTGGCAAGCATCTGCATGCGGGCGCGCTGGTCCATGTCGCCATGCAGCGCGCCGGCGTCGAAATCATACTTCAGCAACGAACGGAAAAGCTCCGACACCTCGACCTTGCGGTTGCAGAAGATGATAGCGTTTTTCAGCCCCTCGCTTTCAGCCTTCATCAGGTTGCGCAGCGTCTCGCGCTTCTCCCACGGCTTGGAGCCCGACTTTACCAGCCGCTGCGTGATGCTGGTCGCGGTGGAGGCGGCCTTCGAGACCTCGACACGCACTGGAGCGTGCAGGAATTTTTCGGTGAGCTTGGTGATCTCCGGCGGCATAGTCGCCGAGAAGAACAGCGTCTGGCGCGTGAATGGGATCATCTCGCAGATGCGCTCGATGTCGGGAATGAAACCCATGTCGAGCATACGGTCCGCCTCGTCGATGACGAGGATCTCGACGCCGTTGAGCAGCAGCTTGCCACGTTCGCGGTGGTCGAGCAGACGGCCAGGCGTGGCGATCAGCACGTCTGCGCCGCGCTCCAGCTTCTTGTCCTGCTCATCGAACGAAACGCCGCCGATCAGCAACGCGATGTTGAGCTTGTGGTTCTTGCCGTATTTGATGAAGTTCTCTTCGACCTGCGCGGCGAGTTCGCGCGTCGGCTCGAGGATCAGCGTGCGCGGCATGCGCGCGCGGGCGCGGCCCTTTTCCAGCCGTGTCAGCATCGGCAGCACGAAGGAGGCGGTCTTGCCGGTGCCGGTCTGGGCAATGCCCAGCACGTCCTTGCCCAGAAGCGCGTGCGGAATGGCGCCGGCCTGGATCGGAGTCGGCTGCGTGTAACCGGCATCGGTGACTGCGGAGAGGACCTTCGGCGACAGGCCGAGGTCGGTGAACGTCAACGCTTCTTGAGCGATCGTGGTGTCTGAGGACAAGTGTTTGGTGTCTTTGGCTGGTTCGGGAAAAGCGCAACGCTATCCGTCGCGGCAGACGCCGCGCGCCTGCAAGATCGCGTTGCAGTTAGGCGCAAGTCCGCGATTTGTCAACAGAAACGGCCGGAAATGCTGTGATTGTGAAGCTGTAACCTTAATGGCGCTGCATAATCGCGGCTATATCTACGCGCCACCTCAGTAGCGGAACTGCTCGGCCAGGATGCGTTCATTCCACGAATGGTTGGGATCGAACAGCAGTGTCGCTGTCGCGGTCGGGGATTCCCGGACGGTGACCGAGGCAACGGCCTTGACCTCCGTATGGTCGGCGGCGGCGTTCACCGGGCGCTTTTCCGACTCCAGTATGTCGAAGCGCACCGTCGCCTTGTTGGACAGCAGCGCGCCGCGCCAGCGCCGCGGCCGGAACGGGCTGACCGGCGTCAGCGCAAGCAGCGGCGCGTCGAGCGGCAGGATCGGCCCGTGCGCCGACAGATTATAGGCGGTGGAACCTGCCGGCGTAGCGATCATCACGCCGTCGCAGTTCAATTCCTCCAGCCGCACCTGATCGTCGACGGTGATGCGGATCTTCGCCGTCTGGTAGGACTGGCGCCAGAGCGCCACTTCGTTGATGGCGAGCGCGGAGATCGTTTCGCCATCATGCGTCACCGCCTGCATCTCGAGCGGGCGGATCGTCTCCGACACCGCCGACGCGATGCGATCCTCGAGTGCGCCGGCGCGATACTCGTTCATCAGGAAGCCGATCGTTCCACGGTTCATGCCGTAGACCTTCTTTCCCGTGCTCATCGTGTCGCGCAGCGTCTGCAGCAGGAACCCGTCGCCGCCAAGCGCGATAACGATCTCGGCATCGGCGACCGGCATTTGCCCGTAGCGGGCCGACAATGTCTCCAGCGCCGAGCGGGCGTCGTCGGTATCGGATGAGACGAAGGCGAAGCGGCTGGTTTGTTTGCTCATGGGTCCCGAACGGCAACCGCGACCGCCTGGTTGGGCCGCGCCGGCGACGGCGTAGCATGGGCCGCCGCATCTGCAAAGGGCGGCATGGCTGCGCCGAACTGACCGGCCAGCGCCGCTGGCTGCTCGCGCTTCGTGACAGCCATGCAACGAATGTGATCGCCGCGATGGTTAAGACCAGGCTTAAACACTCGTAAAGCCGGATCGGTCATGTTAGCCGGCAGTGGATGGGGTTGGCGGGGGCCAGTCGAGAGACCTGTCTATTGCCGGTAACACGCCTGATCATAGTCTTCCTGATGATGGGAAGTTTCGCCCTCATGTTCGCCGAGCTGGTGCGACATTCGGAAGAGATGAGCTTGCGGCCGCAGCCGGCCGCTTCGCGATGCGGCGATGCAGCCGGAACGCCCTGTCCGCAACGAGCGCTTTAAGCCAAGACTGCTGATCGCCTCCGGTGCTCACCGGCTCCGCTGAAGGTGGCACCCCGACTGGCGCTTGTGCGCGAGGTATTCGTCGATGAGCTGTCGGTAGCGTACCTTGCCGAAGCTCGGGAAATGCCCGCCATGCACGACCGAGACATCGAGCTCTCGCATTGACAGCATCGTATCGACATAGTCGCCGATGTCTGAGTGATAGACGTCGTCGATCAGCGGGCCGTCATAGACGATATCGCCGGACAGCAGAATGCCGGTCTTTCTCTCGTAAAGCGCGATGCCGCCGGGCGAATGTCCCGGCGTGTGGATGACCTCGAAGGTGCGGTCGCCAAGATCGACCACGTCTCCACCTTCCAGCAGCCGGCTCGCGGGCGCCGGCAGGATGCGGTAGCGCGCCGCCTCCCAGCCCTCAGGCAGGCCGTCGAACATCGCATCGGTGGCGTAGCGGTCGGCGACCGTCCATTCGTTGCGCGGGTCGGCCAGGATTTCCGCTTCGGCCGAGTGCACGCAACGCTCCGAAAATTCATGATGGCAGCCGATGTGATCGAAATGCGTGTGGCTGGCGACGCACAGGAGCTTGCGCTCGCTGACCAGGGGAACGTGGCGCCTGAGGCTGAAATGGCCAAGGCCGGTGTCGAACAGCAAGTCGCGGTCGCGCCCGCGCACGTGCCAGATGTTGCAGCGGAAGAACGGCTTTATCCACGGCTCATGGATAAGCGTGATGTCGTCGCCCATGCGGATGGTTTCGTACCAGTCCGGAGCGCCTACGACCGGAAGAAGGTTCATGCTCAGTCCGCCAGCAGGATGATGTCGCCAGCGTTGCATGAAACGGCGACCGTGTCTCCAGCCTCAACCGTCGCTGCGACAGGCGCCTTGGCGATGAACTGCAGCGCCGGATCCTGCATCGAGGCTGCCAGCACGCGCTTGAAGCTGCCCTGGAAGACGACGTCGCTAATCCTGGCCGTGCCAAGCGCGACATCGCCTTTGGCGTCGCCGAGGAGCAGATGTTCGGGCCGTATGCCAAGCGCAACGCCGCGGCCGGCGGGCGACGTGCCGGGTACTGAGACCGGGCCAAGTTTGGTCGCGACTGTGACGCGCCCGCCCTGCGGATCGTCGGCCTTGCCGGCGACGATCGTGCTTTCACCCATGAAGGTCGCGGAGAAGCGTGTCTTCGGCCGGGCATAGACCCGCTCGGGCGAGCCCTCATCTTCGATGCGCCCGTCATTCATCACCACGCAATGGTCGGCCAGCGCCATCGCTTCTTCCTGATCGTGGGTGACATGGACGAATGCGGTGCCGACGCGCTTCTGGATAGCCTTCAGCTCATCCTGCATCTGCCGGCGCAGCTTCAGATCCAGCGCGCCGAGCGGCTCGTCGAGCAAGAGCACCGCCGGTTCGATAACCAGGGCGCGGGCAAGCGCAACCCGCTGCCGCTGGCCGCCGGAGAGCTGGTGCGGCTTCTTGTCGAAGGCTGTTGACAGACCGACGAGCGCCAGGGCCTCGCGCGCTTTCGCCGCCCGGGTAGCGCCATCGACACCCTGCATGCGAAGCCCGAATCCGACATTGCTGCCGACGCTCATATGCGGGAACAGCGCATAATCCTGGAACACCGTCGTCGTCGGGCGCTTGGCCGGCGGCACGGAGGTGCAATCCTCGCCGCGGATGAAAACCTTGCCTTCGCTGGGCGTGACGAAGCCGCCAAGGATCGAAAGCAGCGTCGTCTTGCCGGAGCCTGACGGCCCGAGCAGGATCGTGTAGCTGCCGGGTTCGATGGCGAGCGAGACGTTCTTCAGCACCGGATGCTGGCCGAAGCGGTGCGAGACGTTGCGGATGTCGACCAGGGGGGCGCTCATGCCGGCTTTCTCCGCAGAAGGGTCAATTCGAACAACACGACGAGGACGATCGATACGGCAAAGACCAGCGAGCCGACGGCGTTGGTCTTGGGGTTGAGACCGGAGCGCAAGAGGTTCCAGATTTCGACCGGCAGGGTCGTCTCGAAGCGGGTGAGCAGGAAGGAGATGACGAACTCGTCCCACGAGAACGTCATCGACAGGAAGAAGCCGGCAAAGATCGCCGGCGCCATCACCGGCACGGTGATCAGGAGCAGCACCTTCCATTCGGCCGCGCCGAGGTCGCGCGCGGCGCGCTCGATGTTGATCTGGTGGTCGCCCATCTGGCTGTAGATGATGGCAAAGCAAAGCGGCAGGTTGATCACGACATGGCCGATTCCGGCGGCGAGCAGCGATTTCGGCACGCCGGCCCAGTTGAACAGAACCAGAAGCCCCATGCCGATGATCAGATAGCTGACGGTGAGCGGCAGCGTGATCAGGCCGCGCAGCAGGGCCGAGCCGGGCAGCGCGAATCGCGCGAAACCCCAGGCGGATAGGAAGCCGAGCGAGGCCGAAGCAAGCGAGGACAACACCGCCACCAGCAGCGAATTGACCAGCGCCGAGGTCAGCCGTGCGTCGCTCAGAACCGCCTGATACCAGCGCAACGACGGGCCGGTGAAGGGTGGTATCGGGAATGAGGTCGATTGCAGCGAAAACAGCACCAGCACGACCACGGGCAGGAAGATGAAGCCGTAGACGGCGATTGCGTACGCCCCGGCGGCTATGCGGACGGCTGCGCGCATCGGTCAGGTCCGCTCGATCTTCAGCCAGCGGGCGCAGGCGAGATAGGCGACCGTGACGACCGCCATCAGGATGATCGACAGCGCCGAGGCGAGTGGGAAATCGCCGCGCCGGCCGATCTGCATCATGACCAGCTGCGGCATGACCAGCTCATTGTTGCCGCCGAGTATCTGGGGGGTGATGTAATCGCCGATGCAGAGCACGAAAGTGAGGAAGGCGCCTACCATGATGCCCGGCAAGGTGAGCGGCAGCACCACATGCAGGAAGATGCGCACCGGCCCGGCACCGAGATCGGCTGCGGCCTTGCGGTAACTCGGGCTGAGCTGCTTGAGGTTGGCGAAGATGGTGAGCGTCAGCAGCATGACGAAGAAATGAACGAAGCCGGTGACCGTGGCGAAGCGCGTGTTGGCGAGCTGCAGCGGCTCGGCAACCAGCCCGAGGCCAGCCAGCGCGCGGTTGATCACACCGTTTTGCGCCAGCACCAGCAGCCAGGAATAGGAGCGAACCACGTAAGACGTCCAGAACGGCAGCACGGCCAGCATCAGCGCCAGCCGCTGCCAGCGCTCCGGCACTTGTTCCGCCAGGATCCAGGCGAAGGGATAGGCGAGCAGGATCGAGATCGCCGTGACGACCGCTGTCACCTCGAGCGAGTTCACCATCGCCCGCCAGTAGGATGGGTCGGTGAAGAACTGGCTGTAGTTGGTGAGGGTGAATGCGCCGCCTTCATGCGCCGTCAGGCTGGAAAGCCCCATGGCGATGAAGGGCAGCACGAAGAACAGCAGCGTCCATGCCAGCGCCGGCGTGACCAGCGCCCAGGGTAGGGCACGTCCATTGGTTCCAGCAACGCTCATCGGCCGAGTTACTGCGCCTGCAGCATTTCGGTCCACATGTCCTGCATCTTCTTGTCGAGATCGGCATTCGGCGCCGGATAAGGCTGGGCTCGGGCAAGGAACTCAGGCTGCTCGTCGAAGCGCAGGATCTTTTTCTGCTCATCGGTCAGTGTCGCCTTCTTGTTGGAAGGCATGCCCCAGTAGCAGGCGGAGGTGGCAAGGCGCGCCTGGCCTTCCGGGCTCATGATGTACGGGATGAACTTCAGCGCCATGTCCTTGTTCTTGGAATCCTTGAACATGGCAAGCGACTGCGACCACAGCACCGCGCCTTCCTTCGGGATCGAGAAGTCGAGCGCCGGGTTTTCCTTGGCCAGGCCCGCCGTCACCCATTCGCCGCCGCCGACCAGGATGTCGACCTCGCCGGTTGCCAAAGCGGTCTGGCTGGCGGTGACCTCGCCGACCAGCTTGGCGTTGGCCTTCATCTTCAGCAACTCGGTCTTGAGCGCGGGCAAGTCGGCCTCGGTGAGTTCGGCGGTCTTCTTGCCGATCGCGAGCGCCGCCATGCCGATGACCGGCAAATAGTAGTCGTAGATGGCGATCTTGCCCTTGTATTTGTCGCTCGTTAGCGACGGCAGCGACTGCATGTCGGCCGGATCGACCTTGGTCTTGTTGAAGCCGATCGTGTTGTAGCCGAATTTTTCCGTGATGCCGTAGTGCTTGCCGTCGACGACGGTGGACTTCTCCATCTTCACTTCCGGAAAGAGGTCGGCGAAAGGCAATTTGTCTTCCGGCAGCGGCTCGAAAAGCCCTTTCTCGACGCCACGCGGCACGTCGATGGAATCGATCACCATCACATCCCAATCGCCAGGCTGCGACTGCTCTATGATGGCGAGACCGGCGCCGGTGCCTTCGAACTCCTTGACGTTGACCTTGACGTTGTTGGCTTCCTCGAAGGGCTGCAGCAGCGCCGGGTCGGAGTGATCGCACCAGATGAGCGCATTGAGGTCGGCGGCCTGAGCCGCGCCCGCCGCGACAAGCAGCGCTGTCGCCGCGCAGGCAGCGGCGAGATTGGATTTCAGGGTGGAAAGTGGATTCCGGGCGTTGATGGTCATCGAGTGTTCTCCCTGCCTTGCTGGCTTGTTAGCGAAAAGTTGAACCAATTCTAAAATTGAGTCAATTATGTTTTTGTGGCAAAGAGGCTGATATGAGCGGATTGCGCGAAAGGCAGAAGGCGGACCGGCACCGTCGCATCATCGATGCTGCGACAGCGCTATTCCGCGAAGCCGGCTATGAGGGCGCCAAGATCGAGGCTATCGCCGCGCAGGCCGAGGTCTCGATCGGGACGATCTACAATTACTACCAAAACAAGGGCGATATCCTCGGCGCCATCGTCGCCATGGAGGTCAACGAGGTGCTCAACGCCGGGCGAGGCGTGGTGGCCAATCCCCCCGCCGATATCGGCGACGCGCTGGACACGCTGCTCGGCATCTATATCGAGCACTCGCTGAATTATCTGAGCAAGGAGATGTGGCGGCAGGCGATGGCGATCTCGACGCAATTGCCCGACAGCCCCTTCGGCCAGGCCTATACCGCGCTCGACCGCGCATTGATCGAGCAGATCAGGGCTCTTATCGCGCGGCTGCAGGAGATCGGCCTCGTGCGCGCCGACATCGACGGGCCTACGGTGGGCGAGTTGCTCTTCAACAATATGAACATGATGTTCATCGAGTTCGTGAAGCGAGACGAGGCAAGGATTCCCGAATTGCGTGCTGCGATAAGGCGGCAGAACAGGATTTTGGTGGCGGCGATCAGGGTGTGACTGGTCCCGGATTGCTCCGGGACCAGCCCTCGGGAGGCTCCCTCTGCGGGAGTGAAACTAAGAAGCCGGGGCCGATGAAAACCCTGGGGGACGCACACATCAACGGGCGCCGAAAACCGGCTCGGGCAGACCGCGTATCCCGACCTCGATGGCGAAGATACCGCCGGTCATCGGCGCCGCATCGAAACCTGCGTCGTCCATGAAGACCCACCCGCCGTTGGCGAATTCGACCGAGGCTGTGGTCACGAACAGCGTGTCCAGGTTAGGGCCCCCGAACGCACAGCTCGTGACGTTCTTCACCGGTATCGCAATCTCAAAATCGATGGTTCCGTCCGCTGCATGGCGCGTTACGCGGCCGCCTCCCCAATGGGTAGACCAAAGGTATCCTTCGGCATCGACGGTGGAACCGTCGGGAGCGCCCTTCGCACCATCGAACCGGACAAAGGGCCGACTGTTCGACGCTTCGCCGGTATCGGGATCGATATCGAAGGCATTGATCACCCGCTCCAGGGTGCAACTGTGATACATGGTCCGCCCGTCCGGACTGAATGACGGTCCGTTCGAACAGACGAAACCGTCTGCGAACATCGTCGCGGCGCCATCGGCATCGATGCGGTAGAGCTGTCCAAGGGCCTCGGCTTCCAGGCGATCCGTCGTTCCGGCCCAGAGCCGGCCCTGGCGGTCGCATTTGGCATCGTTGAAGCTGATGTTGGGCCGGCCCGCGATCGGATTGACCAGCGTGGTGCGGTTCCTCATATCGGGCGAGAGCACGGTGATGCCGTCCGAGGCGGCCAGTGCCATGCCACCCTCGGCGGTGAGCACCAGGCCGCCGAGTTGCGGCGGCAGATCCAGATCGAACTTCGTATCCTTGCCAGTCGCCGGATCCAGTCGATGGATCTCGGGCCGAAATTGATCCAGCCAGTAGAGCGCCTGCTCGCCCGGATGCCACAGAGCGCTTTCGGCGAGTGCGCTTCGGGCCTCGAAAATGCAGCGAACGTCCATCATGTCACTCCAGTCACATCTGTTGCATGCGGCTCGTCTTGTTCAGCGCCAGCACAGCGATGATCAGGATGCCGGTGATGATGTTGCGCAGCCCTGGTTCGACCTGGAACACGTTCAGCATCGACAGCAGCAGAAAGAGAAATAGAGACGCGCTCCAAGTGCCGACCACGCTGGCCTGGCCCCCGGCGACATTGGTGCCCCCGATCACGACGACGGCGATCGAGCTCAGCAGGAACTCGCTGCCCATGTTGAGCGAGGGCCCGCCGACGAAGCCCGCGAACAGGACGCCCGCAAGGGCGGTCAGCATGCCGCATAGAATATAGGCCGAGAACCGGGTGCGCAGCACGTCGACGCCGGAGAGCCAGGCGGCGGTGGTGTTCTGCCCGCACGCGAGCAGCGAGCGGCCGAAGATGGAACGCCGCAGCACGTGGATCAACGCGAGGGAAGCGATCACCGCCGCCGCTGTGAGATAAGGAAGGCCCATGAACTGGCCGGTGGTGAACTCCGCCAGCAGCGGCGCGGGTTTGGCGACGGAGATCCTTGAATACACGAAGGTAAGAGATTCGAGTACCAGGCCGCACGCGAGCGTCGCAACCATGGGCGGAATGCGAAAAACGATGATCAGGAAGGCATTCGCCGCGCCAATGGCGAAGCCGCTGCCAAGACCGGCGGCGATCCCTAACAACAGGCCGGCATTCGCGCCTTCCATCTGTCCGGTGGAGAGATAGGCCGCCAGCGTGATGTTGGCAGGTACCGACAGGTCGATGTTGCCGGCGCCGCTCACCATGACGATCATTTGTCCAAGCCCGACAAGGGCGAAGAATACCGAATAGTTGAGTGCCGCGGAAACCACCGCGCCGCCACCGGCACCGCCGGAATAGGTCAGGATCACCACCCAAACCACGACCGCACCTGCCGTGGCGTAAAACCACGGCTGACCAAGCAGCCATGCACCCGTGATCTTCCTCATGCTGCCTTGGGCCTCCACGATACGATCCTGAGCGCCAGGATGACGAGCAGGATGGCGCCCTGGATGCTGTACTGCCATGCCGGCGGCACCGACGCGAAGCTCAGCAGAGACCCCGAGAGCAACATGATCAGGGCGCCGAACACCGTGCCGATCGGGGAGACGATGCCGCCGACGAACTCACCGCCGCCGATGATTACCGCGCCGATTGAAACCAGTGTCAGCCCACGTCCGACGTTGGCGTCGCCGGTGGTGGTGGTCGCGGCGAGACAGAGGCCGGCGCAGAGCCCGCAGATCCCGGCGAGACCGTAGAGCGTCATGCGCGCCCTCAGGGTGGAACGGCCGGCGCGTTCGACAGCCGCCAGGCTCCCGCCAATGCCCCGCAGCACGACGCCGTAAGACATCTTGTTGAGGATGAGATGAGCGGCCACCATCGGCACGAGGGTCAGCACGATCGGCATCGGAACGAGCGGCGGACGCAGCCGCACGAGTTCCGTCAGTGCCGCCGGTACCGTGCCACCGGGCATCGGCAGCACAGTCAGCGCCACACCGAGCCAGACGAAGGATGCGCCCAAAGTGACGACGATCGACGGCAGCTGGCGCAAGTGAATGAGTGCGCCTATTAGGGAGTAGGCGATTGGACAAGCAACAAGGAGCGCCACGCCGGTGACTGGCTGCTCGTTCAGCAGGCCGGCTGCAATGCAATCGATCAGCCCGACGAACGTGCCGACGCCCAGATCGATGTCTCCCGCAGTCATGACGAACATTTGCGCCAGCGCGGTGAAAACCAGCACGGGGGACAGGTTCAACAGCAGCCGCAAGCCATTATAGCTAGCCATGTTCGGACGCAGCCAGAAGACGAACAGGAGGATCAGCGCGAGCGCGATGAGCGCAAGGCCGAAGCGCGCCGCACCCAGGCTCGAAATGCCATTGCCGACCCGCGAAATCAAACTGGCGCGTCCATTCATCGTCAGTGTCCCTCGAATGAGGCGCGGATGAGCCGGTCTTCAGTCAGATCGGCGCGGTCGATCACGTCAACAACCCTGCGTTCGTGGAAGACATAGACCCGGTCGCAGAGGAACAGTTCGTCATTTTCAGTCGTGTACCAGACGAAGGAACGACCGCTTCCCGCTTCGGCGCGGATCTGCTCATAAATCTCACGCTTGGTGCCGATATCAACGCCGCGGGTCGGATCGTCGAAAAGGATGATCTCGGACGTCGAGGCGAAAGCCCTGGCCACCAGAGCCTTCTGTCGATTGCCACCGCTCAAAGCCATGATCGACTGGTCGGGGCCGGAGCTGCGGATTCCGACCTTTTGCCGCCAGCGCTCGGCCAGGTCCCTTTCCTCGACACCATCGATGAAGCCTCGACGGGCCAGCCGCCGCATGCTGGCGATCGAAACGTTGAGTGCGATCGACCAGAGCGGAAAGATGCCCTCGCGCTGGCGGTCGCCGCTGACATAGGCAGCTCCGCCTTCGACCCGGCATTGTCCGTCCCCCTTGCGGGTCCGGGCGGTCCGATAGATGCGGCGTAGTGTGTCCTTCTGGCCATGACCAGCCAATCCGGCGAGCCCCACCACCTCGCCGGCCTGAACGTGGACCGCAGGCATTCCGTCCAACCCCGCGATCTCGATCCGCAGATTGCCCTTGACGAGAGAACCGGTGGGCGTTGTTTCCGCCCTGGCGACCGCGCCCATCAACTCGAACAGCCGTTCACGGGAGAGGCCCGCGGCCGGCACATCGGCGACGATCCGGCCGTCTTTCATGGTCACGATGCGCTGAGTGTGGTCCAGCACTTCGTTGAGTTTGTGGGTGATAAGGATGCAACTGCGCCCGGCCGCCGATGCGCGGCGGAGGTAGGCGAGAAGCTGTTCCGCTGCGCTCGCATCCAGCGACGACGTAGGTTCATCCAGGATCACGAGCTTGGCTGGGGAGTCGCTCTCGGTGAAGGCACGCGCAATCTCGATCATTTGCCTCTCACCGATGGCGAGCTCGGAGATCGGCGCGTGGAGTTTGATCCGGTTGCCCGGGAAGATCTCGCCCAGCGTGTGCGCGATGAGAGCGCGACTGCGCTTCTCCCAACCCAGCCCGCCCAAGTGTGGATGGACAACCAGCGTGTTCTCGATCGCGCTCAGGTTGGGACAGAGCGACAGCTCCTGGAAAACGCAGCGTATTCCCAACGTATGGGCACGGGACGGATGATTGTCCCCAGTGACCAGGCTGCCGTCCATCGAGAGGGTGCCGTTGTCGGGAAGGACAACACCCATCAGCACATTCATCAGCGTGCTTTTTCCGGCGCCGTTGTGGCCGATCAGGCCAAGCAGTTCGCCGCGCTGGAGCTCCAGGTCGACTGACCGCAATGCCTCGACTGGGCCGAAAGACTTGCTGATGCCGCGCAGCGACAAGAGGGAAGCCTGCCCGGCTTTCCCTCTCTCAAGTGTCTCGACGGTCATGTTCGAAAATACCGGCCTTATTGCGGGACCTTGGGTTGCGGAAGATCGCTGCCGCTCTTGCCGGCCGCGCTTGCATCCATAAGCGCCACCGCATCGTCCTTGGTGTAGTGCGGCGAGGCTGCTGTTCCGACGGCCGTGGCCGCCAGCCAGGCATCGAGCGTATCGTCGTGAATGGCCAGGAGCGGGACGTTGACCGTGTTGGGAACCTTCTTGCCTGCCAGAACCTGCTGCGCGATCCAGAAGGCTATGGTTGACATGCCCGGCATCGATTAGATCGAGTAGGTCTCGTAACCGTTGGCCTTCATTTCCTTCCAGAGCGCCAGTTCGTCCTGCCGATTACCCATGACGATGGTCGGGATCTGACGTCCCGCCGCCTTGAAGGCCTGATAAGCGCCGAAGCCGTCGCCACCCTGGCCCACGACCCCGTCGACCTGCGGCAGGGTGGGAAGGATCGTTCCGACCTGCTTTTGGGTGATGGTTCCATCCCAGTTGCCGTACACGGTGCCGACCTTCTTCAAGTCGGGATACTTCTTCAGCGTATCGTTGATACCGGCGGAGATATCGATGTCCACCTGCGAGCCGGCAACGCCGCGGATTTCGAGGATGTTGCCCTTGCCGCCGAGCTTCTTCGCCAGGTACTCGGTCTCCTGCACACCGTAGTCGTGGTAATCGACTTTCAGCTTGATCGCACAAGGTTCGGTCGCCAGAGAATCATAGACCACCACCACAATGCCCGCGTCGCAGGCATCCTTGATACCGCCGTTGAGAGCGGTTGGAGAGGCGGCGTCGATGGCGATCGCGTTGAAGCCCTCAAGCACCAGATTCTGGAGCTGCGTGATCTGCTGAACCGGGTCGTCGTTGCCGGTGATGATCTTCTGTTCCTTGATCACTCCATCCTTGACTGCCTGGTCGGCAACCGCGTTCCAGGAATTCCAGGCCGATTGCTCCCAGGAGTTCGAGCTGAAGCCATCGGTGAGGGCGATCCGCATCTTCGAAGTGTCGCCCTGGGCTGCGCCCTCCTGCGACGCGGCTGCTCCAATGCCCAAAAGACTGGCCGCAAGCCCGCAGGCAATAAGCGTCGTTTTACGCACGTTCTCCTCCCTCAATTTCCCGGCAATGTCCGATCTTTGCCTCAGATCCTCCCCGCATTGTCATGGGCTCCTGTGAATAGGAGCGGCGGGAGAGGCACGATACCTAGGCCCCCGCATGAAAGTGAATCACCCCCAGGGGGGACGTCAGCTTCGCGAGGCGATCATCGTCGGAGACGCTGCCGGTACCAGAAGCTGGAAGCCTTTAGCTCCGCTAAACACACCTCTGCCCGCTTGGACAGGTGCGCCCGGCGATGTAGTGGCACGCGATGGCGATCAGGCGACAGAATAGGATTTTGGCGGCGATCTTGGTGTGAGAAGATCAAGCGCGAGCAGAAGAACGGCGGCCGGACCGCCCTAACGATTGATCAGCCAAAGAATGGCCGAGAACCCGATGCTGATCAGTATTCCGGTGGTGATCGGAATGTAGAGTCTGAAGTTCTCACGTTCGATCACGATGTCGCCAGGCAGTCTGCCAAGTCCGGTCCGGGCCAACCATGGCCAGAGCAGCCCTATGGCAACTATGCTGAGACCAACGACGATCAGCGTTCGCGACATGGCAGCACCCTGCCAGAAATGGTGTCTTGTTGAAACACAGTTAGGACGGGCGCCGCGGCAGGGATCGAAGCCCGCGTGCATTTCAAACGTCGCGCAGATTCACCACTTTCGTATCCTGAGGCCTACCTCTATTGGAGGAGACTAGGAGACGATCCGAAGTTCGCCTCGGGAGCTACAATGCCGCTTGGGTTTTCGCGGTTACCCGAGGGAGGAGATCATGAAATACCTCGTGAATTGGAGCGAGCGGCCACAGGGATCGGCGATTGAATACGAGAATGTCCAAAAGCGGATCCTGAAAATCTTCCAGCACTGGGAAATACCCAGCGAGGTCAAGGTCCATGCCTTCGTGGCGCGAGTGGGCGAATGGGGCGGCAGCATGCTGCTCGAGGCAGATGATCCGCTGGTGGTTCACAAAATGTGTTCGACCTTCCCGGCATTCCAGTTCGACGTCCGTCAGGTCATCGACGTTCAGGACGCAGTCCGCGTCGAGATGGAAGCCATCAAATGGCGGGATGAACTTCCTTCATGAGCCGCCCCTGAGGCGGCCCACAGGCGCACGCCCCGCTCACTGCGCCGGCATCGCCGCGGAGTGCGAGGCGGCGCGGCGATCGACGGCCGAACGCTTGTCGGCGGACGCCGCTGCGTTCCACATTTGGCTCTGATTGAATCGTGTGCTGCTGGTGCCCCCGGCAGGGATCGAACCCGCGACCTTCGGTTTACAAATTTTATGCCAGCATACCCCATGAGATAACGATAGGTAACAGAAATCGGTATAAACACATGACAAATCAACAGGATGATGCTTGAAGAGCATCGGTTTGCATAACGCTCAATAACATGCAATATCATACCCCAGTTTACCCCTGAGGTTACCCCGGAGCGGAAGCCGATGCCTGCGTCGATCCCTGGTCAGTTCAAAAAGGCCGCCTCGTTCATCAACAATTTGGTGCCTGCTACGACCCGACAAGAGGTGCCCGATAGCACCCAGTCTGGACTCTATCTGGTGGTGCAACCGAGTGGTTCTAAGTCTTGGGCAGTGCGGACGAAGATCGGCGGAAAGGCGTCCAAGGTGACCATCGGTCGCTATGACGAAGTGGGCAGCGCGGACGATCGCATAGGAACCCTCATTTCGCCAACACAAGCGCTCAACGTCACACAGGCTCGCGCTGTCGCCGAACGCGTGCGTAACGATGCCAAGCGCGGCAACGATCCCCGCACGCAAAAGATCGACAAGACGGGCCTTGACGCATGGTTCGATGATTTCGTTAACACCGCCCGCACCACAGGCTTTAAGGGCAAGGCGGTCAAAAGCTCGACGGCCGATGAGTACGAACGGATTATCGCAACCAATATCAAGCCGCACTGGAGCCACGTCACCGACATCAGGACCCTTGATTACCGGGACGTTGAAAAGCTCCTAGACAAGCTGAGGCCCGGCGCACGCCGCAACGCTTTCGCGGTTCTTTCCGCGTTCTTCCGTTGGAAGCCAGTAGCCCGAGCGATCGGCCGCAACATCATTGAGCTTGCCACAGTACCGGGCAAACCGATGAGCCGCGACCGCGTGCTAACTCACGACGAAATCAAGGTCGTTTGGAAAGCGGCAGAGAAATGCGGTTATCCGTTTGGTCCCATGACCCAACTGCTGTTGTTGACTGGCCAGCGCCGGGACGAGATCGCCGAACTCAAATGGTCCGAACTTTCTGACGATCTGAGCGCGATCACGCTTGAAGCAGCGCGAACCAAGAATTCCCGCCCCCACATCGTACCAATAGCACCGCTGGCTAAGACGATAATCGAGGCATTGCCTAGGATCGCAAATGCGGACGGGAAGCCTTCGGAATACGTCTTCACCACGACGGCGAAGACGCCATTCAGCGGCTTCAGCAACGGCAAGAAGGCGTTAGACAAGCATTGCGGGGAGCCGGCTTTGCCTGAATGGCATCTGCACGACTTGCGCCGTACGTGTGCCACGGAACTCGCACAACTTGGCATCAAGCAGGAAGTGACCGAGGCAATCCTAAACCACAAGACCGGAAAAGTCAGCGGCGTTGCTGCGATCTATAATAGGTACGAGTATCAGAATGAAAAGCGACAGGCCTTGGAGACGTGGGCCATTCGTGTCCAGGCCATCGTCGCGGAGAACGTAGCACTTCTGAGAAAAACTGCTTAGAGCGTTCGGGCCTAAAAGCGCTCAGCTTTATGGTCCTGGCTTGGGGCCGCCTTGCTTACCCAGCGCAAAGCCTAAGTCTCCCGTGCATATTCGTCCGCCAGCGCGTCGAGTTCGTCGCTGAAGACCTTGCAGTCCTGAGCGATGGTGGGAAGCTTCGTCAAAAGGCTCTCCATCGCCCTGTCGAACTGATTATCTTCCGGCGCAAAGGATCCCCGAGAGCCAAGGGACGCCCGAGCGATGTCCACGTCCTGCTGCGAAATGGAATTTAAAAAGCCGCCGAGCCTCACGTATCGCTGGTTCATAGCTGCTTCGAACAGAGGTACGGCGGCATGCAGCGTTTCAGCGTTCATCACCTTTTGTGCAAGGGCAAGATTCAGCCAAATAAACCTAGCCTGCTCAAGCTCTTCTAAAGCCTTGGCAGGACGATTGTCGAGAGCCTTACGAGTGGCGACGATCTGGTCCTCAAACGAAAACGCTAGCCGGCGCAGCGTGTCAACGGCACCAAAACGAGCCCTCATAACCTTCAGCTTGTCGGCCCTAAGGGTCAACGCAACCAACTGCCGATGTCGACGCTCCTGCTGCCTATCTATGCCGAACGTGGCCTTAACGGTCCAGGCGGCCGCAGCGATAGCCAACAGCCCGGTCACTAAAGTCTCCCAGTCCACGCCACGGGTTTCACCAGACAACATTTCTCCAAAGCAAAAGCCGATCGCTCCTGCGGTGATTACAAGAGCAATTCTATCCAGCCGTTCGGTCATCTCAGGTCCCCGGAGTGATACGCACTCCGTCATATAGGGACGCAGCCAACCACGGAAGCGCTCAGGGCGGCCACTAGCAACCTCAGTCCATCTGTCGGCATGAACTAACAAACCTCTGGTAAGCGATTTTACCCCAATCCTTACCCCAGCATCATGTTGTCGCCTGGCGTTCAGTTTAAGCGCTTGATAATAAAAGAGAAGGTTGCCGGTGAGCAGCAATTCTCGGATTTGACGCTCAAGCGCCCGAGCCGCTGCGCGAGCCATTTTAGCTAACCGAATGGGGATAGTCCGATCGGCTGCCCCCTACCGGGGAGGTTCCCCCCAAGCCTCTGTGGGCCCCAGACGTCGATGTGGGGCCCCACCGGATCGAGGAAGGAAAGTCTAAGCATTTTCGCCTTTTTGATGTCCGTCCGCCCCTTCGCTGTCCCACTGTCCCACCCCCTTTAAAAAGGGGGTTTGGGACATTAGTGGAAGACAGGCACGAAAGGCTTTCTAATGGGACGTAACCTTTCGGGGTGCAATTGTCCCAGGGTATGGGGCGTCCATTACGGAGTCTATTTCTGTCGGGCTGAGTTTTGGGGGCTCCTTCAACAGGCGGCCAACTTCAGATTTCGATATGCCCGTCAGTTCTTGTATTTCCCGGTACGATTTTCCGCCGGCAGCCAAATCCCTAACCTGATCCATTTTGGCCTTTTTGCCGACTGGTCTCGTCTCCCAGGAGGCGACGCCTTTATTCTCAGAGAACCTTGCCTCAAACGGCTCAGCATCATCACCGAGGAACCCGCGCTGTTTTTCGAAGCTGATCACAAAGCGTGCTCCCTCGCTTGGCTGGTAGCCATCTGGGTTGCTCAGTTTGATTACGGTATCGAGAACATCTTCGCGCTTGGAAGTCCCACGCTGTTTTCCGCCCTTGCCCGCATGATGGACGAACAGCACGGCCACCCCCTGGCGACGGAGTCTCAGCAGCCAATCCTGCATGAACGTCCATGCCTCGTCTGAGCTTTCGGACCCCGTTCTTGTGAGGGTCGAGAGATTATCGAGAACCAAGAGGTCTGTTTGGTCCGGTTCCCCTAGTCTGAGGGCATTCTCGACAGCGCTCCGGCCGTCAGGTGCTTCGGAGGCGAGGTCGGGGATCCCATGGCGCTGCAGGTCGGCTGCAAAAAGGCGCAAGAAGTCTTTTTGGGGCGGAGCATCGAGCCCCGCCACCATCCATTTTGCCCTTTCCTGCAAGTCGTTGAAAGGCATCTCGCCGTCTACATAGAGTACACGACGTGGCCTAGGGACCTTCCAACGCAAGAAGTCTGTCCCGGTTGCAACGGCGAGCGCAATTCCCAGGCTTAGGAAGGTCTTCCCGACCCCTCTTGGCGCATAAATTTCTATCAATCCTTTTTCGGGGATGATCGGAACCATCAGCTTTTCGCGAGGAGGTTGAACCCTGGTTGCCCACTGATCCCAGTCCAGAATGACAAAGTCTGAAGCGTTTTCGTTGGCCGCATCCGGGAAAACGGGCTGGGGTACCAACTTGCCGGAGCTGAGCTTTTTGGATTTGCTGTTCTTCGGAACAGCTGCGTTAGCCTTATTCATTGCCGCCCTCTCTGTTGGCTGGGTCCAGCATTTTCCCGACGCGAGGCTTCCCATTGGAGCAACTCGCCTTCGGGCCAATAGCGCCTTCTTCCGACGTAGAGGGGTTGCGGAAAGCCAACGTCGCTTTGGAGCCAACGAAATATTGTCATGAGGCTGACCGAGTAGCGGCGAGCTACCATCCGTGCGGGTAAGAAGAGTGTGTTAGAGGTATTCGGCTGGACACGGGCGTCGCCCGCCTGGGTCCACATTTCAGCCAAGGGTGAGGGGCCGCGTAGCCGCAGGCACCGCGCTACCCCCATAGAAGGTGAGTGCATAGTAGTTGTCCGGTCGGTTTCCGCTAAGCACGTTATTGTGCGAAAGCGCGTGGTTATTTGGTTCCTGATACGTAATTAGTCGGGAAACATAATCAATAGTCTAAAGAAAACTTTCTATATTTCTCGTTTAAACGAGCATCTCGGGTAACTGCAGTAAGTCCGCTGACTACTTGCAGGGTACTGTCTGTGTGCTGCTCCATCTATTATAGGCAACCTTATTAGGCAAAACGGGGGAATGAGGGCGCTAGCCGTCGGCAGGGATCTGCGTTGTCCCCGTCCTTACCCGGTTGCGGGGAGTGCTCCGGCGGCCTAATTTGCGCTCTCTTCTGCGCGGCTCCGGACACCGGCTCTAATTACCTGCCACTACAACTCTGAATTTGCAGCCAAAGACGGGACATATGGACAGTGCGTGCATCAGCGACGAGTTCAGTGGGCGTCAATGGCGGACCTCCAACGTCTCTAGCTGTTATGGTCTCTCCCCCAGGCGTTGCCAGTACTCTGGGTTGTTTGGAAACTCTCTCCAAAATCCATCCACCGCTGTCCGCAGAGAAGGCCAATCCTCAATCTGACGCGCGACGATCTCTTGGAATGCCTTGGTCTCTTCGTCACATGGCCCCGGCATGAGGGGACGGCTGCGAGTGAGATGCAGCTTCAATCCGTCAGTGTCATCAAGCTCCGTAATTGGCCCATAAAGGAAGTGCCGCTTGACATAGCGCCGCGTAAGGGCCCCATTTGAAAAGACGTCGCCGATATCAAACAGGAAATCCCGTACCCATCGTGAAACGTCATCTTTAAACAGAACCAAGACGGCGATAAGAAACAACCCAATTTGGGTTTGCGGGGGAAGAGACCAATCGAAAGCGTAGGAAGCTGCGAGAACAGCGGCGCCGCCGATTAATAGGCCAGGCAGGCGCCGAACTAGAACTGCGGGAAGCATGAAAATTCCGATCACTAAGGCAACCGCCCGGCTAAACATAACTAGCAGGATAGTGCTTTCACCCCATCTTTCGCTTTGCCCCTGAGCCCACAGGGCAAACATCACTGCCTCAATTTTTGCCTTTTGGTCGGGGGGCTGCCTCGCGATGGCACTTGCCCGAATGGCGCCCTTAAAGCTCCCGGATTGGACTTCCCCCGCGAACTCGGCCGGCCGTCCGAATGGCCAATCCGTGGACATGGTGAGCCTTTCCTGGGTTCGGGGTGCAACTACCTATTTTGTTCAGTATATCGAGGTGTATATTTTGAGCAACTGAGTTCGCTTCCCGCATGGATTTGCGGGACGTTCTTGCTGCTAATTTGCGACGGCTGAGACATGCAAGAGGTCTGTCTCAGGACGACCTTGCGTATGAGGCGGACGTTAGCCGGAGCTATCTCAGTCAGATCGAGAAGGGCAAATATTATGCGAGCCTCAGGATCATTGAGCAGCTCGCTGTGGTTCTGCGAGTCGAGCCGTGGGAACTCTTGAAAGGCCCGAGGAATGGGAGGTAGGAGCTACATTTAAGATCCTGGCAGCGACCTTCGACGTTGGCCGGTATGAAGATTTGGGTTAATGGGCGTCGAATTCGAACAAGTGGAATGCTAAGGACGAATTGGTGCGAA
The DNA here is from genome assembly GCF_004791945.1 of Mesorhizobium sp. M3A.F.Ca.ET.175.01.1.1. Taxonomy (NCBI): domain Bacteria; kingdom Pseudomonadati; phylum Pseudomonadota; class Alphaproteobacteria; order Hyphomicrobiales; family Phyllobacteriaceae; genus Mesorhizobium; species Mesorhizobium sp. M3A.F.Ca.ET.175.01.1.1. Next base: position 583,250 of record NZ_SRTP01000001.1, on the reverse strand, counting down.
AAATGCAGCACCCGTCAGGTTAGCATACTGGCTAATCGGAAACCGCTAAAGCCTTTCGAAATAAGGATTCGAAGACTTGGCGGAAGAAGTGGGAGGCCAATTCTCGGCGTACGGAATTGATCTTGCTGAATTTTTATCAGCTACAGCATCGCCTATACCAAGGACTGTACCAAGAATTGAAATCACTGCCCATCGTCGTGGCCCTGCGGTTTTTGCGCGAGCCTCAAGCTGGCCGCTCGGTTGTAGTGCTCGATGTCGACCGGATCGAAAAAGTCTCGTCGGTAGAAGAAGCTATCGGGAACATCCTTGGCTTCTCCTCCTTGTGCCTCCACCATTGGAGTTAAACTCTCCCTATCAACTTTGAGCGCGAGCCCTTGAACCAGCGAATTCAAAACCACCGGCATATCCATCAGAAAGCGCCAAAATCCGTTGGTGCTGATTGGAGAAGTGCGCTCATGTGGTTCTCTGTAAACCATATGTTGCAGAAACAGCCCGCTGCCTTCATCCAAGACACATAACCCGTCAACGTGAACCTCGCCCATTTTTCTGGTTACGGTGTCGAACATTTGGGAGAGGCTTTTTTCGCTGGGTCCTTCGTAGCCAAATATAAAGAAGCGCGGAGGCAGGCTGCCGGAATATTGCTGATGCGCGACTAGCTCCATTGGTCTTGGCACCAGCGGCCTAAGATATTTCTTGTTAGGCTTGCCAGCTGATGTTTTGCAAAGGGAGTGGATACGGGAGAATTTATTAAACGCGTCTGCGAGCTCTTTTTTGTCTATCCGAGTTTTGACTTCAATGACCCCGTAGACCATCTCTACGGATATACCTGCCATGCTTCGGACGAATAGAATGGAGCGTTGTTGATCGCATCATAGATGATGATGTCACACTGGGCGCTCTGGTCTATCTTTTCTCCTCCGGATACCAAGAACCCAGTTCCTATCCCAAATTTGGGCGGCAGATAGCTGCGTAGCATTCGAACGAGATGAGTTTCGTTTAGGCGACCAATTTCGCCACGATGGGACGTGAGTGAACTGAAATATTCTCGCTCTAGGCGCAGCTTCGCTATGTTGCCTGCCATTAGTTTTTCGATATCGAATTCGAACGATGCCACGGCCCGCCCCGCTTTTCCCCACAGTTTTCCGCCAGACTTATCGCACAACGTAATTGGGCGGCCAATGGCCGTTAAATTTGCAGTCACGCAGTGTTCTGATCAGGACACTGTGCGAGCCTCGATCGCCACGACGCGATGGTGGGCCATGGCCCTATGGCCGCCGCGCGGAGGTCTTGGCTATCTTCTTGATAGTTTCGTGTTGACTGGTGCGCAGGTGCGCCGCGAAGCTCACGCCTCGGCGATCTTCTCGATGTCAGATGCGTCGGCAGATGCGAGTTCGGGATGAGCGATCAGATTGACAATCGGGGAGGCGGGCTTTGACAGGCGACAAAGATCATTTCAAGGCAGACGAGCCCCGGAAGCGTCCGATTGACAAGTTGAGGGAAAGCGCAGGCGTGATGGACGTCGGCGATAGCAGTGAAGGTGCAGTTGCGGGCATGGTGCCGACCAAGAAATCGCTTTTCATAGTCAAGGAGCGCGCGGTCTACGCGCTACAGCTTGCGGATCACGTCGATCCCAAACGGGAGAACATCCACGTGCCAAACAGCATGCAACTTGTCGCTAAATCCGGTTCGCAGTCGAACGAGGTAAGCCGCACTTTATTGACAGCAGAGGCACTGTTCACAAAGTCCTTTTTTTCTTCAGACGAAGTTCGTGAGGCCTGCTTGATGGCCTCGATTGCCACAATGAAGGAGCTGTTAGCGGTCGCGCAGATTGCTGACCAATTCAAGGCAGATCAGGAAGCCGCTGAACAATCCTATGATGCGGTTCCCAAGTCGAGAGCATTGCGGCTTCCAGCGGTCACTGAAGTCGAGAGCCGGGCAAAGAATTTTATATTGAAGGCAGAGAGCACCCTTCAATCCATTGTCGATATTGCCGGTGTGTTTTACCGGGAAGAACTTGCGGCAAAAGGGTGGCCTGACACCCTCGTAGTTGCTGTCGAAACACGGGCCGGGAGAGAAGCAAATTTTACGAAATTCGCACGCGCTTTGGCCGACTTCATCAAATTTATGAGGAACGCTCGCCACTGCATTATCCACCGCGACCACACGAAATGGCTTGAATTGTCCGACTTCCGATTGACCCCACAGAACACCGTCGAGCCGCCGTCGATTGCGATCGTCCATCCCGATACGCCAATGAGTGAAGTCCCACTTCTTACCTTTATGACGGATGTTGTGGACAAGATCGGAGAAGGTGCCGAGCAGCTTATGGCGCATTTGGCAGGTGCCCATATGGAACCGCCCGGGAAGTTTCCAATCATTGTAAATCTTGTACCTGAAGAGCAACGGCGAAAAGACACGCAAGTTAGATACGGCTATTTCATCCGCATGGGTAACGAGTGGGTAAAGCTTGGCTAGACCGACTGATTCGCGATCTTGGCCGCCTGGCGCCAAGCTGGCCGCTCAGGAAGGGATCGAAGTTCGCCCGGCAAGCGTGATTGCCACGCTGCGCTGCGCGCGGCCATTGCCGGTGCCGGATCGATGAACGCAATTTCCATGTGTCAGCTCCCCTTGTTCACAAAGCGCTCAAGAGCCGTCACTTGAGCAAAAGCGGTCGCGCAGAGCAACTACAATTGCTCCTCAGTCTTTTGACGAAGAACTAATTGTGCCCGCGATTCCCACGACCGCATTTGTTTGGTTGATAGAGCAAGCTCATTCATTCAACCTGACAGGGGGAAATATTTATCTGCCATGGCCGAAGCGCCTTGGAGGTACTGCTCGCAAGTCTTCAAAATGATATGGCCGCAGATTGTCACTGCACGCCCTGCGAAGATTGAGTATTCGACCTCCTTGCCAATGTGACCTTTGTGAAAGATGGCGCTCCGATACCCATAGACGTCATCCCACTCCTTTTTCAGGGAACTGAGCCCTGCTTTTTCAAGAGCTCTCAAAACGCCTTGCCGGAGGCTTAGGTGATGCGAGTGACGTTTGATGGCTTCGACAACCTCTGCTGTTTCTTCGACCGCCAGGCCCGAGGCGTGTTCCGCCAACTTGGCAGCTTCTGCGATCAAGGCTTTTTGGTCCGGAAGCCAATCCTCGTCCTGCCCCAAACCTTCAACAGTGGATATCGCCAGCACGAGCTGCGCAAGCGGTTCGGGGTTCATGAGAGCGGAGTTCAGTAGTGTAATGGCTTTGATCAAAGCGTCTGGCAGATCGAGATCGCCTTTGGCCAGCAAACTATCAATGCACTCGAAAAATGGTCCAGGATTTGTTCGCACGACGCCGGTTGCTGAAATCTTGTATACGCCAACCGCTCCGTCATCTGGGTAAACATCAATTCCGTGAATGACTGGTCGGTACGTCTTGCCGCTTTCAGCATTCATCTGTTTCAACAATTCGTCGCTTATCCAGCCGGCCTGCTTCTCAAAACCAGCGTCCACTCCTAAACGCACAAAGAGCGATGAGATCAATGTCGCATTTTTCATCCGCATCGCGAATGATCGGGCGTCGTCTTCTGAAGCGAATTCTCCCACCTTCATTATTAGCCATTCATTTTCTGAAATGGCTGTTTCTTTGCTCTCGCCCGTCAGCGTGGCCTTTTTCCCCGAGAGATGCAGTTCAAGCTGTGTGTCGTCCACCTGCAAATGTTTGCCGACGCGAAATCGAAATCTCACGGTATAGACAGTTCCTGGCATCCATCACCCTCACTCTTCTCATCTGCTTAGTCGTCGTGGTCGATCTGTGACACCGCAACACTACCGATTGCCCTTGGCGCGATTGTGAGTGGTACAGAGCATTTGGCAGTTCATAGCCGAGCTCCCGCCGCCCTTGCTCCATGCCGCAACGTGGTCCCCGTCCATTTCGGCGAAAGTCCATATCTTGTCTTTGTTGGCAGCATGGCCGACCGCACAAAGCGGGCAATTTGATCCGCCATTGGATTTTGCAGCTGCGGTCTGCTGGGAGTAGACGGACTTCTTGGTCGCCTCGTCGAATACCCGTACATCCAGGAGCTTGGTATCCTGAAGACCGCCAAGAATGTATTCGAAGACGCCGCGACGACTCTTAACGTACGGGTCGGCATAAAGCCGCTTCACCTCGACTGAGACGTTGGATGGATTGTAAGACTTGGAGTGATATTGCTCGTAGAGCCGTCCCCACTCCAGCCCCTGCATTTCCTTTTCGACGTCTGTGAACACACTCGACACCCAGTCGATTACGCCGTTGAAGTAGTTTTTCAGCTCGTTGATGTCGCCTTTAGTGCGATGGGCGCTCATGTAGCCCCCGATATCGCCTTTGCTGACCCACTCCAGCGCCCGCTCCAGGAATGCCTGGCGGTTTGCGCTGCCCCTGATGTAGGCGCTCCATTTCTGGATGTTGGCGTTCTGGCTGTTGCTGAACTCGGCCTTGGCGAGCGTCACGAATGGCCCGGAGTAGATGGCGTTCAGCAACTCCTGATCGTTGAGTGGAACTCCTGCAATGTTGATGGTTTCGAACCACTGCTTGATCTCGGTCTCGGTGCCCTCGCACTCATAGATCAGCAATTTCGAGTCTCGAATTTTGGTTTGTTGGTCGGAGGGCAGGCTGCTGAAGTACTTCGGATTGCCGCTATCCGTGATCGCGAACTTGTTCGTAACGAACCGTCCGATGCTGGTGATCCGCTGCTGGCCATCCAGCACCTCCAACTTGTCGTCCGCCACTATGTTGAAGTAGATCAGCCCGAGCGGATATCCCTTGAGGAGCGAGTGGATAACCGCCTGCTCCCTATTTCCGCCGCCATCCGCATAGATGAAGTTCCGCTGGTACTCCGGTTGAATGGTGAGCTTCCCGCTCAGCCCGAACAAACCCTTGCCCTCCAATTGGTTGTAGACAAACCCGTCGCAAATGTCGGCGACGCTGATGTCGGTTCTCAGAGCAGCCTTCATTTTTTCGCTCCTGCGGGCTGGGTACGGTGGCGGATGAAGATTCGCCGGTAGACGCCCCTGACGGGATAGCCCACGTCAAAGTGAGTCCCAGCGCCGAAGGATTCTGTTCTGATAACCGCCCTAAGAGTTCCGGTGTTCGATTTCACCCGCACGCCATCCACGACCCGTTCCTTCTTCCCGTACTTCTTGGTCATGGGGTAGTCGGGGCCACCGCTGAGCCCCAAGATGTCAAACTGGTCGGGGTTGTAGCTATCCAGAAAAGTAATCGGGACGCCCATGGCGCCTTCGTGGTCACTGGGGATTGCGTCGGTGAAAGGCACCTCGATGGCATCGTAGTTGTCATACTGGTCGTACGCCGTCTTGCCTCTGATCTCCTTGTGATTGCTGAATTTGAGGTTGTCCGCCATGGTCATGAGGGGCAGCTTCTCGTGACGTCGGCCATGATCCAGGTCGTCCACCAGCGGACGCCCTTGATGCGGATGTATTTCGCGCCATTTTCGTCGACGCGCCAACCAGCCGCGTTCAGCGGATAGTGGTCAGGAACGCGGAATTCCCGGTCGCCGCTATGGATGGTGACACCCATCCATAGCTTGTTTGCCTTGATGAGCGGAAAAATCTCATTGTAGGTGATCGCCTGCACGTTACCGATAATCAGGAACTTCTTTCCGTGCTCCACCAGTTGGGCGACGTATTCGCGGAAAAGGGAGAAGGGCGGGTTGGTAACAACGATGTCCGCCTCTTTCAGGATCGCGATGCACTCGTCGCTCCGGAAATCGCCGCCATCCGCCGGGCGTCTGCGGGTGTGGGGGTTTCGCTTCAGGAAGAGTTCTACGTCATCAATCCCCGACGCGCCGTCTCCGTTGAGATCTTTTACTTCCTCGATCTCGACGGCAATCGCCTTTGGCTTTTGGCGTAGGCCGTTGCCGTCGATGTACTCATCGAACGTGAGTTGTGCGCCGGCGATCGGTGAGCCATCGTAGCTGGTCGTAATCAGCTTCTTGAGTCCGAGCTTGTTGAAGTTGGCGGCGAAGTACTTGAAGAAATTGCTCTCGAAGGGGTCGTCGCAGTTGCAGTAGACAACCTTGTTGCGGAAGGTGTCCGCATCGAACTCCAAGTAGGCCTCGACCTCTTTCTGGATGTCTTCGTACTGCGTATAGAACTCGTCCTGCTTTGCCGTTTTCGCGGCGTGCAGGCTTTGATTCATCGGCACATCGTCCGCCTTCTGAGGTGCAGGCGTTTTCCGCGAAGCTGTCTTCACCATGGTGTTGCGTAATCCGTCGAGGTTAGCCGAATCATGAATGGAGCGTCCGAATAGCCGTAGTCCAATAGCGCAGTTGATAGGACGATAGAACTAGGGCCGAGCCCTTCTTGCAGACGGATCAGAAGACGATTAGCGCCGCGCGGCCAATCTACACGCTACGCCAGCCGTTCAGCTTCCCATTCCGAAGCCGCCGTAACTGCGGGTATGATTTTTGACGGCTACTTGATGCCGTCGGTGGTGGTGCCGGAGGTGCAGGGGGTGGTGCCGCCTGAGGGACTCGAACCCCCGACCAATAGTTTACAAAACTACTGCTCTACCATCTGAGCTAAGGCGGCACATTACCCGTACGTATACCCCTGAAAACCAGCTTTGAAAAACATTTAGGCTTTTCAACACCTTAGCCGATTGATCCAGCGAATTACAAAACCGCTGCTCTACCAGCTGAGCTACAAGGGCACGGCGCTCCGGTAGCACATTTCGTGCGCCAGTAAAGACAAAACTCCGCTTTCGGTTGCCGAAGGACCTCGCCCCGTGTCCGGGCCGGCATGCTGAAATGCGTCACTGGGCTTCCTACATCTCAAAAGAGGTGCAATCGCATCGAACGGGGTGTCGCATGATCAGGTTTGTCATCATCCTGCCGATCATCGTGGTGACGTGGCTTCTCCTGTTGAAGCTCATCAGCGATTTGAAGAAGGCCAATATCGACTGGACCGGCGTTGCCGTCATCATCGGGTTTATAACGCTGGCCTTCTGGCTGCGGCACGTCACCGGGATGGGGTGAGGGGAGCGACTAGGGAGCAGCGAATAGCGAAATAGCGAATAGGGAAGCGACAATTCGTGAATTGCACTTTTCCTGCTCGCTATTCGCTACTCCCTATTCGCTCAATTTCGAACCTTTTCCGGCTCCGCCACGACTGATCTCCCAGAGGCGAATGGTCGCCTCGATCAAGGATCCAGGAGATCGTCATGTTCAAGCGCACACTCACCTCAGGCCTCGTCGCCATATTCGTTGCATCCGGCGCGCTCGCCGGCACCGCGCAGTCGTCTTCGGCCCACGGCATGCATCATCACCACCATCATCACCACCACAAGCACCACAAGAAGCCTTGGTGGTGGTGGCATCATCACCATCGCCACCACGGCAAGGTGATCATCTTCCTTTGACGAACAGACCAATCGTCTCGAAAGGGCGGCTCCGGCCGCCCTTTCTTCGCCCGGCGGTAGAGCCGTGCTGTCGTCCCTCGACAAAACCGGGCGGCTTCTGCGGCCCTCGAAAAAAAGTTGCAAGGAAACTTCGAACCTTCTTCGCGGTCGCTGCGACAGATGATCAAGAGGCGGACGGATCGCCTCGGTCAACGAACCAGGAGATCATCATGTTCAAGCACACGCTCGTTTCCGGCCTCATCGCCACCACCGTCGCCGCCGGCTCGCTCGCCGGCACCGTCCAGCCTTCGGCTGCCCATGACCATCATCATCACCACCGCCGCGAGCTCGGCATCGGCATTGCCGCCGGCGTCGGCGGCTTCGTGCTCGGCAGCCTGCTGGCCCAGCAGCAGCCGCAGCCGGTGTATGTCGAGGAATACGGCGGTGGTTCCTGGCATGTGCGCCGCTGCCTAGCCCGCTACGCCAGCTACGATCCGGGCTCGGACACCTATATCGGCTACGACGGTTACCCGCACTACTGCCGGCTTTGACAGCGCCAGCGGTCCGGCATAGAAGAGGGGCTCGCACGAGCCCCTTTTCTGCCATCCGCATGCCAAATGGCCGCTACTTCGGCTCGCCGGTCATCGGGTCATAAGTGATCTCGACCTTGGCCTTGTCAGTCGTGTAATAAGTGACGGTGTAACCGTCGCTGCTCCAGTCGACCTCCTTTACATAGCGAAAGTCGCCGCGCTGCTCGACCTTGGCGATGATCTCGGAGAGCTTCTTGGCATCTTGCGGCGGCAACGCCTTCTCGTCGGCCGCCAAGGCAGATCCGCCGAACAGTAGACCCGTGATTCCGATTGCCAAAACAACAGTGCGCATGACGGCCCCTCATCTCGTGCTGGCATTGGTGCGGTAAGAAACTCGCATGCGACCCCGTTGGTTCCGCCAGCCGGCAGGCAGCGACTGCTCCAGGGTCGGTCTCGATGATGCGGAATCTCCGATTCGAGGAAGCGGGAATAGACAAATCTCAACCAGTCCAATACGTAACTATGCTTAAGTGAAGTAGTGGATCAGGTAACAATCAGCTAACCATGCATGCGGCCACGCACTGCGTTCCATTAGCGGATCGTGGTAGAGCTTTTTCCCGGACCCTGTTAGACTTCTGGACATAACAGGGTGGCAACGGCGCGCCGAGCCTGCCGGGGATCTCCGTCGGCAAATCGGCGAAGTGTTCAAGAGCGGAAGTCGCCTGTACTGGAGCAGAAGCAGGGACCGGGGGCTCGACCATGGCTGAACGGCACTATACCCGTCAGCTTGCGACAATCATTTCCATCGATGCCGTGGGGTTCTCACGCCTGATGGGCATCGACGATGAGCTGGCCGTCGCGGCTTTCGAGGAACGGCGCGACATCATTGCCGACAGCTGCGGCAGCTTTGGCGGCCGCACCTTCGGCGATGCCGGCGACAGCATCATGGCGGAGTTCGGCAGCCCGATCGAAGCCCTGCGGGCGGCGTTCGATTTCCAGGACCGGATCGTTGCGCTGAACGCCTCGGTCGCCGAGGAACTGCGCATGCCGTTTCGCGCCGGCATCAACACCGGCGACGTCATCGTCCGCGAAGGGCGCCTTTATGGCGACGATGTCAACATTGCCGCCCGGGTCCAGGAATTCGCTCCGCATGGCGGCCTCGCCATCTCCGAGACGACCTGGCACCACGTGAAGGACAAGACGGCCGCGGCGTTCACCGACCTTGGCGAGTTCAGGCTGAAGAACATAGCCCTGCCGGTGCGCGTGCTGATTGCCGGCCGCAGCGGCAGCAACGGTGCCACGGCGCCCGCGCCTCTGGCCGCAATCCCCTCGGCCTCGGGCAATCACAGGCCGGTTCCGATGGGACCGCCGGCGATAGCCGTGCTTCCGTTCCAGGGCGACGGCAGCGAGCCCGATGTCGGTTACATGGCGGACGGCATTGCCGAGGACATCATCTACGGCCTCTCCAACACGCGCTGGCTGTCGGTCATTGCGAAGGGTTCCAGCTTCCAGTTTCGCGACGACAGCCTTGGGACCAAGCTCATCGGCAACGCGCTCGGCGCCCGCTATCTGGTCGGTGGCTCGCTGTCGCGCAATGGCGGGCAGATCCGCCTCAACGCCTCGCTGGCCGACAGCTCGAACGGACGCCTCGTCTGGTCGCAGCGCTTCGACCGCGATCTCGTCGATATCTTCAATCTGCGCGACCAGATCGGCAGCGAGATCGTCTCCATCCTCGACAAGGAAGTCGACCGCGCCGAGCAGGTCAGGACCTTCCAGGTGCCGTGGGAAAGCCTCGAGACCTGGCAATTGGTACGGCGCGGCCGCTGGCATATGAACCGGCGCACCCGCGGCGATACCGAGATTGCGCTCGAGTTCTTCGACAAGGCCTACAAGGAAGATCCCAATTCCAGCGCCGTGCTGAACGAACTGGCCTGGTGGTATTTCTGGCGTGCGTGGCTGCGCTTCGGCGACAGCGACGACCTCGACAAGGTCGAGGCCTTCGCGCGCAAGGCGCTCCTGATGGACAGTCTCGATGCCCGCCCGCACGCCTATCTCGGCGCGGCCGACATCATGCGCGGACGGCCGGCATCGGCGGCCGAGCATCTTGCCGAAGCGATCCGCATCAATCCAAGCTTTGCCTTTGCCCGCTCGGCGATGGGCAGTGCCCGGCTGCTGCTCGGCGACCCCGCCGGTGCGATCCCGTACTTTCTCGACACCGAGCGCTTGAGCCCATTCGACCTCTACCGGTTCCACAATCTTGGCGAGTTGGCCGCCGCTTACTGCTTCGTGGAGGACTGGCCGGCTGCGATCGCGGTCGCCGACCGCTCGCTGAACCTGTCGCCAGGCTATTTTTACGCGCGCTTCCTGAAGATAGGCGCCCTGACAAGGAGCGGCCGCCGCGACGAAGCTGCGCGCGAGCTCGCCGTCTTTACCACCAGGCATCCGGATTTTTCCGAGCAGAGGATACGCTGGATCCCGTTCGTCGACGCGGCCAAGAATAACATCCTCATCGCAAATTTCGATCTCGCCAAGTCGGTCCCGAAACCTGTCGGAGCTGAACGAGAACGATTGTGAAAGGCTTCACATACGCCGGACCGACGCGAACCTAGGCCATAGGGTTGCCGGCATCGCAATGACGTGGACCGCCGGGGGGCTCGAACGCGCATGATCAAGCTGAAATACTTCAAAGCCATCTTCGCAGCCCAGAAAGACAAGATCCAGCCGTCGGAGATGCCGCCGTTCGACATCAATCGGTTGCGCAAAACCGGCATATCGGCGCGCATTGCCAAGTTCATTCTCGAGGATCATCCGCGTCCGTTTCTGGCTTTCCTGCGACGCTTCTGGCCGAATTTTGCCCTGGGCAGGTTTCTTCTCGTCACCAAGGGTGTGGACGTTCGCGACATATTGGAGCGCGGCGACGAATTCGAAACGCCCTACGGACCGGAAATGACCGAACTGGGGGGATCGACCTTCATTCTCGGCATGCAGGATGGAGCTGCCTATCGGCAGATGAAGTCCGCGGTGCTGAGCGCCTTTCCGCCGGCTGTGGTCGAAGCCGTCGTCAGGCCGATCGCCGAGCGCCATGCGCGCGAGATCATGAGCCGCGCCGCCCCCGGTTTCGATGCTGTCGCGGAGCTGATGAAGATCGTGCCGGTGCGCATCTGCCGCGACTATTTCGGCCTTGATATCGACGACGAAACCGAATTCGCCGATTGGTCGATCGCGCTGAGCGCGCTGTTCTTTTCCGATCCTACCGCCGACCCCGCCACGCGCCAGCTTGCCGTCGTCGGTAGTGATCGCCTGATCAAGGTCATCGACCGTTCGATTGCCGCGATCAGGGGCAGGGCAGCGCCCGATAACCGGCCGCTGCCGCAGTTGGTCGAGTTTATGGACCAAGGCCGCCTGTCGCTGGCCGATGTCCATTCCATCATGCTCGGCATGGTGGCCGGATTTGTGCCGACCAACGTGCTTGCCGCCGGCAATTGCCTGGACGTGATCCTGTCGCGTTCGGATGCGCGACAGGCAGTTGACGCGGCCCTTGCCGAGAACGACACCGACAAACTCGACCGGGCGATCCTCGAGGCTATGCGCTTCAAGCCGATTTGGATCGGACCCTGGCGCTACACCAGGCGCGACGCGGTGATCGGCAAGGGCACGCGCCGGGAGCGGGTGGTCAGGGCTGGAACGGTGGTGATGCCGGCGACGCTTTCGGCCATGTTCGATCCTGAGATCGTGCAGAGGCCAAACGAGTTCGACATCTCGCGTCCGCATCGCGACTACATGGTGTTCGGCCACGGCATCCATCTGTGCATCGGTGCCGAGATCGCTCGAATCCAGATTGGCGAATGCGTGCGTGCCCTGTTCAGCAAGCCGAAGCTCAGCCGCGTCCGCGGCCGGGCCGGCAAGCTGGTCTATGTCGGCGCCTATCCGGCGAACCTCAAGGTCGATTTCGAACCGTCACCGCTCTGCCGCACGGTCGAACAGTCCATGGTCACGGTGGTCTGCCCGGTCACCGGGGCCGTTCCGCTGGACGCTGTGCGCGAAAAGGTCGCCGCTCTTGGCAATCCGGCAGCCAAGCTGTTGCGCGACGCGCTCGACGACGTCGGCACCATCCATTTCACCAGCCTTGCCGTTGCCGATACCGGCAAGAACGAGGCTTCGGACCACGAGACCGGAGCCCTTGTCCTGGAAATTTCGGGCGACGGCAGCAGCGACGACGTCATCGCTGACTTGACGAAAGCCATCGGAACTCATCTGCGGCCGATCTTCAGGGGCGCATGCGGCCTGTCCGACGGTGGCGCGCTGGAGGATTTCCTGCGCAAATATAGTGTCGAGATCTCGCCATCCTTTGGCAGCGCGGCCGGTCTGGTGTTTTCGGGAACGCCTGGCCACTCGGTCCAGCGCATCAAGGCCGAGCAGGAGCTTTTCGAAGCCGTCCGAGGTATCGTCGAGCAGCCGCGACGGGGCACCGGAAACGCGCCCGCGGTGCTGGCCGAAGCGCGTCGCCATGTCCAGGAGCTGGGAACATTCGCCTGGGCCTTCGAGCCAGCCGAGAGCCTGCTGGAAAAGCCGCGCGGCCGCTTGCGAGACGCGTTGAAGGCGACGTTGTTTGCTCCGCCGGTCCTTGTGAGCCTCGTGGCCGCGTGGCTCGCCGGCGCCTGGATGACCTATGCCAAAGTGTTCGACCCAGTGGGCGGGTTCACCTTCCGCAACCTTTGGATCGCCGGCACCTCGCTGTTGTTGAGCGCGCTCGGGATCCTGTTTTGCGCCGTGCTGTTGCTGGGGCTGTGCTTCTGGCTGTTGCGGCGCCGCGAGGACAAGGATCGCCCGCAAAGCGTCTCGATCGGGATTGGGGCGCTGGACAGGATCCTGGCCAACGAGGATCACGCAGCGCAGAACCACCTGACGGCGATCTCGACGATGAAGCCCGGTCTCCTGCGGCGGCTCGCGCTCAGGCTTACTTTCTACCTGATCTCGATCGCGGCGCGCAAAGTGTTCAAGCCGGGCTTTCTCAACACCATCAACACGATCCATTTCGCGCGCTGGATCCTGCTGCCGGGCACAAACCGGCTGATGTTCTTTTCCAACTACGGCGGCAGCTGGGAAAGCTATCTGGAGGACTTCATCGCCAAGGCCTCCGCCGGCCTGACCGGCGTGTGGAGCAACACGGAAGGCTATCCGCGCACCCGCTGGCTGTTCCTGGATGGTGCGCGCGATGGCGACCGGTTCAAGCGCTGGGCGCGACGCCAGCAGGTGCCGACCCTGTTCTGGTATTCCGCCTATCCTCATCTCAACACAGCGCGCATCCGCATCAATTCAGGGATCCGGCGCGGCCTTGCTTCCGCCATAGGCAACCAGGCGCGCGACTGGCTGAGCCTGTTCGGTTCGCTGCCGCGTCCGGCAACCGAAAAGACCGCCGTTCAAAAGACCACCTCGCTGCTGGCCAATGTCAGTTCGGCCTTCCCCCTCCCGCTCGAGCAGCAACTGGAGACCGGCGAGATCCAATCCATTTTCTTCGGCCCGTTCGGCGCGCTCGGCAAAGGACATATGCTGGCAATTCAGGTGCCGGACCATCTGCAGGCGGCAAGCCGCAGGGCGTGGCTGGACTTCGTCCTGGCACGGACGAGCTTCGGCGACAGCGTGCCGGTCGAGCGGGCCATGATCGTGGCCTTCGGTCCTGATGGGCTCAGGCGCCTGGGCCTGCGGGGCGGGGTCGACAACGATCCGCTCGAAACCTTCCCCGTCGCCTTCCGGCACGGCATGGGCAATCCGGAACGCAGCCGCATTCTCGACGATTCCGGCGCCGATGCACCGGACAAATGGGAATGGGGTTCGCTCGACAGGCCCATCGACGCGGTCGTCGTCTGCTACGCCAGAACGCCCGAGCGACTTCAGGCCGAAGTTGCCGCCGTGACCGAAGCAACGGTCAGCGCGGGGATGAAAATAGCCGCCGAATTGCCACTCGCCGTAAATCGCAAGCCGGAAGCGGACGGCGACAAGTCAGCGCGTGCCGCAAAGCAGGATGACGCCGCAAAAGGAGCCGGCAGGCAGCAACGCGAGCGGGCCTACGAGCATTTCGGCTTTGTCGACGGAATCTCGCAGCCGATCATCCGCGGCACCGCGCGCGCCAACAAGGGTGCCGCATCCATGCATCTCGTCGCACCGGGGGAGTTCCTGTTCGGCTATCGTGACGAGCACGGTTTCTATCCGTCATCGCCCTCCGTCGCCGCGGCGCAGGACCGGACCGGGATCCTCTCGCAGGTGCGCCGCAGCCGTCACATTCCAGGCCTGCCGCCACCGCCGCGCGATTTCGGCCGCAACGGCTCATTCCTCGTCGTGCGCCAGTTCGAGCAGCACGTCGACCGCTTCCAGGACTACTGCAAGGAGGCCGCCGTACGGGCCGCACGCGACACCGGCAACGCGGCCGTCACGCAAGACTGGGTCGCCGCCAAGATGCTCGGCCGCTGGCAGAACGGCAGCTCGCTGACGCGCAATCCCGACCGCCCGGGACGCGCGGTGGACAATGACTTCGCCCTCGGCGCCGAGGATCCGCAGGGCCATCATTGTCCTCTCGGCGCCCATATTCGCCGTTCCAACCCGCGCGATTCGCTGGGAGAGGACCGCGAGACGCAGATCCAGATCGGCAAGCGTCACCGCATCCTCCGGGTCGGCCGCACCTACGAGAAAAAGAAGAAAGGCGGGAAAGTCGAGAAAGGCCTGCTGTTCATGTGCCTCAACGCCGATATCGAGCGGCAGTACGAGTTCATCCAGCAGACCTGGGTGTCGCAGACCTCGTTCCAGGGTCTGGTGGCCGAGAAGGACCCGATGATCGGCACGCAGGGCAGCGCCAATGGCCGTTTCACCATTCCTGCCTGGGAAAAAGTGACGGTGCTGGAGAAGATGCCGCAATTCGTCACCACCAAGGGCGGCGGCTATTTCTTCATGCCAAGCCGCTCGGCGCTGCGCTACCTGATCTCGCGGCTCTGATTTGGGAGCGGGTGCATCCGGGTCGCGCAAAACTGTGCAGCGGTTTTGCGAGACGGACAAAGCATAAAACCTAAGGCGCGTCGGACTCTTTTCAGCGCGACGTGCTTCTAGTCGTCATCCTGCGATTCCGCGATCTGGTTCAGAGCACCGGCGTTGGTGATGCGCAGTCCGCCGCGCTTGATCGCGATCATCTGCCGGTTGCGCCAGTCGTTCAGCGTCTTGTTGACCGATTCTCGCGTCGCACCGAGAAACTCTCCGAGCTCGGACTGGGAAATCGGAATCCAGCCTGCCGGATCGGCCATGACGCTGCTCAGGAACACCAAACGTTTGGCAAGCCTGGCTTCGATGCCGAAGAAAGCCTGGTCGCCCAACTCGCCGCTGACCCAACGCAGCCGCGCGCAGAGCAGCTCGATCATCGCGCGCGCAAGCGGCGGATTTTTCTCGATACGATCGAAGAGTTGCGATCGGCTTAGCGAGACCAGCTCGCAAGCGGTGAGGCAGATCGCCGTTGCCGTTCGCGGGCGTCCGTCCAGCGCTCCGATCTCGCCGACCAGGCTCCGCGACAACTCGATATTGGCCACCAGTTTCTGGCCGCCAGGCGAATAGATCGAGATCTCGACGGTGCCGTTCATCACGCCGTAGATGCGGTCGGATGCGTCCTCCTGCACGAACAGGTGCTGGCCGGCCGCGTAACGCTCCACCTTGCATCCGGCGAACAGCAGATCAAAATGGCGCGGATCGATCCGCGCTAGGCGCGGTAAGTCGGCCCTATCATCCCCGCCGGTCATGGGCATCACGCGATTCCGCCTTTTGTCGAGCGGAAATTGTAGGATAAGTGCGTGTTCGATCAAAGCCTCGTCTCCTTCGTGGTTGCTACAGCAACGCGGACGGCCTCTGTCGAAGTGCGGGCGCCAGACGTATGCTGCAGGCATCAACTAGCCGGCAAAGTTCCTGCAGTAAGGAGACCGGGGCGCGCTGGCGGCCACGAACCGATCTTCGAAACGCCGCCTGCGCGCGTGGTGGGAGGAACCGACGCGCGCAGACCGCAAATCTGAAATGGCTTGGTGATCCAAATTTCTTGCTGGGGACGACCCCACGCTCACAGCCCGGAATTCGACCTGTGCATCGAAGCAAGAGGATCAGCGCCACCCGGCCAACTGTTTGCCGCGAAATGCGACCAGCGTATGTGAAGGCGCTCACAGAAGCGTCACCCTCACGGCAGGAAGCTGGAATCTATCGAGGCCGGCAGGCTATGGGTGCTTCGCGCGACAGTCCCGCATCAGGCCGATTGCAGAATTCGAAAAAGCGCTTTATGGAGCGCTCGGCCGATTGAGGGCGGCTTTCCATCGTATTCCACAAGGTTGCCCCATGCCCGATAACTTCGCGCGCGTCGTCGCTTTCCTTGCCGTTGTGCTGGCCCTGCTGTGCGCCGGGTTCCACTTTCACAACGGCAACGTCATTGCCACGCTCTACTTCATGACCGGGTCCATCCTGGTCACGGCCGTGACGCATCTGAACGTGCGCAGAGGGCTGATCTGAGCGGCCGCTGGGCGCCGGTTTCCGCCACCTTGTTGTCGAAAGGCTCACCTGGGGCTCATCCAACCCGACCGCGAGTTGGATGGTGGGCGATGCAGGGATTGAACCTGCGACCCCACCCGTGTGAAGGGTGTGCTCTCCCGCTGAGCTAATCGCCCGCTCGTTGCCCGAAGGCCAAGCGAGCCGCGATATAAGGGAGGCGGGTGCGTGAAGTCAAGGCGATGTGCCGACGATCTCGCAGCTATCGAATGTCACGCGCACCGGCCTTGCGGCTCAGTCCGCTGCGGCGATCAGCCGTTCCGCGAGTTGGGGCGTCAGCGTGTCGAAATGCGAGATCACCAGCGTGGGCTCGAACTCGCGCACGTGGCGATCCGTATAGCCGAAGTCGACCGCCACCACCGGAATGCCGGCTGCCTTGGCGGTGTCGATATCCGTCTGCGAATCGCCGACCATCAGCGCTTTTTCCGGATCGCCGCCGGCCAGCCTGATCGTCTCGGTGAGATGGCGCGGATCGGGCTTGCGGAAGGCGAACGTATCCTGGCCGCAGATCGCGGCGAAGTAATCTTCCAGACCAAGCGCGCCGATCAGCGCGACGGAGTTCGCTTCGTATTTGTTGGTGCAGACCGCCATCAGGTAGCCGGCCGCCTTGAAACGCTGGAGGGCCGCGACGACGCCGGGGTAGGGGCGTGACTTGCCGGGAATGTTGAGCGTGTAGTGGTCGAGGAAAAGCTTCAGCAGCCGATCATGCTCTTCGGCCACCAGCGACTTGTTCTGTGCGGCATGCGCGCGCTCGATCATGACGCGGCCGCCATGGCCGACGAAACGTCTGAAGCCGGCTTCGTCGACGGCGGTGAGTTCGCCGGCGGTCAGGCTGTGGTTGAGGCTGTCGAGCAGGTCCGGCGCAGTGTCCACCAGCGTCCCGTCGAGGTCGAAGATGATGATCGGTCGGGTCATGGCCAGTCCTGCGCGATTGAGTTGAGGCAGCCGATACAGGGTGGGCCAGTTCCAGGCAAGCCGGCTCGATCGGTCCACAGGCTGAGCCTTTGACGCGGCAGGCAAAGATGCTAGGAGGCGCGCGAAACCAGCGGAGCCGGAACAGGCATGGACGCAAGGCAGTTGAAAGTCGAAGCCGCGCGCGCGGCCCTAGCCCATGTCGGCAGCGGCATGCGGCTCGGCATCGGCACCGGCACGACCGCGGAGGAGTTCGTCCGGCTGCTGGCCGAGAAGGTCGCGACCGGCCTCACCGTCATCGGCGTCCCCACATCCGAGCGCACCGCGGCTCTTTGCCGTGAGCTCGGCGTGCCGCTCTCCACTCTTGAGGAGACACCGGAACTCGATCTCACGATCGACGGCGCCGACGAGGTCGATCCGGAACTGACATTGATCAAGGGCGGCGGCGGGGCGCTGCTGCGCGAGAAGATCGTGGCGGCGGCCTCCGAGCGCATGATCGTCATTGCCGACCGGTCGAAGATGGTGGGCATGCTTGGCCGCTTTCCGCTGCCCATCGAGGTCAATAAGTTCGGCCTACGCGCGACCGAGATTGCCATTGCCGCGGCAGCGGCAAGCCTCGGCCTTGCCGGCCCCATTACATTGAGGATGACGGGAGCCGAGCCATTTGTTACAGACGGCGGCCATTTTATCCTCGATGCATCTTTTGGCCGCATTCCGGATACAAGAGCGCTTTCGCATGCTCTCCACGCCATTCCAGGCGTTGTCGAGCACGGTCTTTTCATCGGGCTGGCGTCAACGGCCATCATCGCCGGCGGCGACGGCATTCAAACCGTCCATGCCCCCCGAAAACCAGGGAGTCCTATTCATCATGATGTTGCATAACCGGGTTCGCCGCCTTTCGACCATTCTGGCGGCCTCAGTCGTCCTCGCGCTGTCTTCGCCGGCATTTGCGCAGGATGTCAGCGAATCGCATCTCAAGGCCGCGCGTGCCGCGGTCGTTGCGATCCACGCCACGGATTCCTTCGACAACATCCTGCCGCAGGCCGCGGCGGCGCTCGAGTCGCAGCTGATCCAGAAGAACCCGGATATGCAGGAGCTGATCGCCAAGACGGTCACCGAAAAGGCCATGTCGCTGGCGGCGCGGCGCGCCGATCTCGAGAAGGAAGCAGCTATGGCCTACGCCAAGGTGTTCTCCGAAAAGGAGCTCAACGACATTGCCGCCTTCTACAGCTCCGATTCCGGCAAGAAGCTGCTCGACAGCGGCCCTGCCGTGACGCGCGACCTCGTCAAGGCTGCCGATATCTGGCAGAACGGCCTGGCCCGTGATCTCGCCCAGCAGGTTGGTGAGACGCTGGCGGCCGCCGCCAAGGCAAAAGCTCCGGCCGCCCCGGCGGCCGCGGACGGCTCCGCACCCGCGGACAACGCGGCTCCGGCCGACGACTCGCAGAACTGATGCGGCCCCAGCCATTGGACCAAGAAAGCCCGGCCTCGCCGGGCTTTTCTTTTGATCATTGGCAGCCTACCTCTGGCTCGTCCTTCTATTGCGCAGGAGTACCCTCGTCATGGCCGGTTACGACTACGACCTTTTCGTCATCGGCGGAGGTTCGGGCGGGGTGAGGGCGGCCCGCGTGGCTGCCACGCTGGGCAAGCGCGTCGGCATTGCCGAAGAATATCGCTTTGGCGGCACCTGCGTCATCCGCGGCTGCGTGCCCAAGAAGCTCTACGTCTACGCCTCGCAATTTCCAGAGCATTTCGCAGACGCCGCCGGCTATGGCTGGAGGGTGCCCGAGGCGAGCTTCGACTGGCCGACCCTGGTGGCCAACAAGGACAAGGAGATCGCCCGGCTCGAGGCGATCTACAAGAGCAACGTCGATGGAGCCGGCGGCGAGACCTTCCACTCGCGCGCCATGCTGATCGATCGGCATACCATCCATCTGCTCGGCGAGGATCGCACCGTCACCGCCGACCAAATTCTGATCGCCACCGGCGGCCGGCCCGCACCGCATCCCGCGCTCGCCGGCCATGAGCATTGCATCTTCTCCAACGAGGCTTTCGATCTGAAGCAGTTGCCAAAGGCAATCATGATCGAGGGCGGTGGCTACATCGCCGTGGAGTTCGCCAATATTTTTCATGGCCTCGGCGTCGAGACGACGCTCGTCTATCGCGGCAAGGAGATCCTGTCGCGCTTCGACATGGACCTGCGCCGCACGCTGCACGAGACGATGGAGAAGAAGGGCATCAGGATCCTGTGCCATTCGATCTCCGAATGGGTGCGGAGGAACCCGGCCGGCAGATTGGATGTGCTGCTCTCTTCCGGCAAGACTTTGACGGTCGACCAGGTGATGCTGGCGATCGGTCGCCTGCCTAATACGGAGAATATGGGACTCGAAGGCGTCGGCGTGGAACTCGGCAAGACGGGTGCGATCGTCGTCGACGAGTATTCCCGCACCAACATCGACAACATCTGGGCGATCGGCGACGTCACCCACCGCGTGCAACTGACGCCGGTCGCGATCCACGAAGCGATGTGCTTCATCGAGACCGCCTTCAAGAACAACCCGACTTCCCCTGACCACGACACCATTGCGACGGCGGTGTTCTCGCAGCCAGAAATCGGCACCGTCGGCCTGTCCGAGGACGAGGCGGTCAAGCGCTTCGCCGACATTGAGGTCTATCGCGCCTCCTTCCGTCCGATGCGGCACACGCTGTCCGGCCGCGACGAGAAAATGCTGATGAAGCTCGTGGTCGACGCCGGCACCAGAAAGGTGCTCGGCGCTCACATTCTGGGGCCCGATGCCGGCGAGATGGCGCAGCTTCTCGGCATTCCATTGAAGGCCGGGCTGACCAAGGAAGACTTCGACCGCACCATGGCGGTACATCCAACCGCGGCGGAAGAACTGGTCACCATGTACAAACCGAACTACCGCGTGAAGAATGGCGAGCGCGCCTGAAGCTTCGCATCCGGGGTCCGCGGCTAGGGGCTGGCAAGCCGAGGCGGGACCGGCGCGACTGTGACCGATCGCGCCATTCCGGTGGCTGGCGAGCGGCCAAGGGCTCGTTGGCTGTTATTTCTGCTTTAGCCGCCGCGGAAAGCGCAGCCACTTGTCCTCGGTCGGCCTGGGTTGGGCGAGGATGGTCGTGAGCTCGCGCGGCAGGGTGGGAACCAGCGGTTTCTTGGTTGCGACGCCGTCGGAGATCGCCACCACGCTGTGATAGAATTCCTCGCCCGAGAGCGAGCGCGGCGGCACGGCCTCATGCATCACGCTGATGACCGTGACGTCCGGGCAGTTGGCCTTGATCGCCTCGTGGAAGGCGATCTTGCCTTCGGGGTCGAGCGCGCCGGTCGCCTCGTCGAGGAACAACAGTCCCGGCTGCTGCAGGATGATGCGCGCGACCACCAGCTTCTGTTTCTGGCCGCCGGACAGGACCTGGTCCCAGATCTTGCCCTCGCGGCTTTCATCGGCAAGGTGCTCGATGAATTCGCCCAGGCCGGCCTTGTGTAGCGCCGCGGCCACCTGCATGTCGCTGTGATCGTGCTCGGAGCCCGGCAGGCAGACCAGCTGCTTCAGCGACACCTGCTGCAGCTTGACCTCCTGGGCGGCGTAAAAATTGGTGATCCCTTCCGGGAACACGATGGTGCCGCGGCCGTAGGGCCACAGGCCGTTGATCGCCTTGATCAGCGAGGTCTTCCCGCAACCGGATTCGCCCTTGAGGAACGTCCATTCGCCGCGGCGGAAGCGCAGGTTCGCAGCGCTGAGGAAGGGCGTGGCGTCCTCGCCCTGATGTGCCAGCTCGAGCTTCTGGATGGTCAGGCCGAAAACCGGGTTCTGGCTGGCGAAGCTGAAGTCGGAGCGGCCCGTCTGCTGGTAGAATTCCTGCGGCTTTTGCACGCCCTCTATCGCATTGGCGAGTTCGGTCACGCGCTGTGCGTTGGCCCGCAAAGTGGCAATGTCTGGCATCACGCGGATGAGCCAGGAACACTGGCCGATCAATTGGTTGATCATCTCGGCGCCGGTTACGTAGCCTTTGAGATCAAGCTTGTTGTGAATAAAGGAGACCAGACCAGGCGCATAGGCGATGATGCGAAAGCCCATAAAATTGTGAACCGCCTCGAATGAATTGTAACAGACGTTGACGACATTCAGCCTCGCCCAAGTCCGGTCGATGTCGCCATAGAGCCGGTTGTGCATCGTCTTCTGGACGTCTTCGGCGCGTGAGGCCGCGACATGGAAGCTACGACGAAGAAAGGTCGTCAATTCGCCGCGATAGCTGCCCTCGGCCTGCTGCAGCCGGACATTCAGGCGCTCTAGTGCTCGTCCAAGTTTTACTGCGATCCATGTGTTGAACGGCACGTAGGTTGCAATAGCGAGCAAGGCAAGAACCGCGCTGCCATAGGTTCCGAGGAACTCCAGCCCGGTAACCTCCACTGAAGACTGAATGAGGTTCTCGCCGATAAAATAGAGGGACGTGGCAACGCCAAGTACGCCCATGGCGAGGCCGATGGCACCGCCCGTCATGCCCTTGATCGATTCCTGGATGCGCTGGTCAATATTGTCAGGTGCGGCGGCCCCACTGCTTGGCGAACCATGCTGGGCGTGGAAATGGGTATGATTGGCATCAAGCAGTGCGTCATTGAACTGGCTGTTCAACCAGCCGCGCCATTTTCGGTGCAAGGTCGCCGACACCCAGCTTCTTGCGCCGGCGATGCCGGCATCTTTGAGCACAAAGAGAATCATGACGAGCCCCGCGTTGGTGAGCAACGTCTTGAGCGGCGAGGTGTTAGCAGCGTCATGATAGAAATTGACCGAGTTGGTCAATTCCCCCAGCATCAGAGCCAACCAGACACCGGTTTTGCTAAGAAGTGTTGTGAGAGATGCGATGACGAGCGTTAGCGTCCAGGCTTCCTTCCAGCGGTCGGAGAACCAGTAGGCTCGCATCAGCCCCCAGAAGCTACGCATCGACGACACCGGCGTCAGGGGCGAGGGTTTCGCGCCCCCGCTAGCTCGTTTTGCCGGTATTGTACGTCGCGGCCTGCCGACCCGAATCACGATCCCGTCCAAACCCTTTTTAGTTTTGTTACGGATAGTAACACCAATTGATCATTTTCTCTTAATTTTTTCCCCTCGAATGTGAGTCCGCCCACTTCGCGTTGCAGCAAGGCAACAGAAATGCATCGGGGCATCGGCACCAAGCCCGCGGGAAACATGAGTGAATTCAGTGAGCTGGAGGAGACTCCTCACGTCCGGCTCTGCTTTCCCCAAGGGAAGCAAAAAACACGGTTTTGTGAACCGAATGCAGCGTAGATCGGCGCGATTTCCGATCGTGAACTCACGGGAAGGGCGGAAAAGTGAGTTCTTGGCGCTTACTGAATGGTCCGTCAACGGGGACGCCCGCGCAGGTGATTCTTCGGATCGCACCCGCAGATGCGATCGGATTTGACAATTCGCGCTTTCCGGATCGAATTTGCTGGCGTGAACTGCACTGAGGGGATTTGAGATGCCTGCACGGGGACTTTCAGCCGCAATCATAACGGCAGCGATGCTGTCTCAGGCGCACGCCGCCAATCAAACCATTCCGGCGAATGCCGAAGGCCAGATCGAATTCATCACGCCGTCCGGCAATATCGGCTGCATCTACACGCCGAAGGGCGGCACCAGCACCTACCAGCCGCAGGATGGCGGTCCGGAACTGAGCTGTTCGCGGGTCGAGCCCAGCTACGTCACGGTCATCCTGGGCCCGACGGGGACCGCCACGCTCATCAACAATCCCGGAGAGCAGGGATGTTGTAGCGACGTGACCAAGCTGCGCTACGGCAATAGATGGAGCAAGGGACCGTTTTCATGCCAGTCGTCGACCAAGGGGCTGAGTTGCTCTGACGACAATGGCCATGGCTTCTTTGTCAGCAAGGCCAAGGTAACCGTCAAATAACCCCTCAGCTGGCCGCTTCCAGTTCGCCGCGCGCTTTGGTGGCCGCGACCTGGCGGATGGCGTCGGCAAGGGTGCCGGCGTCCTGCGCGCCCATGACGGCATATTTGCCTTCGAGCAGAAAGCAGGGCACACCGGTGATGCCCATGCGGGAAGCGGTGGCGATCTCGTTGCGGACCGCGTCGACATCGGCATCCGTCGGCAGCAGCGTTTCGATCACCGAGGCATCCAGGCCGGCGTCGCTGGCGGCTGCGGCCAGCACCGCGTGATCGCCCAGATTGGCTCCCTCTTCGAAATTCAATTGGAAGAGACGGCGCACCAGCCGGTTCTGGGCATCCTCGCCGGCGGCGCCCGCCCATCGGATGACGCGATGGGCGTCGAGCGTGTTCGGCGCGACCTTGATGGCGCCGAACGCGAAGCTGATCCCCTCGGCTTCACCGACAGGCTCGATGCGGGCATGGATCTGGCGGATCCGCTCGTCGCTGCCGAATTTGCCCAGCATGTATTCGCGGCGATCCATGCCTGCCGGCGGAATGGTCGGATCGAGCTGGAACGGCCGCCAGCGCACATGAACCTCGACATCGCTCGCGGCGGCAATGGCCTTGTCCAGGCGCTTCTGGCCGATGAAGCACCAGGGGCAAACCACGTCGGACACGACATCGACGGCGATTGAAGTCTCGGCGCTCATGCTCGTCTCCGTCTTGCGTCGGTCGGGAAGGTCAGTTGGGCTTGCGCCACCAGGTCGGCAGCTGGTACCCGAATATGGGGGTCTTTTGCGGATGTTCCAGATAGTTCCAGTACGCCACCCATTGCTGGGTGTTGTATTGCATCGGAACCATGTAGTTGCCCGAGATCAGCAGGCGATCGAGGACCCGCACCGCGGCGACATAATCTTCCTTGCTGCGGGCATTCAGCATCGCATTGATCGCCGCATCGACCGCGGGGTCCGAGACCCCCGCCAGATTGAACGACCCTTCCTGTTTGGCTGCGAGCGATCCCCAGCGACCGAACTGCTCGCTGCCGGGCGACAGTGAGTTGTTGAAGCCGCTGGAACCGATGAGCACCTCGAAATCGAAGCGCTGCTTGCGTGATTGAATTTGGTCGCCGTCCAGCGTGCGAATGGTGACGTCGATGCCGATCTTCTCCAGCGTGCGCTGATAGAGAGCCGCCAGGCGCTCCTCATCCTGCGATGACGTCATAATCTCGAAGGCCAGGGGATTTCCCTGCGGATCGAGCAGCCTGCCGTCCTGCAGATGATAGCCGGCAGCTTTCAGAAGCTCGAACGCCGCTTTCAACACCTTGCGGTCCTGGCCGGAGCCGTCGGTCACCGGCGGGCGCCAAGTGCCGTCCATCACGTCAGGCGGCACACGGCCGGGGTAGGGGGCAAGCAGCGCCTTCTCGCGGTCATCGGCAGGATGGCCGAGCGCCGAAAGCTCTGAATTCTGCCAGAAGCTCATCGTGCGGTCGAACTTGCCGCCGAACAGGTTCTTGTTGGCCCATTCGAAGTCGTAGAGCATGCCGAGCGCACGCCGCACGACAGGATCGGCAAACTTCGCAAGCCTGGTGTTGAACAGGAAGCCCGTCACCACGGGCGGGATCCCGGTGTCGAAATACTCCTGCTTGACGTCACCCTTGCGGAATGCCGGAAAGTCGATATCGCGCTCGCGCTTGACCGGATCGGATTCGTCGTCGATGGCGCAGATGCCCTTCTTGAACGCTTCCGTTTTGGCGTTGGCGTTGAGGAAATACTCGATTGTGATCTGGTCGAAATTGTCGAAGCCGCGCTTCGACGGGACGTCCTTGCCCCAATAGTCGGGATTGCGCTTGAAGACGATGCGCTGGCCGGGCTGGACCTTGTCAACCATGTATGGACCGCTGCCGATCAGCGGCTTCAGCGTCGTCTTGTCGAACGTTTCCTTGTCGAAAGCGTGCTTGGGGATGATCGGCGTCAGCGCGATGATCAGCGGAAATTCGCGATTGGCCTTCTCGTTGAAGGTGAATTTGACGCTGTGCTCGCCCGTCTTCTCCAGCTTGGCGACCATGCTCATGCGGTCGCTATAAGGCGGGCGGCCCTTGTCGGTGAAGACGTCATAGGTGAACAGCACGTCATCCGGCGTCACCGGTTGGCCGTCCGACCATCTGGCATTCGGATTGAGGTGGAACTCGATGGTCTTGCGCTCCGGGTCCATGTCGGCGGTGTCGGCAAGCAGACCGTAGAGGCTGAAGGGCTCGTTGTAGTTGCGCTGCATCAGCGGCTCGAAGACGAGATTGCCGTAGATCGTGTCGATCATGCCGCGCGCGGTAGTGCGCAGGCTCTTCAGGATGAAGGGATTGAGATTGTCGAAGCTGCCGACGACGCAATAGGTCACGCTGCCGCCCTTCGGCGCATCGGGATTGACGTAGTCGAAATGCTGGTAATCGCTCGGCAGCGCCGGCTCGCCCTGCATGGCGATGCCGTGCTTTGGCTCCGACAAAGCCGGAAGGAGCGAAAGGACCAGAAACGAGGTCGCGGCGGTCAGCCGAACGAGAACGCGGTCCATGACCGTCTCCTTGCAAAGGCGGTTTTGTGATTCGCCGTGCACCCTAGAGCATTTCGTCCGTTGATTGAATCGTTGCGCTGCGACGAAATCCAATCAGGCGAACCGCGGACGCACAAGCAGCAAAACTCTCTCAAGAATCGCAGAAACCGGGCTGGATTCGCTGCCCCCGGCAGTGTAACACGCGCTCCGAAGTCATGCTGTTGCCTCATTTCGGCAACAGGTAGCCAGGCCACCCGGCACGAAGAAGCCGGCCCCCCGGATCATTTGAGAGGAAAGTGCACCATATGACGATGAACGCGTATCGCCTTTCGGTTCTGGCCGCAGGCGTCGTCGGCGTCCTGGGCGCCGGGCTTTTCACCGCCTCGGCACAGCAGGCGCCGCAGATTCCGCAGGGCTGGTTCAAGGCCTGCACCAAGCAGGAAGACGTCGATATCTGCAACGTCCAGAACATCGTCACCGCCGGCAATGGCCAGCTCGTCACCGGCGTCAGTCTGATCGAGCTCAAGGGCAAGGTGAACCGCAAGGTGTTCCAGGTAACGGTTCCGACCGGCCGCATGATCGGTGCCGGCATCGGCCTCCAGATCGATACCGGAAAGGCGCAGAAGCTCGAATACGTGGTCTGCTTCCCCGACCGTTGCGTGGCCGAAGTGCCGCTGACCGACCAACTGGTCGCGTCGTTCAAGAAGGGGCAGGGGATCACCCTTACGTCGATCAATTTCCAGAACCAGCCGAACCCGGTCAAGGTTGCGCTGACCGGCTTCAGCGGCGCCTATGACGGCCCGCCGTTGCAGCAGTCGGACATCGAGGACCGTCAGAAGAAGCTGCAGGACTTCGTTGCCAAGAACAACCAGGACTTCGCCAAGAAGCTCAAGGAAGAGCAGGACAAGGCGAAGACCGCCAACTGATCGCCGGAGCGTTCCTGCGGGAAACAAAAAGCGGGGCAATTGTCCCGCTTTTTTTGCCCCTTCGTTGAGCGGTCAGTGCTTTGAATGACGTTTGGGCTCGTAGCGGCCGTCAGGCAGCTTGTGGAACATCTCGCGGATCTGGGGATGCCGCACGGGCTCCCCAGAGCGGTCCTCGAGCAGATTCTGCTCGGACACGTAGGCGATGTATTCGGTTTCGGAGTTTTCGGCGAGGAGGTGGTAGAAGGGCTGGTCCTTGCGCGGACGCACATCGGCAGGAATGGCCTCGTACCATTCCTCCGTGTTGGCGAATTCCGGATCGACATCGAAGATGATGCCACGAAACGGAAACAGCCGGTGGCGAACCACTTGTCCGATCGAGAATTTGGCCGTTTTCATCACGCTCACCACTTAGGTCCCGAGACGCCTTGCGTGGCCGCGCAGGTTCCTAAGATCTTGAATTTACACGTTGCGCGGTCAAAAATCGACCCCGACTTTCGGCTTGGTGCCTATTTGGCGTAGACGCTGCGGCACTTCAATGGCCTTAAGGCCTAAACCTTTTGCCTGAACCACTGCCGGCGCAAGGGTTAAGCCGCGCTGCCGGCGCCACCGCCGACCGCCATCGACGTCTTCGTCATCGCCCAGCCATATGGCGCCTGGGGCGCGGCGGGGCCCGACCGGGCAGTTTTACCTGGTTTTCTGACCGGTCTTACCGGCCCGCCTCTTTGCGCAGGCCGCCGGCGAGCGCGCGAAAGCCGCTGCCGGGCCGCAGGCCTTCGCGCATGAAGAAGGCGCGCAACGGCGCGAAGCTGCCCAGCGCATTGAGCCCGGCGCTGCGCGCCAGTTGCGCCGGCAGCATGTCCGACAGCAGCGACAAGTTGAGCAGGTTCACCGCGCCGCTGCGTGCCCATATGTCGGGCCGGCGCCTTGTGTCATAGGCAGCGAGGCTCATCCTTGACCCGGGATCTTTGCGGTTTTCGCTAGCGATTCCAATCAGATCGTCGATATCCCTGATGCCCAGGTTCAGGCCTTGCGCGCCGATCGGTGGAAAGACATGGGCCGCTTCCCCAACGAGGGCCACGCGGTTTTGCGCGAAGCGGCCCGGCGAGGCCGCCGATAGCGGATAGATCTGTCGGCCGGCCTCGACCGACACCCGGCCGAGCATCGACTGCATCTGCTCCTCGACCCGAGCAGAAAGCGCGGCATCGTCGAGTGCCGCGAGTTCTTTCGCCGTCTCCGGCTTGACCACCCAGACAAGGCTGGAGCGCTTGCCCGGCAGCGGCACCTGCGTGAAAGGCCCGGTCTCGGTGTGGAATTCGGTCGAGACGAAGCCGTGCTCGCTGCGATGGCTGAAATTGAGGACGAGCGCGGACTGGGGATAAGGCCGCGCGATGGCGCGAATGCCCGCGGCTTCCCGCGCCGGCGACAGGCGCCCGTCGGCCGCGACTGCCAGCGATGCTGAGACCTCGCTGCCATCGGCCAGGCTGGCATGAGCGAGATCGGCATCGAGCCGCCATGTCTCGACCATCGACGTTCGCCACTCGATGCCGGGATGAGTGGCAGCCGTCTTGGCAAGCACCGGGATCAGGACCTTGTTCGGCAAGTTGAGGCCGAACTGCTCTTCGCCGATCTCGCTGGCGCGAAAGGTGACTGTCGGGCTGCGGATCAGCCGCCGGGTCGCATCGACAATTCGCATCACCTTCAACGGCGCTGCTTGCGGCCTGAGCGCGGCAAGCACGCCCAGCCGCTCCAGGACTTTCAAGGCAGGGTTCATCAGGGCGGTGGTGCGGCCATCGCTGCCGGCGGCCTCGGGACCTGCAAGCGTCACGGCGAAGCCTGCCTCGGCGAAGCCGAGCGCTGCGATCAAGCCGGCCGGACCGCTGCCGGCAACCAATATGCGGGCTTTGTCGTTCTGCTCCACGCCAGGCTCCACAAGTGAGGGCGACCCGTCGGGCCTAACTGCGGATATAGGTCAGATCGGCAGGCTTGATCAACGCGGCGATTCGGCCCATTCGAGTGCCATGACCGGCCAGGAGCAGGATTTCAGCCGCCTCGACCGCGCCGGCCGCGCGGCGGCAAGCCTGGCGCGCAGTTCCCGCCTTGCTGTGACCATCGCGCTCGGCGCCGGCCTCGTACTCGCCTGGACTATCCTCACGGCCATGGCTGTCCGTGGCGCTGAAAGCCGCGTCGGCGCGGGCGCTCCCGGCGACGCTCTGCTGCAGGGCCTGCCGCGAATGCCGCTGCCGCAATTCCTCGACCGCTTCTTCGCGCTTTGCCTTGCACCGGCACCGCTCGCAGGCTCGGCAGCCGTGCAGGTCCTCGCGCTCGTCCTGATGTGGTTTCTGATGGCCGTGGCGGCAATGCTGCCTTCGGCGGCGCCGATGATCCGCACCTATTGCGAGATTGCCGATACGGCGACGATCAAGAACGAGCCCGTCGTCCACCCGCTGGTCCTGGTTGCCGGCTATCTCACCACCTGGGTCGTCGCATCGGTCGCGTTCGCGGGACTGACGCTTGCGGCGAGCGCCTTGGCTTCATCGGGCCAGATGCTCGATCCCATTGGCGGACGTGCCGGGGCCGCCGCTCTGCTGATCGCCGGCCTCTACCAGTTCAGTGGGCTGAAGCAGACCTGCCTCAGGAAATGTCGGAATCCGTTCTCGACCTTGTTTGCCAACTGGAGCGCGAAGCCGGCGCGCATCTCCCGCCTTGGGCTGGAGCAGGGCATCTGGTGCCTGGGCTGCTGCTGGGCGCTGATGCTGGTGATGCTCGCCGTCGGCGCGACGAACATTTTGTGGATGGCGCTGATCGGCCTGTTCAGCCTGATCGAAAAACAGACCTCGGGCAGCGTGCCAAGCCGGATCGCCGGTGCGATATTGCTTGTCTGGGCAACCGCCCTGCTAGTAGTCTCCGCCTGAGGGGAGAACTCGATGACGGATCAAAGCTGGGCAATGAAGGGGGAACTGGTACTCTCCTGCAATTGCACGGTTTTTTGCCCCTGCGTGCTGTCCCTCGGCAGCC
Source organism: Mesorhizobium sp. M3A.F.Ca.ET.175.01.1.1 (assembly GCF_004791945.1). Taxonomy (NCBI): domain Bacteria; kingdom Pseudomonadati; phylum Pseudomonadota; class Alphaproteobacteria; order Hyphomicrobiales; family Phyllobacteriaceae; genus Mesorhizobium; species Mesorhizobium sp. M3A.F.Ca.ET.175.01.1.1. The sequence goes on along the minus strand of NZ_SRTP01000001.1, from coordinate 553,478 downwards.
ACCCGCCGAGCGAGGGCTATTGCCAGACTTGGGCAGGTTTCCGCATCGATGCCGGCCATTTCGGCGAGGTCGACCTCTCCGGTCTCAACCTCGGCCTGATCATGGAAATTCCGGGCTATATGAGTCGTGGCAACTGGACCGCCGGCCTGTTCATCGATCAGCGCGCATCGGTCTATGCGGTCAAGGCGCTGACCAGGATTTTCACCGGCAAGGCAGGGGGGACCACTTCGCTGCTTTCGATCCTCGTCGGAAAGTTCCTCGGCGTCGAGCAGGTGCCGATCACCTACGAGACGCGGGACAAGACACGCGTCTTTCAGATCCCCAAGATCATCGACGGCGCCGTGACGCCGGTTCCCGGCAAGAACCGCGAGAAGGACACGGTGATCACGAATTCCGAATACTGGATCGCGCCGGAAATCATCGTGGCGAAATCCGAGAAGAGCAAGATGCGCGCTTTCGGGCGCAACTGGAATTTCGCCGGTCGCTCGGCCGAAATCTGCAAGCTGGACTGGCAGGGACCGTGAGCAAGAACACAGCGGCCAGAAAAGCGGCCAAGAAGATCGCGGATCGGATCCCGCGGCCCAAGAAGAAGGTGACGTGGCCGCAGGCTCGCGCATTTTCCGTGCATCTGCTCACCGCGTCCGGCTCGTTCCTGGCCTTCCTGTCGCTGGTCGCGGCCAGCGAGGAGCGCTGGACAGCGATGTTCTGGTGGCTGGGCCTCGCCTTGTTCGTCGACGGGATCGATGGCCCGATCGCCAGGAAGCTCGAAGTCAAGGAGATCCTGCCGACCTGGTCGGGCGAACTGCTCGACAACATCATCGACTACGTGACCTACGTGCTCATCCCGGCCTTCGCGCTCTATCAGCGCGGGTTCATGGGCGAGAACCTGTCGTTCCTTTCGGCGGCCATCATCGTGGTCTCCAGCGCGATCTACTACGCCGACACCGGCATGAAGACGAAGGAGAACTTCTTCAAGGGTTTCCCCGTCGTCTGGAACATGGTGGTGTTCACGCTCTTTGTCATCGAGCCGGGTCAGTGGGTCTCGTTCGCCGTGGTCGTGGTCGCCGGGATCCTTACCTTCCTGCCGATCAACTTCATCCATCCCGTGCGGGTGGTGCGGCTAAGGCCGCTCAATCTCGGCATGACGCTACTGTGGTGTGCCTTCGGCGCGCTCGCCCTGGCGCAAGCCGCGCTTGCGGCCTTCTACGACAAGATCGGAGTCCTGGGCGAGCAAGTCAGCGACTTCACCAAGATCGGCATCACGGTGACCGGTCTTTATCTCGCCTGCATCGGTGGCCTCATGCAGTTGTTCCCCGGTCTTGGCGCCAAGAAATCCTGACCCTAGATTGGTTCCCGAAAGAGTTGAGCGATGTCCAAGGCGATCCGCATTCATGCCCATGGCGGCCCCGAAGTTCTGACTTATGAGGATGCCGATCCCGGCCAGCCGGGTGCAGGGCAGATCCTGATCAGGCACACGGCCATCGGGCTCAACTTCATCGACGTCTATCACCGGTCGGGCCTTTACCCTCCGCCTGGCGGGTTCCCGCTGATCCCGGGCGGCGAAGCGGCCGGGGTGGTTCTCGCTGTCGGGGCCGGCATAGACTGGCTGAGCCCCGGCGACCGCATCGCCTATGCGGTCACCGTCGGCGCCTATTCCGAACAACGAGTGATTGCCGCCGACCGTGTGGTCAAGGTGCCGGACGGCATCAGCGACGAGCAGGCCGCGGCCATGATGCTGAAAGGCATGACGGCAGAGTATCTGCTGCGCCGCACTTACAAGGTGAAGGCAGGCGACACACTTCTCTATCATGCCGCGGCCGGCGGTGTCGGCCTCATCCTCGGCCAGTGGGCGAAGCACATCGGCGCGACCGTGATCGGCACGGCGAGTTCTGCCGACAAGATCGAGCTCGCAAAGGCGCATGGTTTCGACCACGTCATCAACTACAAGGAGCAGGACTTCGTCGCCGGCGTCGCCGCCATTACCGACGGCAAGAAATGCGATGTGGTCTATGATTCCGTCGGAAACGATACTTTTCCCGCTTCGCTCGATTGTCTGAGGCCACTCGGCATGTTCGTCAGCTTCGGTCAGTCCTCAGGACCGATCCCGCCTTTCCCGGTGTCGCTTCTGGCGCAGAAGGGCTCGCTTTACGTGACCCGGCCGACGCTCTTCGTCTACAACGCCAGGCGCGAGGATCTGGTCGCCTCGGCGCAAGCGCTGTTCGATGTGGTCCTAAGCGGGGCCGTCGAGATCAAGATCAACCAGCGCTATGCGCTGAAAGACGCCGGCCAGGCGCAATCGGATCTGGAGAGCCGCAGGACGACCGGAGCGACCATCCTGGTTCCATGATCGCATTTTGCTCGGTTTCAGGTCCGTTGCCGAAGCTGAAGGCATGCGTTGCCCGAAAAGCTTGCCAGTTCCTTCCACGCTGCCAATAGGTCTATCTTACCTCTTGAGTTTCCGCTGGAATTCTTGAAGCTCTTTCAAGTCGGGTGCCGCTTTCCGACCCAAGCCGGCCGCGCATACGATACCAGCGGGAACACAGAACATATCCGGGAAGCTGGATGGGAGGCACTGTGAGTGCAGATCATGACAGGGCGAACCTGCTCGAGGTTCGTGGCCTTACGAAGATTTTCGGCACGCTGACGGCGTGCAATCATGTCGACCTCAACATTTCGAAGGGCGAGATCCACGCGCTGCTTGGCGAGAACGGCGCCGGCAAGTCGACGCTGGTCAAAATGCTGTTCGGATCGCTCGAGCCCAATTCGGGTGAGATCTTCTGGGAAGGGCAGGCCGTCAGGATCACCAGCCCCGGCGTGGCGAAGAAGCTCGGCATCGGCATGGTGTTCCAGCATTTCTCGCTGTTCGAGGCGCTGACGGTGGCCGAGAATATTGCCCTGTCGCTGAATGACGGGTCGCCGATCGGCGCGATTGCCGCGAAGGCGAGGGCGCTCTCCTACAGTTATGGCCTGCCGCTCGATCCGGAATCGCTGGTCGGCGATCTCTCCGTCGGCGAGCGCCAGCGCATCGAGATTATCCGCTGCCTGCTGCAGACGCCGCAGCTCATCATCCTCGACGAGCCGACCTCGGTGCTGACGCCGCAGGAAGCCGACAAGCTGTTCGAGACACTCGAAAGGCTGCGGGCGGAAGGCAAGTCCATCCTCTACATCTCGCACCGGCTGGAAGAGGTCAAACGCATCTGCGACCGCGCCACGGTGCTGCGCCACGGCAAGGTCGTGGGACATTGCAATCCGCGCCAGGAGACGGCCGCCTCGCTCGCCCGCATGATGGTCGGCAACGAGGTCAAGGCGGTGGTGCGCGCGCCCGCCGAAGGCATGGCGACCGCGCCGGCGCTTCTGGAGATCCGCGCTCTTACCCGCAAGCCGGCAACACCGTTCGCCGTACCGCTCAAGAACATCGATCTCACCGTACGCGCCGGCGAAGTGATCGGAATCGCCGGTGTGGCCGGCAACGGCCAAGGCGAATTCTTCGAATCCGTCTCCGGCGAAGTGCTGCAGCAGGATGCCGCCTCCGTGCGCATCCGCGGCAAGAATGCCGGAGCGCTTTCGATCACCGGCAGGCGGCTGATGGGTGCTGCCTTCGTGCCGGAAGAGCGCCTTGGCCACGGCGCGGCGCCGCGCATGAAGCTTTCGGAGAACCTGCTGCTCTCGCGCCATGCCACCGACGGCAAGGCGTTCGTCGGCTCCGGCGGCATGGTCAAGAATGCTTCCGTCTACAGTGCCGCCCAGCGCATCATCACCGCGATGGATGTGCGCAAGAGTGCGCCCGACCCGGAAGCGGCGGCGCTATCAGGCGGCAATCTGCAGAAATTCATTGTCGGCCGCGAGCTCGATCGCAAGCCGAGCGTCATGGTCGTCAATCAGCCGACCTGGGGCGTCGACGCGGGCGCCGCTGCCCATATCCGCCAGGCGCTGATCGAGCTGGCTCGGAGCGGCTCGGCGGTCCTTGTCATTAGCCAGGACCTCGACGAGCTGTTCGAACTGTCGGACGCGATTGCGGTGATGCACAACGGCGAATTGTCCGCGCCGCTGCCCATCGCCGAGGCGACCTTCGAAAAGATCGGCCTGTTGATGGGCGGCGCCGAGCCCGGCCACGCTCAACACACCATGGAGACGGCATGATGCGCCTCGAACTGGTCAAACGCCCGCAGCGCTCGGCGCTGTTTTCGGTGCTGTCGCCCTTCATCGCCTTCGCGCTGACGATGCTTGCCGGCGCCATCATGTTCGCGTTGCTCGGGGTCAATCCGCTCGACGCCTTCAATATCTATTTCATCCAGCCGGTCAGCGAGATCTGGCAATTGCACGAACTGGCGATCAAGGCAGCGCCGCTCATCCTGATCGCGGTCGGCCTGTCGGTCTGCTACAGGGCCAACATCTGGAATATCGGCGCCGAGGGCCAGTTTATCCTGGGCGGCATCTTTGGCTCGATCGTTCCGGTGCTGTTTCCGGAATTCGAAGGGCCGCTGGTGCTGCCGCTGATGCTGCTGCTCGGCATGCTCGGCGGCGCCCTCTATGCCGCCATCCCGGCGCTGCTGAAAACCCGCTTCAGCACCAACGAGATCCTGACCAGCCTGATGCTGGTCTATGTGGCGCAACTCTTCCTCGACTGGCTTGTGCGCGGGCCCTGGCGCGACCCCGAGGGTCACGGCTTTCCACAGACCATCCAGTTCGGCGACTCGGCCATCCTGCCCGAGTTGATGCCGGACGCCGGCCGCGCCAATTGGGGTTTCGTCTTCGCGCTGGTCGCCGCTGTGGCGATCTGGCTGATGATGAGCCGCATGCTGAAGGGTTTCGAGGTGCGCGTGCTCGGCTCGAGCCCGAGAGCTGGGCGCTTCGCCGGTTTCGGCTTCAACAAGATGGTTTTCTTCACCTTCCTGCTGTCCGGCGCATTGGCCGGTCTTGCCGGCATCTCGGAAGTCTCCGGCGCCATCGGCCAGCTGCAGCCGGTGATCTCGCCCGGCTATGGCTTCACCGCCATCATCGTCGCCTTTCTCGGCAGGCTCAATCCGCTGGGCATCGTCGCCGCGGGCCTCGTGCTGGCGCTGACCTATCTCGGGGGCGAGGCGGTGCAGAGTGCGCTCGGCATCTCCGACAAGGTGGCGCGCGTCTTCCAGGGCATGCTTTTGTTTTTCGTGCTCGGCTGCGACACCCTCATTCACTACCGCATTCGTGTGATCGGCTTCGCGGCGCCGAAACTCGAGGCCGCGCCCAAGCTGGAGGAGGCACGCTGATGGACATCACCATCAACATCCTTTTGACCATCGCGACCGCGGCGACGCCGCTCCTGATCGCGGCGATCGGCGAACTCGTGGTGGAGCGCTCCGGCGTGCTCAATCTCGGCGTCGAAGGCATGATGATCATGGGCGCCGTCGGTGGCTTCGGCGCCGGCTATCTCACCGGATCGCCCTGGATCGGCTTGCTTGCCGCGATCATTGTCGGCGCGCTGTTTTCGCTGCTCTTCGCCGTCATGACTCTGTCGCTGGCGACCAACCAGGTGGCAACCGGCCTGTCCCTGACACTGCTCGGCCTCGGTCTTTCCGGCATGATCGGCACCAGTTTCGTCGGCCAGCCGGGCGTCAGGCTGCCGAACCTCGACATCCCCGTGCTGAGTTCGATCCCTGTGATCGGCAGGCTGATCTTCGGCCAGGATCCGCTGTTCTACATCTCGATCGCGCTCACGGCCGCGGTGATGTGGTTCCTGTTCAGGACGCGCACCGGCCTCACGCTGCGCTCCATCGGCGACAGCCACTCTTCGGCGCATGCGCTCGGCATCAAGGTCATCCGCTACCGCTATCTGGCGGTGATCTTCGGCGGCGCCTGCGCCGGACTTGCCGGCGGACACCTGTCGCTGGTCTATACGCCGCAATGGGTGGAGAACATGAGTGCCGGCCGCGGCTGGATCGCGCTGGCACTGGTGGTGTTCGCCTCCTGGCGTCCGTGGCGGGTGCTGGCCGGCGCCTACATCTTCGGCGCGGTCTGGATCGGCCAGCTTCATGCACAGGCTTTCGGCATTCCGGTGCCCTCGCAGTTCCTTTCTTCGCTCCCCTATCTGGCAACCATCGTGGTTCTCGTTCTAATCTCGCGCAACAAGCGTCTGACGATGATGAACACGCCGGCTTCCTTGGGGCAGCCATTCGTTCCGGATCGTTGACAACAAAAAAAGACGGGAAGCTCCAAGGCATAACTCAGAGAGGTAACACTATGAAAAAACTGCTTATTGCGTTGATGACCACGGCGGCGGCGCTGTCGCTGGCGGCGACCGCCCAGGCGGCCGACAAGCTTAAAGCCTGCTGGGTCTATACGGGTCCGATCGGCGACTTCGGCTATTCCTACCAGCACGACCAGGGCCGCCTCGAGGTCGAGAAGGCGCTCGGCGACAAGGTCGAAACCGCTTACCTTGAAAACGTCTCGGAAGGCCCCGACGCCGACCGCGCCTTCGAGCGCCTAGCGCGCGAGAAGTGCAAGATCATCTTTGGTACGTCGTTCGGCTTCATGGACGCCGAGGTGAAGGTCGCGAAGAAGTTCCCCAAGGTGATGTTCGAGCATGCCACCGGCTACAAGACCGGCAAGAATCTCGGCATCTACAATGCCCGCTTCTATGAAGGCCGCTATGTTCTCGGCCAGATCGCGGCCAAGCAATCGAAGAAAGGCCTCGCCGGCTACATCGTATCCTTTCCGATCCCGGAGGTGGTGATGGGCATCAACTCCTTCATCCTCGGGGCGCAGTCGATCAATCCCGACTTCAAGGTCAAGATCGTGTGGGTCAACTCCTGGTTCGATCCGGGTAAGGAAGCCGACGCCGCCAAGGCCCTGTTCGACCAGGGCGCCGACATCATCGTCCAGCACACCGACTCGACCGCCGCCCTGCAGGTCGCGGAAGAGCGCAAGCTGCATGGCTTCGGCCAGTCGTCCGACATGATCAAGTTTGCGCCGAACGCGCAGCTGACCTCGCTCACCGACGAGTGGGGGCCGTATTATATCAGCCGTGTGCAGGCAGCGCTCGACGGCACCTGGAAGCCGGATAATGTCTGGCTGGGCATCAAGGACGGGGCCGTGAAGCTCGCCCCCTTCACCAACATGCCGGATGACGTCAAGGCGATGGCCGAGGCGACCGAGAAGAAGATCGCCGGCGGCTGGAATCCCTTCACCGGTCCGGTGTCCAAGCAGGACGGCTCGCCCTGGCTGAAAGACGGCGAGGTCGCCGACGACGGCACGCTGCTCGGCATGAACTTCTACGTCAAGGGCATCGACGACAAGCTGCCGCAGTAAGCAGTAGCGTCCTCAAAACGAAAGGGCGCCCACGCGGCGCCCTTTTTCATTGGCAGGATCTTGGGCCTCAAACCGCCGAGCCGTAGAGATCGTAGGCGTCGGCGCGGTCCACTTTCACCGTGACGATGTCGCCGGCGCGCAACGGCCGCCGCGACTGGATGTGCACGGAGCCGTCGATCTCGGGCGCATCATATTTGGTGCGGCCCTTGGCCGATGTGCCATGCGCCTCATCGATCAGCACCGGCAGGCGCTTGCCGACCTTCTTGGCGAGCTGCGTTGCCGAGATCTTCTGCTGGCGCTGCATGAACCGGTGCCAGCGCGCCTCCTTGATCTCCTGCGGCACCTGCTCGAGGCCGAGGTCGTTGGAGCGCGCGCCCTTGACCGGCTCGTATTTGAAGCAGCCGGCGCGATCGATCTTCGCTTCGTCCAGCCAGTCGAGCAGCATCTGGAAGTCGTCCTCGGTCTCGCCGGGGAAACCGACGATGAAGGTGGAGCGGATAGCAAGGTCGGGGCAGATCTCGCGCCAGCCGCGGATGCGCTCCAGCGTCTTTTCGCCATGGGCAGGACGGCGCATGTTCTTAAGCACCTGCGGCGAGGCGTGCTGGAAGGGGATGTCGAGATAGGGAAGTATCTTGCCTTCCGCCATCAGCGGAATGACGTCTGCGACATGCGGGTAGGGATACACATAGTGCATGCGTATCCAGATGCCGAGCTTGCCGAGTTCTTCGGCGAGATCGAGGAATTTCGCCCGAACCTCTCGCTCGCCGAACAGGCTCGTCTGATACTTGATGTCGATGCCGTAGGCGCTGGTGTCCTGCGAGATGACGAGGATTTCCTTGACCCCGGCCTTGGCGAGCTTCTCCGCTTCGCGCAGCACGTCGGCGGCCGGTCGCGAGACGAGATCGCCGCGCAGCGCCGGGATGATGCAGAAGGTGCAGCGGTTGTTGCAGCCTTCCGAGATCTTCAGATACGCGTAGTGCCGCGGCGTGAGCTTCACGCCCTGTGGGGGCAGCAGATCAACATAAGGGTCGTGGCTGGGCGGAGCCGCCTCGTGCACGGCCGCCATCACGCTCTCATAGGCCTGGGGACCCGTGATCGCCAGTACATTGGGATGTCTCTCGCGGATCACCTCCGGCTCGGCGCCGAGACAACCGGTCACGATGACGCGGCCGTTTTCCGACAGCGCGGAACCGATGGCGTTGAGCGACTCGTCGCGCGCGGAATCGAGGAAACCGCAGGTGTTGACGACGACGAGGTCGGCGCCATCATGCTTGCGCGCGATTTCGTAGCCTTCGGCGCGCAGGCGCGTGATGATGCGCTCGGAATCGACGAGGGCCTTCGGGCATCCAAGGCTGACGAAACTGACGCGAGGGGCAGACATAATCTATTCCAGGCTTTTCGGGATCGGCGGCGCCATACCACACTAATTGCGGCATTGGTATGGTCCGGCCTTTGCTGCGGCAAAACGCAGTGCAAGAGCCGGCACATCGAGGTCCGGCGGCGTCAGCTCACCGCGTTGTTGACGTGGGGCCAGACTTCCATCGCACCCCTGTAGACCATGTCGAGCGCAACATAGAGGATGATCAGCAGGCCGATATAGGCGATCCAGCGGTACCGGTGCAGCAGCCTGGCGATGAAGCTGGCGGCCAGGCCCATCAAGGCGATCGACAGAACCAGACCGATGACCAGCACCGGAAAATGGTCGCGTGCCGCACCCGCGACCGCGAGCACATTGTCCAGCGACATCGACACGTCGGCGACGACGATCTGCAATGCCGCCTGGCCGAGCGTCTTGCGCGGCGCCTTTCCGGCCACAGCCTTGTCACCGCTGAAATCCGAATTGGAGAGCGCCTCCGTCGCCTCTTCTTCGTCGGCATGGGAGGTGCGAAGCTCGCGATACATCTTCCAGCAAACCCAAAGCAGCAGGATGCCGCCGGCCAGCAGCAGGCCGACAATAGCGAGCAGCTTGACGGTGACGGCCGCGAACGCGATGCGCAGGATGGTCGCTGCCACCACGCCGATGAGGATTGCCTTCTTGCGCTGTACGGCAGGCAGCCCGGCGGCCGCCAATCCGATGACGATTGCATTGTCGCCGGCAAGCACGAGATCGATGGCAATGACCTGAAGCAGGGCGGTCAGGCTTGCGGCGCTCAAAAACATGTCCATCGGCTGGATTGCCCTTTGCTGTTCGCCGAGCGTGATCGGCGAATGTCCGACGTCACAGCAGTTCAGCATTCGATAGAACGCAGACCCGCTCTAAGTCTTTGTTTTCACGCAATTCCGGGGCGGAAAACCGCTGCGTAATTTTCCTGAATTGCTCTACGTGTATGGTTTTCGTACGTCAAGAGAACCAGCAGGAACAAGCGCTTGCCGCTTGTCTTGTTCCACTGGAATTCAAATGCCGCCGCAGTCGTTAAGGTGCCGCCCGCGCCGCATTGTCAATCGTAGAGATTGTATTTCGCCCAGTCGGTTTCCGGGATCTCGTCGCCGATCTTGTAGCGGAGCTGCAGCACCTGCATGTGGTCGGGCGCGGTCTGGCACTTGAACTTCAAACGGTACCATTGCCCCTTGCTGCGAAAGGCAGCGCCCGGGCTTTTTATCGCATCGGGGCTCATTTGCGGCGTGGCGAAGGCATAAGCCACCACGCGGTCGGCCTTGTATTGGTGGTCGTCGTGGCTGATCCGGTCGAGCACTTCGGCATCGCAACGCTGCTCGAGACGCGTCTCCGGATCGAGTTTCAGCAAGCCGGCGCGCAACGCGTTGTCCATCGCCTTGGCCGGCCAGGCCAGTGCCAGCGGCGCCAGAACCATCAGGCAGAGCTTTTTCATGGTCGCGACAAGCAGCATAGTTTGTCCGAGAAATCAACCAAGGGCGACGCTCGTGCGGCGCTATCACTCGGTTCAAGCGTTCTCGGGTCAGCGGCGCCCTCCGCAGGCCGCGCCAGCTCGCTCGGCTGCCCGACATCTCGGTCAGCGTGAGCGAAAAACCAGGCTCCGCGGCTAAGGAGCAATTCCAGGAAAATGCGTAGCGGTATTCCGTCCGCACCACGCTTTAAGCGCGGCGGGTCATTCCAGAATGTTCTCTCCGGCATCCGGGTCAACTGCGCCGTCGCCGTCGCCAGCTGTATCCGACACCTGCTCGTCGCCTGAATCGGTGGGTGCAAGCACGGTAACGTCCATTCTCGCGATCCGTGATGCTGCTCGTCCTTGCGCACCGGGCTCGCTGTCGCCGGCCTCCAAGACAGAGGCTTTGGCGAGATGACCGACGCTTTCGGCGCTCTTGCCGGGAAATTCTGCTTCGGACGGCGCTTCAGGTCTGCTCGTGCGATGCACCATGCCCGTGTTGTGCTGGTTGCCAATGGGAGAGGTCATGGCTTTGCTCCAGTGGATGACGCAGGCCATTTACCACTGGAGGCTGGTGCCAGCCTTGTGACTGGGATTGAGCTCGGCTTCTGGATGCCAAGTGTTTCTGGCGCCTCCGGAGCCGCTTGCATCATCGATTGGGCGATGACCCGCTGTGGTGGTCATTCGCCTTTATCGTCGGGATGCCCGAGTTCGCAGAACCATCCACCAAGGTATTTCACGGACGGCTTGGTCGGATCGGGGATCGGCGTCTTGGCTTCGACGGCGGCGCGGTACGGCTCCGAACTGTCCTGCGGGACGAAACCGAGGTGGTCTGCGCCGCTGTTGTCGACCATCTTCAACTTGTTGTTGGAAATGCCGAAGGAGATCGTGTGGCCGACGCGTGGCGCCGTCAGCGATGCCTCGACCAGGCGCACGCAGTCGGCGAAGGAGAGGTAGGACCACAACATGCGGCGGTCGGCGGGTTCGGGGAAGGAGGAGAAGATGCGCAGGCACACCGTCTCGATGCCGAACTTGTCCCAGTAGAGCCGGCTGAGGCTTTCGACGAAATTCTTCGACACGCCATAGAGGCTGTCGGGGCGCACCGGCGCATCGACGCCGATATGGGTCTCGATCTCGTGATAGCCGATGGCATGCACCGAGGATGCATAGATGACGCGCTTGACGCCGTGTTTCCGCGCGCCTTCGTAGATGTGGTAGGAGCCGCGGATGCTGGAATCGAGGATGGTCTGCCACTCGCATTCGAGCGGCGCGCCGCCGAAATGCACGATGGCGTCGCAATCCTTGGTCGCCGCGATCGTCGCATCCATGTCGGCGAGATCGAAGACCGCTTCCTCCTCGTGGGGCGCGAGATCACCGAATGGTTCGCGCCCGGCCAGGCGGATGGTCTTTGCCAGCGGCACCAGCCCCTTCCTCAACTGAGAGCCGAGCCGTCCGGCGGCGCCGGTGATCAGGATACGTTCGTAATGCGGCATCATTTACTCCACTAGCGCGACGGCGGCTTTGATCCGCGAGATCGCCTCAGTCAACACTTCTTCGCTGGTCGCTGTCGAAATACGAAAATACGGCGACAATCCGTAGGCGACGCCGGGCACCGACGCCACTCGCCCTTCGTTCAGAAGATAATTTGCCACAGCCGCATCGTCTTCCAGCACCGCGCCCTTGGGCGTCTTGCGGCCGATCAGGCTGGCGCAGCCGATATAGGCGTAGAAGGCGCCTTCCGGCGGTGACAGCGTCAGTCCGTTAATCTTCCTGATACCGTCCACGACGAGGTCGCGGCGCGCCTCGAAGGCCTGCCGGAAGCGAGCCACCTCGTCCTGCGGCCCGTCGAGCGCCGCGACCGTCGCCGCCTGCGCGATCGAGCAAACGGAAGTGCAGGACTGGCTTTGGACCGTCGACATCGCCTTGACGAGCGGCGCCGGGCCAGCCGCGTAGCCGACGCGCCAGCCGGTCATCGCGTAAGACTTCGACACGCCGTTGACGATCAGTGTGCGCTCCTTGAGCTCGGGGCAAGCCTTCCCGAAGGAAACGAACTCGCGCCCGTCGAAGAGGATGTGCTCGTAGATCTCGTCGGCGAGGACGAGAACATGCGGGTGTTTCGCCAGCACTGTTCCCAGCGCTTCGAGTTCGGGTTGCGAATAGACCGCGCCGGACGGGTTGCCAGGCATGTTGAGGAAAAGCCACTTCGTCCTTGGCGTGATCGCCTGCTCCAGCAGGGCCGGCGTCAGCCGGAAGCCCGTTGTCTCCGGACACTCGACGACCGCCGGTCTGCCTCCGAGCAGCTTCACCATCTCGGGATAGGAGACGAAGTAAGGCGCCGGCAGGATTGCCTCGTCGCCGGTTTCCAGCGTCGCCATCAGCGCATTGAAGATGATCTGCTTGGCGCCGTTGGCCACCACGATGTCGTCGGCCTTGTAGTCCAGACCATTCTCGCGCCGGAACTTGCCGGCGATCGCCTCGCGCACCTCGGCCGTGCCCGCGGCGGCCGTGTAGAGCGTCTGCCCGGCCTTCGCAGCGAAATGCGCGGCGTCGATGATGTGGAGAGGCGTCGGGAAATCGGGCTCGCCCAGCCCGAGGTCGATCACGTCCACCCCCTTGGCGCGCAGCGCCTTAGCGGCCTGCGAGGCCGCCATCGAAGCCGATGGCTTCACCACCGACAGCCGCGAGGCAACATAGCTCATCAGTCTTTCTCCGTGATGTAACCCTTGGACCGGTCATTGGCTCGCGAGGTGGCGCTGCGCCTGGCTGGATCGCCATAGCCGCCACCGCCCGGGAGTTCGAGGATCAGCCTGCGCCCGGCCGGCACGTGCTGCCAGCCCTTCGGCCGCATCTTTGTCCCGTCATCGAGCTTGACCACGCCCGCGACACCAGGCTTGCCGCCATTGCGCCCGTGGGCCGGATGATTGACGCGGTCGAACATGGCCGAGAAGTCGAATTCATGGCCGTCGGTCGCGGCGATCTCGATGACCTGCCCAAGGCCGCCGCGGAATTCACCATCGCCGCCCGAGTTCGGACGCAGCTCCTTGCGCCAGATCACGATCGGGCCGGTATGTTCCGTCGCCTCGATCGGCATCGTATGGACCCCGGAAGGGAAAGCCGTCGCCGACAGCCCATCGAGCTCTGGACGGGCGCCCATGCCGCCGGAGTTGAACATCAGCACTTCGGCGCGCCGGCCGGATCCCCCGGCAACCGGACGTGCCGAGATATGGATGTTCCAAAGCGCGCCCGCACCTTCGGCGAGGATTTTTCCCGGCAGCGCCTTGGAGAAAGCGCCCAGGACCAGATCGGGCACCATGTGGCCGAAGATATGCCTGAGCGCCACCGGCGCCGGCCGCACGGCGTTCAGGATGTTGACCGGCGACGATACGGTGAAGAAGGCAAGCGAGGCGGCATTGTTGGGAATGTCGGGCGCCACCATGCATTTCAGCGCATAACATGCATAGGCCTTGCTGTAGATGATCGGGCAGTTGATGCCCCAGCGGCTCATCGGATCGGTGCCGGTGAAGTCGACCTCGACATGGTCGTCACGGACCGAGACCGTGGCTGCGAGCTTGACCGGCTCGTCATAGCCGTCGGTCACCAGCTCGTTCGACCAGCTTCCCTTGGGCAGCGCCTTAATGCGTTCGAGCATGGCGTCGCGCGTGCGCGAGAAGATGAAATCGCCGAGCCCGTCGAGCGAGGTCAGGCCGATCTCCTTCATCATGTCGACGAGCCGGCGATGGCCGACTTCGTTGCAGGCGGCAAGCGAATAGAAGTCGCCGACGACCTGGTTCGGCTCGCGGACATTGGCGCGCAGGATCCGGACAAGGTCGAGATTGACCTTGCCCTTTTCCGCGAACTTCATGATCGGGATCTGGATGCCTTCCTCATAGACCGACTTGCCGTCGGCGCCGAAGCCGCGTCCGCCGACATCGACGACATGCGCCGTGCAGGCGAAGAAGGCGACGAGCTCGCCGTTCAGGAACGACGGCGACACCATGGTGATATCGTGGAGATGGCCCGTGCCCAGCCAGGGGTCGTTGGTGACGTAGGTGTCGCCCTCGAACATGTTTTCGCGCGGGATCTCGTTCATGAAATGCAGCACGGCTTCGGCCATGGTGTTGACGTGACCGGGCGTGCCGGTAACCGCCTGCGCCAGCATCTGGCCGCGCGGGTCGAACACGCCGGCAGACAGGTCCCCGGATTCGCGCACCGAGGTCGAGAAGGCGGTGCGCAGCAGAGTGAGCGCCTGCTCCTCGACCACCGAGATCAACCGGTTCCACATGACCTGCATGCGGATTTCGCCAATATCGCTCATGCCTGGCTGCCTTTGCGGATCAGAAGGATTGCGCCGTCGCTCTGGATGACGGCGTCGAAGCTGGTTGTGACGACGGTCGATGTCTCACGCTCGACGATGACCGCCGGGCCCGCGACGCGATCGCCGGCGCAGAGCATCTCACGTTCGATGATTCCATAGTTCTGCGGCGACCCGGTTGCCGGATCGAAGACCGCGCGCATCGTTGTCGGCTGGCTGGCCTTGTTGCCGGTCGTGAGTTCGTGCCTCGCAACGGCGGGCCGAACGTCCGTCGCCTTGACCGACCAGGTGACGATTTCGATCTCCAGCCCGTCGAGCCCTTCGATGGCGCGGCCGAAGAAGCGCTGGTAGCTGGTCTCGAACAGTTCCTTGAGCTTTGCCGCGGCATCGTCGCCGAACGGCTCGTCCGCCAGCGGCACGGGAATTTCCCAGCCCTGGCCGGCGTAGCGCATGAACGCGGTAATCTCGCAGATGATCCTACCGCTGGCGCCTGTCCGCACGAAACCCTCAGCCGAGGCTTTGAGGTCGGCGAGCAGGGCATTGACCTCGGCCGGTTTGAACCGTGACAGGCGCGTCAGCTTCGACGCCAGCGCCTCGTAGCCGAACGGTGCCTTGAGGAAGCCGATCGCCGATCCGACACCGGCGCCTCTCGGCACGATGCACTGATCGATGCCGAGCTTTTCGCACAGCCTTGCCGCGTGCAGCGGCGCCGCGCCGCCAAAGGCGATCATCAGATTGTCGGAAATGTTCTTGCCGTTTTCGACCGCGTGGACGCGGGCGGCGTTGGCCATGTTCTCGTCCACCACCTCGCAGATGCCGAAGGCGGTCGACATCGCGTTGAGCGACAGGCGCTCGCCGACATCGCGCATGATCGCCTGCTCGGATGCCGCCGCATCGAGCTTGATCGCGCCGCCGGCGAAATTGTCGGGATCGAGCTTGCCGAGCACCAGGTCGGCGTCGGTGATCGCCGGGCGCTTGCCGCCGCGGCCGTAGCAGGCCGGTCCTGGTTCCGAGCCGGCGCTCTCTGGCCCGGTCTGGATGCGGCCCATGGCGTCGACCCAGGCAATGGAACCGCCGCCGGCGCCGATCTCGATCATCTCGATCACCGGAATGGAGATCGGCATGCCCGAGCCTTTCGAGAAGCGGTAGGTGCGCGCCACTTCGAATGTCCTCGCCGTGCGCGGCGCATAGTCCTCGATCAGGCAGATCTTGGCAGTGGTTCCGCCCATGTCGTAGGACACGACCTTCTCAAGACCAAAGCGCCTGGCGATGTCTGCGGCGAAGATCGCCCCGCCCGCCGGGCCGGATTCGACCAGCCGCACCGGGAATTCCGAAGCAGTCTCCACCGAGATCAGGCCGCCGCCGGAATGGATCATGAAGACCGGGCATTCGGCGCCCATGTCCTTCAGTCGTGTCTGCAGGCGGGCGAGGTAGTCGGCCATCTGCGGCCGCACATAGGCGTTGGCGCAGACTGTGTTGAAGCGCTCGAACTCGCGCATCTGCGGCGAGACTTCCGAGCTGATCGAGATCGGGATGCTGAGCTTCTTAGCGAGGATCTCGCGAGCCCGGCTCTCGTGAGCAGGGTTTGCATAGGCGTGGATGAAGCCGATCGCCACCGAGCCGAAACCGCCGGCCGCTATGCGCTCGGCGATATGCTCCAGGGCTGCTTCATCGAGGGGCTGCAACTCCTGGCCCTCGGCGCCGATCCGGCCCTTGACAGTGAAGCGGTCCTCGCGCGGGATCTGCGGCGTCGGCAGTTGCAGGTTGAGATCATACTGTTCGAAGCGGTTTTCCGTTCGCATCTCGATCACGTCGCGGAAGCCTTCCGTCGTGACCAGCGCGGTCTTGGCGCCGCGCCGCTCGATCAGCGCATTGGTGGCGAGCGTCGTGCCGTGGATGATAATGCCGATCTCGGCTGCCGAGATGCCGGCATCGCGAGTGACGATGGCGATACCATCGAGGATCGCCTGCTCCGGCGCCGAATAGTTGGTCAGCACTTTGGTCGAGAACAGTGTGCCCCTGACATCGAGGGCGATGTCGGTAAAGGTGCCGCCGATGTCCGCGCCGAGACGGATGTCGTCAGTTGTGGAGGTCATGCCTTGGCCTTCTGGGAAGCGAGCGCGGCGTCGCGCATCTGGGAGAGGGTCTGCCGGGGCGTGAGCGCTTCGGGCGAGATGGCGATGTCGAGCACCGCGCCTCTTTCGGACTTGAGCGCCCGCTCGAACGCCGCGGCGAAATCTTGCGTCGCCTCGACGCGCTCGGCGTGGAAGCCGTAAGCTTTGGCCAGCGTCACGAAATCCGGATTTTCGAGCGAGGTTCCGCAGACGCGGGCGGGATAGTTGCGCTCCTGATGCGCCCGGATCGTGCCGTAGATACCGTTGTTGATGATCAGCACGATCGGCTGCGAGCCAGCCTGCATGGCGGTGCCGAGTTCCTGGCAATTCATCTGGAAATCGCCGTCGCCGGCGAAGCAGACGACCGTGCGCTCAGGATGGGCCACCTTGGCGGCGATCGCCGCCGGCAGGCCGTAGCCCATCGCGCCGGACTGCGGTGCAAGCAGCCGCGCCTGCGGCCCGAACTTGAAGAACTTGTTCGGCCAGACGGTGAAGTTGCCGGCGCCGTTGGTGAGGATGACGTCGGCCGGCAAGGTCTCGCGCAGCCAGGCGCTGACCGCGACCATGTCGACCGGACCAGGTTGGACTGGCGCGGCGAACGTGCCTTCATAGGCCTTGCGTGCCCGCGCGCGCCAGTCGGCCCAGGTGCCCTTGACCGGGGACAGCGCATTGGCGAAGGCGTTCGGCCCGGCATGGATACCGATTGCGGGCACATAGATCTTGCCGATCTCGCGGTCCGAGCCGTGGACATGGATCAGCTTCTGACGCGGCACGGGCACTTCCAGCAGCGTGTAGCCGTCCGTCGTCATCTCGCCGAAACGGACATTGACGGCCAGGATCACATCGGCCTCGCGGACTAGGTTTCTTACATGCGGCGCCATGCCGACGCCGGCCTCGCCGACGAAGACCGGCGAGTTGTTGTCGAACTGGTCCTGGTAGCGGAAGGCGGCGACAACGGGAATATCGGAGGACTCGGCGAAGCTCTGGAGCGCCGCGCGCCCAGCCGCCGTCCAGTTGGCGCCTCCCATCAGCAGCACCGGCTTCTCGGCCGCTGCCAGCACCTGGAGCGCCGCGGCAATCGCATCCGGTGCCGGAGCGGCTTCGAAAATTGACGCCGGACCGCTGAGCGGCGCGGCGTCGGTCATCGTTGTAAGCATGTCTTCCGGCAGCGCGACCACGACGGGTCCGGGCCGTCCCGTCAAGGCGGTGGTCCAGGCCCGCGCCACGATCTCGGGAAGGCGCGCGACGTCATCGATCTCGACCGCCCATTTGGCGACGGTTCCGTACACTGCGCGGTAGTCGATCTCCTGAAAGGCTTCACGGCCTTTCATGTCGGTGCCGACCTGGCCGACGAACAGGATCATCGGCGAACTGTCCTGCATGGCCGTGTGCACGCCGATGCTAGCATTGGTCACGCCCGGACCGCGGGTGACGAAGCAGATGCCAGGCGAGCCGGTCAGCTTGCCATAGGCCGAAGCCATGAACGCTGCGCCGCCTTCGTTGCGGCAGAGCACGTAGTCCAGCTTTCCATGGGTGTCGTGCAGCGCGTCGAGTACGGCGAGATAGCTTTCGCCGGGAACGCCGAAGCTCTTGGTCGCGCCCAAGGCGATCAGGCACTCGACGAGAAGGTGACCGCCATTGCGGACCATGCTTCGACATCCTCTCAAGCTGGCGGCAGGCGGACCGAACCTGCCTGTCGGACTATACCTGCACTCTGTCGGATAGGGGCGAAATCAAGAAATGCGGTCCATTCGAAAGTTTTTCTTTCCTATGGATTTCGCACCAGGACACCGGGATTCATCGCGCCTTGCGGATCGAACGCATTCTTCAGCCGCGCCATGAGTTCCCGCTCCACCGAACCCCGGTTGCGGTCGGCCATAGCGATCTTGGCGCGTCCAAGCCCATGCTCTGCCGCGAAGCTGCCGCCCATTGCCGTGGCGAGCGATGCCAGCCCTTCGGCGAACGCTCCGGCCTTGCCCTCGAAATCGGAGCGACGCTCCGGAGGCGACAGGTTGTAGTGAATGTTGCCGTCGCCGAGATGCCCGAACGGATTGATCCGCACGCCGGGAAGAATGTCGTTGCATATCGTTGCGCCGGCTTCGATGAAACGGGCGATGGCGCCGGGCGGCACTGAGATGTCGTGCTTCAGCTGCTCGCCCTCCAGGCGCTGCCCTTCGGGCTGTTCCTCGCGCAGGCGCCAGAACTGCGCCCGCTGCGCGCCCGAGGTCGCCAGCGCGCCGTCGACGACCAGCCCTTGCTCCACGCCCCATTCCAGCGCTGAAGCCAGGATGTCGTCGAGGGGAACGCGCGTCGAGCCCGATGCCATTTCGACGAGCAGATAGACGTCGCCTCGCGACTCGAGCTGGTAGGCGAGGTCCGGCAGGTGCTTGAGCGCGAGCGTCAGCCCGACATCGGAAAAGAATTCGAGCCCGGCCAGAAACTCTTGCGCCTCGCCGCGCAGGCAGGTGCCGAACGAGACGGCGGCGGCAAAGTCGGACATGACCAGCAGCGCGCTCGCCTGCTGCCGGTGCGTGGGATAAAGCCGCAACACCGCACGCGTCACAATGCCCAGCGTGCCTTCCGCGCCGCAGAACAGCTTGCGCAACTGATAGCCGGCATTGTCCTTCTGCACCGCGCGCAGGCCGTCCCACACCGCGCCGTCCGGCGTCACGACTTCGAGGCCGAGCACCAGATCTTGCATCATCCCGTAGCGGAACGCTTGGCTGCCGCCGGCATTGGTGCCGATCAGGCCGCCGATCCTGGCGCTGCCTTCGGCGCCGAGATGCATCGGAAACATCAGGCCGTGCGGCTCCAGCGCCTCGTGCAGGGAGGAAAGCACGACGCCGGCTTCGACCGCGACCGAGCCGCTTTCCGGGTCCGGTTGGCCGATCGCCGTCATGCGGGACAGCGAGACGATCACCGCGTTCGGCTGATCGGCGACGGCGCCGCCGCACAGGCCCGTGTTCCCGCCTTGCGGCACGACGGCCAATCCTGCTTCCCGGCAAGCTTTGACGACCGCGGCGACCTGCGCAGTGTTGGCGGGCCGGGCAACGCCGAGGGGCGGGACGCCATAGCGGTTCAGCCAATCGCGTTGATATGGCTCGGCGTCGCTCCCCGAAAGCCAGCCTTTCGGTCCCAGAATCGCCTGCAATGCACCGACGGGATCTGTCATCGAAGTCCCTGAACTGTCCGACGTGCCGCGTATAGAGGGTAGGGGCGCCCCGCTCAATGACCCAGAACCTGCGAGAGGAACTGTCGCGTGCGCTCGTTGCGGGACGCGGCGAAGAACTCCTCCGGCGGCGCCTCCTCGACGATCTCGCCGCCGTCCATGAAGATCACCCGATCGGCAGCCCGGCGCGCGAAGCCCATTTCATGCGTGACGCAGATCATCGTCATGCCCTCGGAGGCAAGCGTCACCATGACGTCGAGCACTTCGGCGATCATTTCCGGATCGAGCGCCGAAGTCGGTTCGTCGAACAGCATGATCTGCGGCTGCATGCAAAGGGCACGCGCAATCGCCACCCGCTGCTGCTGGCCGCCGGACAACTGTCCCGGAAACTTCATCGCCTGCTCGGGAATGCGGACCTTTTCCAGATAGCGCCGCGCGGTCGCCTCGGCTTCCGCGCGCGGCCGCTTGCGCACGATCATCGGTGCGATCATGCAGTTCTCCAGCACCGTCATATGCGGAAACAGGTTGAAGTGCTGGAACACCATGCCGACTTCGCGCCTGATCTCGTCGATGTTGCCGACGTCGTCGTTGAGTTCGGTGCCGAGCACGGTGATGCGGCCGCCATTGTGCTGTTCCAGCCGGTTGATGCAGCGGATCATGGTGGACTTGCCGGAGCCGGAAGGACCGCAGATGACGATCCTTTCTCCCCGCTCCACGCAAAGGTCTATCTTCCGCAGCGCATGGAACGACCCGTAATATTTGTCCAGGCCCTCGATGCGGACCGCGGGTCCGGACGATTGCGTGGCATTCATGTGCACCTCCCTTAGCGTTCGCCGACCGACATGCGGCGCTCCAGGAAGCCGCCGTAGCGGGACAGGCTGAAGACGAAGACGAAGTAGATGAAGGCGATGAAGGCATAGACCTCGACATAGGCGAAGCGCCATTCGCCGGTGCCGTAGGCGGCGTTGCCTGAGGCCAGGATCTCGAAGAAGCCGACGATGACCACCAGCGAGGTTTCCTTGAACGAGATGACGAACTGGTTGATCGTCGCCGGCAACGCGTTGCGCATGGCCTGCGGCAGCAGGATGCGGCCGATGCGCTGCCAGTAGCTCATGCCGAGAGCCATGGCGGCCTCTTCCTGTCCCGTCGGAACACCCTGCATTCCGCCCCTGACGATCTCAGCCTGATAGGCAGAAAAGAACAGGGCAGAACCAAGGATCACCCTGTACAGCTTGTCGCCCTGGAGCCATTGCGGCAGCGCGAACGGCAGAACGATGGCGAATGTGAACAGAATCGAGATCAGCGGCAGCGAGCGGACCGAATCGATGATGACGCCGGTGGTCCGCGATATCCACGGCAGTTCGGACCGGCGCAGCAAGGCCAGGCAGATCGCCAGCGGAAAGCCGATCAGGCAGGTGGTCACGAAAATGAAAAGAGTCAGCGCCAATCCGCCCCAGGCTTCCTCGCCGACATAGGCGAGACCAAGCACGCCGCCTTTCATCAGCACGTAATAGAGGGCAGTTCCGGCGCCCCATACGAGTGCGATGCGGCGGCCCGTCCAGAACGCGGGAATACAGCTCAGCACCGTCATGACCACCACCGTCACGCAGGCGAGCGCCGAGCGCCATTGCTCCTCGAAGGGGTAGAGCCCGAACAGGATGATGCGCCACCTCGCCGCGATGACCGACCAGCAGGCTCCTGCCGCGGCCTGGCAGGCCTCGGGCCCGCCGCTCGTCGTGAACACCGCCGAGAACACTGCCCAATTGAGCAGCTTCCAGGCCAGAGAGGCCATGATGGCAAGGGACACCAGCGACAACAGGGCCTGAAGCGGTGTTACAAAGAAGCGTCGCTTCAGATCCTCCAGCCGTCCTGGCGCGGGCGGAGCAACAAAGATCATCTCCATTGTCTCATCCCCTCAGTTGATTGCCCTTAAGGGCAATGGCCTTGTTGATGCGGTTGAATACAGCGGCCAGGCTCAGATTGATGGTAAGGAAGCCCGCCATCAGGATGCCGATCGCCTCAAGCGTCTGGCCGGAATGGTTGATCGTCAGCGCCACGATCATGAAGAAGTCGGTGAAACCGACGGCAATGCCCATCGTCGTTGCCTTTATCAACCAGACATACTGGTTGGCGAGGATCGGCAGCATGGCGCGCAGCGCCAGCGGCAGCCGCACCAGCGTGAAGATGCGCCAAGGGCTGAGCCCCAGCGAAAGTGCCGCTTCCACCTGGCCCTTGCTGACAGCCTTGAAGCCGCCGCGCACGATCTCGGCGATGTAGGAGCCGCCATAGATGGCGATAGCCACCGCCAGCGCGGAAAATTCCGGCGGAATGCGCAAGCCCCCTTTGATGTTGAGGCCCTGCAAGGCCGGGAAGTCGAGCAGCGGCAGGCCCGGAAGGCGGCCGCCCGCCAGGATGAGGACCGCGCAGGCCAGCGCCGCCGCCGCGCCGGCGAGTTGGATGCCGAGGCGCTCGCCGAGCGGTCGGTTGAGGCGCGACGTCCTGCCCAGCCAGACGGGAAGCGCGATTGCGCCGATGAATGCGATGGCCGCCGCCGCGAACGCAACGCCGCCGACATTGGGGATCGGTGCATAAAGGCCACGGCTGGTCAGCAACATGCCGAAGGCCTGATGCGCGGCGCGCGGCGTCGGCAGGTGCGTGATGACGGCGTACCAGAAGAACACCTGCAGGATCAGCGGGATGTTGCGGAAGATGTCGACATAGGTACGGCCGAGCAGCCGCGCCAATTCGTTGGAGGAGGTGCGCGCCAAACCGACGATCGTCCCGACGACTGTCGCCAGGATCAGCCCGACGCTGCCCAGGAAGAGCGTATTGATGATCCCGATCAGGAAATACCACCAGTAGGGATCATTGGCCGTGGCGGGCAGGAGGGAAAAGCTCACGTCCCAACCCGTCGACTTATACAAGAAGTCGAACCCGGAGGTGATCCCCTGCTGGGCAAGGTTGCGTCGGGCGATCATCGCGCAGGCCAGCACCAGCGCTCCAAGCGACCCGACATAGACAACCTGCAACAGCGCGTTGCGGGCCTTCTGATTTCTCAGCAGGCTGACCATTGACCGACTTTTCCTGAATTGCCGCCGTCTCCGCCCGGCGAAAGCAGGGCGGAGGCACATGCGTTAAATTCCTCCCAGCCGCATTTCAGCGGCGCCAAGTGATGCCATTCGGCATGTCTGGTGGATCAGTCGATCACCAGCGGGAACAGGACCCCGCCATTGTTCCAGAGGTTGGTCAGCTCGCGATCCATCTTGTAGGGCGAGTCCTTGCCCAGATCGCGATCGAAGATCTCGCCGTAATTGCCGACCTTCTTGATCACGTTGTAGGCCCAGTCGTCGGCGAGCCCGAGACCCTTGCCCAGGCCCGGTGTCGCGCCGAGGAACTTCGCCACCTGCGGTGAGGTCGGCTTGGCCTTGATCTCATCGACATTCTTGGACGTGATGCCTTCCTCCTCGGCGAAGAGCAGGGCAGTGAGCGTCCAATTGGCAACGTCGACCCAATTGTCGTCGCCTTGCCGCACGATCATCACCTCGGGCTCGACGGCGAGCACGTCGGGCAGGATCACGTGGTCGTCGACCTTGCCCTTGGCGACACGCGCGATTGCGAGAACCGGCCCCCATTGGGCGTACATATCGCAGCGGCCCGAGAAGTATGCCTGCTCAAGCTCCTCGGTCTTTTCGATGACGACCGGTTCCAGCTTGATTCCCACCTTCTGCGCATAGGCCGCAACCTGCTGCTCGATGGTCGTCCCGGCGGGAATGCAGATCGTGCCGCCATTGGCGTCCTTCAGCGACTTCAGATTGAGTTCCTTGTGCGCCATCACCTTGGTTGTGCCGAGATAATAGGACATCGAGAATTGCAGGCCGAGTTCGGTGTCGCGGCTGAGCGTGCCGCCCGAGGCCTTGATGATGATGTCGACGTCGCCCGACTGCAGCGACGGCCAGCGCTGGGCCCAGCTGATCGGAACGACTTTCAGCTTCGCCGGACCGCCGAGCACGGCCGTGGCCACCGCTTTGCAGAGATCGATGTCCATGCCCTTCCAGTTGCCCGTGTCGTCGACCTCGGCGAAGCCGAGATAGGAGCCGTCATGGCCGGTGCAGTTGAGCATTCCGCGCGCCTTCACGGTTTCCAGCGTCTTGCCGCCGGCCGCCTCGGCCGGCACCGCGAAATGAACCAGGCCAAGGGCCACGGCCGCGGCCCCCCATTGCATCATTTTCATGTTCTGTGTCTCCACTGTTGAGGTTTGCTTTGTTCTTGTTCTTGGAGGTCTGAGACGCGCGTCCTGGACCCCGGTCACGAAGCCGCTCCTAATCGGAGAGCGGGGTCGGTTTCGGCAGCGAAGAAAGCTTGAGGTCGCTCCCCCAGTCCTGCTGAACGAGCCATCGATGCAGGGCCGCCACGGCTTTCACGCGCAGATGACCGCGCGGCACGATCAGGTAGAAGCCTGGGACCTCCTCGGTCTTCATGTCTGAAAGAGCGTCACGGCCGATCGGCGCAACCAGCGCGCCCGATCGCAAATCCTCCTCGGCGTCGATGACGGAGACGAGCCCGATGCCGATGCCCTGCAGGGCCGCACGGCGCATCGTCGCGGCGTCGTCGAAGCCGATGCTGCGGTCACCTTCCGCCTGCTCCACGCCGAGGTGCCGCAATATGTCCGGCCACAGGCGCTTCGACTTGACGGTGTCGAGCAGGGTGAACCGCGTCAGGTCCTGAGCCGACTTGATCTTCTCGCCGATGGCCGGCGTGCAGCAGATGATCTTCGGATCCGGCACCAGCAGCGTGGTCTCGTAGTCCGGCCAGTTGCCGTAGCCCCACTGCACCGTCATATCGATGTCGTCACGGCCGAAATCGGGCAAGTCGACCATCGTCGTCAGGCGTAGGTCGGCGCCCGGCAGGATCTCGCGGTACAGCGCAAGCCTGGGCAGAAGATAGTGCGTGGCGAAGTAGGGGCTCGCATTGAGGTTGATGCGATCCCTGTAGTTCGATTTGGTGACGCGGCGGACGCCTTCGGAGAACTCGTCGAAGCCGGCCTTGACGTAATGCGAGAGCAGGATCGCCGACTCGGTCAGTTCGATCGATCGGCCCTTGCGCTCGAACAGCGTCACCTGGAGCGTGTCCTCCAGGAGCTTGATCTGCTGCCCGACGGCCTGTGGGGTCACCAGCAGCTCGTCGGCCGCCTGCCGGAAGCTTTTGTGCTGCGCCACGGCATGAAAGACCCGAAGAGCATTGAGCGAAGGAAGGCGAAGCTTGCCGGTCATGGTGAATTCCGCCTCCTTTCGTCCGAGACTCCGTTGATGATGCACTGCCGTATCTCAGCCGGCGGCGGCCGCTGAAAGCCCGCTCAAGCGTATATGTAACCGCCGGAAACGATTACATTTTCGCCGGTCATGTAGGTGTTCTTCGGGCCGCCGGTCATCAGCACCCATTCGGCGATCTCGGTCGGCTCGGCACCGCGGCCGAGCGGGCTGGCCTTGGCGAGTTCCTCGAGGAAGCCGAGGGCCTTCGCCTTCTCCGTGGCCATGCCGGCCGGCGCCACCGAATTCACCAGGATCCCGTCCTTTGCGACGTGATGGGCAAAGGACCGCGTCAGGCTGACGACCGCAGCCTTCGTTGCCGCATAATGGGCGTTCTGCGGATGCGCCTTGAAAGCGTCGACCGAGGTCAGATTGACGATGCGCCCGCGCACCTGGGCTTTCGGCTCCTGCAACTGCATGTGGCGAACCGCCGCCACCATCATGTGGTAGGTGCCCTTGATGTTGATGCCGTTGGAGGCGTCCCACTCGGCGTCGGTGATCTCGAGCAGCGGACGGCGTGGGTAGATCGCGGCGCAATTGATCAGCGTGTCGACGCGTCCGAGATTCGCAACGACGGCGTCGAAGGCGGCGTGGCATTGAGGGCCGAGCTGGATGTCGCAAGTCGCGGCCGCGGTCGGCAAGCCCTTGGCCTTTGCTGGTTCGAGCGCTGCCTCGGCGGCTTCCTTGTTGATGTCGATGATGCCCAGCTTGGCCGCTCCGGCCTCGACGGCCATGCGGGCGAGAAGCGCACCCAGGCCGGCGCCGCCGCCAACGATCAGAACGGAAAGATCCTTCATTCCAGTTTTTCCTTATTTGGTGCCGCTCGGCGAGGTCGGCCAGGTCGGCATGATGTCGAAACGGGTAACGTCGGCCCACGCGGGGAGCGCCAGCACCGCGACGACCATCTTGGCCACGTCATCCGGCTGCACCACCTTTCCGGCGTACATGGCAGCGCGCGCGTTGGCGTCGAGGATCTGGTTGTAAAGCTGCGTCTCGACACGGCCGGCGACGATCTCGGTGACACGTATGCCGGACGGGGAGAGGTCGGCGCGCAACCCGGCGGCAAAGCCCGAGATCGCCGCCTTGGTGGCCGAGTAGACGGCAATGTTGGAGAATGCGGCATGGCCCGCGACGGAGCCGGTGAACAATATGTGCCCCGACTGCCGCTCGCGCATCTGCGACACGACGAGGCGGGTGAGCAGGATCGCTGCGCTGAGGTTTATCTCAAGCGTCGTGTCGATATCGGCGATCTTCATGTCGGCGAAGTTGCCGAGCGGCGGCATTATGCCGGCATTGTTGATCAAGACGTCGACGGTTAGACCTGCCAGCACCGATTCCAGCGCCTCGCGATCGGTGATGTCGACGGCGATCGGAACAATGCCTGGCCGCTCGGACTGCAGCTCCTTCAGCGCTGCCTGGCTGCGGCCGACCGCATAGACGTCATAGCCGGCGTCGCTCAACGCGATGGCGATCGCTCGCCCTATGCCGCTCGTCGCTCCTGTGATGAAGGCTGTGGTCACGTGGGTTCCCCAAATTGGCTGGCGTCAGTGTGCGGCCTTGGCCGATGCTGCGAAACCAAGAAAAGCAACAAAAAGGAAAGATGCACTTTCGAAAGCGCTTCCGGCGACTGAAGCGTGCTGCGCCGCTTGCACGAGCCCCAGCCGCAGCAAATCAAAGGAAAGCAATACTTTTCTACCCATGCAAAGCGCTTTCGCGTTGCCGATTGAGCAAAACGCGGCTTTCGCTAGCGGGTGACGCCTGGCCCCCGGACCATGTGGTCAGCAATGCAAGCCCTTGAGGCTCATCCGCCTGTCGATACCGGCCTTTTCATTTTGGTGAAAAGCGTGGCCGCGGCCGCCTTCTGCTCTGCATCCGTTGCCTCTACGCCAGAGGCTCTCGCCAAGGCGCGCACGCGTCCGAGGCTGTTGTGCAGATGCTTGCGCATGGCCTGGCGGGCGGCGCGGCCATCCTGTCTTTCGATCGCATCGACGATGGCTTGGTGCTCGCTGTGAATGCGCGCGTAGTAGCTGTCCTTGAGTGCCGGCTCGACGACATAGCCGAGTTGGAAACGTGGCACGATCATCGGTCCGAGATAGCTCAGGAAGCCATGGATGAACTCATTGCGGGCGGCCTTGGCGATCGCGAGGTGAAAATCATAGTCGTAGTGGATCTGGACGGCGGCGGGATCCGCCTGCTGCGCGTCGATCTCATCCATCATGGCCCGGATATTGCTCGCTTCCTTGTCGGTCCGGCGTTCCGCGCAAAGCCCGGCGGATTCCACTTCGACGCTCAATCTCAATTCGAGCAGGGCGATGGTTTCCGGCAGGGTTCTGAGCGCCTCGTCCGGAATTGAGAAATTGCGTGGTGCAGGCGTTTGGCTGACAAACATACCGCGCCCTTGCTGCGGCACCACCATGCCTTCCGAGCGCAGACGCGCCACCGCTTCGCGCACAACCGTGCGGCTGACATCGTATTCGGCGCAAAGCTCCGCCTCCGTCGGCAGTTGCGCGCCGGGCTGCAGCTTTCCCGAATGGATCTTGTCGGCCAGGCTCTCCGCCACAACGGTGGACAGCGGCTTGCGCTTCGTCATCAGGACCCTTCCGTTCGCGTCCAAGGCCAGATTCGGGATGATGCCCGAACCGGCAAAACCATTCAAACCGCCGCCGTGGCGACCGTCCGACCGTGAATTCCGGCTTTGGCCATCTGTCAGATCACCGGTGCTTGCCGGATAGGATTGCCTTGCAGGTACTGCGCGTAGGGCGCCTGGACAAGCCAGCCGGCATCGACGGGCAGCGTGATCCCGGTGATCGAAGCGGCGCGGTCGGAGCAGAGGAACAAGGCCGCCTCGGCCACGTCGCGCGGCTCGACGAAGCGGCGCAGCGCCGTAGTGGCCTGGATCGCATCCGGGTTGCGTTCGCCTTTGGCGATCTTGGTCTTCAGCCCGTCGGAGAGCGTGTAGCCCGGCGCCACGGCATTGACGCGAACCCCATGCGGACCGAGCTCGGCAGCCAGCATCTGGGTCAGGGCCAGCACCGCGTGCTTCCCGGGCGTGTAGGCTGGGAGCGACAGCGGTGCGAAAGAGGCCAGCGACCCGACGTTGAGGATCGCGCCGCGCCCGGCGGCCGACATCAGCCGGCCGAACACCTGGCAGCCGAGAAGGGTGCCGCGATAGTTGATCCGCCACATCTTCTCGTCTTCGTCCAGATCCTGGTCGAGCACATGCTTGCCGCTCTGAAGGATGCCGGCGCAGTTGACCACGACATGAGGCGTACCGAACCTGTCCACGGCATCGACCGCCAGAGCCTCGACAGAGGAGGGGGCGGCGACATCGGTCTGGACAAAGACGGCGCGTGGCGCGCCGGCAGTCTCGCAGGCCGTTGCCGTTTCCTTGCCTCGGACGGCATCGCGGCCCGCGACGACCACCTGATAGCCGTCCTCGGCGAAGCGCTCTGCTATCGCGCGTCCGATGCCGGATGTGCCGCCGATGACGACGGCGGTCATTGCTTCAGCCATTGCCGCGATCCTTCCGCTCGATGTCGAAAAATTCAGCCATGGCTTCTACCTGGAAATCCATCATCGGGCGTCCGGGCTGGATCCGGCAGCCAATTTCCTTCGCCGCCTTGAGCAGGGCCGTCTCGGCCGGCTCCATGATGATGTCGACCACCGTCATGTTCGGCGTCAGTCGGCTCACATCCATCGGCAGCGGGTCGCCGGCCTTCAGGCCGGACGGTGTGGCGTTGATCGCCATGTCCATTCCGGATGGGTCGGGCTGGCCGACCTCGATGCGGCAATTTGGAAAGGATTGGTGGACCAACGACGCGAGCTTCTGCGCACGTTCCGTGTCGATGTCGGCAAGGCGAATTTCCGCTGCGCCTTCTTCGGCCAGGCAGTAGGTCAGGGAGGAGCCAGCGCCGCCGGCGCCGACCTGAAGGATGCGCCGGCCTGCGATCTGGTGTCCGCCCGCCTTCAGCCCGTCGATGAAGCCGACGCCGTCGAAATTGTCGGCATACCAGGTGCCGTCGGCCTGCCTGCGCACGGAGTTCGCGCTCTGCACGCGTGCCGCGCGGTCGTGGGCGGCCGCGCATTTGTGGTAGACCGGCACTTTGTACGGCACCGAGATGATGACGCCACGGATGTTCTCCGCCGCCGTGATGCCGGCCCAGAAGGTGTCGAAGTCCTCCGGACGGCAGCTCAGCGGCACCATCAGGCTGTCGAGCCCTTTCTGCTCGAAGATCTCGTTGAAGATGCCAGGGCTCTTCGCATGGCCCACGGGATGGGCAAGCATCACGAAGACATCGGCTTTGCCGGTTCCGCGCATCGGTTCAATTCCTTTCCTTTGACAATTCATGGTCGCTCAGGACTTCGAGAGCCCGAACGAGGGACGAGTGGTCGGCTTCCGCGCCGTCCGGTCGCGCCGAACAGGCGTTCATCAATTGCTGCGCCATCGCTGTGCTCGGCAGTGCCGCGCCGAGCGCGCGGGCGCTTTCGAGCGCGAGATTGAGATCCTTCTGGTGCAGCCGGATGCGAAACCCCGGCGCAAAACTGCGGGCGATCATGCGCTCGCCATGGACCTCCAGCACACGCGAGGAGGCAAAGCCCCCCATCAGGGCACTGCGCACTTTCGCCGGATCGCAGCCGGCCTTGCTGGCAAAGACCAGAGCCTCGGCAACGGCCTCGATGTTGAGCGCTACGATGATCTGGTTGGCGATCTTGCAGGTCTGGCCGGCGCCGTTCTTCTCGCCGATCAGCGTGATGTTCCTGCCGAGCTTCTCAAAGATCGGCAACGCGCGCTCGAACTCGGCGGCCGGGCCGCCGACCATGACCGTGAGGCTCGCTGCCTTGGCGCCGACCTCGCCGCCGGAGACGGGTGCGTCCAGATAGCCGGCGCCGGCTTGCCGGAACCTCGACGCGAATCCGGCCGTGGCGATCGGGCTTATCGAACTCATGTCGATGACCAGCTTTCCCGCCGAGATTCCCTCCAGCACACCGTTTTGGCCGACGAGGACCAGTTCCACGTCAGGCGTGTCGGGCAGCATGGTGATGACGATCTCGGATGCGCACGCCACTTCGGCAGGGGAGGCGACCACCGACGCATTCAGCCCTTTTGGAAGAGGCGAGCGGTTCAGCACCGTGACGATATCGTGTCCGGCATCGGCGAGATGTCGCGCCATTGGCGCACCCATCACGCCCAAACCGATAAAGCCAATTTTCATGCTCAAATCTTTCTGTCGCGTCAGAGCGGCTTGCAGCTCAAGTTACGTGTATGATATAGGACATCATACAAATTTCAATGCATCTCTGACTGGAGCCGATCGCAAAATGCAGGAGCGCATCAACTCGCTGAAGGCGGCCGTGCAGGCAAACCGATCTCATATCGGAATCTGGTGCTCGTTGGCCTCGGCGCTCACCACCGAGGTCGTTGCAGGTTCCGGAGCAGGTTGGCTGCTGATCGACGGCGAGCACAGCCCGAACGATCTGCGCAGCATCATGGCGCAGTTGCAGGTCACCGCGGCATTCCCTTGCGAGGCGGTGGTGCGGCTGCCATCGGACGATCCCAATCTCATCAAGCAGGCGCTGGATGTCGGCGCCCGCAGCCTGATGATCCCGAACGTGCGGACTGCGGATCAGGCGCGGACAATCGTTGCCGCAATGACATACGCGCCCGGCGGCTTCCGCGGCTTCTCGGTCGGCCACCGCGCCAACGCGTTCGGCCGGATCGCCGGTTACCACGCCAAGGCGCGCGAGCAGCAGCTGCTGGCCGTGCAGATCGAAGACGAATCCGGCGTCGCCAATGCCGCCGAGATTGCAGCGGTGGAGGGCGTCGACGTCCTGTTTGTCGGGCCGGGCGATCTCTCCACGAACATGGGCGCCATGGGCAATCCCGGCGCGGCACACGTACAGGAAGCAATTTCGTCGGTGCGCAAGGCTGCGGCAGCCGCGGGCAAGGCCAGCGGCATCCTGGCTCCCGTCAAGACGGATGCCGACCGCTATCTCGACGATGGCTTCACCATGATTGCCGTCGGTTCGGACCTCGGCCTGTTGGCACGAGGCTCGGATGCCCTGATCGCCTCGTTCAACCGGTAGAGCGAAGAAAAACCATGCCGATTCCTCCCTACAAATCTCCTTCGCGCAGGTCCTATGACATCGTCATCGTCGGCGGCGCGGTCATGGGCTCGTCTACGGCTTACTGGCTGAGCCAGGCGCTGGGCGATAAAGCTTCAATCCTGGTGGTCGAGCGCGACTCGAGTTACGAATTCTCCTCGACGGCGCTCTCCACCAGCGCCATCCGCCAGCAATATTCCAATCCGATCAACGTGAGGATCAGCCAGTTCGGCATCGAGATCATCCGCGGCTTCCAGGAGCGGATGGCGCCTTTCTACAACAACGAGCCGGCCCCCGACCTCGGCTTTCGCGAGCACGGATATCTTTACTGCTGCTCGCCTGACGGCGTGGAGGCGGCCAAGGAACGGGTCGACCTGCAGCGCAGCCTCGGCGCTCATACGGTCTTTCTCGAGCCGGGTCCGCTGAAGGAACGCTTTCCGTGGCTGAATGTCGAGGATCTCGGCGGCGGTTCATGGGGTTCCCGCGAAGAGGGCTGGTTCGATTCCATGGGCATGCTGAACGGCTTCCGCCGCGCCGCGCGAGCCAGCGGGGTCGAATACATCGACAATGCCGTGACGGGGCTGGAGGTGGCTGGCGGCCGAGTCGTCTCGGCGAAACTCGCGACCGGCGAGACGGTGGCCTGCGGCACCTTGGTCAACGCCGCGGGCCCGCGAGCGCAGCAGGTCGCCGGCATGGCCGGGCTCTCCATCCCGGTAGCGCCTTACAAGCGCTACAGCTTCGTCTTCGCCAGTGCCAATCCGATCCCGGGCCGCATGCCCAACGTCATCGATCTTTCCGGCACGTTCGTGCGCCCGGAAGGTGAGCTTTTCCTCACCGGCAACACGCCGCAAGGCGATGGGCCGGCCGACTATGACGACTTCGAAATGCATTTCGAGGAGTTCGACGACTATATCTGGCCGGCGCTGTGGCACCGCATTCCGGCCTTCGACGCCTTGAAGGTCCAGACCAGTTGGACCGGCCATTACGAATACAACATGCTCGACCACAACGGCATCGTCGGCTTCCACCCAGAGGTAAGAAACTTCATGTTTGCCAATGGCTTCTCCGGTCACGGCCTGCAGCAGTCGCCGGCGGTTGGCCGGGCGGTGTCGGAGCTGATCGTCCACGGATCCTTCCAGACGCTCGACCTGTCGCCGTTCTGCTACGAGCGTATCCCGCGCAACGAGCCGTTCCTCGAAGAAGCCGTCATCTGAGCGGGGAGGGGTTTCGGATCCCGGTCTACCCTGCTGCGCGGAGGCGGGAGCGGCCCGGTACCCTTAGTTTCGGGGAGTAAGGGTGACCGGGCCTGACCGGCGGGGACTTCGCTACGGGGACTACGCTACGACGGGCACCGGCTAACGAGGAATATACGCTGTCGCTAAAATGATCGGAACGCATCCATAAGAACGAAGGCGGGACTAACCTAAGGAGGTTGGCGCCCGCCGGCGGCACCAGCTTGACGCCGAGGCACCAAGGCTTGCGGTCTCGATCGGCAGCGCCCTAAGGCGCGTGGCGCTGAAACGGATCCAGGCGACGCGCTTCAAGGCTTTTAGTGGTTGAAGGCGGTCCAGATGAGAAAGCCCGCCAATACCACGGCAGCCTCTGGTAACGGCGCGTACCACTCCGCGATGGCCCGATCGCTTCGGTTACCGGGCTTTTTAGCAATCGCGAATGTGTGATGAGTGCGGTAGACGAATTTGGGGTTAAGGTATCTCTTCACCCCTTAGACCAAACTCCAGTCCCTTGGCCCGGCGCTTCGGCACCGGGCGTTTCTTTTTTGGGGCATGGCGAAGTTATGGCATGGCCCAGAACAGTATCTAACGCTTTGAAATTGCTAGACCTTGTGGCGGAGGGAGTGGGATTCGAACCCACGGTGAACTTGCGCCCACGCCGGTTTTCAAGACCGGTGCCTTAAACCGCTCGGCCATCCCTCCGCTGCGGTTTTTCAACCACTTAGGATCATCGCTGTCGGTCGTTTTGAGCAGGTGGGCACCGCAGTGCACCAGCGGGCTCGACCGGTTCGCGCTTCATTCCTGTAGTGCGGCAGTCAGGGCCGCGTCAACCACCCGCTGCGGCACCTCCCTAATGTTCAGCCAAAGGCGCTGAGGCGATGCGATCATTTTGCGCTTCCCAAAGCGTTGGCGGGCCAGACAGACCAATGGCCCACCCGTCAGCCCCGCCGACAGGACTTCGGTCGCATGACCGCCAGGCATGTGGGCCCGCTTAGCTGTGTCATTAGAAATTGCTAAAATGCAGGTTGATATCAGGGGTTTGGCAAATGGACGCACTGAATATTTACCTGGAAGCCAAGCGATTGGCGGACACTGTAGAGCCACCAGCAAGATATAGTCCTCTCCAGGCAGGCGTGCTTGGGGTCGCCATAGCTGGAGGCACGGTTGCAATTTCTTCTTGGGTCTTCGGCAGCGACCATATCGCGGGCGCGACCAGCTTGGCGATGATCTTGGCATTTGCCCTGGCGTACTTCTCCCTCAGGAGCGACAGACGAAGGAATACGGAGGCTTTCGAGGCAGAGTTTGTCGCCCTGTTG
Source organism: Mesorhizobium sp. M3A.F.Ca.ET.175.01.1.1 (assembly GCF_004791945.1). Classification (NCBI taxonomy): domain Bacteria; kingdom Pseudomonadati; phylum Pseudomonadota; class Alphaproteobacteria; order Hyphomicrobiales; family Phyllobacteriaceae; genus Mesorhizobium; species Mesorhizobium sp. M3A.F.Ca.ET.175.01.1.1. Next base: position 519,797 of record NZ_SRTP01000001.1, on the reverse strand, counting down.
CAACGGGAGGGGAGGAAGGAAGAAAGTCGTCGTGTTCTCCAGTGTCGTCGGCCGAGACTCACTGCTTCCTCAGCCTAACACCGGCAACCCATTCGGAAGGAGACCGCCAATCGCGGGTCGGTCGGTATCCTCGAGCGACAGGCGGACTGATCCAAGCACCGCGGCGGCACGCTGCACGTTCGCTCCGCGAAACTCATGCATGTCGCCCAGAAGTGTGCAGCGGTTCTGGGGCAAAGACATGCATCAAATCAAAGACTTAAAGCGCGTCGCCTGAATCCGTTCGGATCCGTTTCAGCGCGACGCGCTTTAGTTGTTGAACGAGACCCTCACAAGTCCCGGAAAATTCTCTGCCTGCTGAAGGCCGCTCGAGAGTTGAGTCCAGTATCGGCCCTTGTTAGCCAGACCGTCCCACACGAAAAAAACGGCAACTGCGGCGACGACCAACAGAACCGGTCGCATCGGTAAGCTCCCTCAAAGTCGCGGGGCTCAGGAGTTTAGGCGGGTTGGAACCGCTCGACCGGATCCTTGCCCGACAATGCGATCAGCCGCATGGCCGCGAAGGCCGCCATGATCAGGAAGACCGCCGTGATGTCGAGGAAGATCGACCACGCAAGTTCTAGACTGCTGTGGTCATAGCAGACTGCGAGTTCCATGACGCGCGTTACCCCTTCAAACCCACCAGTTCCCAATCCAGTGGCCCACGCCGCATCCAAGCATGATCCTGATTAGAGAAAAATACAAGAGACAGCTAATATAAGCCCTAAGCTCTCACCTGACGGCTAATGGCGCGAAAGGCTCCCGGTCATACTCCGCAGGGCATGGAAGGCCCTTGCCGAATACACCCGTGTAGCATACCTCGGGTGGCCGGTGACGGTCGCGCGCTAAGCCACGGGCGATCCCGCCATAATCTCGCCCGGTTCCGGCCATAATCGATTAACATCGTGATAAACAATTCCTGTGCAAAAGGGGATTGGGGATCAAGGTGTTGCTGGCATTTGCGGGCGCTTTGGCTCCGGCTGATGGCGGCAAGACTTAGGGGACAATCGAAATCATGCAGACACCGGCGCGTCCGCGTCTTCGTCGCGCTCCTGCTTTCGCGCTGTGCGCCCTGTCAGTGGCACTGCTTGCCGGCTGCACGTCGACGCCGCAGCCAAAAGCCATGATCGACAAGCGGCCGCGCTCCAAGGAATACTTCGCCGAATCCGAATATGGCGTGAAGGCGAGCCCGCGCGTCGCCTTCATGCGGCGCGGCGGCGGTCGTGACCAGCTCGGCAAGCCCTATCAAGTCCGCGGCAAGTGGTATTATCCCAAGGAAGACAAGAGATACGCCAAGGTGGGTCTGGCCTCATGGTACGGCGACGCCTTCCACGGCCGGCTCACAGCCAATGGCGAAGTCTATGACACGGCGCAACTGACGGCGGCGCATCCGACCATGCCGTTGCCGAGCTATGCCCGCGTCACCAATCTTGAGACCGGCAGTTCGGTCATCGTGCGGGTCAATGACCGCGGCCCATACCATGAGGGCCGCATCATCGACGTGTCGGAGCGTGTCGCGCAAATGCTCGATTATGACAGGGTCGGCACCGCAAAGGTGAAGGTCGAATATGTCGGCCGGGCGCCGCTCGACGGCAATGACGACCAGTATCTGATGGCTTCCTACCGTCCCGGCAACAGGCGGCCGGATCCGTCCGATGGCCTGCCGACAGGCGTGATGGTGGCCATGAACGGCCCCTCGCCGAGCCTGTCGATGAGTGATGCGCCTCCACCGGCCGTGCCATTCCCCGGCCAGCTGACCAGTTCGGGGCAGGCTTTTGCGTCGCAGCCCGGGCTGTCGGCGCAACCGACCTCGTCCGAGCAGCCTGCTATGTCGGGGCAGGGTGTCAGCGAGGTCGTGCTGCCCGATTTTGGACCGATCGTGCCGGAGCGTCCGGAATTCAGGCTGCCGCCGAATTCGCCCTTTGCCATGGCCTCGCTGTCCTATGCCGATGAGCGGGTCAAGCGAGCCGACGTCTTTGCCGCCCTCGACGCAAGCGGCATGTCGCCTGCCGACATCCTGCAGTCCTGGAAGAAATCGAATCGCCAGGATCAGGCGCCGGATTCGGACTATGTCGCCGCTGGTTCATTCGATGACGCGGTCCAGGCAAAGCGGGTGGCAGCGGCACTCGAGCGGTTCGGCAGGACCGAAATCCAGCGCACCGAACTCGACGGCAACGACTGGTATGCGGTCAATGTCTATCCGAATGGCCATGGCAGCATCGACGACCTGCTCAAGGCGGCGTGGTCGCATGGCGCGCCGGACGCGCTGGTTGTGCGAAACTGATCGCACGCACGGTTGATCCGTCGGAAAGAACCCTGCTAGCTTGGCCGGGGGTAACGGGTCGAGACTTCATGCTGTTCCGCTTCTTTTCGCCTTTCGCCGGATTCCTGGGATTGGCCCTCTTGCTGCTTTGCCTTGGCCCGGCCGGCGCGCAGCTCTTCGAGACCAAGGCGGCGCAGGCATTCATGATCGATGCCGAGACCGGGACCGTGCTTTTCGCCAAGGACGCGGACAAGCCGTTCCCGCCCGCCTCGATGGCCAAGCTGATGACGATGGAAGTGGTCTTCAACGCCATCAAGTCGAAGCGCATGACGCTCGATGATACTTTCGTGGTCAGCGAGAACGCCTGGCGCACAGGTGGGGCGCCGTCGGGAACCTCGACCATGTTCGCCAAGCTGAAATCGGCGGTCCGCGTCGAGGACCTCATCCAGGGCGTGACCGTGCAGGCCGCCAATGACGGCTGCATCGTGCTCGCCGAAGGCATGGCGGGTTCGGAAGCAAATTTCGCCGCCCAGATGACGGAGCGCGCCCGCGAAATCGGCCTTCAGAAATCCACCTTCGTCAATTCGACCGGCCTGCCGGCCGATGGCCAGCAGACGACGGTGCGCGAACTCGCCCAACTGGCGCTCCATATCTGGCGCGACTATCCGGAATTCTTCCACTACTATGGCCAGCCGGATTTCGCCTGGAACAAAATCTCCCAGCGGAACCGCAATCCGTTGCTTTCCATGGGCATCGAAGCCGACGGCTTCGTCGCCGGTGCCAGCGAGGCGGGGGGATTCGGCATTGTCGGCACGGTCAGCCACAACGGCAGCAGGGTCATTGTGGCGATGAACGGGCTCGCAAGCGACCGGGAACGGTCAGAGGAAGCGCGCAAGCTGCTCGATTGGGGATCGCGCTCGTTCCAGAAGACAGAGATCTTCGCCAAGGACGAGGTGGTCGGCGAAGCCGAGGTCTTCGGCGGCGACAAGTCCGGCGTGGCGTTGAAAGCCAAAGGCCCGGTGGACATCTTCCTGCCGATCGCCAACCGCGACAAGTTGACGGCCAGGATCGTCTATAACGGTCCGGTGGCGGCACCGGTGGAGGAGGGGCAACCGGTCGGCGAACTGCGCGTTTGGATAGGCGACACGCTCAGCCAGCGCACGCCGCTGTTCGCCGCCGAGGCGGTGAAAGTCGGCACGCTGCCGCAGCGCGCGCTCGACGCCGCCAAGGAACTGGCTGTCGGCTGGCTGCGCCAGAAACACTTGTGATCGGGCAAGTTCGTGGACCTTTTGCCGGACGAGGACTATGACAGCGGCCAGCACGGGCAAAGGCGTTCTCGATTGGCGAGCGGATTTTTCATCACCTTCGAAGGCGGCGAGGGAGCGGGCAAGTCGACGCAGATCGAGCGGCTGGCGCGCAGAATGCGCGCCAAGAGGTACGATGTGCTGGTCACGCGCGAGCCAGGCGGCTCGCCGGGCGCCGAAGCGGTCAGGCATGTGCTGCTGTCGGGCGCCGCTGAACCGTTCGGACCGAAGATGGAGGCGATCCTGTTCGCCGCCGCGCGCTCCGACCATGTCGAGCAGATCATCCGGCCGGCGGTCGAGCGCGGATCGGTTGTTCTCTGCGACCGCTTCCTCGATTCCTCGCGTGTCTACCAGGGCGTGACCGGCGGGCTCGACCCGGATTTCATGGAAGCGCTGGAGGCTGTGGCCGTCAATGGCATGGTGCCGGACATGACGCTGATCTTCGACATCGATCCCGCCGAGGGCTTGAAGCGCGCAGCAGCACGCCGCGGAGCTGGTGACGTCGCAGACCGCTTCGAGAAGGAGACACTCGCCATCCATCAGCGCCGCCGCGAAGCATTCCTGGCGATCGCCACGGCGGAGCCGGACCGCTGCATCGTGATCGACGCCGCGGCCGACCCCGACACGGTGGAAAATGTCGTCACGGCCGCGGTTTTTGCGGCACTCGAAAAGCGTATGCCGGTTGAGAGCAAGCAGACGGCGCCGGCATGATCTTCGAGCGCATTGCCCCCGAACAGCACGATACGCTGGACGGCGTTCCCGAGCCGTCGGAAACGCCGCGGCTGATCGGCCATGCGCACACGGCCAACATGCTCGCCGCCGCCTATCGTGCCGGCAAGCTGCCGCATGCGCTGATTCTTGCCGGGCCGCTCGGCATCGGCAAGGCGACGCTCGCCTTCCATCTGGCGCATCACCTGCTGAGGCATCCGGCTCATGCAACGGCGCCTGAAACATTGGCCGTTCCCGATCCGGCATCGTCTCTGTTTCGCCAGATCGCCACCGGCGCTCATCCGTCGGTGCTGCACCTCACGCGCCCGGCCAACGACAAGACCAAGAGTTTCAAGACGGTGCTCACCGTCGATGAGATCCGCAAGGTCAATCGCTTCCTGTCGATGACCTCCCATGACGGCAGTTACCGCGTGGTGATCGTCGACCCGGCCGACGATATGAACATCAATGCCGCCAACGCCCTGTTGAAGAATCTGGAGGAGCCGCCGGCCCGCACGCTGTTCATTCTGATCGTGCACGCGCCGGGAAGCCTTTTGCCGACGATCCGGTCGCGCTGCCAAATGGTGCGGCTGTCGCCGCTCGGCGCGGAAGAGCTGATGGCCGTGCTGGACGGCATCGAGCCGCCGCCACCCGACGATCCCGCCGCCCGCGCGGCGTTGGCCGAGCGGGCAGGGGGCAGCGCCCGCAACGCGATCCTGCTCACCCAATATGGCGGGCTGGAGATCGCCGGCGCCCTGGATGCGCTGGTGGCCTCGAAGAAACGCGATATCGCCGGCGCACACCGACTTGCCGAGGCTGTTGCCGGCCGCGACCAGGCGATCCAGTTCGACATCTTCAACCGCCGTGCACTCGATCTGCTGGCTGCAGCCGCCAGCGCAGCGGCGCTAGCCGGCCATCTTGCCAGGGCCAAGACGCTGTCGGAAGCTTGGCAGGAGGCGCTGAACACGATATCTGAAGCCGAGACCTACAATCTCGACAAGAAGCAGCACGCCTTGACCATGATCGACCGCCTGAATTCTGTGATGCGAATGTGACGGTTTCTTTGATGCATGCCGTGGCCCAAGACCGGGGCACTTTTGGGCGGCATGCACTCCCTCGGGATGGCAATCGACATCCTGATGCGATATCCACCGCCACAACTCACATTCAGACATTCATGACGGTTCATTCATGTCACGCGACACTTTCTACATCACGACCGCGATTTCCTATCCGAACGGCAAGCCGCATATCGGCCATGCCTATGAACTGATAGCCACCGACGCGCTCGCCCGTTTCCAGCGCCTCGACGGCAGGAAGGTCTTCTTCCTGACCGGCACCGATGAGCACGGGATCAAGATGCTGCAGACGGCGCGGAAGGAAGGGATTGCGGCGCGCGAGCTCGCCGACCGCAACTCGGCCGAGTTCAAGCGCATGGCGAGCGCGCTCAACGCTTCCAACAACGATTTCATCCGCACCACGGAAGAGCGGCACTACGCCGCCTCCCAGGCGATCTGGAAGGCGATGGCCGCCAATGGCGACATCTACAAGGGCGGTTATGCCGGCTGGTACTCGGTGCGCGACGAGGCCTATTACGGCGAGGAAGAGACCGAGCTTCGCGCCGACAATATCCGCTACGGACCGCAGGGGACGCCCGTCGAGTGGGTCGAGGAAGAGAGCTATTTTTTTCGGCTTTCGGCCTATCAGGACAAGCTCATCGCGCTCTACGAAAGCCAGCCCGACTTCATCGGCCCGGCCGAGCGGCGCAATGAGGTGATGAGCTTCGTCAAATCCGGTCTGAAGGATCTGTCGGTCTCGCGCACCACTTTCGACTGGGGCGTGCCGGTGCCCGGCGACGAGAAGCATGTGATGTATGTATGGGTCGACGCTTTGACCAACTACATCACCGGCGTCGGCTATCCTGATGAAAAGGCTGACAAATGGGGCTTCTGGCCGGCCGATGCGCACATCATTGGCAAGGACATTGTGCGCTTCCATGCCATCTACTGGCCGGCGTTCCTGATGTCGGCGGGCATCCCGCTGCCCAAGCGCGTCTTCGGCCATGGTTTTCTGTTCAACCGCGGCGAGAAGATGTCGAAGTCCGTCGGCAACGTCATCGATCCGTTCACCATGGTGGAACATTACGGCGTCGATCAGGTGCGCTATTTCTTCCTTCGCGAGGTGCCGTTCGGCCAGGACGGCAATTACAGCCACGAGGCGATCGTCAATCGCACCAATGCCGACCTCGCCAACGGGCTGGGCAACCTGGCGCAGCGTTCGCTGTCGATGATCGCCAAGAACTGCGGCGGCGTGGTGCCCAAGCGCGGCGAACTGGCCGAGGCCGACACCGCCATTCTCGACCAGGCGGTGGAGGCGCTGGCCGTGGCGCGCAGGGCGATGGCGGAGCAGGGCATCCACCTGGCGCTGGCGGCGATCTTTGGCGTTGTCGCGGAAGCCGACCGGTATTTCGCCTCGCAGGCGCCCTGGGCGCTGCGCAAGACCGATCCCGAGCGCATGGAGACGGTGCTGTGGACGACCGCAGAGGTCGTCCGGCGCGTGACGGTGCTGTGTCAGCCTTTCATCCCAGGATCGGCCGCGAAGCTGCTCGATCTGCTGGCGGTGCCCGCGGACAAACGCACCTTCGAGCATGTCCACGCCGACCATGCGCTCGTGCCCGGCACCGCCTTGCCGGCACCGGACGGCGTGTTCCCGCGTTATGTCGAGCAGGACACCAAAGCCTGATGCTTGTCGACAGCCACTGCCATCTCGACTTTCCGGACTTCGCCGAGGAGCGGGCGGCCGTCGTCGCCCGCGCCCTCGATGCCGGGATTGGCCGCATGGTGACGATCTCGACGAGGGTGAAGCGATTTCAGCAAATCCTTGATATCGCTGACTCCTTCAAAGAGGTCTATTGCTCCGTCGGCACCCATCCGCACAATGCGGCGGAAGAGCTCGACGTGACCGCCGAAGAACTGGTGCGGCTTTCGGCCCATCCCAAGGTGGTGGCGATCGGCGAGGCCGGCCTCGACTATTTCTATGACCGAGCACCCCGCGATGCACAGGCGCAAGGCTTGCGCACCCATATCGATGCGGCGCGCCGGACCGGTCTGCCGCTGGTCATCCATTCGCGCGACGCCGACGATGACATGGCCGCCATCCTCGAGGACGAAACAGAGAAGGGCGCCTTCCCCTTCATTCTGCATTGCTTTTCGTCCGGGCGCAGGCTGGCCGAGGCCGGCGTGGCGCTGGGCGGCTATGTCTCGTTCTCAGGCATCCTGACCTTCAAGAACTCGACCGAATTGCGCAGCATCGCTGCGGACGTGCCGCGCGAGCGGCTTCTCGTCGAGACAGACGCGCCTTATCTCGCGCCCATCCCGTTCCGGGGCAAGCGCAACGAACCTGCCTATGTTGCCAACACGGCCAAGGTTCTGGCCGAAACCATCGGCGTCAGCGAGGCCGAGATCGCCGATATCACCACCGACAACGTCTTCCGGCTGTTTACCAAGATGCCGCGCCTGAACATGGCTGCCGCCTGAGACATGAGCGACCGGCTGCGCCTCACCATTCTCGGCTGCGGCTCGTCGCCCGGCACGCCGCGCATCACTGGCGATTGGGGCAATTGCGATCCGGCCAACCCGAAGAACCGGCGCATGCGCACCGCAGCGCTCGTCGAGCGCATCGCGGCCAATGGCAGTCGCACCACGGTTGTCATCGATACCGGGCCGGATTTCCGCGAGCAGATGCTGCTGGCCTCAGTCAGACGGATCAACGCTGTCGTGTACACCCATCCGCATGCCGACCACATTCACGGCATCGACGACCTGCGCGGCTATGTGCACGAGCAGCGACACCGCATCGACATACATGCCGATGAGCGGACCATGCAGCGGCTGCGCGAAGCTTTCGGCTATTGTTTCGAGACGCCGCCCGGCAGTTCATATCCGCCGATCGTCAAGCCGCATCTGATCGACCACACCACAGCGGTGGTGATCGAAGGAGAGGGGGGTCCCCTCGCCTTGGAGCCGCTGCCGCAGATCCATGGCGACATCATTTCGCTCGGCTTCCGCATTGGCGGCTTGGCCTATTGCCCCGACATCAGCGACTTCCCGCTCGCCACCGCCGATCGCCTGCGCGGTCTCGATACGCTCGTCATCGACGCGCTGCAGTACAACACGCATCCCAGCCATCTGTCGCTTGGCCAGGCGCTGGACTGGATCGAGAAGCTGGCGCCACGAAACGCCGTGCTGACGCACATGCACGTGCCGCTCGATTATGCCGCTGTGATGGCCGAGACGCCCGATCATGTGGTGCCCGGCTATGACGGCATGGTCGTCGAAATTCCTTACGAGTCAGCGCCGTAGAGACGCTTGTTCATTCGGCGGTCGTTTTCTTGGATCGACACGACCAGCGTCGGCACCGTTGAAACGGCGTGGGCCTGCAAGCCGCATCGGTGCCACGTCTTCCAGCGACGCGCAATGCGCTCAGGGTGGAGACAAAGGCCGAAACTGCAGTGATTCCCGGCTTCGCGCCTTTCGCTTTGGTTCCATAATCTATCTTATGCGACTTTTGTATGCAGCTGCAATCTAAGCGGATTGCAGTCCGATCTGATAACTCAGCACTCGCTTCGCGCCCGGCTCAATCAACATCACGCCAGGCTTGTCGGTGAACTCGCCATCGAAATCGACTGGGCTCGCTAGACCATGCCAGGGCTCGATGCACAGGAATGGCGCGCCGCCCGGCTTGGACCAGATGCCAAGTTCGTTAAAGCCCTGCCACGACATTTCAATCACCGGTCCGCGCTCTGCGGCATAGCGCATGCTCGTGCTGGCCGGCCGGTCCAGGATGACGGCGTCGCCATCGAACAGCCGCTCCGAGAGCGCAAGCCTCCTGCCTTCGATGGGCGTGGGCTGCGGTGCCGGCAGCAGCAGACCGTCCTTCAGGCGGCGGATCGGGGCCGGCTCATCTTTGTCAAAGGTCAGCAGATAGGATTCCTTGGGCAATTCCGGCAGCAGCGGCCAGTTGAAGGCCGGATGCGCGCCGATCGAGGCAGGTAGCACCTCATCACCTGTGTTTGTGACCTCGAATGCTACGCTGAGCCGGCGAGGTCCGACGCTGTAGCTGATGGCGAGGCGAAAGGCGAACGGGTAACGGGCGTGGGTTTCGCCATCGTCGGTCAGGACCAGCGTGCAGGAGGATGGCCCCTGCTCCGCCCAGGCAAACCGCCGGTCGCGGGCAAAGCCGTGCTGCGTCATCGGATAGGTTTGGCCGCGATGGCGCAGTTGATCGCCTTTTAGTCGACCGACGATCGGAAACAGAACCGGCGAATGACGCCGCCATTCCGGTCCGGCCTGCCACATGAGTTCGACACCATCGGCATCGCGCAAGGAGACCAATTCGGCCCCCTGCCCGACGATGGTCACCGAGATGCCCTCGCCGTGAAGTGTCCGGCTGTCCTGTTCCATGCGTCCTCGCGGCTGGCTTTGGCGTGGCCGGCAGGCTAGCAAAAGGCTTCGCGTGAACTCAAGCGCGTCGGGCTCTGCCTTACGTTGACGAGCGCGATGCGCGCTCGCGATGCCGCCCCAGACAATCGTGGCCGGAGGTTTCCCTCCGGCCACGGCAAGATTTCCGAAGCTGTTGCCTGCAACGGTCCGGACTATTCGCGCTCGCCGGTGAAATTCAGCAGCAGCTGGAAGATGTTGATGAAGTTCAGATAGAGCGAGAAGGCGCCGAAGACGGCGAGCTTCTGCTGCGATTCCGCATCGAAATTCTCGGCATACTGCTCCTTGATCGTCTGCGTGTCCCAGGCGGTCAGGCCGATGAAGACGAAGATGCCAATGACCGATATGGCGAATTGCAGCGCGCTCGACCCGAGGAACAGGTTCACCAGGCTGGCGATCACTACGCCGATCAAGCCCATGATCAGGAAGGACGACAACTGGGTCAGGTCGCGCTTGGTCGTATAACCGTAGAGGCTGGTGGCGCCGAACATGGTCGCGGCGATGAAAAAGGTACGCGCGATGCTGGTGCCGGTGAAGACGAGGAACACCGAAGCGAGCGACAGGCCCATGACGGCGCAGAAGGCCCAGAACATGGCTTGCGCGCTCGCCGCTGACATCGTCTGCATCTTGAACGAGAACAGCATCACGAAGGCGAGCGGCGCCAGCATCACCACCCATTTCAACGGGCTGGAGAAGATCGGCACGTAGAGCGCCGGGGTCGAGGCCACGGCGAGCGCGACAAGGCCGGTGACCACAAGGCCAAGGCCCATATAGTTGTAGACGCGCAGCATGTGCCGGCGCAGGCCCTCGTCATAGATCGCTCCGGCCTGCACGCCGGTACCCATTCGATATCCCAGATTGGGGTTGTTCATTCGGGTTCTCCTTGATTGGATCGGTTCGATCGGATGTCTCAGTAAAGCGTTCTGGCCAGCCTTTCGGCGGCTCGGTCGAGATTGCCGGCGTCGCTGCGACCAACGACGGCGTAGGCGACCTCGCCGATCTGGAAGTAGGCGGACGAGATGTCGCCAGAGGGCACGACGGTCGGCTTGACCACATCGAATGTGCCCGGCCTGATGGCGAACAGCGAAACCAGCCCGAGGTCGTTCGTTTCGATTGCCATTTCGACGCTTGGCCCGAACTGCGACGGATAGACCTGCACGTCGCGGATCCTCCAGTCGGCGGGCAGCGACGGCATCACGATTGCGGTCGCGGCACGGATTTCGTCCGCATTGTAGCCTGGCGCTTCCGGCTGGGATGGCATGGTCTCGCGTACCAGGGTGGTTCTATGCGCCCTTACCGCATCCGCGACATAGGCCGGCGGCTGGGTCGAGGCGACGACCTTGGTCACGGCCATCGGCCCGAACATTCCGCTTGCAAGCCAGCCGGCCGCAACCAGCACGGCGGCAGCCGCCGCCCGCTGCAGAACGGCAAAGACGCGTCTCCTGGCAAGGCCCCTCTCCAGACGCCGCGCGGCATCGGCCGTAGCCGGGCGCGCCACGCCCGCCGGGCCGGCCAGCGCCACGCGCAGTTCATCGCGCGTCCTGAGGTCCGACATCACACGCGCGGCAGCCTCCGGGCGGGCGGACAGGAAGGCTTCGACTTCGATGCGGCGGGCGACATCCAGCTGATCGTCGATATAGGCGTCGAGGTCGGCATCCGTCACCGGATCGACAATTGCCGTCATGGTTCACCTCCAACGATCCTCAAATGGTTGTTGCCGCGCGCCGGGGCGCCGTCCTCCATCTGCCGCAGCGCCGCACGCGCGCGGCCGATGCGCGACATCAAGGTTCCGAGCGGCACGCCGGCGATCTCCGCAGCCTGGGCGTAGCTCAGTCCTTCGATGGCGACGAGGTGCAGCGCCGAACGCTGCTCCTCCGGCAGTGACAGAAATGCGTCGCGCACTTGCGCCAGCCGCACCGAATGGTCCTGCGACGCTGGCACGCTCGGATCAGAGAGGTGCGCCGCCTGCTCGATGCGCGCAGCCTCGGATCGGCGCGAGCGCAGCTTGTCGATAAAGGCGTTGTGCATGATCGAGAAAAGCCAGGCGCGCAGGTTGCCGCCGGCGCGGAACGTGCCGCGTCGCTCATAGGCGCGCAGCAGCGCATCATGGACCAGATCCTCCGCATCGGCGCTGTCGCGCGTCAGCGAGCGCGCATAGCGGCGAAGTGAGCCAAGCTGCCCCACGATATCGAACCGTGCCATGGACCGTTTCATGCCCTGTTTACGGAGCGCGGCAAGATTTAATCCCGCTGCCACCGTCTCTTTGCGCTCAGGTGGACATTGCGTCGTTGGTTCACAACCTGCTCATGGCGCCGCCAAGGTCACGCCTTCGCTGACGCGGAGGAAAGCGCTGGCGCAGCAGGCCCGTTTTGCGTATCACTTCGCCGCCATTGGAGCCCTATCGATGTTCGAGACCCTGCAGCCAGCGCCCGCCGACAAGATCCTTGCCCTGATCGGCCTCTATCGTGCCGATCCGCGCCCTGGCAAAGTCGATCTCGGCGTCGGCGTCTACAAGGACCGCGACGGCAGGACGCCGGTGATGCGCGCCGTGCGCCAGGCCGAAAAGCGGCTGCTGGAAAGCCAGGACAGCAAGACTTATCTCGGTCTTGCGGGCGATACCGCCTTCAATACCGCGATGATCAAGCTCGCTTTCGGCGAGAAGGCGGACCTTTCACGCATCCGCGCGGCGCAGGCGCCTGGCGGTTCGGGCGCGCTCAGGCTGGTTGCCGAGCTTTTGCAGCGCACGCGCGCCGGCGCGACGGTCTGGCTGTCCGATCCGACCTGGCCGAACCACATGCCGGTGATGCGGGGCGCTGGCCTGCAAGTGCGAAACTATCCCTATTTCGATGCAGCTTCCGGCGCCGTGCGCTTCGACGACATGCTGGCCGCGCTTGCGGCGGCCAGCGGCGGCGACGTCGTGCTGCTGCATGGATGCTGTCACAATCCGACCGGCGCCAACCTGGACGCGGCGCAATGGGGCCGCGTCGCCGATCTCGTTGCCGAACGTGGCCTGCTCCCGTTCGTCGACATCGCCTATCAGGGCTTCGGCGACGGCCTCGACGCCGACGCAGCAGGCCTGCGGCTGCTGGCGGCCAAGGTCCCGGAAATGGTCGTTGCCTCCAGCTGCTCCAAGAACTTCGCCGTCTATCGTGACCGCGTGGGTGCTGCGATGGTCATGGCCAGGGACAGCGCCGAGGCGGATGTGGCGATGAGCCAGATGCTGTCGGCGGCGCGCGCGCTATACTCCATGCCTCCGGACCATGGTGCCGCTGCCGTGCGCATGGTGCTGGAAGACGCGACCTTGAAGGCGGATTGGCAAGCGGAACTCGAGCAGATGCGGCTGCGCATGCTCAGGCTGCGGGTCGCCTTTGCCGAGGCGCTCAGGCGGCAGTCGAACTCCGACCGTTTCGACTTCGTCGCCAGCCATCGCGGCATGTTTTCCAGGCTTGGCCTGACGGAAGCGCAGGTCGAACGCCTGCGCACCGAGCACGCCGTCTATATGGTCGGCGACAGCCGCATCAACGTGGCCGGCCTGCCGGAGGACGGCATGGACGAGCTCGCCAAGGTGATCGTCTCGGTGCTCGACTGAAGGTCTGGACTGTGGACAAGTCATTCCGGCGCGCCGCCGGGATTGGTCGGCTTGCTGCCGCGGGATAGGTTGTCTCCCATGAAGCCCTCCAAGGACATTTCGCGGCTGATCGAGATCATGGCGGCGCTGAGGGCGCCGCAGACTGGCTGTCCGTGGGACATCGAGCAGGATTTCGCGACCATCGCTCCCTACACGATCGAGGAAGCCTATGAGGTGGCCGATGCGATCGCGCGTGGCGATCTCGACGATCTGCGCGAGGAACTGGGCGACCTGTTGCTGCAGGTCGTCTACCACGCCCAGATGGCCGACGAGGCTGGCGAATTCGCCTTCGGCGACGTCGTCCAGGCCATCACCACCAAGATGATCCGCCGCCACCCGCATGTCTTCGGTGACGAAGAGGCGCGCAGCGCCGGCATGGCCAAGGGCATGTGGGAGAAGATCAAGGCCGTCGAGAAGGCCGAGAAGCGCGACGCCCGTATCGCCCGCGGCCTTGACCCGGAAGACCATGGCAAGGGCTTTCTCGACAGTGTTCCGGTAGCTCTCCCCGCACTGACCCGCGCGCTCAAGCTGCAGGAAAAGGCGGCCCGCGTAGGCTTCGACTGGAGCGAGGCGGCTCCCATCCTGGACAAGATCGAGGAAGAGATCGGCGAGTTGCGCGACGCGCTCGCCAAGGGCGACGCAGCACCCATCAAGGACGAATTCGGCGACATGCTGTTTGCCATCGTCAATCTCGGCCGCCACCTCAAGCTCGACGCCGAAGCGGCGCTCAGCGGCACCAACGAGAAATTCCGGTCGCGCTTCCATTTTGTCGAGCGGCAGTTGGATGCCTCGGGCAGTTCGCTGGAGAAAGCGACGCTGGATAAGATGGAAGCGCTCTGGCAGCAGGCCAAAAGCGCAAAGTAACCCGCGGCTTAGCCGCTGTTCTTGCGGTGCAGCCGGCTCTCGATCTCCTGCCTTGCGCTGCGCGTCGCCGTGAGCGAGATGGTGACGCTGCCGTCCTCATTGTCGGTGCGCGAGACGATATCGCCGTTGCGGTAGAGCCAGTCCACATGGCCGAGCTGGGCGGGGCTCAACGTCACTGTCAGCCCTTCGAGCTCCCCCGAGACCCTCGTCTCGATCAATGCTTTCAGCGCATCGATCCCCTCCCCGGTCGCAGCCGATATCGCGACGGGCGGCGCCTTCCCGGCGGCACCCTCGGCCAGCAGGCGCTCCCGGTTGCCTTCGTCGAGCAGGTCGATCTTGTTCCACACTTCGATCACCCGGTTCGTGTCGCCGGCATCGACGCCGAGATCGCCGAGGATGCGCTCGACGTCTTCGGCTTGCGCCGCGGTGTCCGGGTCGGAGATGTCGCGCAGGTGGAGCACGAGATCGGCCTCGACCACCTCTTCCAGCGTCGCCCGGAAGGCAGCGACCAGATGCGTCGGCAGGTCGGAGATGAAACCGACCGTGTCCGACAGGATGACCGGCGACCCATGCGGCAGGCGCACGCGACGCAGCGTCGGGTCGAGCGTCGCGAACAGCATGTTCTCGGCCAGCACCCCTGCCCCGGTCAACCGGTTGAACAGCGTCGACTTCCCGGCATTGGTGTAACCCACGATCGCCACCACCGGAAACGGCACCTTCTTGCGTTTGGCTCGGTGAAGGTCGCGCGTGCGGCGCACCGTCTCCAGCTCATGCTTCAGCTTGGTGATCTTGTCCTGCAGGATGCGCCGGTCGGATTCGATCTGGGTTTCACCCGGCCCGCCGAGGAAACCGGCGCCGCCGCGTTGCCGTTCGAGGTGGGTCCAGCTCCGCACCAGCCGGCCCTTCTGATAGTTGAGATGCGCAAGTTCGACCTGCAGCGTGCCTTCCTTGGTCCGCGCCCGCTCGCCGAAGATCTCCAGGATCAGCCCGGTGCGGTCGAGCACCTTGGCGTTCAGTTCCTTTTCGAGATTGCGCTGCTGCACCGGCGTCAGCGGATGGTCGACGATGACCAGCTCTGCCTTGCGCTCCTTCACGATCTCGGCAAATTCCGCCACCTTGCCGCTGCCAAGCAGCGTTGCCGGGCGCGGATCGGCAACCGTTACCACCGCCGTATGGACAGGATTGAGGTCGATGGCGCTCGCAAGCCCCACCGCCTCGTCATGGCGTGCATCAGCCGAGCGGCTGAGACGCGGCCGGCTGGACTCCTCCTCGCCGCGCGGCTGGCGCTGAAGCACGGGCACAATGACAACGGCCCGGGTCGGAGCCTTGTCCTCCGAGCTCAACTGGTGCGCTGGTTTCCCGCGGACGTTGCGATCCGCGTCGTTCTCACGTGCCAATCAGCCGCCCTGGCTTTCCTCGCCATCGAACATCTGAACCGGCTGGCTCGGCATGATCGTGGAAATGGCGTGCTTGTAGACAAGCTGGGAGTGTCCGTCACGCCGCAACAACACACAAAAATTGTCGAACGAAGTGACCACGCCGGTCAGCTTCACGCCATTGATGAGGAAGATGGTGAGTGGATTTTTGCTCTTGCGAACAGAATTCAGGAACAGGTCCTGAAGGTTTTGCGATCGTTCCGCCATTGTTTTTGTCTTTCGCCGATCCCCTTCGGTCTGCAGGCCAATGCGCCAAATTAATCGGCACCTGTCAAGCGCGCAAACCCCCTCTTGCCGTCAGAACGGCAAGCAGAACGAGATAATTGAGATTCATTCCACCTTTGCGGTTATCAGGCTGGACTTTTTTCCGCAATGTCAAAAAAGGCCTGACGCAAGGAAAGTGTCATGGAGCCCGGATGACCATTTGCGACCGGTGAGCCGTCGATTTCGACCACCGGCATGGCGATTGTGGTCGCCGAACTGATGAACGCCTCACGCGCCGCCTTGGCTTCCGCGACCGAAAATCCGCGCTCCTCGATCTTCAGGCCGAGGCTTGCGGCGACTTCGAAGAGGGTTGTGCGGGTGATGCCGCGAAGGATGCCGTGCTCTGCCGGTCGCGTCACCAGAACGCCATCGCGGGTGACGATCCAGGCATTGGATGAACCGCCTTCCTTCACCGTGCCGTCGGCATCGACGAACCACGCTTCCTGCGCACCGGCCTCCTTGGCCTTCTGTTTGGCGAGCACGTTGGGCAAGAGCCCGGTGCTCTTGATGTCGACGCGGTCCCAGCGGATCTCCGGCACGGTGATAACCTTGATGCCGGCCTCGGCTCGCTTGGCCGCGGCGGAGGGATCGGCCTTGCGGGCGGTTATCACCAGGGCCGGCCTGGTGCCTGCCGCCGGAAAGACGAAGTCGCGGCTGGCGACACCGCGCGTCACCTGGACATAAACGAGACCGTTGACGACGTGATTGCGGCGCACCACCTCGCGCAGCAGAAGCGGCAGCACAGCCTCCGAGACCGGCCAGCCGATCGACAGTTCCTTTAGTGAGCGCCTGAGCCTACCGAGATGGCGCGGCATGTCGACGATATAGCCGCGCGCCACCTCGCAGACCTCGTAGACGCCGTCGGCGAACTGATAGCCGCGATCCTCGATATGGACGCTGGCGTCGGCATGGACGACGTAGCGCCCGTTGACATAGGCAATGCGCGGCATGGAACACCTCGGGGTAATTCGGCTTTCTTAGGCGATTCCGCCGCTGCCGCAATGAACAATCGGGTGGGCCAATCGGGATTGGCAGTTAATGCATGTCGCCCAGAAGTGTACGCGGTTCTGGGACAACGACATGCATCAAAACAGAGACTTAAAGCGCGTCGCCTGAATCCGCCCAGCGCGACGCGCTTTAAGCGCAATTCCGAACGGAAAACCGCTGCGCACTTTCCTGGAAATTGCTTTAGACACCCAGCGACTTCAGCTTGCGATGCAACGCCGACCGTTCCATGCCGATGAACTCGGCCGTCTTGGAGATGTTGCCGCCGAAGCGGTTGATCTGCGCGATCAGATAATCCTTTTCGAACTGTTCCCGTGCCTCGCGCAGTGGCAGCGCCATGATGTGCTGGTCCGACTGGTTCGGCGTGCGCGGCATGACATCGCCGATTTCCGACGGCAGAAGGTCTGCCGTGATCGGCGCATCGACATCGCCGCCACGCGCCAGGATCATCAGCCGTTCGACATTGTTGCGCAGCTGGCGCACGTTCCCCGGCCAGTTGTGCGCCTGCAGCACGGCGAGCGCGTCGTCGCCGATGCGGCGCGGCTTGATGCCGGCCTGGCGCGCGATCTGCTTCATAAAATTGTCGACAAGATAGGGAATGTCCTCGCGCCGCTCGGCCAGTCCCGGCACCATGACCGGGACCACCGCCAGACGATGATAGAGATCCTCGCGGAAGCGGCCGTCGGCGATCATCGCCTCCAGGTTCTGCGAGGTGGAGGAAATGATGCGGACGTCGACTTTCACCCGCTTCGTGCCGCCTACCCGCTCGAACTGCTGCTCGACCAGCACGCGCAGGATCTTGTTCTGCGTCTCGCGCGGCATGTCCGCCACTTCGTCGATATAGAGAATGCCGCGATGCGCCTCTTCCAGGGCGCCGACCTTGCGCTCGGTGCCGTTCGATTCGGTGCCGAACAGCTCGATCTCCATGCGCTCGGGCGTGATGGTGGCGGCGCTCAGCGTCACGAAGGGAGCTCCCTTGCGCGCCGACAGTGCGTGGATTGCGCGCGCCGCCAGTTCCTTGCCGGACCCTGACGGGCCGATGATCATGACCCGGCTGTTGGTCGGCGCGACACGCTCGATCGTCTGGCGCAACTGGCTCATCGCCGACGACATGCCGATCAGGTCGAATGTCTCGCCGCTGCGCTGCTTGAGGTCGGAGACCTCCCGCCTCAGCTTGGACGTCTCCAACGCGCGCTCGGCGATCAGAATAAGGCGATCGGCCTTGAACGGCTTCTCGATGAAATCATAGGCGCCGCGCCGGATTGCCGACACCGCCGTCTCGATGTTGCCGTGGCCCGAGATCATCACCACCGGCAGGTTCGGGTGCATCGTCTTGATCTCGTCGAGCAACGCCAGCCCGTCGAGACGTGAGCCCTGCAGCCAGATGTCGAGAAAGATCAGGCGCGGCGCGCGGTCGGCGATCGCCGCCAGCGCGCTGTCGGCATCGAATGCCGTGCGGGTTTCGTGGCCTTCGTCGCTCAGAATACCGGCGACGAGTTCGCGGATGTCTTCCTCGTCATCGACGATGAGAATGTCAGACGCCATTACCGACCTTTTCAGTTTCTCGTTCGTGTTCGTTCCGGCTATCGCCGCGTGGCGGCGCGGCAACGACTGCCGCCGGCGGCAGGATGATCGAGATCATCGCACCCCGGCCGCCGTGGAATTCCTCAGGCGCATCATGCAACTCGAGACGGCCACCATGGTCCTCCACGATCTTCTTGACGATAGCGAGGCCAAGCCCGGTGCCCTTTTCGCGCGTCGTCATATAGGGCTCCAGGAGTCTTTGGCGATTTTCGCGCGGCAGCCCTCGGCCATTGTCGATGACATCGATTCGAATGGCGCCATTTTGACGCCCTGCTTGAATCCGGATTGTGCCGTCGGAGCGGTCCTTTGCATCAAGTCCGTCAATTGCTTCCGCAGCATTCTTGATGACATTGCCGAAGGCCTGCGCCATCAGGCGGCTATCGAAAGTTCCCTTCAGAGGCTCATTGCCGAAATCGCGCTCGAAGGCGATGTCGGAGCGGCTGACTTCGACCAGGAACGATGCCTCGCGCAGGGATTCGCGCAGGTCGATCACCTTCATCTCCGGCTTCGGCATGCGGGCGAAGGCCGAGAACTCGTCGACCATGCGGCCGATATCCTCGACCTGCCGGATGATGGTGTCGGTGCATTGGTCGAAGACCTCGCGGTCTTCGGTGATGACCTTGCCGTAACGGCGCCTGATGCGCTCGGCTGACAGCTGGATCGGCGTCAGCGGGTTCTTGATCTCATGTGCGATGCGCCGCGCGACGTCGGCCCAGGCTGACGAACGCTGGGCCTGGACGAGGTCGGTGATGTCGTCGATGGTCACGACATAGGATTTCTCCTCCGACCCATCGTCGCCCTCCTCGATGGTGATCTGCACATTGAACGTACGTTCCGTGCCGGCGCGGGAGAAGGTCACCTGCTCGCGATAGACCGGCTTGCCCGACTTGCGGCCGATCTCGAAGACGCGGCCGACATGCGGCAACAGCGCTGAAAGGTTCTGCCCGAGCGCCGCCGTAGCCGAGATCGCAAGCATGGTCTCGGCCGAGCGGTTGACGATTGTGACGATGCCATAGGGGTCGACGCCGATGACGCCGGCCGTGACGCCGGCCAGCACCGCTTCGGAAAAGCGCCTCCGCTCGTCGATCAGGTCCTTGGCGGAGAGAAGCTCGTTGCGCTGCGACTTGAGCTCGAGGATCATGTTGTTGAACGTTTCGCCCAGCGAGGCGACGTCCCCGTCGGAGTGCCGGACGGGAACGGCAACGTCGAGGTTGCCGGTCGCGACCTCGTCGGCGGCACCGATCAACTGGCGGATCGGCCGCACCAGCCGGTCGGCGACCGCAATGCCGGTCCAGATCGCCGACAGGATGACGATCAGCGTCAGCGACAGATAGGGCAGCGCGAAGGCCACCTGCGACGTGCGCCGATTGTCCTCCAGATTGCGATATTCATCCGTGTTGGAGCGAACGATCTGGCGCGCCTTGATCACATCGGGATCGACGAGACGGATCGTGTAGAGATAAAGCCCCTCGATCTCGCGCAGCTTCACGATGGCGCCCATGATGTTGCGGGTGCGCGGCTCGATCAGCACCGGCTTGCCGGCGGCGGCGGTCTCCACTGCGCCGGCCGGCGGCTCCGGCATGGCGAAATCGGCGTTCGTCTTGGCGCTCATGACAAAGGAGCCGTCAGGCTTGATCAGCGCGGCATGCGCGAGTCCGCGGCCCACGGCTTCCTTGTTCATGAGCTCGAGAAAGCCGGTCCGATCCAGGCCATAAAGCGTGCGCGAAGCATCGAGGTCGTAAGCCATCGACAGCGTCGTGCCCTGCAGGTTGCGCGCATTTTCCTGCACATAGGCATCGGCAATCGACAGCGAGGAGTTGACGATCGTTTTGGTGCGTATCTCGAACCAGCGGTCGAGGCCTATGTCGAGCGTTATCGAGGCGATGATCGCCACCATGATCGCCGGGATGGCAGCGACCAGGGCGAAACTCGCCACGATGCGAACGTGCAGCCGCGACGCCGCCCGGCCATGCCGGCGCGCCATGACGATGCGATGCACCTCGCGGCCAACCAGCCCGATCAGGAACAGGACGAAAACGGCGTTGACCGCAATCAGCGTCCATGTGGTCTCGGCATTCGGGGCTATCGGCGTCGCGCCGACCAGAATGGCGAACGAGATCGCGGCCGTGATCAAGGCTCCGGCAATCGCGACCACGCCCGGCAGCGCCAGCAGGCGGCGGGCCTCACCCGCGCCGGGGCGGCTGAAAAGCGTTGGATTCAATGTCGGAGCCTGCGAAGCCATGTCGCCGTCTAGAGTCAGTGATGCGTCGGATGTATGCAACGCATTGTGGCGATTATGCAACAAGTGTGGCCGGGACGGAAATCTTTCCCCGGCTCATTTCCCCAAAAAGCGATGATGCGCTGAAGCCCTTCGCCGAAGTGGATTAGCGCAGTCGGTGTAAGTCTTTGTTTCGATGCAAGTCTTGGCTGCCAATCCGCCGCGACGGTTTGGCGGCAAGCATCAGGGCTGCCTGGCCGATTTGTAGACGTTGACGCCAAGCTCGCGGATCTTCTTGCGCAGCGTGTTGCGATTGAGGCCCAAAAGCTCTGCCGCTTTGATCTGGTTGCCGCGCGTCGCGGTCATCGACGCCAGCACGAGTGGATATTCGACCTCCGCAAGGATGCGCTGGTAGAGTCCGGCGGGCGGCAGGTCGCCGGTAAAGGAGGCAAAATAGCGCTGTAGGAAATGTTCGACCGCCTGGCCGATCGACAGGTCGTCCGGAATGAGAGGACCTGTACCCGGGACGACCGGTCGCTCGCCGGTCTTGAGCTCCGCTTCGATGATCTCGGCCGAAATCTCGTCCTGCGAGTAAAGCGCGGCCAGTCTCCGCACCAGGTTTTCCAGTTCGCGCACATTGCCGGGCCAGGGGTAGCGCTTCATCAGTTCGATACCGCCGGAGGAGATGCGCTTGGTCTGCAGGCCCTCGCTTGCGGCCTGCTTGAAGAAATGCCGCACAAGGTCCGGGATGTCCTCGGAGCGCTCGCGCAACGCCGGCAGCCGCAGCGGCACGACGTTGAGGCGATAGAACAGATCCTCGCGGAACAGGCCCTGGTTGATGAGCGTCCTGAGATCCTTGTTGGTGGCGGCGACGATGCGCACGTCGGTCTTGATCGGCGTGCGGCCGCCGACGGTGGTGTATTCGCCCTGCTGCAGCACGCGCAGCAGACGCGTCTGCGCCTCCATCGGCATATCGCCGATCTCGTCCAGGAACAGCGTGCCACCCTCCGCCTGCTCGAAGCGGCCGGTGGAGCGGTTCTGGGCGCCGGTGAAGGCGCCCTTCTCATGGCCGAACAGCTCCGATTCGATGAGGTCGCGCGGGATGGCCGCCATGTTGATGGCGACGAACGGGCCACCGCGGCGGCGGCCATATTCGTGCAGCGCGCGCGCCACGAGCTCCTTGCCGGTGCCGGATTCGCCGCTGATCATCACCGTCAGGTCCGTCTGCATCATGCGCGCCAGCATGCGGTAGATGTCCTGCATGGCGGCCGAGCGGCCGACCAGCGGCATCGTCTCCGGCTGGTCGTCGGCGCGCGAGTCGAGCTTCGGCCGCTTCGGCTCCGCCAGCGCGCGGTTGACGATATTGAGCAGTTCGGTGAGGTCGAACGGTTTCGGCAGGTATTCGTAGGCACCGGTCTCGGAAGCCCGAATGGCGGTCATGAAGGTGTTCTGCGCGCTCATGACGATGACCGGGAGTTCCGGCCGCGCCTTCTTGATCCGCGGCAGCATGTCGAAGGCGTTCTCCTCCGGCATCACCACGTCGGTGATGACGAGGTCGCCCTCGCCTGCCGCCACCCAGCGCCACAGCGTCGAGGCGTTGGACGTCACCCGCACCTCATGGCCGACTCGCGACAGTGCCTGGTTCAGCACGGTGCGGATGGCCGCATCGTCGTCGGCGACGAGGATATTGCCGCGAACCGTCATTTGCGGTCTCCTTCAGGGTCTTCCTCGGTGTCTGGCGCGCTCGCCTTCCAGGCGGGCAGCAGGATGCGGAAGGTGGTTCCGCGCGGCGTCGAATCGCATTCGATGACGCCGCCATGCTCGCCGACGATCTTGGCCACCAATGCGAGCCCCAGGCCTGAGCCGTTCGGCTTGGTGGTGATGAACGGGTCGAACAGGATCGGCAGGATGTCCTCCGAGACGCCGGGGCCGTTGTCGCGCACGCAGAATTCGAGCGGCAGCGAAACGCGGTCCTGCGTTCCCGGCACGGAAACCCGGATGCCCGGCCGGAAAGCCGTCGACAGCACGATCTCGCCTTGCGGATCGGCGCCGATCGCCTCAGCGGCGTTCTTGACCAGATTGAGGAACACCTGGATCAACTGGTCGCGATTGGCAAAAACCGGAGGAAGCGATGGATCATATTCCTCCAAGATCTTGATCCGCCTGGCAAAACCGTTCTTGGCGATCGCCTTCACATGGTCCAGCACGACGTGGATGTTGACCGGATAGCGCTCGATAGGCCGCTCGTCCGAAAACACCTCCATGCGATCGACCAGCGAGACGATGCGATCGGTCTCGTCGGTGATGAGGCGGGTCAAGGCGCGATCCTCGTCGGAGGCCGACAGTTCGAGCAGCTGGGCGGCACCCCGAATGCCGGAAAGCGGGTTCTTGATCTCATGCGCCAGCATGGCGGCGAGACCGGTGACGGAACGCGCAGCGCCGCGATGGGTCATCTGACGGTCGATCTTGTCGGCCATCGACCGTTCCTGGAACATCACCACCACGGAACCCGGGAATTCCGGCACCGGCGCGACATAGAGGTCGACCATCTTCTCGATGCCGAGGCGCGGCGAGGAGACGTCGACGCGATATTCGTTGACCGGCGCGCGACGCTCGCGCACCTGGTCGACCAGCGTCAGCAGCGGACTGCCGAACGGCACCAGCTTGGACAGCGTGTTGCGGGCAAGCATTGTCGCGCTGGAGCGGAAGAAATCCTCGGCATCCGCATTGGCGAAGGTGATGAAACCGCCGGAATCGACCATGATCACCGGACGGCGGATGGTGTTGAGGACAATGTTGGCTGCGTCCGGCATGTCGGTGCCCTGTGGACCAGTCATGGTCATGCCGCGCTCCTCAGCCTGGCCGGCTCACCGTTCTCGACGAATGTCCTGCACAATCCGGCAATCACTTCGGCAGGCTCGAAGGACGTGAGAATGCGCTTGCGCTGCTCGGCAGAAACATTGGCCGCATGGCGGTCGAGATACCAACCGAGATGCTTGCGTGCCTGCCGAAGCCCGCTTTCTGTGCCATAGAGCGAGAGCATTTCTTCGTAGTGGGCAACGACGTAGTCGGCGAGACCATGCGCCGTTTCGGGAATACCTGCCGCGCCTGCACCAGCGGCGGCGGCCGCAATACTGCCGGCAATCCAGGGCGCGCCGTAGTGGGCGCGGCCGATCATCACCGCGTCGGCGCCGGACTGGTCGAGGATCGTCGCCGCTTCTTGCGCTGAGCCGACATCGCCATTGGCCACCACCGGGATCGATACGGCTTCCTTGACGCGCGCGATCGCCCGCCAATCGGCCTTGCCTTGGTAGAATTGGCAGCGCGTGCGGCCATGCACGGTGACCATCCGTATGCCGGCCTGCTCGGCGCGGCGCGCTAGTATCGGGGCATTGAGCGCGGATTCGTCCCAGCCGAGCCGCATCTTGACCGTGACCGGCACCGAAACGGCGCCGATCACCGCTTCGATGAGCGACAGCGCGTGGTCGAGATCACGCATCAGCGCCGAGCCGGCATAGCCGCCGGTCACCTTCTTCGCCGGGCAGCCCATGTTGATGTCGATAATGTCGGCGCCCTCGCCGGCCGCTATCCGCGCACCTTCGGCCATGTGGGCAGCCTCGCGGCCGGCAAGCTGAACCATATGAACAGGCAGGCCTGAATGGCGGATGCGAAGGTCGCAGCCTGCCCTGCCCTTGGCCAGTTCGCCGCTCGCGACCATTTCCGATACGACAAGACCGGCGCCATGCCCATGCGCGCGGCGGCGGAACGGTTCATCCGTGATGCCCGACATCGGCGCGAGGAATACGCGATTGCGAATCGTCACACCGCCGACATCAAGCGGCAGAGCCAATGTGGTCAACTCAGGCATGCACAAAAACCAAGCATGTTCGATTGCTGCACATTCTGTAGCCAGATGCAAGGCTTTGTGCAATGCGCAATGACGTCACATTAAGGCGCATTTTGGAAAAGGCTGGCCTTCCCTTCGAGCCACGACTAAGCCTCTCATCATGACCGACGCAAGTGAAGATCAAGCTTCGAGCGAGGATGGCAAAATCGCCGTGGTGATCGTGGCGGCCGGCCGCGGCGCGCGCGCCGGCCAGGCCGATGGACCGAAGCAATATCAGCGCATCGGCGGACGCGCCGTCATCGCGCACACGCTGGAAACATTCCTGTCGCACCCCGCTATCGGACCGGTGGCCGTTGCCATCCATGCCGACGACGGCGAGCTTTTCAAGCGCGCGGCGGGGATGCTTGGCGAACGCGTCATCGCCGTTGTCGGTGGCGCCTCTCGCCAGGCCTCCGTCCGGCTGGGGCTTCTGGCCTTGAGGCAGCACGCGCCGGCCAAGGTGCTGGTGCATGACGCCGTGCGCCCCTTCGTAGACTCCGAGCTTATCGACCGTACGATCGCAGGCATAGGCGAGCAGCAGGGCTCGCTTCCCGCCCTGCCCGTTGCCGACACGCTGAAGCGCAAGTCTTCAACCGGCATGATCGAGGAAACGGTGTCGAGGGACGGGCTTCATGCCGCCCAGACGCCGCAGGGCTTTCCTTTCGAACTGCTGCTGGCGGCGCACGAAAAGGCGCACCATCTCGGCAGACTGGACTTCACAGACGACGCGGCCATCGCCGAATGGGCGCAGATTCCGGTCAAGATTGTCCCCGGCTCGCCGGATAACGTCAAACTCACCTGGGCAAGGGATATCGCAATGGCCGACCAGCGGCTTTCAGGCGCGCTGCCGCGCTTTCCGGACATCCGCACCGGCAATGGCTACGATGTGCACGCCTTCGAGCCTGGCGACCACGTCACGCTGTGCGGCATCGCCATTCCTTACCAGCGGAAACTCTCCGGGCATTCGGACGCCGATGTCGGCCTTCATGCGCTCACCGATGCACTGCTCGCCACCTGCGGCGCGGGCGACATCGGCACGCATTTCCCGCCGTCGGATCCGCAATGGAAAGGTGCCGCCTCAAGGATCTTCGTCGAGCATGCGGCAAGGCTGGTGCGCGAACGCGGCGGCCGCATCGCCAACGCCGACGTCACGCTGATCTGCGAGGCGCCGCGCGTTGGTCCGCACAGGGAGGCGATGACGGCGGCACTTGCCGCCATGCTCGACATTGCGCCGGAGCGCATCTCGATCAAGGCCACGACCAACGAGAAGCTCGGCTTCGTCGGCCGTGGCGAGGGCATTGCGGCGATCGCCACAGCCAGCGTGGTGTTTCCAGGAGAGGTGCCGAAATGAGCAACGCCGAACTCGCCAATGCCCTGCTCCTGGCCTGTCAGCAACGCGGCGTCATGCTGGCGACGGCCGAGAGCTGCACCGGCGGCATGATCATCGCCGCGCTGACGGATATCGCCGGCTCTTCCGCCGTGGTCGACCGCGGCTTCATCACCTATTCCAATGAATCCAAGATGGACATGCTCGGCGTAACGGCCGCAACCCTCGACGCCTATGGCGCCGTCTCAAGGCAAACCGTGCTGGAGATGGCAGCGGGTGCGCTGGCGCATTCGCGCGCGACCCTGTCTCTGGCCGTGACCGGCATCGCCGGCCCGAGCGGCGGTTCGGCGGAAAAGCCCGTCGGCCTCGTCTGGTTCGCAGTCGCACTTGCCGGACAGCCGGTCGTCGCCGAACACCAGTTGTTTGCCCACAAGGGCCGCGAATTCATCCGCCACGAGACCGTGAGGCACGCGCTGCAACTTGGGCTGCGTGCGCTTGGCGATGACGGGCGGGGTGAAATCAGCCGGGCTTGATGCCGTAGATCAGGTCGGCGCGTTTTTCGAAAGCTTCCGAGAACATGCGGAAGGCGCGGTCAAACATCGTGCCCATCAGCGCGCCGAGAATGCGGCTCTTGAACTCATAGTCGATGAAGAAATGCACCTCGCAGCCGCCTTCGGCCGGATCGAAGCGCCAGATATTGCTCAGATATTTGAACGGGCCGTCGATGTATTTGACGTCGATGGCATTCTCTTCCGGCCTCAGGAGCACCTGGGTGGTGAAGGTTTCGCGGATCGCCTTGTAGCCGATGCTCATATCGGCGACGAGGATGGTGCGGCCGTCGCGTTCCTTGCGCGAGCGCACCGTCAGCGCTTCGCAGAGCGGCAGGAACTGCGGATACGCCTCGACATCCGCGACCAGCGCGAACATTTCTTTCGGCGTGTGGCCAACGCGGCGGATGGCTTCGAATTTCGGCATTGAAACAGCAGGTTAGCTGGCTTTGTTGAGCTGTGCTTCGCGTGCCGCGCGCAGCCTGGCGAAGTCGTCGCCGGCGTGATGCGAGGATCGCGTCAAGGGGCTGGACGCCATCAGCAGGAAGCCCTTGGTCCTGCCGATCGTCTCGTAGGACTTGAACTCCTCCGGCGTGACGAAGCGGATCACCGGATGGTGCTTCTTCGACGGCTGCAGATATTGGCCGATGGTCATGAAGTCGACATTGGCCGAGCGAAGATCGTCCATCAGTTGCAGGATCTCGTTCCGCTCCTCGCCGAGCCCGACCATGATGCCCGACTTGGTGAAGATCGACGGATCGAGTTCCTTGACCCGCTGCAGCAGCCGGATCGAATGGAAATAGCGGGCGCCCGGCCGCACCGTCAGATAGTTCGAAGGCACCGTCTCGAGGTTGTGGTTGAAGACGTCCGGCTTGGCGGCCACGACGATCTCCAGCGCGCCGTCCTTGCGCAGGAAGTCGGGCGTCAGGATCTCGATCGTCGTCGAGGGGGCAGCCGCACGGATGGCATGGATGACCTCGGCGAAATGCTGCGCGCCGCCGTCGGCAAGGTCGTCACGGTCGACCGAGGTGATGACGACGTGGCTGAGGCCCATCTGTTTGACGGCATGGGCGACGCGCGCCGGCTCGCCAGCGTCGAGCGCGGTCGGGATTCCGGTGGCGACGTTGCAGAAGGCGCAGGCACGCGTGCAGATCTCGCCCATGATCATGAAGGTGGCGTGCTTCTTGTCCCAGCATTCGCCGATGTTCGGGCAGCCGGCCTCTTCGCACACGGTCACCAGCTTGTGCGACTTCACGATCTCGCGCGTCTCGGCGTAGCCCCTCGAGACCGGCGCCTTGACGCGGATCCAGTCCGGCTTGCGCAGCACTTCCTGGTCCGGCCTGTGCGCCTTCTCCGGATGCCGCGGCCGCGGTGCCTTGCCGATCGTGTCGAGAACAGTGACCATCTCAAACCCTTCGCGGCCGCTGCCACGGCCGCCTGTTGGCGTCATCTAGGACTTTTCGGAGCAAAGAAAAAGGCCGCGCCGGCGCATGCCGCCACGGCCATTTTCGCATAACGGCTGTTCGTGAGCCTCAGCGGCGCACCAGACGTCCGACAAAGATCAGCAGGCAGGCGCCGATGAAGCCGGTGATCAGATAGGCGAACCAGCCGACACCAAAGGCTTCGATGTTGAGGGCCCTGAGGATTGCGTTCAGCACCACCGCGCCGGCAATGCCAAGGATGATGTTCATGAAGATGCCGGTGTTGCTCTTCATGACCATCTCGGCGAGCCATCCGGCCAAACCGCCGATGATGATGGCTGCCAGCCAGCCCACGCCATTCACGTCCATATGCCAACTCCTCCTCGATCAGGTGAAAATGCATCCGGATACGAATTGCCTTGCTCTCAGAGTCCTCCGGCGCTCGCGACTGAGTCTCGCCCAACCAATTTAACATCGATTGGCAATCTATCATGCGTTCAAAGCGCGGCCATAAGCGTCGAGCACGCTTTCCTTCATCATCTCCGACAGCGTCGGATGCGGGAAGATCGTGTGCATCAGCTCTTCCTCGGTGGTCTCGAGGTTCATCGCCACGACGAAACCCTGGATCAGCTCCGTCACCTCGGCGCCGACCATATGCGCGCCGAGCAGCTGCCCGGTCTTCTTGTCGAAGATGGTCTTGATGAAACCTTGATCCTCGCCGAGCGCGATGGCCTTGCCGTTGGCGCCGAACTGGAAGCGGCCGATGCGGACATCCTTGCCTTCCGCCTTGGCCTTGGCTTCGGTCAGGCCGACCGAGGCGACCTGCGGATTGCAATAGGTGCAACCCGGGATCTTCTGCTTGTCGGTGGCATGCACGCCGGGCACGTTGGCGATCTTTTCGATGCAGACCACGCCTTCATGCTCGGCCTTGTGCGCAAGCATCGGCGGCCCGGCGACATCCCCGATCGCGTAAATGCCGGGCACGTTCGTCTTGCCGTAGCCGTCCACCACGACACAGCCGCGATCGGTCTTCACGCCGAGCGTCTCGAGACCGAGGCCCTCGATGTTGCCCTGCACGCCCACGGCAGAGATCATGCGGTCGGCAGTGATCTTCTCGACCTTGCCGTCCTTCATCTCGACATGCGCGGTGATCGAGTTGGCACCCTTCTCGACCTTGGTCACCTTGGCTTCGAGGATGATCTTCATCCCCTGCTTCTCGAACTGCTTCTGCGCGAATTTCGAGACCTCGGCGTCCTCGACCGGCATCACCGCCGGCAAGAGTTCGACCACGGTCACTTCCGCGCCCATCGTGCGATAGAAGGAAGCGAACTCGATGCCGATGGCGCCCGAGCCCATCACCAGCAGGGACTTCGGCATCTCCTTCGGCACCATGGCCTCGAAATAAGTCCAGATCAGCTTGCCGTCCGGCTCGATGCCGGGCAGCGCACGCGGCCTGGCGCCGGTCGCGAGTATGATGTGCTTGGCGGTGTAGGTGCCTTCGCCCTTGACGCCCTTCGGCGCTGGCGGCTGCGGCTCCATCGGCTTCTTGGCGGTCTTGGAGACGACGATCTCGCCCAATTTGTCACCAGAAGGAGCCTTCGAAAGCTTGGCCTCGCCCCAGATGACGTCGACCTTGTTCTTCTTCATCAGGAAGGCGACGCCGCCATTCAGCCTGAGGGACACCTTGCGCGAGCGATCGACCACGGCGGCCGTGTCGGCGCTGACCTTGCCGCCTTCGAGCTTCAGCCCGTACTCCTTGAGGTGATCCGAATAATGCATGATCTCGGCCGAGCGCAGCAAAGCCTTGGTCGGGATGCAGCCCCAGTTGAGGCAGATGCCGCCGAGATGCTCGCGCTCGACAATTGCCGTCTTGAAGCCAAGCTGGGCGGAACGTACCGCCGTCACGTAGCCGCCAGGGCCAGAGCCGATGATGATGACGTCGTAGTTCTCAGCCACGGATTTCTCCCTGATCTTTCTGCGGGTTAGAGTGAGAGCATCACGCGCACGATCGGGGCCAGCGCCTGGCCGATCCGCCGCGTGTTCTCGGCATCGAGATGGACGCCGTCGAGCGGCGTGGTGACGGCGACGCTGCCGGCATCGAAGAAGCCGC
The DNA here is from genome assembly GCF_004791945.1 of Mesorhizobium sp. M3A.F.Ca.ET.175.01.1.1. Lineage (NCBI taxonomy): Bacteria > Pseudomonadati > Pseudomonadota > Alphaproteobacteria > Hyphomicrobiales > Phyllobacteriaceae > Mesorhizobium > Mesorhizobium sp. M3A.F.Ca.ET.175.01.1.1. Next base: position 489,697 of record NZ_SRTP01000001.1, on the reverse strand, counting down.
AACCGGCTTCGTCGGCGAGTGCGGAATACAGCGGCGCCAGCCGCTTCGAGGCGTCGTCGCCGCCGGCAAACATTTCCTTGAATTCAGCATTGTCGGTGCGCGTCACCGGGGGCGGTGCGACGATGAGAATCTGCGGCGCCGGCCAGTCGAACGGATAATCGTGCCCGCGCACGATATTGATCAGCCGCTCCATGCCCTGCTTGGCGGCGACCGGATTGCCGTGAATCCACGGTTTCATGTCGTTGGCGCCGAGCATGATGATGATCAGGTCGAGCGGCGCATGGCTCATCAGGATGGTGGGCAGCACGCGCGCGCCGTTGCGGTCGGCGCCGGCCACGTGCTCATCGAAAGCGGTGGTGCGGCCGTTGAGGCCCTCGGCGATGACTTCGAGATCACCGCCGAGCGCAGCCTTGAGAACGCTCGGCCAGCGGTCCTGCAGCCCATGGCGGCCGAGACTGGCGGCGTCATAGCCCCAGGTCAGCGAGTCGCCGTAACAGAGAATCGTCGTCATGCGCTTGCTCCACCCCTGCCGAACACCGCCGACATGCGCTTGAGCCGCCAGCGCACGAACAGCCATTGCACGATGACCGCCACGATGCCGGGCAGGATCAGGCCGGCAACAATCGAAACGTCACTTGCGATCGCCCTGTTCTCGGCCGGCACCGAAAACATCCAACCGGCGAGCGCGAACAGGACGATCCCGAAGATCGCAAGCAGCCACCAAAACATCCGGTCGACGGCCCGGAGCGGCTCGGCACGGAACTGCACCAGGAAGAAGCCGATCGTCACGACGATGACGATCATCACCGTTGCCGCAAAGACCAGAATGTATTCTTCCGTCGCTCCGGTAAGTACGGCCAATTCCTGAACGACCAGTCCGCCGGCCAGACCGGAAAGGATGAAGGCGAAAAGGCTGGTGAAGAATGTCCGCACCGCCTTTTTTCCTCTTAGACCAGCATACCCATCGGATTTTCGATGAGACGCTTGAAGGCACCCAGCAACTCGGCGCCCAGCGCGCCGTCGACGGCGCGGTGATCGGTGGACAGCGTCACCGACATCACGTTGGCTATCTTGATCTCGCCGTTCTTCACCACCGCACGCTGCTCGCCGGCGCCAACCGCCAGGATCGTGGCATGCGGCGGGTTGATGACAGCCGCGAAGTCCTTGACGCCGAACATGCCGAGATTGGAAACAGCCGTCGTGCCGCCCTGATATTCTTCGGGCTTCAGCTTGCGGCTGCGGGCACGGCCCGCCAGATCCTTCATCTCGTTGGAAATGACCGACAGCGTCTTTTCGTCGGCTCGGCGGATGATCGGCGTGATCAGGCCGCCGGGGATCGACACGGCGACGCCCACATCGGCATGCTTGTGCTTGACCATGGCATTGTCGGTCCAGGAGGCGTTGGCGTCCGGCACCGCCATCAGCGCCATCGCCATGGCCTTGATCACCATGTCGTTGACCGACAGTTTATAGGCCGGCACCTCGCCCTTCTCGGTTTTCTTCACGGGCGCCGCCGCATTGAGCTGCGTCCGCAGCGCGAGCAGAGCGTCAAGCTCGCAGTCCAGCGTCAGGTAGAAATGCGGAATGGTGCTCTTGGCCTCGACCAGGCGGCGCGCAATCGTCTTGCGCATGTTGTCGTGCGGGACGAGTTCGTAGGAGCCCTCGGCAAACAGCTTCAGCACCTGATCGTCCGACATCGGCTTTGGCGCCGGAGCAGGAGCGCCGGCGGGCGCACCGGCAGGCGCCTTGGCGGCGGGGGCTGCCTTGGCTCCGCCGGATGCGATCGCCGCCTCGACATCGACCTTCACCACGCGGCCGTGCGGACCGGACCCGGTCAGCGCCGCAACGTCGACGCCGGCATCCTTGGCGATGCGGCGGGCGAGCGGCGACGCGAAGACGCGCTCGCCGCCGGCGTGGCCGTTGGCGACCGGAGCGGGTTCGGCCTTCGCTGGTGCAGCAGCGGCAGCTGCCGGCTTCGGCGCCTCCTTAGGGGCCTCGGCCTTCGGAGCCTCCGCTTTTGGGGCCTCAGCCTTGGGTGCTGCGCCGCCGTCGGCTTTTGCAGCAGCACCGGCATCCTCGCCTTCACCAGCCAGGATGGCGATCACCGCATTGACCTTGACGCCTTCGGTGCCGGCCGGAACCACCAGCTTGGCGACGGTGCCTTCATCGACGGCTTCGACTTCCATCGTCGCCTTGTCGGTCTCGATTTCGGCGATCACGTCGCCGGGCGCAACCTTGTCGCCTTCCTTGACCAGCCACTTGGCGAGGTTGCCCTCTTCCATCGTGGGCGAAAGCGCCGGCATGGTGATGTTGATTGGCATTGTGTCCTCCCGGCCGGCTCAGCGATAGGTGACGGCTTTGACCGCCTCGACAACCTCGCCGACATTGGGCAGGGCGAGCTTCTCGAGGTTCGCGGCATACGGCATCGGAACGTCCTTGCCGGCGATGGTGATCACCGGAGCATCGAGGAAATCGAAGGCACGCTGCGACACTTGGCTGGCGATGTGGTCGCCGACCGAACTCTGCGGAAAGCCTTCTTCGACGACCACCAGCCGGTTGGTCTTCTTCACCGAGGCGATCACCGTGTCGAAGTCGAGCGGGCGAATGGACCTGAGGTCGATGATCTCGGCATCGATGCCCATGCCGCGCAGTTCGGCTTCCGCCTTCACCGCATAGGTCATGCCGATGCCGAAGGAGACGATGGTTACGTCCTTGCCCTGCTTGTGAATGCGCGCCTTGCCGATCGGCAGCACGAAATCGTCGAGCTTCGGCACGTCGAAGGACTGGCCGTAGAGGATTTCGTTCTCGAGGAAGATGACCGGGTTGGGATCGCGGATCGCCGCCTTCAGCAGGCCCTTGGCGTCGGCTGCCGTATACGGCATCACCACTTTCAGGCCCGGGACGTTGCTGTACCAGGAGGCATAGCACTGCGAGTGCTGCGCCGCCACGCGCGCCGCGGCGCCGTTCGGACCGCGGAAGACGATCGGCGCGCCCATCTGGCCGCCCGACATATAGAGGGTCTTGGCGGCTGAGTTGATGATCTGGTCGATCGCCTGCATGGCGAAGTTGAAGGTCATGAACTCGACGATCGGCTTCAGGCCCGCCATTGCCGCGCCGACACCGACGCCGGCAAAGCCATGCTCGGTAATCGGCGTGTCGACGACGCGACGCGGCCCGAATTCCTGCAGCAATCCTTGGGTGATCTTGTAGGCGCCCTGGTATTCGGCGACCTCCTCGCCCATGACGAACACGTCGCCGTCGCGGCGCATCTCTTCTGCCATGGCGTCGCGGAGTGCTTCGCGCACCGTGGTCGAGACCATCTCCGTGCCGGCGGGGATGTCCGGATCGGCGGCGACTTGCGCCTTTGGCGCGGCCGCGACAGGTGCGGCAGCCTCACTCTTGGCTGCAGCGGGTGCAGGTGCTGGCGCAGCGGCTTCGGTCTTGGCCGCTTCTTCGCCGATGCCTTCGCCGGCCTTGTCGACATCTTCACCATCGACCGCAAGCACGGCGATCACGGCGTTGACCTTGACGCCTTCGGTGCCGGCAGGAACCACGATCTTGGCGAGCGTGCCTTCATCGACGGCTTCGACTTCCATCGTCGCCTTGTCGGTCTCGATCTCGGCGATCACGTCACCGGCGACGATCTTGTCGCCTTCGTTCTTCAGCCATTTGGCAAGATTGCCCTCTTCCATCGTCGGCGAGAGCGCGGGCATGAGAATTTCGATCGGCATGTGCTTGCCCTCCCCTTACAGCAACACGTCGGTCCAGAGCTCGGATGCATCCGGCTCGGCGTCGTTCTGGGCGAATTCGGCGGCGTCGGCGACGATGTCGCGAACCTCCTTGTCGACGGCTTTGAGATCGTCCTCGCTTGCCCATTTCTTGTCCAACAGCCGCACCCTGACCTGCTCGATCGGGTCATGCTCGGAGCGCATCTTCTGCACTTCTTCCTTGGAACGGTATTTTGCCGGGTCGGACATCGAGTGGCCGCGATAGCGGTAGGTCTGCATCTCGAGGATCAGCGGGCCGTTGCCGGCTCGGCACCATTCGGTGGCGACATCGGCGGCCGACTTGACGGCCCGGACGTCCATGCCGTCGACCTGCATGCCCGGGATCTTGAAGGAAGCGCCGCGATTGGAGAAATCGGTCTCGGCCGAAGAGCGCGAGACGGAAGTGCCCATGGCGTAACGGTTGTTCTCGATGATGTAGATGACCGGAAGTTTCCACAGCGAGGCCATGTTGAAGCTCTCGTAGACCTGGCCCTGGTTGGCGGCGCCGTCACCGAAATAGGTCAGCGAGACGTTCTTGTTGCCGCGGTAGCGGTTGGCGAAGGCGAGGCCGGTGCCGAGCGACACCTGGGCGCCGACGATGCCGTGGCCACCGTAGAAATGCTTCTCCTTGGAGAACATGTGCATGGAGCCGCCCTTGCCCTTGGAGAGGCCTCCGCGGCGTCCGGTCAGCTCGGCCATGACGCCGCGCGGCGACAGGTCCATGGCCAGCATATGGCCGTGATCACGATAGGCGGTGATCATCTGATCGCCGTCAATCAGCGCCATCTTCATGCCGGTGACGACGGCCTCCTGGCCGATATAGAGGTGGCAGAAGCCGCCGATGAAGCCCATGCCATAGAGCTGGCCGGCCTTCTCCTCGAAGCGGCGGATGAGCAGCATGTGCCGGTAGGCCGACAACTCCTCTTCCTTGGTGAATTCGGCTGGCTTGGGGGTGGAAAGGCCCGGCGATTTGCCGTCGGCTTTGGATTTGGACTTGGCAGGCGCTTTTCTGGCGGCGGTTGCCATGCATCACTCCCTGTTGGCGTCTCTTCGCGGACATGCGGGGAGATCGAACGTCCCCCCAACCGATTTGATCGAAGCTAACATGCAGGACAGCATTGCGCCATGCTGAAAAACGCATGGCTGACATGCATCTAAGCGGTTAGAATCGTTGGCAATAATAGCAGTTAACCGATGTTCGGTTAATTTGCCGAGGCTGGCAGCATGATGGTGATTTCGTCGGGCTGGGATAGATTGAGCGCCTTTCGGGCCTGCTCGTCAAGCATATCCTTCTCCAGCGTGCCTTCATGCAGCAGCTGGACGCGACGCTCGAAATCCATCCGGCGTGCCTTGACGACGTCGAGCTGCGCCTGCAGTTCGACGGCCTGCGCCTGCAGCCGATACTTGGAATAGATGCCGAATTCACCATGATAGGCATGGAAGCCGAAATAGGTCAGGAACAGCACGCACAGCGACGGAACGATCAGCCGGCCGGTGTTTCTCTGCTTGTGCTGACGTGTCCACATGACCCGAACCCTCTTGGTCGCGAAGCCAGCGACCGTCGAGTCTTTTTTCGCCCGATTGTGCTTAATGGACGGTTACGGAAGGGCCGATTGAGACCTGCCGAAACGAAAAGAGGCGGGAAAGCCCCGCCTCTTTCAGTATGGCAAGATGGTTGCCGGGATCAGCCCTTGACCACCGACTTGCCGGCGTAGCGCGCCTGCTTGCCGAGCTCTTCCTCGATGCGGATGAGCTGGTTGTATTTGGCCATGCGATCGGAGCGCGACAGCGAGCCGGTCTTGATCTGCCCGCAATTGGTCGCGACCGCGAGGTCGGCAATGGTCGAATCCTCGGTTTCGCCCGAGCGGTGCGACATGACGGCGGTGTAGCCCGCCTTGTGCGCGGTCTCGACCGCGTCGAGCGTCTCGGTCAGCGAGCCGATCTGGTTTACCTTCACCAGGATCGAGTTGGCGACGCCCATGCGGATGCCGTCACGCAACCGCGCCGTGTTGGTGACGAAGAGGTCGTCGCCGACCAGCTGCGTCTTCTTGCCGATGAGGTCGGTCAGGATCTTCCAGCCTTCCCAGTCGTCCTCGGCAAGGCCGTCCTCGATGGTGATGATCGGATAGTCGGAAGCGAGCTTGGCCAGGTATTTCGCCTGCGTCTTCGGATCACGGGTCTTCTTCTCGCCCTCGTAGACGTAGTTGCCGTCCTTGAAGAACTCGGTCGCGGCGCAGTCGAGGCCGAGGGCCACGTCCTCGCCCGGCTTGAACCCGGCCTGCTCGATCGATTCCATGATGAAATCGAGCGCCGAAGGCGCGCTCTTCAAATTGGGGGCAAAGCCGCCCTCGTCGCCGACATTGGTGTTGTGGCCGGCATCCTTCAGCTTCTTGCGCAGCGTGTGGAATATCTCCGAGCCCCAGCGCACGCCGTCGCGCAGCGTCGGCGCACCGACCGGCAGGATCATGAATTCCTGGAAGTCGATCGGATTGTCGGCATGAGCGCCGCCATTGATGATGTTCATCATGGGCACCGGCAGGACATGCGCCTTGGCGCCGCCGACATAGCGGTAGAGCGGCAGGCCGGCGGCTTCCGCGGCTGCCTTGGCGACCGCCAGCGACACGCCCAGGATGGCGTTGGCGCCAAGCCGGCTCTTGTTGGGGGTACCGTCGAGCTCGATCATCGTCTGGTCGATATGGATCTGGTTCTCGGCCTCCATGCCGCCAATCGCCTCGAACAACTCGCCGTTCACGGCCTCGACGGCACGTTGCACGCCCTTGCCGAGATAACGCGGCCCGCCGTCGCGCAGCTCCACCGCCTCATGGGCGCCGGTCGAAGCACCGGACGGCACCGCGGCGCGGCCCATGGAACCGTCTTCCAGCACCACGTCGACCTCGACGGTCGGATTGCCACGGCTGTCCAGGATTTCACGCCCGACTATGTCGACGATGGCGGTCATTGCGATGTCCCCGATTGTTCGATTGAAGCGTCGCGCCCCTCTTAGCCAAAGCATCGCAAAAGGCAATCGGGCGGCCGGCGAATATTGCCGGTGCTATGAGTCACGAAGCGCAAATTTCTGTCATCATAAGTCATGCGCATCGCCCACGCTTCTGATCTATGGTCGAGTCCGCGCGGGGCGAAACAGGAGGAGTTTCGCCATGTCCCAGTTGAGCGGTATCGTGAGTTTGTTTCTGATCGCGGCGGCGTTCCTGACATCCTGCGACGACCAGAAACCCCAGCAAGGCTCGGTTGAGCTGTCCACTCTCCAAGCAGCGCAGTAAATTCCAGATGTACGAAGGCCCCCGGAATTTCTGGGGGCCTTTTGATTCCAGTTTTCGCGCGGGAGTCAGTGCCAGTATGGCGTCACATTGTAATAGGCGAAGGACGCATCGCGGGCCGCTTCGCCATCCGCGCCGGTCAGTTCGTCGATCGAATACGCGGGAGCGGCCTTCAGCTGCTCCTTGTTGAAGGGCACGACGTAGCCGCCCATGTCCTTATCATAATCGAGGCTCGCCCACGGAATGGCGTGATATTTCTCTCCCATGCCGAGGAAACCGCCGAAGCCGATCACCGCGAACATGATGCCGTTCGACATCTTGTCGAGCATGACGTCCTCGATGCTGCCGATGCTGGTGCCCTCGGTGTTGTAGACCGACGTGCCGATGACGCGCGAGGCGGCAATGGCTTCGGTATGCCCGGACGGGGTAGTCATGATTTTGCTCCTCTCGATTGAATGCCTGTTGGCACAATGAGAGGAGCGAACGAAGGTTCCAGATTTTCCGCTGGCGGTCGCCGCCGAGGCGAGACCCTACTGTGCCTTCGCCACCCGATCGAACGCCATCAGCCTCTCCAGCAACGCCGGCAAATCCTTCAAAGGAACCATGTTTGGGCCATCGGAGGGGGCATTGTCCGGGTCCTGGTGCGTCTCGATGAACACGCCGGCGACGCCGACCGCCACCGCCGCACGCGCCAGCGTCTCGACAAAGCGGCGATCGCCACCGGTCGAGCCGCCCTGCCCGCCAGGCTGCTGCACCGAATGCGTGGCGTCGAAGATCACCGGCGCGCCGATTTCGGCCATGATGGGCAGCGCGCGCATGTCGGAGACCAGCGTGTTGTAGCCGAACGAGGCGCCGCGCTCGGTGACCAGCACATTGGCATTGCCGGACCCGGTGACCTTGGCCACGACATTCTTCATGTCCCATGGCGCGAGGAACTGTCCCTTCTTGACGTTCACCGCCTTGCCGGTTCGTGCCGCCGCGATCAGCAGATCGGTCTGACGGCTGAGAAAGGCCGGTATCTGCAGCACATCGACATGCGGCGCCACCAGAGCGCATTGCTCCTCGGTATGGACATCCGTCAGCACAGGCAACGCGAACGCCTTGCGCAGATCGTCGAAAACCGGGAGCGCCGCATCGAGACCTGCGCCGCGCGCGCCGCCAAGCGAGGTGCGGTTGGCCTTGTCGTAGCTGGTCTTGTAGACAAGGCCGATACCCAGTCGCCCGGTCAACTCCTTCAGCGCCCCGGCCATGTCGAAGGCATGCTGGCGCGATTCGAGCTGGCAGGGGCCGGCGATCAGCGACAGCGGAGCATCGTTGGCGAAGACGGTCGTGCCGAGACTAACAGATGCATTGGGTGCCAGGGCCTTGCTCATGGAATCTCCCGGAAGATGAAGACGGCGCCCTGCCCGGGCGCCGCCGGCACGACGATGTCGTTGCCGCTCAGGTTGTGCTCGATCGCGTTGGCTGCAAGCACGCTCGCGGCAGCGTCGGAGCTGCCGATCGAAAAAACAATGGCCGCAAAACGCAGCTCGGATGAGCTTCCGGCCGACACGCCGAAGCGCGACGTAAATGCGGCAGGCTTCAGAACGGTCAGCACCGCGTTGGGCAGTTCAATCTTGTCGCCGTTTTCCGCATCCTTGCCCGCTGCGGCCGACATCAATCCGACCTGCGCCGAAGGCCTGTCGCCGACCGCCACGATCTCGAGAATGCCAGCCACGCCATTGGCATGAGCCTGCAGGGCCGTGCGATCGATCTTCGGCGCGTTGATGCGCTGGCAGGCGAACAGGAAAGCCTCGCTCGTCTCTGTGCCTGTCGCGAATGCCAGCTTGAACGATGCCGTATCGCTTTTCCCGGCCGCGTCGGTGAAAGCGCGTGAGAAGCTCAGCATGTTTCCCGCCGACAGACCGCTCGCGACATAGCGGGCATGGTCGGCATCGGCATCAGCCGTTGCGAACACGACGGCGGAGAAGCCCTCGTCGCCAAGCCGGTCGCGGAAAAGGCGGTCGCGCGCGACAAAGACATTGCCCTCGGCTATCGCTCGCTCGGCCGTCGTTTCATCGCCTATTGCGAGCGGCTCCAGATAGGTGTCGTCGGAGAAGAACACACAGCAGTTCTCGGTTCCGAATGGATGGACGCCGGTCGGCGCGACGACGAAACCGAGAGCCGACAAGCGGTTGCGCGCAACCTCGAGGCTCCGCGTGGGCAGCACCAGATGGTCAAGCGGGTGGGCGGTAGCTTTCCTCATGCCGGCGCGGTGTGCCCTATTCCGGCCGAGGGTTCAAGCCATCCCGGAGGTTCCCTACATCCCGGCGCGCGGAACCAGCTCGAACGAGCGAAGCGCGTGGAGCGGCCGCAGCCTCAGGCGGCGGCCACCACGTCGGCCGAGTAACGCAGTTCGCGCAGCGGTTTGACCTTGATGGTCGTCTGCTCGTAGAGGGGATGCGCCTTGTAGGAAGCGAGCGCCGCCTCGTCCTCGAATTCCGCGTATACCACCACGTCGATCGCGTTGGAGAACTGATCGACTTTGGTGTTGAGCGTCACCTCGAACAGCTTCGAATGCGGTATCTTGCCCAGTTCCTGAAGGCCTGTCCGTACGGCCTCGACATCCTCCTTGCGCCGGGCGCTGAAGAAAACGATGTGCCGGATCAACCCAGCCTCCTTCATTGTCGCTTTGGGCGTGTTTTGTGCGAGCCGATGTGTTGCGTCAACCGGCAACGATGTCGCGCTCGCGGTCCGGCGGCACTCGAGTCTCAGACGAATCCGGTAACATAGCGCACGATGCGCGACATCTCCCTGACCGTCGCGTCAAGATAGTCGCCCTGATTGTAGAGGCCATCCCAGATCAGGAAGAACGTGAGGCCGACGATGACGATCACATAACGCATGGCTGAAACTATCGCATGTGCCCGGCCCGAACCAGTGTGGGTTTGCGGCAATTGTTTCAGTTCACCGCTTTTTCAACGATCGGATTTACCGGCCGATAATGCCGTGTTGATCACGACAAGATTATGCGCTGGCGCGGAAAGACGCCAGTCAGCCCTTGTCGTTGTCGCCCTGGGTGATCAGTCGGGCGCTGCGCTGGCCGGTGAAATAGATCCACAGCCAGCTGAGCGAGACCGCGAGCCGGTTGCGGAAGCCGATCAGGAAGTAGATGTGGGCGATGCCCCAAAGCCACCAGGCGAGCCAGCCGGTGAGCTTGATCCAGCCGAAGTCGATTGCGGCGGCGCGCTTGCCGATTGTTGCCAGGTCGCCATCATGCCGGTAGCGGAAAGGGCGAGATGTCGTATCGCCGCCCAGCCGCGCCTTGATGGTTGCCGCGACATGTCGGCCCGCCTGCTTGGCGGCAGGCGCCACGCCCGGCACCGGCTTTCCGTCCTGCCGCAACAGATGCGCCGTGTCGCCGATGACGAAGATGTCGGGACTGCCCGGCACGGTGAGATCGGGTTCGACCAGCACCCTGCCCGCCCGGTCGGCCGCAACGCCCAGCCATTCGGCTGCCGGCGAGGCGGCGACGCCTGCTGCCCACAGGATAGTCTTTGCGGGCAGATGTGTATCGCCGAAGACGACGCCCTCGGCGTCCAGATGCGTGACGGCGCGGCCTAGCTCGATGGTTACGCCGAGCCCCTCGAGTGACCTCTGTGCGTATGCAGACAGGTCCGGCGCGAAATTGGCAAGGATGCGGTCGCCGGCTTCGATCAGCACCACCCGAGCCTGCCGCGTGTCGATGTTGCGGAATTCGTCACGCAGCGTGTCATGCGCAAGCTCGGCGATGGTGCCGGCCAGTTCCACGCCGGTCGGCCCACCGCCGATGATGACCAGGGTCAGCAAGGCTTGGCGTTTGGCCGGGTCATCCTCGCGCTCGGCCTGCTCGAAGGCGAGCAGGATGCGGCGCCGGACCGTGGTGGCATCTTCCAGCGTCTTCAGCCCAGGCGCGAACGGCTCCCATTCATCGTGACCAAAATAGGCGTGCCGCGCACCGGTGGCGAGCACCAGCGTGTCATAAGCGATGGCGCTGCCATCCTGAAGCAGCACGCGCTTGGCCTGGCGGTCGACACCGACGACGGTGCCGAGCAATGTGGTCACGTCCTGGCGTTTGCGCAGCAGGTGGCGGATCGGCCAGGCAATCTCGGACGTTGCCAGCGATGTGGTCGCCACCTGGTAAAGCAGAGGCTGGAACAGATGATGGTTACGCCTGTCGATCATCGTTATGCGGACCGCCGCACCCGCCAAAGCGCGGGTAAGTTCGAGACCGCCGAACCCTGCGCCGACGACAACTACATGATGGCTGGCTTCCTTCATTCGTCCACCTCGCCAAACCGATTACCGCCCCGTGATGTAAGCATTTTTGTGCATTGGAGCAACGTTGCCGCCGGCCATTCTACTGCCCGGGAGTCGTCGCCCGGTGTCGTGAACGAACATGCCGCCCTAGGTTGTCCGGGATAGCGTGGAGCGCAATGACAGGGAGTGAACGCATGGCTGACAATCGCGACGACGAAGGCCCGGCACAATATGCCTCGCCGCCTTGCTTCATGCACGAACTCGATCCGGCATATCAGATGCCGCTGTCCGACTGGGCCGATGTGAAGCGATGGCGCAAGGCGGAGCGCGAAAGGCTCATCGGCACCCGGCTTGCAGTTTCCGCCGACGCCCGCTCAGCAATGTCGATGCGCATTGCCGAGGGCCTCGACGCTCTGATCGGCGACGTTTCGGGCCGCATGGTCAGTCTCTATTGGCCGTTCCGCGGCGAACCGGATCTGCGCGCCTGGATGGCTTCGGTCAACGCGCGCGGCGGCCGCACGGCGCTGCCCGTCGTCATCGAGAAGGGACGCCCTCTGGTGTTTCGCGCCTACGTCCCGGGCGACCGGCTGGAAAAAGGCGTCTGGAACATCCCGATCCCGGCCGCAGGCGATCCGGTGCTGCCGGACATCGTGATCTCGCCGATCGTCGGCATCGACCCAGGCAACTACCGGCTCGGCTACGGCGGCGGCTTCTTCGACCGCACGCTGGCCGCCATGCCGTTCCGGCCGCTGGTGATCGGCGTCGGCTACGAATTGCAGCGAATCCCCACCATTTACCCGCAGCCCCACGACATCCCCATGACCACGGTGGTGACCGAGGCGGCGGGGAACAATGGCGGCTAGCCCGGCTCAGCTCATAGAGTGGCTCACCCGCTCAAGGTTCTTCTTCTTAGGCGATTCCGCACCGAGAATCGCGACGGACGCTTTCTGGAATTGCTCTAAGCCATCTCTGGCTTCAAACCCAGCGCGGTGCGGTCGACGATCTCGCGCAAGGCGAAGGACGAATTGATCTTCGTCACATGCGGCATCGCCGACAGCCATTCCTTGTGGATGCGCTCGTAGTCGACGAGGTCCTTGGCGGCGATGCGCAGGATGTAGTCGTATTCGCCCGACATCAGATGGCAGGAGAGCACGTTCGGGCAGCGCTTGATCGCCGCCTCGAAATCCGACAGCGTCTTCTCGAATTGGCCCGACAGCGATATGTGCACGATCGCCGTCATCTGATGACCAAGCGCGGCGTTTGAGAGACGCGCGTGGTAGCCGCGGATGGTCCCGGATTTCTCCAGATTGTCGAGCCTGCGCGAGCAGGCCGATTGCGAAAGCCCGACCTTCTCCGCGAGCGCCGCATTGGGTATGCGCCCATCCTTCTGCAAAGTCTCCAGAATGGCGATATCAATCCTATCGAGCGGCATTTTTCGTGATTCCTGCGAAGAACTTTCCATTTTGCGCAACGATTATCGAAGCCGGCCGCAGGGCGCAAGCGCATTCGCAAACACCTGCGCAACGATTCGTGGTTCACTTGGTGCTGACAGGGAACGAGCCCCAGCGGGCCGTATCAGGAGAAGAAAAATGCGCGTCGGATGCCCCAAGGAAATCAAGAACCACGAATACCGCGTCGGCCTGACGCCCGGCTCGGTCCGCGAATATGTGGCGCATGGCCATGAAGTGCTGGTCGAGACAGGCGCGGGCGCCGGCATCGGCGCCGACGACAATGCCTATCGCTCCGCAGGCGCCGCGATTGCCAAGACCGCAGCCGACGTGTTCGCCAAGTCGGATATGATCGTCAAGGTCAAGGAGCCGCAGCCCAACGAGTGGGTCCAGTTGCGCGACGGCCAGATCCTCTACACCTATCTTCACCTCGCTCCGGATCCGGATCAGACCAAGGGTCTGCTCGCTTCCGGCGTCACCGCGATCGCATATGAGACGGTCACCGACGATCGCGGCGGCCTGCCGCTGCTGGCGCCGATGTCGGAAGTCGCCGGCCGTCTGTCGATCCAGGCCGGCGCGACCGCGCTGCAGAAGGCCAATGGCGGCCGCGGCGTGCTGCTCGGCGGCGTGCCCGGCGTCCTGCCCGGAAAAGTCACCGTGCTGGGTGGCGGCGTCGTCGGCCTGCATGCTGCCAAGATGGCCGTCGGCCTTGGCGCCGACGTCACCATCATCGACCGTTCGATCCCGCGCCTGCGCCAGCTCGACGACATCTTCGCCGGCCGCGTTCACACCCGCTATTCGACCGTCGAGGCGCTGGAAGAAGAATGCTTCTCGGCCGACATCGTCGTCGGCGCCGTGCTGATCCCGGGTGCTGCGGCGCCGAAGCTCGTCACCCGCGAAATGCTCTCCGGCATGAAGAAGGGGGCAGTCCTCGTCGACGTCGCCATCGACCAGGGCGGCTGCTTCGAGACCTCGCACACCACCACCCATGCCGATCCCACCTACGAGGTCGACGGCGTCATCCACTACTGCGTCGCCAACATGCCCGGCGCGGTGCCGGTCACCTCGGCGCATGCGCTCAACAATGCGACGCTGCATCATGGCCTGCAGCTTGCCGACAAAGGCCTCAAGGCGCTCGTCGACGACCACCACTTGCGCAACGGCCTCAATGTCCACAAGGGCAAGATCACCAACCGCGCCGTTGCCGAGGCGCTCGGCTACGAAATGGTCGAGCCGAAGGCCGTGCTCGCCGCCTGATTCCCCACAAAGAGCTTCCTCCCGTCTCGCCCGCCGGTTCGTTCCGGCGGGCTTTTCTTTGCCCGGCTGAATTCCAAGCCGGCTGAATTCCACGGAAGTGTGCAGCGGGTTTCCATCTGCAGCTACGCAGCGCTGTGCAAAAGAAAAGCGCAAAACAAAAAAGCGGAGCCGGGGCCCCGCTTCCTCGATGTTGCGACATGCCGCCGGTCCATCCGCGGTCGGCAATCGATCAACCAGTCCCTTTTAGCGTGATTGTACGACAGGAATACGACAGGTTCGTCTTTGGTCAGCTCCCACAGCGCCAGGCAAACAGGAAGAGCCCGTGTGTGAAATACTTCACATTCGGCACCTGAAAGCCATGCTCAGAGTGATGCGGCTCCCTGACGGCTTCAGCCGCTTCGCAATGCCGGACAACACCGGACTGCTAGAGCATGATGCCGAAAAGTGTGAGGCGGTTTTCGGGCGACATCATGCTCTATCTCCTTGATTTAGAGCCGGATTCAGATTTCCGGTCGATTCGACCTGAAATCATCCGGCTCTAGCGGCTATTGCCGACGGCTTCTGTCACAGACTTCTTCCCAACGGCCCGCCAGACCATCGGCGGGCTTCTTTTTTTCCGGCCCTCATGCCCGATCGATGCGGCATTGGTAGCAATTGTTGCGCGCCGAGCGGACATGGATGTAGGCGATGTCGTCGCGCTCGAACAACCTCTCGGAGCGTGCCGCAATGTCGCTGGTCGGGCCGACTCCGCCACTGCCGTAGACGATGCGGTCGTCCCTGCCGTAGCCTCGCACGATGTAGTCGCTGCTTTCGAGCATTTCCGGCAGCGCATCCACTTCCGCAGCAGCTTCGCATTCGTGCGCATGCAAGAAGATCGGCCCGGTCTCGGCGTAAGGCTGAAGCCGGGGGAATGGCCGATAGGCGAGAATGAGGTAGCGCTCGCCCGCGGCAACGTTCTTCAGGCAATGCCGGCATGGCACGCCGTCGCCGTCGGAAATCCTTCGTTCCGGCGCGAGGCCATAGGCGTCTGGCCCTCCCCGTTGCAGGCTGCGCACGGCTTCGGTCGGCAGGGCTTTGAACTGGATGCTCATGGCTAATCTCCGGAGACGATGACCGCAAGCTACGCCGCGGTAGCGGCGCGTCCCACCCGATTCTTGCCAACAGGAAAGGCCCGGTCTCGTCGAAACCGGGCCCTGATGCGGATTGGAAAATCCTGTGCTGGCAGGAAATATTCGAAGCGGCCGCCGATGAGCGGCGAGTTTAAGAATTGCTAAGGTCTCATCACGCTTGCCGAGCGCTCGGCAAAGGTCAGCGGATGCACGACTTCCTTCTTCTGCGCCACCGGCTGAAAGCCGAGCTTCTGGTAAAGGGGCAGCGCCGCCGGATGGTCAAGCGTGCAAGTCTGCACCGTCACTCGCTTCGGCCCATACGCCCAAGCGGCGGAAATTGCCGCACCCAGGAACCATCGCCCGATGCCTTGGCCGTGCGCGTGTTCCATCATTCCGAAATAGGCGAGTTCCACCTCCTCCGGTAGATGCGGCTTGAGGTCGAAGAAGCCGGCTGGAGACCCGTCGAGATAGAGCACCCTGATGTCCCGATCCTCGCGATGCAGCCCGGCTGCCAGCTCCTCGTCGCTTAGCCGCAGCACATTGACCCAATGCCATTTGCGCCCGACGCGATCCATCAGGTAGCGGTAGAAATGCAGCGGGATTTCCCTGGTCTTCAGCAGCGCGATCTGGCGGTTGTACGGTAGCGGCGGCGACGCCGCCGGCGGCACATGCATTTCAAGGAATGTGACCGTGACCTCGATATCCTTCAGCGAGCCGGTTTCCATCCTGGTCATTCCTTGCCCGTCACCACGGGCGTATCGCTCAGGCCACCCCATTCGGTCCACGCGCCATCATAGAGCTTGTTGTCCGTATGGCCGAGCGTCTCAAGCGCCAGCGTGATCGCCGCGGCGGTGATGCCCGACCCGCATGACGTGACGACCGGTTTCGACAGATCGATGCCGGCGTCCTCGATCAGCTTGCGCAAGCGGGCCCGGGGCAGCATTTCGCCATTTTCGGATAGCGACCCAACAGGGATATTGCGCGCGCCCGGCATGTGGCCGGAACGGATTCCGGCGCGCGGTTCGGGCTCGGTGCCGGCGAAACGGCCGGCCGAGCGGGCATCGGCGATCTGGCTTTCGCGGCCGTCGACGATCTTGCGCATCTCGGCCAGGCTGACGACGCGGCCGGCATCGAAATCGGCGTGGAAGATGCAGGGCGCTATTCGGGTCTGCTCCGCCGTCACCGGCCGCCCTTCCGCCTTCCAGCGGTCGAAACCGCCGTTCAGGATATAGACCTGGAAGACGCCCATGACCCTGAACATCCACCAGGCGCGTGGCGCCGAAAACAGGCCCGGTCCGTCATAGATCACGATGGTGTCGTCGGCGGAAACGCCCATGGACCCGACATATTGCGCGAAATATTGGGGCGAGGCCAGCGTATGCGGCAACTTGGAATCCGGGTCCGAGATGTCGTCCTGGTCCAGGAAGCGGGCGCCGGGAATGTGAGCGGCGTCATATTCGGCGCGCGCGTTGCGGTTCTGCGCCGGCAGGTACCAGGACGCATCGATGATGGTGAGCCCAGGCTCGCCCAGCCGCTTCTCGAGCCAGTCCGCGTCGACGATGAAAGGACTATCCTCAGCCATGTTATGCTCCCTTCCGCCTCTCGCTATTCGCCCGTTTCGTCGTCAGTTCGCTGGCATCGGCCCGAAGCGGATGCGGAAGCGCCGGTTCTCGCGACCCTTCTTCTCGATCTTGCCGATGTGAATCTCGCCGACCTCGCCGGTGCTCTTCACATGGGTGCCGCCGCATGGCTGGCTGTCGATCGAGGCATTGTCGCCGATGCAAACCAGGCGGATCTTGCCGATCCCGACCGGCGGCCGCACGTTCTTTGATTTGACCAGACCCGGATTCGCCGCCAGTTCCTCATCGGTGATCAGGCGCGTGAAGATGGGATGGTCGGAGCGCACCAGTTCCATCAGTTGCGCGGTCACATCCTCCTTGCTGAAGCCGGCATCGGGAATATCGAAGTCGACGCGGCTGTCATCCTCGGCGACGGCGGCCCCGGTTATCGGAAACGGGCACACCACGGTAAGCAGATGACAGGCGGAATGCATGCGCATCAAAAGATGCCGCCGTTCCCAGTCGACGGCCAGTCTCAGCTTTTCACCAAGTGCAGGCAGCACCTGCTCAGGCGCGGGCACATGGATGATCTCATCCTTGGTCTCGCCGGTTATGGTGGCAGCGATCGCGATGCGATTGCCGTCGGCGCGTTCGAACACGCCGGTATCGCCGGGCTGTCCGCCCGATGTGGCATAGAAGATCGACCGGTCGAGAAGGATGCCGCCGCGATCATTGATGGCGACGACCTGCGCCTCCGCCGTCCTCAGATAGGCATCGTCCCGGAACAGCGCTTCGGTCCGCTGCGCCATTACGCCACCTTTTCGAACGGCACCGGGATGTCGGCTTTCTCTTCCATCCAGTCCGGCACCGGCAGGTTCTTGCCGCGCAGGAACTCTGGATTGAACAGCTTCGACTGGTAGCGCGTGCCGTAGTCCGCCAGGATTGTCACGATGGTGTGGCCGGCTCCAAGCTCGCGCGCCAGCCTGATCGCGCCGGCGATGTTGATGCCGGTCGAGCCGCCGACGCAGAGCCCCTCCTCCTGGATCAGGTCGAAGACGATCGGCAGCGCCTCTTCGTCCGGGATCTGGAAAGAGAAGTCCGGCGTGAAACCTTCGAGGTTGGCGGTGATGCGGCCCTGGCCGATGCCTTCGGTGATCGAGCTGCCCTCGGCCTTCAATTCGCCGCTGGTGTAAAAACTGTAGAGGGCGGCGCCCAGCGGATCGGCGAGCGCGATCTTGACTTGCCTGCTCTTGCTCTTCAGCCCGATCGCGACGCCGGCGAGTGTTCCGCCCGAGCCGACCGCCGACACGAAGCCATCGACCTTGCCGCCGGTCTGGGCCCAGATCTCCTCCGCCGTGGTGCGGATATGGCCGTCGCGGTTGGCGACGTTGTCGAACTGGTTCGCCCAGATCGCTCCGTTCGGCTCCGATAACGCCATTTGCTGGGCGAGCCGGCCCGACAGCTTCACGTAGTTGTTGGGGTTTTTGTAGGGCACGGCCGGCACCTCGATCAGTTCGGCGCCCAGAAGCTTGATCGTGTCCTTCTTCTCCTGGCTCTGGGTATCGGGAATGACGATCACGGTGCGGTAGCCGAGCGCCTTTGCGACGAGCGTCAGCCCGATGCCGGTGTTGCCGGCAGTCCCTTCGACGATGACGCCGCCGGGCCTGAGCAAGCCGCGCTGCTCGGCATCGCGGATGATGAAAAGGCCGGCCCGATCCTTGACCGATTGTCCAGGATTCATGAACTCGGCTTTGCCCAGGATCTCGCATCCGGTCGCTTCCGAGGCCTTGTTGAGCCGGATCAGGGGCGTATTGCCGATCGCGTCGATCACAGAACGGGGCATCGAGGATTCCTTGTTTGGCCGCGGCGAGACCCTAGAAACCCGAAGCTGCGGTTTCAAGGCAAGATTTTGCCTGGTCCAGTCGCATTCCAAGCACTGCAACGCTTGTTGACCGCTCCTGCCATTCTCTCATGCATTTCAGCAATGCGGCCAGAAGCGCTCTTTTCATTCTATTTCTTCGCCGCTAGAGCACTACCGAAATATTCGCAGGACTTCGCATGACACTCTACCGGGCCAACCCTAAGGACGGTGTCGCCTGGGTCACGGGCGGCAGCAGCGGACTGGGCCGCTCCTTGGCCAAGGATCTCGCCAATCAAGGTTACGCAGTCGCGGTAACGGCGTTGCCGGACGATCCTGTCGATACGTTGCTGGTCGAAACGGCGCAGATGGCCGGCCATGTGAAGTCCTTTCCCTGCGACGTCACCGACGAGCAAGGCATGGCACGGACGGTTGCGGCGATCGAGAAGCAGATGGGGCCGATCGTGCTCGCCGTCTTCAATGCCGGCAACTATATCGCCACGCCCGGCGAAAACCTCGTCGTGCGCGATTTCCAGCGCTCCTTTGCCGTCAACTACTTCGGCATCGTCAATGGTCTCGTGCCCGCGGTCGGGTGCATGCGCGGTCGCGGGCGCGGCCATGTCGTTCTTGTCGGATCCGTGACTGCCTATTCCGGCTGGCCGACCACCGCGGCTTACGGCGGCACCAAGGCGGCAATCAACATCCTGGCGGAGTCGCTGAAATATGATTTCGACAAGATGAACATTCGCGTCCAGGTGATGAACCCGGCATTCGTGGACACGCCGCTGACGGAAAAGAACATGCTGCCGATGCCGGGACTCATGCCCGTGCACCGAGCGTCGCGCCGCATGCTGCGCGGCATATGCAAAGGCGGCTTCGAAGTCACCTTCCCCTACCACATAAGCTGGCCGCTCAAATTGCTGGGCCTGCTGCCGCGGCCGATCGGTCGCTGGGTCATCGGCCTGACGACGAGCTGGAATGCACGGCCGTTGTTTTACGATCGCAAGCCGCCGAGCCGAAGAAAGCCGTCATCGGATCAGGCGGCATAGAGCGGCAAAACGGCGTCGGCCCGGACAGGCATGGCGATGGGTGGACGGGGTGGACATGAGGCGACGAGTGATGCTTGCGGTGCTTGGGCTCGCCGTCATTCTTGGCTCCGGCTTCTTTCTCGGACCTCGTGTGCCTGTCGATACCATCATTCGCTTCGATCCGTCCGTGATCGGCGACGACCCGCAGGCCTATCTGGCGCGCGAGGAAGCCGCTGTGCCCAGGATCCGCGACGGACTGGAGAAGGAGATCATCTGGGCCAATCCGCTGGTTCGCGCCAAGACCAAACTGTCGATCGTCTATATCCATGGCTTCTCGGCCTCGAAGGGCGAGGTCCGCCCGCTGCCCGATGATGTCGCTGAGCAGCTCGATGCCAATCTCTTACACGCGCCTGGCCGGCCATGGTCAGGACGGCGCCGCAATGGCCGAAGGCAGCGTCAACGCCTGGATCAACGATTACGAGGAAGCGCTCGCCATCGGCAGGGCGATCGGGGACAAGGTGATCGTCATCGCCACTTCGACTGGAGGCTCACTGGCGGCCTGGGCCGCAACACAGCCGCGCGCCTCCGAGGGCGTCGCTGCGATCGCGTTCATCTCGCCGAACTTCGGCGTCAAAGCCTCCGGCGCCGAGCTGCTGACCAAACCCTGGGGCAGACAGATCGCCGAACTCGTCGGCGGAAAGGAACACAGCTTTGTGCCCCGCAACGCGCTCAACGCCAGATTCTGGACCTACCGCTATCCGATGAGCGCGGCGCCGGCCATGGCTGCCTTGACCGAACTCGCCTACCGCGCGCCGGTGGACAAGGCGACCGTCCCTGCCCTGTTCATCTTTTCCGATTCGGACAAGGTGGTGCGGCCCGATCGCACACGCGAGATCGCGGGGCGCTGGGGCGCTCCGCACGAACTGGTGCCGGTCGATGATACGGACGATCCCGACGATCATGTCATCGCCGGCGACGCGCTGTCGCCATCGACCACGGCGGTCCTTGCCGAGCGCATCGTGGTGTGGGTGAAGGCACTGACGGAGTAGCGCCGGGTATCCCAAACAAAGGAGCGGCCGAAGCATCGCTTCGGCCGCTCCTTTTTAGCCGCACTGCGTAGCAAGTCTACGGCCGCTGTCTAAGCGGCCCTGTTCGCTGGTCGCTTGCCGCCAAAGCGGCGCTTGTTGTTGCCCTTGAAACGCTTGGCGCCCTCCGGCTTGCGCTCGACATTCGGCTTGGCCGCAACGGCGCGCTCGCCGCCTGGCTTGCCCGAAAATGCCCTTTCGCCTGTCGGCTTGCCACCGAAGCGCTTCTTGCCGAAGCCGTTGCCGGTGTTCGGGCGCCGGCCGTCGCGGCGGGCGCCATGATGCTCGCGATCGTTGGCCGGCTCGAAATGGCGCTCACTCTTTTCCTTGGGGTCGCCTTGCGGGTCGGGGTTGCCGAGATGATCGGCCATCACCGGCAGCCGCATGCGGATGATGCGCTCGACCTGCTTCAGCTTGCCGTTCTCCGACGGATCGCAAAGCGTGATGGCAATGCCGTCCCTGCCGTTGCGGCCCGTGCGGCCGATACGGTGGACATAGCTTTCCGCCTCGTCCGGCAGGTCGAAATTCACGACATGGCTGATGCCGGGCACGTCGATGCCGCGGGCCGCGATGTCGGTCGCCACCAGGATACGTACCGAGCCGTCGCGGAAATCGTTGAGCGCCTTCTGGCGCGCGTTCTGCGACTTGTTGCCGTGGATGACGGCGGCGTTGAATCCATCACGGGCAAGGTCCTTGGTGACGCGGTCGGCACCGTGCTTGGTGCGCGAGAACACGATCACCGAACGCATCGCCTCGTCTGCCAGCATCTTGGACAGCACCTGGCGCTTCTGCTTGGTGCGGGCAAGCACCACGCTCTGCACGATTTCGGCAGCCGCCGTGCTTTGCGGCGCGACCTCGATGCGGACCGGGTTCTTCAGCAGGCCCTTGGCGAGTTCGGCGATCTCGTCCGGCATGGTGGCCGAGAACAGCGCGGTCTGGCGGTCCGGCGCAGTCGCCTTGGCAATGCGCTTGACGTCGTTGATGAAGCCCATGTCGAGCATGCGGTCGCCCTCGTCGAGCACCAGCCATTTGGTATCGGCAAGGATGAGGTCGCCCTCGCGTACCAGGTCGGTGAGCCTGCCGGGCGTGGCAATCAGCACGTCGACGCCGGGCGCGATCTTCTTCACCTGGCTATAGCGGGAGACGCCGCCGAGCACGAGCGCTGTCGAGATATGCGCGCCTTTGGCGAGCAGCTTGATCGTGTCCTCGATCTGTACGGCGAGCTCGCGCGTCGGCGCCAGGATCAGCGCGCGCGTCGTTTTCGGCCTGCGCTTGGTGCCCAGCCCGATGATCTTCGACAGGATCGGCAGCGCAAAGGCGGCCGTCTTGCCCGAACCGGTCTGGGCGATGCCGAATATGTCACGGCCTTCCAGCTGCGGCGGGATCGCCTGCACCTGGATTGGCTTCGGCTCGGTGAAGCCAGCGGCATTGGCGGCCTTGAGCAGCGCGCCGGTGATTCCAAGGGTAGCGAAACCGTTCTGTTCCGCTTGATGTTCGTTGGTCAAAATACTCTTCTTTCACGCGGCTCTGGGCCGCAAAACAGCAATGGCGGCAGGGCGCAACCTGCCGTCGAAAAATTATCAGGAAACGACAAGGCGGCGGACGAGCTGTCCGCGCGGCTGCGCTGTCGTGCCCGCGGACGTCATGCCCCGGGGCTTTTTCGCCACCTTATCGACTGCCGGACACAGGGCCGACTTGCCGGAAGAGGGAAAACAGACGCAACCAGTCTCATGCATGGAGAAAGCCGGACAAGTTCCGGCCCAAGCGCCTATGCCGCCCATATGGCCGAGTCCGCTCCGAAATGCAAGGGGCCGATGCTGCAGTGCAGCAAAACAAGGACGATCGGAGCGCTTGCGCTCCCCTTCCCTCGCGATTACCACAAACCGACTATTCGCATTTGGGGCCCGGCGATGAAAGACGTGCTGAAGGAACTCGAGCGCCGCCGCGAGATCGCCCGCATGGGCGGTGGCAAGGAGAAGATCGAGGCCCAGCACAAGAAGGGCAAACTCACAGCCCGCGAACGCATCGAGGTCTTCCTCGACGAAGGGTCGTTCGAGGAATTCGACATGTATGTTGAGCACCGGTCGACCGACTTCGGCATGGAGAAGACCAAGATCGCGGGCGATGGCGTCGTGACCGGCTGGGGCACGGTCAATGGGCGTCCCGTCTATCTCTTCGCGAAGGATTTCACCGTATTCGGCGGCTCGCTGTCGGAGGCGCATGCCGAGAAGGTGGTCAAGGTGCAGGAAATGGCCCTGCGCAACCGCGCCCCGATCATCGGCCTATACGATGCCGGCGGCGCCCGCATTCAGGAAGGTGTGGCCGCGCTCGGCGGCTACGCCGAAATCTTCCAGCGCAATGTGCTGGCCTCCGGGGTCATCCCGCAGATCTCGCTGATCATGGGACCTTGCGCGGGCGGCGACGTGTACTCGCCGGCCATGACCGACTTCATCTTCATGGTGCGCGACACCTCCTACATGTTCGTCACCGGGCCGGATGTGGTGAAGACGGTTACCAACGAGACGGTGACGGCCGAAAGCCTCGGCGGTGCGTCCGTGCACACGACCAGGTCCTCCATCGCCGACGGCGCCTACGACAACGATGTCGAGGCGCTGCTGCAGATGCGCCGGCTGGTCGATCTGCTGCCGGCCTCGAACACCGCCGAGATCCCCGAGATCGAGTGCTACCAATCGGTGACGGACCACGATCTGTCGCTTGACCGCCTGATCCCGGACAACGCCACCAAGCCCTACGACATCAAGGAACTGATCCTCAAGGTCGCCGACGAAGGCGACTTCTTCGAGATCCAGCAGAATTTCGCCAAGAACATCGTCACCGGTTTCGGCCGTGTCGAGGGCCGCACGGTGGGCTTCGTCGCCAATCAGCCGATGGTGCTTGCCGGCGTGCTGGATTCCGACGCCAGCCGCAAGGCGGCGCGCTTCGTGCGTTTCTGCGACTGCTTCTCGATCCCGATCGTCACCTTTGTCGACGTTCCGGGCTTTCTGCCCGGCACTGCGCAGGAATATGGCGGATTGATCAAGCATGGCGCCAAGCTGCTCTTTGCCTATGCCGAGGCGACCGTGCCGAAGATCACCGTCATCACCCGCAAGGCCTATGGCGGCGCTTATGACGTGATGGCCTCAAAGCATCTGCGCGGCGACATGAACTATGCCTGGCCGACGGCGCAGATCGCGGTGATGGGCGCGCGGGGCGCGGTCGAGATCATCTATCGCAAGGATATCGGCAACGCGGAAAAGATCGCTGCCCACACGAAGGCTTACGAGGACCGCTTCCTGTCGCCATTCGTCGCGGCGGAGCGTGGCTATGTCGACGAAGTGATCATGCCTCACTCCACCCGCCGGCGCATCGCCAGAGCCTTGCGCATGCTGCGCAACAAAGACATGCAGAACCCCTGGAAGAAGCACGACAATATCCCGCTGTGAGCCCGCGCCTTCCAAGCAAACGGGGCTCACCATTGAATCCGATCTCGTTGCCAGCTTTGCGGCGACCGGCGATTTTGTCGTCATCACTCGGCGGATCATCGCCGAACAAGCCGCCTACTCGTCCGCAACCGCTCCAAACCCTGCGCCCACGCTGGCGCGGGCGGCAGTCGCCCAGGGCGTGGCGTGGTTGTCGATGCGCATCTGGAAGAGGAAGTAGGTCGGCGAGCAGAAGCCGATGCCCTTTACCTTGGCGGCTCCCGGCGTGTCTGGTGGCAGCGCCTGGCACATGTAGTCCTCGCGGCAGAAATGCTCGGCCGAGCATGCAGGGCGGTTGCCGCGATTGACAGCCCCGCCGAGGCACTGGTCGAAATTGTTGGTCGCTACGCAGATATCGAACTTCTTGCCACCGACCAGGCCGCAGACTTCGCGGGGCATCGGCTTGCCGGCCTTGAAGCCGGTGAACGCACGATCCTTTTCGTCGCAGCCGCGATAAGCGAAGCCAGCCGGCACGCCGATCTTGGGCGGGCGGCAGGTGTAGTCCGTGCGTGAAATGCCCGGTGAGAAGGCTGCGAACTGGCCGGTGATCATGTAGCGGTCGTTGAACGGCTGCGACTGATTGCTGTGGATCGAGCCGGTCAGGCACGGGTGCCCGGAAAACATCGCGGTGCTATTCTTGGGCAGCAGGCATTGCGCGAGTTTGGTGCGCACCCCCGAGGCAGTTGCGATCGGCGTGCAGACCGTGCCGCCTTCGCATTGCCAGGTTCTGCCGAAGCGGACAGCGTCTTCCGGCATCAGGCATGGCATGGCCATCTCGGCAGAGGCGTAGTCGATCGTGCCGTCGTCCGTCCAGGCAGCGGCCGGCGCAAAGGACAGCGGCCGGAACCGGTTAGGCTCCCTGCCCTGGATCGTCGCCGCCAGCCACGCCTCGCGCCGGGGAATCTCGGCATGGAGATGCGGCGAGATGCCGACTTGGATGCGGTTGAGTGGCGAGGTCGTGCTGTCGTCGAGTCCGATGAAATGGAACCCGGCGGTCGAGCCGGCCTGATGGCACCCCTGGCAGGCGCCGTTGTCCAGCCGCTCGACCAGGGCTTCCGGCGTGCGCGCCAGGGCCAGCTTCGAATAGTCCAACCCGGCGAAATCCTCGGGCTTGAACAGCGGCGTGAACGGGTGGTTGGCCAGCCTCGCGCTGCCGAAGGTCGACCAGGAGATGACCTTTTTCGCCAGGAATTCCTCGGGGATTTCGTAGACGCCAAGATCGATCGCAGCTGCATTGGCGCGGACATAGTCGGCGAGCCGGGCCTTGAGTGCGTCGTCCTCCGAAAGCCGTGTGGGATCCGGCGTGTTTTCCAACGGCTCCTCGGTGACTGCCGTGCCGTCGATACCGAAAATGCGCATCAGATAGGCGGCCTGGCCGCCGAATTCGGTCTCCTGGCCGGATGGAAAGCGCACCACCTGGGCGTTGAGTTCGAGCTGCTTGAAGGAGAGGCTCGCCTTGTCCAGTGGTCCGCCGGTCAGCCAGCCGGCATCGACGCTCTCGTCGAGTTGCGGCATCCAGCGCCCGGCAACCCCGGTGCAGCCGCCATCGGCATCCGTAGCGGCACGGTAGACGGCGCTGAAGTTGAACGGCAGGCGGGAGGCCAGAACCTTGCCGTTCTTCTTGAAGCTGTAGGCAAGGCGATAGATGAACCGCACCTCGCCGCAACCTGCTTCGTTGGAAAGTCCGCCAAAGTCGCGGCGGTCGATCCGGTTGACGACGCCGACCAGCCGGAAGCGCGCCGCATCGGTCTTCAGCCAGCGCATGTCCATGATGCGACCGACGTTGCCGTCGGTCACTTCGTAGAGCGGCCGGCCGCCGGCCTTCATGTCGGCGCGGAGCGCCGCGACGTCGGCGGCCACGGTCTCGACGATGGCGTGGTAGGCCGGCGCATTGTCATAGAGGGTCTTGAGGTCGTCCTTCCCATCCAAGCCGAAGATGCCGGCGAAGCCGAACCCCTTGGCATCGAGCGTGGCGAGAATGCGTGGATCATCGACGATGGTCACCGGACGGCCTTCTGCCGAGGCCGGAAGCGCTGCGAGCACCGCGGCGGCGATGGCGCCGATCAGAGGAAAAACGAGCTTCATCCGGCAGCCGCGTATCCGACAAGCTCGCGCAGCACCGGCACCAGCGCCAGAGGCAGATCCTCGGCGATCAGTCCCGGGCCGAAACGGCTGCCCGCCTCGGCATGGACCCAGACCGCGGCGCAGGCCGCCTCGAAGGCTGGCGTGCCTTGCGCCAGGAACCCGGCGATGACCCCTGCCAGCACGTCGCCTGAGCCGGCAGTGGCAAGCCAGGGCGCGCCGTTGCAATTGATCGCGGCCCAGCCTTCCGGCGACGCGATCACCGTATCGGCGCCCTTGCAGACGATCGCGGCACCGGCGCGCTGCGCGGCCGCGCGCGCCTTGCCCAGCTTGGACAAAGCCTTGTCCGCCATGATGTCAGGAAACAGCCTGGCGAACTCGCCCTCATGCGGGGTCATCACCAACGCCGGCGCATTCGGACCTCGAGCGGCTTCGAACAGACCGGTCGGGGCATCGCGGAATGAAGTGATGCCGTCGGCGTCGAGCACAAGGCCTTCGATCGCTGCAGGTTCTCTCGTGTTGAGCAGCGCCAGGGCAAATTCGCGCGCCTTTTCGCCAATCCCGAACCCTGGGCCGAGCACGAAGGCCGAGGGACGTCTTTCCCTGACGAACGTGCCGATCTCATCGACCGTATCGGCCTTGCGCAGCATGATCGAAGTGAGATGAGCGGCATTCACCTGCATGGAGTTGCCGGGAGACAGCACCGTCACCGCCCCTGCCCCGCTCCTTGCCGCACCAAGCGCCGACAGGCGAGCCGCGCCGGTTGCCGAAGGTCCGCCGGAACAGATGCCGACATGACCTCGCTCGTATTTGTGCGCATCGATTGCCGGAACCGGCATATGCCTGCGCCAGACGGCTGGTGTGTTCTCGAAGGTTCGCGGCGCGACCTGAGCGATGATCCTGTCATCGATGCCGATGTCGGCGAGTACGATCTCGCCGCATTGCTCGCGTCCGGGCAATAGGAGATGTCCGGGCTTCTTGCGTGCGAAAGTGACGGTGACATCGGCCCGAAAAGCCGCGCCGAGGATGGCGCCGCTTTCGCCCGAGACACCCGAGGGCAGGTCGACGGCCACGACCGGCAATCCCTTCGCGATATCGACGGCGCGCTTGGCCTCGCCCGACAATGGCTTCGACAGGCCTGCGCCATAAAGCGCGTCGACCACCACCGAACCCGGTTCCGCCGCGAAAGCCGACAACGGACGCCGCTCCAGAGCGCAATCCGCCGCTGCGATTGCGGCGTCGCTGCCTGCCCGCGGTTCGCCGGATACCCACAAAGCGACATCGACGCCGGACTCGGCCAGCAACCGCGCCACGACATAGCCGTCGCCGCCATTGTTGCCGGGGCCGCACAGCACGTGCACCCGCGTCGCTGCCGGGTAGCGCTCCAGCACCACCGCCGCCACCGCCTCACCGGCGCGCCGCATCAACCCATAGCCATCGAGCGGACCTTCGCTGATCGCCAGCCGGTCGGCCTCTGCCATCTCTGCCGGCGAAAGAAGTTCATTGCTCATGGGATTGCCGATCTTCATCCTATCGAGCATTGTCCGATTTGCTGTTCGAAGCAAACATCGGCGACCCAATACTCACCTGAAACGGTGGCGCCGGAGGGGAATCTGATCGCGGGTTGCGCTGTCTGCCCAATTTTTACGCAGAAGGATGGAGGGACGATGTATACGCTTTGGGCGTTCATGACGCTTCCGACGCAGCGGACGACGCGAATTTGTGTTCGGGTGCAGCATGGCGTGTAAATCGCCCGATACCGCTTCCAATCTCCGGAATTTGGCACAGTTCGTGCTTGATGGAGGCGCAAGCGGGGCACACAACCCGTCTTTTTGGCAGTGGAGGCCACTTTTTACATGAAAAAGATCGAAGCGATCATCAAGCCATTCAAGCTCGACGAAGTGAAGGAAGCGCTTCAGGAGGCCGGACTGCAGGGCATCACCGTCACCGAGGCTAAGGGCTTCGGCCGCCAGAAGGGCCATACCGAACTCTATCGCGGCGCCGAATATGTCGTCGATTTCCTGCCCAAGGTGAAGATCGAAGTGGTGCTCGGCGACGACGCCGTCGAAGGCGCCATCGAGGCGATCCGCAAGGCGGCGCAGACCGGCCGCATCGGCGACGGCAAGATCTTCGTGTCCAACATCGAGGAAGTCGTTCGCATTCGCACCGGCGAGACCGGCATGGATGCCGTCTGACACCCACCATTCTGCAACGTCATCATCAAAAAACGTCATCACACAGGGATACATGACATGACGACAGCCAAAGACATCATGAAGCAGATCAAGGACAACGACGTGAAGTTCGTCGATCTGCGCTTCACCGATCCGCGCGGCAAGCTGCAGCATGTGACCATGGATGTCGTCGAGGTCGAGGAAGACATGTTTGCCGACGGCGTCATGTTCGACGGTTCCTCGATCGCGGGCTGGAAGGCGATCAACGAGTCCGACATGGTGCTGATGCCGGATCCGGAGACGGTCCACATGGACCCATTCTTCGCCCAGTCGACCATGGTCATCCTGTGCGATATCCTCGATCCGGTTTCCGGCGAGGCCTACAACCGCGACCCGCGCGGCACCGCCAAGAAGGCCGAGGCCTACATGAAGTCGGAAGGCATCGGCGACACCATCTATGTCGGCCCGGAGGCCGAGTTCTTCGTGTTCGACGACGTCAAGTACAAGTCCGATCCCTACAATACCGGCTTCCGGCTGGACTCCACCGAGCTGCCCTCGAACGACGATACCGACTACGAGACCGGCAACCTCGGCCATCGTCCGCGCATCAAGGGCGGCTATTTCCCTGTGCCGCCGATCGATTCCTGCCAGGACATGCGCTCGGAAATGCTGACCGTTCTGGCCGAGATGGGCGTGCGCGTCGAAAAGCACCACCATGAGGTCGCCGCCGCCCAGCACGAGCTCGGCATCAAGTTCGACACGCTGGTGCGCAACGCCGACAAGATGCTGATCTACAAGTATGTCGTGCACCAGGTCGCCAATGCCTATGGCAAGACGGCCACCTTCATGCCGAAGCCCGTCTTCGGCGACAACGGCTCGGGCATGCATGTCCACCAGTCGATCTGGAAGGGCGGCAAGCCGACCTTCGCCGGCAACGAATATGCCGGCCTGTCGGAAAGCTGCCTCTACTATATCGGCGGCATCATCAAGCATGCCAAGGCGATCAACGCCTTCACCAACCCGCTGACCAACTCCTACAAGCGCCTGGTGCCGGGCTACGAAGCGCCGGTGTTGCTCGCCTATTCGGCGCGCAACCGCTCGGCCTCCTGCCGCATTCCGTTCGGCTCGTCGCCGAAGTCGAAGCGCGTCGAGGTCCGCTTCCCCGACCCGGGCGCGAACCCGTATCTCGGCTTCGCCGCCATGCTGATGGCCGGCCTCGACGGCATCAAGAACAAGATCCATCCCGGACAGCCGATGGACAAGGATCTCTACGATCTGCCGCCCAAGGAGTTGAAGAAGATCCCGACCGTCTGCGGTTCCCTGCGCGAGGCGCTGCAGAGCCTCGACAAGGACCGCGGCTTCCTGAAGGCGGGCGGCGTCTTCGACGACGATCAGATCGACTCCTACATCGAGCTGAAGATGACCGAGGTCATGCGCTTCGAGATGACCCCGCACCCGGTCGAGTACGACATGTACTACTCCGTCTGATGTCCCCAGACCCGTATTGGCGCCAACCAGAACCCCGGCGAGAGCCGGGGTTTTTTCATGGGCAGCTCATTCACCAGAGCTCAAACAGCAAGAAGCCCCGACGTTTCCGCCGAGGCTCCTTGGCAAGTTCGACAGGCGCGGAACTGATAGCTCCGCGCCGCAAGAAATCAGGCGGCGGCCGAGACCGACGCGTCGGTCGGGACCTGTGAGATCGTCTTCAGCACCTGGGAGGCGATCTGGTACGGGCACCCCTGCGAGTTCGGGCGGCGGTCTTCCAGATAGCCCTTGTAGTCGTTCTTTATGAAGGAATGCGGAACGCGGATCGAGGCGCCGCGATCGGCGACGCCGTAGCTGAACTTGTTCCACGGCGCGGTCTCGTGCTTGCCGGTCAGGCGCTTGTCATTGTCCGGACCGTAGACGGCAATGTGATCCATCAGGTTCTTTTCGAACTGCGCCATCAGCGCCTCGAAATAGGCCTTGCCGCCCACTTCACGCATGTACTTGGTCGAGAAGTTGCAGTGCATGCCCGAGCCGTTCCAGTCGGTGTCACCAAGCGGCTTGCAGTGGAACTCGATGTCGATGCCGTATTTCTCGGTCAGACGCAGCAGCAGATAGCGGGCCATCCAGATCTGGTCGGCGGCTCTCTTGGAACCCTTGCCGAAGATCTGGAATTCCCACTGCCCCTTGGCAACCTCGGCATTGATGCCTTCGTGGTTGATGCCGGCGGCGAGGCAGAGGTCGAGATGCTCCTCGACGATCTGGCGCGCGACGTCACCGACATTCTTGTAGCCGACGCCGGTATAGTAAGGGCCCTGCGGCGCCGGATATCCGCTCTCCGGGAAGCCGAGCGGGCGGCCGTCCTTGTAGAAGAAATACTCCTGCTCGAAGCCGAACCAGGCGTCCTCGTCGTCGAGGATGGTCGCACGGCTGTTCGACTCATGCGGCGTCACGCCATCGGGCATCATGACCTCGCACATGACGAGCACGCCGTTGGTGCGGGCCGGATCCGGGTAGAGCGCCACCGGCTTCAGCACGCAGTCGGAGCTGCGGCCTTCGGCTTGGTTGGTGGAGGAGCCGTCGAAACCCCACAGCGGCAGCTGCTCGAGCGTCGGGAACTCGGCAAATTCCTTGATCTGGGTCTTGCCGCGAAGATTGGGGGTCGGGGTATAGCCGTCGAGCCAGATGTACTCGAGCTTGTACTTGGTCATTCCTGTGCCTCTCGTTGCTGGGACACCGCGCGCCACGGCGGCGTCGACGCATGGCCGGACCGACCCGACCTGCCGATCGTCAAAAAGCAATTCGTATGCCACTCCCCGGTCAATGGGTGCGGCAAAATGGTCGCGACATCGTCCTGAATCCGATGAGCCGACCAGGCGATGCGCCGAGATCAATCAGAAGTGCGGTTTGCACAAATCCTAGGCAAATGCTGAGATTTTTGTAGGCATATTGCCTAAAGGACTCGCAGAATCTATGTTGTAGAAAGTTGAATCGCTCCGATCCTGGAGACGGAAGGAGGCCGCCATGGAAGTCATCACGTCGCGTCCCTCGGCAAAGATTCTGACGTTCCGGCTTGCACGACGAGCACCTGCCTCAAATTTAGGCGCAAAGGCGAAATTCGCGGCAGAACTTGCCTCGCTGCGCACTACGCAGGCCGATTTCGACAGCTGGTACCATGAGGCGGCGATCGAGGAAGAGAACCAGCAGCGCAAGAGCTGACACGCTTTTTCGATTTTCGATACGAAAGAGCCCGGCGCGATCGCTCGCGCCGGGCTTTTCATTGCGGAAGATTCGGGCGGCTATTCCTTGGCGTGCAAGTTGGTGCCGAGCGTATCCCTAACGAAGATCATGCCGATGATGAGCGACATTGCCGCGATGACCACCGGGTACCAGAGGCCGTAGTAGATGTCGCCCTTATAGGCGCTCAGCGCAAACACCGTCGCCGGCAACAGGCCGCCGAACCAGCCATTGCCGATATGATAAGGCAGCGACATGCCGGTGTAGCGGATGCGGGTCGGGAACATCTCGACCAGGATCGCCGCGATCGGACCATAGACCATGGTCACGAACACCACCAGGATGAACAGGATGCCAATCGTCATCGGCCAGTTGACGGCGGCCGGATCGGCGGTCATGGCGAAGGGCCCGCCACCTGGAATGTTGTAGACGGTGATCTCGGGCGCGCCCGCCGCCTCGTCCTTGGTCAGCAGCTTGTCGGCAACGGCCTTGTCGGCGGGAACCGTCGTCTTCTCGCCGCCGCGGATCGTTGCGGCATCGAGCTTCAGTTCCGGATTGGCCGCGATGAAGGCGTCAAGCTTCTGGTCCGGCACCTTGGCCGCGGCGCGCTTCAGCGGGTAGCCACCATCCCGCAGCGACATGTTGACGGCCTTCTGGAAGGTCGCCTCCTTGGCCTTGGCCTGGTCTCCGGCAGCGATGGCGTCGTAGGACTCGACCGTCTCGTTGCCGATCTTGACCGTGGCCGCCGTTCCGGGCGCGGCCGTCGTCACCACGTCATAAGGCACCGAGTTCTTCGTCAGGAACGAGGTCGCGATATCGCAGGAGGTGGTGAACTTCGCCGTACCGACCGGGTTGAACTGGAACCGGCAGTCGCCGGGAGCCGCCGTCACCGTCGCGCGCGTGTTCTGCTGGGCGGTGGCCAAAGCCGGATTGGCGGCCCAGGTCAGTGCCTTGAACAGCGGGAAGGTGCAGACGATTCCCAATGCGAGGCCGGCCATGATGATCGGCTTGCGGCCGATCTTGTCGGACAGCCAGCCGAACACGACGAAGAAGATCGAGCCGACGGCAAGCGCGATCGCGATCATGATGTTGACCGACTGCGGATCGACCTTGAGCACGTTCTGCAGGAAGAACAGCGCGTAGAATTGCCCGTTGTACCAGATCACGGCCTGGCCGGCGGTGAGGCCGAGCAGCGCCAGAAGGGCGATCTTGGCGTTCTTCCACTGGCCGAAGGCTTCCGACAGCGGCGCCTTGGAGCCCTTGCCCTCCTCCTTCATGCGCTGGAAGGTCGGCGACTCCGAGAGCGACAGCCGGATCCAGATCGAGATGGCGAGCAGCAGGAAGGAAACGATGAACGGAATGCGCCAGCCCCAGGAAGAGTAGGTTTCCTTGCTCATTGACCCCTGCACGATCAGGATCACGATCAGCGACAGGAACAGGCCGAGCGTCGCCGTCGTCTGGATCCAGGAGGTGTAATAGCCGCGGCGATCGTCCGGAGCGTGCTCGGCGACATAGGTCGCGGCGCCGCCATATTCGCCGCCGAGCGCCAGGCCCTGCAGCATGCGCAACCCGATCAGGATCACCGGTGCGGCAATGCCCAAGCTGGCATATCCCGGCAGCAGGCCGACCAGGAACGTCGACAGGCCCATGATGGTCATGGTGACCAGGAAGGTGTATTTGCGGCCGACAAGGTCGCCGATACGGCCGAACACCAGCGCGCCGAAGGGACGGACGAGGAAACCGGCGGCAAAGGCCAGCAGCGCGAAGATGTTGCGCGTCGCCTCCGGAATGGTCGGGCTGAAGAAGGTCGTGCCGATGAAGGCGGCCAGCGAGCCGTAGAGGTAAAAGTCGTACCATTCGAAAACGGTGCCGAGCGAAGAGGCGAAGATGACCTTCTTTTCCTCCCGCGTCATGCCGCGGCTTGTCCTGCCGGCGGTCGAAGCCATTGCCATTGATCTATCCTCCCGTGGGATTCCGTCTGTCCTCGAAAGCTGTGCGCCGCGGTCCGCAACTCCTCCGGAAGGCGGACTCAGACGCAACCAACGGGCAAAAAATGACAGAAAGCGCCGCCGAAAGGCATCGAGACGATGGGATTATGACTTTCGTATTAGGTGCGATGCGAAGGCTGCGCGCGCTGCGCTCAGGCCTGGAGCGCTTCGAGCAGACTGACCGCTGCCATCATGTCGCGCTTGCGGGCCGCGCGCCGCGCCACGGCCTCCGCATCCTGGCCCCAATGCTCGATCTGCCAGTCCTCGTCGACATGGGCGGCTGCCCACGCCTGCTCGCCGTCAAGCTCGCCGAAATCGACGGCGAGCGCCAGCAATGCCGAGCCGGTCAGCGAGGTCATGACATGGATGGCGGCCAGCCGCAGCGGTTCGGTGCGCTGGGCAAGATGCGCGCCAAGGACGGCAATCGTCTCGCGCGGCTGCTCGATATGGATTATGCCCTCGGCAAGATTGAAGCGTGCGCCCAGCTTGCTCCTCGCCCAATCGAGGACGGGATCCCAAAACCTGTTCTGCCGCTCGACCAGGCCTTGCGGGCCATCGGCGCGGTAGCAAAGCAGATCGGACGAAGCGAAGCGCAGCACGTCCTCCAGAACCGCCTGCGGGTCGCTGGCGACACCGTCGAGGGCCGTGTTGACGAGGCGCATGACCGGCATCGTCACGGGATCGATGACGTCGCCTTGCGCCGAAAACTCGTCAGCCACCAGGACCGCCGCCTTTTCGGTGGGCACCGCCAGTGGCGCTTTTCCCGGCGTGCGGACCGATTTGCCGTCGAGATGGACGGCAAAGCCCTTTTCGACCGGCACGACCGAGACAGTCTTGTAGAAGCGCTTCGGCAGCGGCGTCTTCATCTGGATCTGAGCGCGGCGGACCGGATCCGGATCGGAAAGCTGCTTTCCCGCTTCGAGGTCGTTGAGGATGTCGCGCATACCGAACTCCTTACGCTGGAACCTGCTTGCGTGACGGCCGGTTGACGATGATCAACCCGGCGGCGATCAGACCGAGCGCGAGGAAGATCCTGACCGTCAGCGGTTCGCCCAGCAGCAACGCTCCGCACAGCACGCCGAACACCGGCGATAGGAACGCAAAGCTCGACAGGCCGGCGGCAGGATAGCGCGTCAGCAGCCAGAACCACAAAACATACGTAAAAGCGACGACATAGAAAGACTGGAACAGCAACGCCAATGTCGGCAATGCGGCAAGTTGGCGGATTGGCGGGCCGGCCAAGGGCAGGACCAGCGCGCCGACGACGGCGGCGCCCGCCAGTTGATAGAGCAGAAGCTTTTCGGCGCTGGTCCCGGCCAGCTTCGAGCGCTTGATGACGATGCTGGTGAGCGCCCACAGGATGCCCGAGCCGAGACTGAGCACATCGCCCATCAGTGTCGCGTGATTGCCGGCGAAAATTCCGTCGGAGAAGACCGCCAGTAGCCCACAGAAGGCAAGAACCAGCCCGCCAAGCTTGCGCGCGTTGATGTGCTCGCCAAGCAGGAAGTGGCCGCCGATCAGTACCCAGAACGGCATGGTGTTGACGAGCAGGGTGTTGCGGGCGACGGTCGTGTATTCCAGCCCGATGTAGAGGCACAGGAACTCTACCCCGAAAAGCACGCCGACGGCGATCCCTGCGATCAGTGTCCCGTCCGCTTCGAACAGCTTGATGCCGCGTAATCGGCACCAGCCGAACACGCACAACCCGCCGAGGATGGAGCGTGCGATCGACACGAAGACCGGATCGTAACCGGCATAGGATATCTTGGCGGCGACGTAGTTCAGCCCCCAGGACAGCGTCAGCCCGACCATGATCGCGGCCGCCGCCATGTCGACCGCGTCGCGGCGGTCCATTTGGCTTGCCGTGGTCATTTCTCAGATTGGCTTTCCAGTTTCGCGAGCACCGCCTTAAGCGCTTCCGTGTTCTGCCTGACGGCCTCGGTATTCTCGCGACCAATCTCGGCCATTGATCCCTGCCTGGCAGCGATCCGGCGGGTGTAGACGAGCCACACGACAAAAATCAGCATGAACGGCAGCCATCCGGTCAACTGACTGGTGAGAGCATTTCCCTCCATAGGCTCTGCCTAGGGCTCCCCGCTTTGTTCGTCGAAGCCGAGCAGGTTCCAGCTCTGGCGCATATGCGGCGGCATTGGCGCGGTGATGTCGATCGCGCCTTGATCGGGATGCGGAATGACGATGCGGCGCGCATGGAGATGCAGGCGGTTCTGGATGCCGCCCGGGAATTCCCAGTTGGTGTCGGCTTCGAAATATTTAGGGTCGCCGATGATCGGGCAACCGATATGGGCGGCATGGACGCGAAGCTGATGTGTGCGACCCGTATACGGCTCCATCTCCAGCCAGGACAGCGCCTGCGCCGCCTGCTCGACGATGCGGTAGTAGGAGACGGCGTGGTCAGCGCCCTTCTCGCCATGCTTGGCGATCCGTACGCGGTCGCCGTCCGGCGTTGCCTCCTTGACCAGCCAGGTCGAGATCTTGTCCTCGCGCTTCGGCGGCACACCCTTGACCAGAGCCCAATAGGTCTTTTTCGTCTCACGCGCCCGGAACGCTTCCGAAAGCTTCATCGCAGCCAGCCTGGTGCGGGCGACGACCAGCACACCGGACGTGTCGCGGTCGAGGCGGTGAACAAGCCGCGGCTTCTCGCCCTTCTGGTTGCGCCAGGCCTCCAGCATGTCGTCGACATTGCGGGTGACGCCGGAGCCGCCTTGGACGGCCAGGCCCGCCGGCTTGTTGAAGACGAAGACTTTCGGATCCTCGTGCAGCAGCATCTTGGCGAGCACGTCGGCATCGCCCTGGTTGCGGATCGAGTGGCCGGTGAGCCCGGCATCGCCCTTCTTGTCGACCTCGAGCGGCGGGATGCGCACGGTCTGGCCGGGTTCGACCCGCGTATCGGCCTTCACGCGGCCGCCATCGACGCGGACCTGGCCGGAGCGCAGGAGCTTCTGCAGATGGCCGAATCCGAGTCCCGGATAGTGGACCTTGAACCAGCGGTCGAGCCGCATGCCCGCCTCGCCGGCCTCCACCGTGATCTGTTCAACACCTGCCATGACTTCGCTTTTCCGTTTGAAAGCGGCGCCATAGCACTAAGGCGAGCCTGTTGCGAGGCAAAGGCCCAACAAAGCGCGGCGATTGCCCCAATCAATCGCGTTGGCCACCAGACCACCATGCTGGCGCGGCGCAGACGGTGGATCGCGTCAGGAACCGCTTCTCGCGGCCATTGTGTCGAGCAAGAACATGCCGCCTCTGCCCGGCACAACGTCGATAGTCGGTATGCTTCCACGCCTCGAATTGCGCGGCGCTGATGTAGACCGGCGTCTCGCCGCTTCTGCTTGGTTCAGCTGACCGGCGCCTTCGGCTTGGCTGAGCCAATCATCTTCCAGTTCTTGTAGAAGACCGAGTTGATGCGCTCGACGCTGACCGAGACAATCGCCAGAAGCCCTGCGATCAGGCCAGGGAACGGGGACGGGCGGACGATGTCGACAAAGACGCAGTAGCGGCGTCCGTCATACTCGTTGACCGAGCGGTGGAAGAGCGTGTCGTCGAAGATGAACAGCGGATTGTCGTGCCAGTAGTTCTTCCTGCTGCCGCACTGGACGAAGATTTCCGCCTTTACCGGGATCAGATTATAGAGCAGGCGCAGGCTGAGCCGCAGCGGTCCGAAATGCCAGGACGTCGACTCGCGGCCGCTGAAAACCGAGACCGCGATGGTCTTGACGTATGTGAAGTCCTTGTTGAACTCGGGGACGCTGTCGATCTTGTGCTTGCCATACCACTGATAGACGTACATGCCGCGGCGGCCGCCGCCGAAATTGGCGTCGATGTCGGCGATGATCTCGTCCTTGCGCGCCTTGAAGACATCCAGCACCTCGTTGATCTCACGCTGGTACTCTTGCGGAAACTGATCGAGCGTCCAGACGCCGGGATTTCTGTAGCAGAGAAGGTCCACAACCAGATTGAACGGCGAAAGCAGCCAGGTGAACAGGCCGTTGCCGAGGAAGTAGCGCTCGAACAGCATCGCGTTCTTCTGATCGTTTCGCATGACGTCGATCAGGCCGCAGACGATGAAGACCGTCGTCACCAGGGGAATGAAATAGAAGCCGAGCGCAAGAACGAGGGCCGCGACCGCAGCCTTGCGAATTGTCTTAACCGTCTGCTTTGTCATCGTCTTTCGCGGGGAGCGCGATCCTGTTCGCACGAGCCAAATAACGGCGACCCCCGCCAGCCGTGCGCCTTAATAGGATTTTTCGTGGTCCTGCACAATCCGCGCTGCAACAGGCCCGGCGCTTACTCCCGCTCTTTGCGCAGCTTTGCCCAGTATTCCAGCCGCTTCCGGACCTCGCGCTCGAAACCGCGCTCCGGCGGATCATAGAAGGTGTGGCGGCCCATCTTTTCCGGGAAGTAGTCCTGGCCGGAAAACGCATCCGGCTCGTCATGGTCGTAGCGGTAGCCGGCGCCGTAGTCCTCCTCTTTCATCAGCTTGGTCGGCGCATTGAGGATATGTTTGGGCGGCAGCAGCGACCCATGCTCCTTGGCCGCTCGCGTCGCCGCCTTGAAGGCGGTGTAGACGGCGTTCGATTTCGGCGCCGTGGCGAGATAGACGGCCGCCTCGGCGAAGGCCAACTCGCCCTCGGGAGAGCCGAGATAATCATAAGCGTCCTTGGCGGCGTTGGCGACGACCAGCGCCTGCGGATCGGCGAGCCCGATATCCTCCACCGCCATCCGCACCAGCCGGCGGCCGAGGTAGAGCGGGTCCTCACCCGCATCGAACATGCGCGCGAGATAGTAGAGCGCTGCGTCAGGGTCCGAACCGCGCACCGATTTATGCAGCGCCGAGATCAGGTTGTAGTGACCGTCCTGGCCCTTGTCGTAGATCGGCGCGCGGCGCTGGATCACGCGCTGAAGGCCTTCCGGACCGAAGACTTCGCCGGGCTTGGCGGCGCGCCAGACTTCCTCGGCCAATGTCAGCGACGCCCGGCCGTCGCCGTCGCTCATGCGGATGAGCATGGCCCGCGCCTCGTCGTCGAGCGGGAGCGCCCTGCCCTCGGTTTCCTCGGCACGTTCGAGCAGCTTGGCGATGCTCTCCTCTCCGAGTGAGCGGAACACCAGCACTCTGG
Organism: Mesorhizobium sp. M3A.F.Ca.ET.175.01.1.1; assembly: GCF_004791945.1. Taxonomy (NCBI): domain Bacteria; kingdom Pseudomonadati; phylum Pseudomonadota; class Alphaproteobacteria; order Hyphomicrobiales; family Phyllobacteriaceae; genus Mesorhizobium; species Mesorhizobium sp. M3A.F.Ca.ET.175.01.1.1. The sequence goes on along the minus strand of NZ_SRTP01000001.1, from coordinate 450,953 downwards.
CGCGGGAGAGCAACGCCGCATTGAGTTCGAAGGATGGGTTCTCCGTGGTCGCGCCGACCAGAACCACAGTCCCGTCTTCCATCACCGGCAGGAAGCCATCCTGCTGGGCGCGGTTGAAGCGATGGATCTCGTCTACGAAGAGCAGCGTCTGGCGGCCATTGGCCCGGCGCAACCTCGCCGCCTCGAACACTTTCTTGAGGTCGGCGACACCGGAAAACACCGCCGATATCTGCTCGAAGGCAAGGTGGGTCTCGCCGGCCAGCAGCCGCGCCACGGTCGTCTTGCCGGTGCCCGGTGGGCCCCAGAAGATCATCGAGCCGAGCGAGCCGGAATTGATCAGCCGCGTCAGTGCGCCGTCGGGCCCGGTCAGATGCTCCTGGCCGACGACCTCGCCGAGGTTCTTCGGGCGCAAGCGGTCGGCAAGCGGCCGCCCGGGCGGCGGCTTCTCCGGTTCATCGGCACTGAACAGGTCGGCCATGGTACTCTTCAGCCTGGAGCGCGACCTCTCCGATCGGGCTCAGTAACGCAATACTTGCCGCAGTATCTGCCCGCCGCGTTCGACGGTAAAGCGCCACCAGCGCGTGTCCTGCTGGGCAATCTGGGCCAGCGTCGCTGCTGTGTCGATGCTCGTGCCATTCACCTCGCGCACGATGTCGCCTGGCTGGAAGCCAAAATCGGCGGCCGGGGAATCGCGGTTGATGTCGACGACGGTGACGCCTTTGATGTCGCTCCGCAGGCCAAGCCGCTGCGCCAGCCGCGGCGACAGTTCCGCCACCTTGGCGCCGGCGAACGGACTGCGGCCATGCAGCGTCACTTCCGTGGCCTTTGCCCCTTCCGGCGCACGCTCCAGCGCGATCTCCATCGTCGCCTGCTGGCCCTTGCTCAGCACTGCGAAGGTCGCCTTGGAGCCGATCGACAGCGTCGCCATCCGGTAATCGAGCGCCTCGATGCTTTCCACCGGCGTGTTGTTGAGCGACAGCACGACATCGCCGGGCTTGAGCCCTGCCTTGCCGGCCGGGCCGGTCGCGTCGACCGAGGAGACCAGCGCGCCGGTCGGCTTTTCCATCCCGAGCGATTCCGCGATCTGCGGCGTCACCGCCTCGAATTCGGCGCCGATATAGGGCCGCTCGAAGAAATCGAGACCGGCCTTGGCGGCGTCGGCGAAAGCGCGAACCATATTCGCGGGAATAGCGAAGCCGATGCCGATCGAGCCGCCGCTGCGGCTGTAGATCGCCGTGTTGATACCGACCAGCTGGCCGCCCATGTTGATCAGCGCGCCACCGGAATTGCCGGGATTGATGGCAGCGTCCGTCTGGATGAAATAGCCCGAATCCGACACACCGATATGGCTGCGCGCGAGCGCCGAAACGATGCCGCTTGTGGTGGTCTGCCCGACACCGAACGGATTGCCGATCGCCAGCACCAGATCGCCCACCTCGAGCGCGTCGGAATCGCCGATGGCGATCACCGGGAACGGCTTGTCGCCCGAGATCTTGAGCACGGCGAGATCGAGCGTCTCGTCCTTCAGCATCACCTTGCTGGCAAATTCGCGCCCATCGGCGGTTGCTACCTTCACCTCGTCGGCACCCTTGATGACGTGATAGTTGGTGACGATGACGCCGCTCGGGTCGACCAGCACGCCGGATCCGAGGGAGGACTGGGCGCGGGGCCGGGTGCGGCCGAAGAACTCCTCGAAGAAGGGGTCGCCTTCGAAAGGCGATGTCACCTTGGCGGTCTGTGATGCATAGACATTGACGACGGCCGGCGCCGTCTGCTTGACCAGCGGAGCAAAGGAAAGCTGCACCTCTTCGCGGCCGAAGGGCACGCGCTTGTCCGGACCGGAGGTGGCGTTCTCGCCTTCGACGCCGTGCAGCAGATCGGTCAGCACGTCGGACAGGCCGGGATCAGCCGGCTTGGCAGCGTCCTCGGCCAACGCCTGTCTCACGGCGGGCGCCGCGGCAAAGGCGGCCAGCGCGCAAATTGCAACCAGAAACAGACGTTTGAACTGCATTCCGAATCCTCCAGTCGGGCGCCATTGTCCCGACGATTGTGCAGAATGAAAGGCTAATGCACTGAAATGCGACAATTGTCGCGCAAAACCATACGCTTGGCAGTGTCAACACGGCTCCGTCGGGCACTGCCGCCCAAATGCAAAAAGGGGCCCGAAGGCCCCTCGATGTCATCGGCGAACGCCAAGCCTCAGGCGGCTTCGGCTTCCTCGTTGCCGCCTTCGGCCTCGAGGCGGGCGCGGTCGGCGGCACCTTTGGCCGACGTGTCGCGGTCGACGAACTCGATGACCGCCATCGCAGCGTTGTCGCCGTGGCGGAAGCCCGCCTTCATGATGCGCAGGTAGCCGCCGTTGCGGGTGGCGTAGCGGGGGGCAATGGTCTCGAACAGGCGCTTGACGACGCCTTCATTGCCGATCTGCGCGATCACCTGGCGGCGGGCGTGCAGGTCGCCGCGCTTGCCGAGCGTCACCAGCTTCTCGACGATCGGACGCAGGTCCTTCGCCTTCGGCAGGGTTGTGACGATCTGCTCGTGCTCGATGAGGGACACGGCGAGATTGGCGAACATCGACTTGCGGTGGCTTACGCTGCGGGCGAACCGGCGGCCTTTAAATCCGTGGCGCATGGCTCTTCTCCTGGTGTTATGGGCGGTTGCCCGGCTGTTTCGATTTGTGAATGGTCAATAGTGAATGGTGAATGGAAGGGCTCTACGTCTCCGAAGCCGCCGATCGGCGACCATTCACCATTTCACCATTCTCAATTCACCGCTCAGTATTGATCTTCGTAACGCTTGGCGAGGTCTTCGATGTTTTCCGGCGGCCAGTCCGGCACTTCCATGCCGAGATGCAGGCCCATTGCCGCCAGCACTTCCTTGATCTCGTTCAGCGACTTGCGGCCGAAGTTCGGGGTGCGCAGCATCTCGGCTTCGGTCTTCTGGATCAGGTCGCCGATATAGACGATGTTGTCGTTCTTCAGGCAGTTGGCCGAACGCACCGAAAGCTCGAGCTCGTCGACCTTCTTGAGCAGCGCCGGGTTGAAGGCGAGCTCGGTGACCGCCTCGGTGGCGACTTCCTTCTGCGGCTCGTCGAAGTTGACGAACAGGCTGAGCTGGTCCTGCAGGATGCGGGCAGCGAAAGCCACCGCGTCTTCGCCCGAGATCGAACCGTCGGTCTCGATGGTCATGGTCAGCTTGTCATAGTCGAGAACCTGGCCCTCGCGGGTGTTCTCGACCTTGTAGGAGACCTTCTTTACCGGCGAGTAGAGGCTATCGACCGGGATCAGGCCGATCGGCGCGTCCTCGGCGCGATTGCGTTCGGCCGGCACATAGCCCTTGCCGGTGTCGACGGTGAACTCCATGCGGATCTCGGCGCCCTCGTCCAGCGTGCAGATCACGTGGTCGGGGTTGAGGATCTCGACGTCGCCGACGGTCTGGATGTCGCCCGCGAGCACCGCGCCGGGGCCCTGCTTGCGCACGACCATGCGCTTGGGACCGTCGCCTTCCATGCGGATGGCGATTTCCTTGATGTTGAGCACGATGTCGGTCACGTCCTCGCGCACACCGGCGATGGACGAGAATTCATGCAGGACGCCGTCGATCTGCACGGCGGTGACGGCCGCGCCGCGCAGCGAAGACAGAAGCACGCGCCGCAGCGCGTTGCCGAGGGTGAGGCCGAAGCCGCGCTCGAGCGGCTCGGCGACCAGCGTGGTCAGCGTCTTCTTCTTCGACGAAAACTCGATCTTGTTCGGCTTGATCAGTTCCTGCCAGTTTTTCTGGATCATGGTGTCTTCCTTCCTTTGACCCGCCACCATCCAATCGTGGCGGGCAGCCTGGAAAAACCGCGGCTGCGCCCAAGCGCTCGCGCGGCGTTCGGTAATTTCTTAGACGCGGCGCTTCTTGCGCGGGCGGCAGCCATTGTGCGGGATTGGCGTCACGTCACGGATCGAGGTGATGGTGAAGCCGGCAGCCTGCAGTGCGCGCAACGCCGATTCGCGACCGGAGCCGGGTCCGCAGACCTCGACCTCGAGCATGCGCATGCCGTGCTCCTGCGCCTTCTTCGCAACGTCTTCGGCCGCCATCTGGGCAGCGAACGGGGTCGACTTGCGCGAACCCTTGAAGCCCTGGGCGCCGGCCGACGACCAGGCAATCGAATTGCCCTGCGCGTCGGTGATGGTGATCATCGTGTTGTTGAAGGTCGAATTGACGTGGGCAACGCCCGACGAGATGTTCTTGCGTTCGCGACGGCGAACACGAGCGGCTTCCTTGGCCATGGTAGTCCTTTCAGTTGATCTCTACACCGCCGTAATGCCAGCGGCTCCACCTGGTAAGGGAGTAGGGGAATAGGGAAGTAAGGGAGCAGGGAACAAACGATCCGATTTTCGGACTATTCCCTACTGCCTTACTCCCCTACTCCCTTATTCCCCCAATTACTTCTTCTTGCCGGCGATCGCCTTGGCCGGGCCCTTGCGGGTGCGCGCATTGGTGTGCGTGCGCTGGCCGCGGACCGGCAGCGAGCGGCGATGACGCAGGCCGCGATAGCAGCCGAGGTCCATCAGCCGCTTGATGTTCATCGAGACTTCGCGGCGCAGGTCGCCTTCGACCTGATAGTCGCGGTCGATCGTCTCGCGGATCTGCAGCACTTCCGCGTCGGTCAGCTGGTTGACGCGCCGCTCGGCCGGGATGCCGACCTTGTCGACGATCTCCTGGGCGAACTTCTTGCCAATGCCGTGAATGTACTGAAGCGCGATGACGACGCGCTTGTTGGTCGGAATGTTGACGCCGGCTATACGAGCCATCTTCTCTCATCTCCATTTGGGCCGGACGCGCCGGCGCTGTCTAAGTTCCCCGCGTCCGGTGGAGGCCGGCCCTTGCGGGAGTTTCCTGGTTCAAAGCGGCTGCCCTGCCCTTGCGGGCAAGCAAAGTTCATGCCTGATAGGAAGACGGGCCGCCATACCCCAGCGAACCCCTGCAGTCAAGCGCAATCTTCAGTTCGCCGCGGCGGCCTCCTTCACGGTCGCCGCAAGAACCGCTTCGATCTCCGCGGTCACCGCGTCGATGCTGGCCATGCCGTCAACGCCTTTCAGCTTGCGCTTGGCGTAGTAGTAGCCGGTCAGCGGGGCGGTCTTCTTGTAATACTCCCGCAGGCGCTCCTCGAACACCGCCGGGTTGTCGTCCTTGCGCACCGGCTGGCCGGCGGCCTTGGCGTCCTCGGCCCGTTTCACGATTCGGCCGACCAGCGCCTTGTCGTCAACGACGAGCTCGATGACGGTATCCAGTGCGATCCCGCGCTCGGCGAGCATGGCGTCGACCGCGTCCGCCTGCACCAGCGTGCGCGGATAACCGTCGAGGATGAACCCCCTGGCGCAGTCGGGCTGGTCGATCCGTTCGGCGACGATGGCGTTGACGATGGCATCCGACACCAGTTCACCGGCATCCATCACCGCCTTTGCCCGCTTGCCGACTTCAGTTCCGGCCTGGACGGCGGCACGCAGCATGTCACCCGTGGAAAGCTGGGGGATGCCGTGATTGTCTACCAGTCTCTGTGCTTGCGTCCCCTTGCCCGCCCCTGGCGGTCCAAGCAATATCAGCCTCATCTGCTCCTCTTTCCCCCGCGCAACTTCGACTTCTTGATCAGCCCCTCATACTGGTGCGCGATCAGGTGACCCTGAATCTGCGCCACCGTGTCGAGCGTGACACTGACCACGATCAGAAGCGATGTGCCACCGAGGTAGAAAGGTACGCCAGTCGCCGAAATCAGGAACTCGGGCAGCAGACACACCAGCACCAGGTAGATGGCGCCGATGACGGTGATACGCGTCAGAACGTAATCGATATATTCCGCAGTGCGTTCGCCCGGACGATAGCCCGGAATGAAGCCCGAATGCTTCTTCAACTGGTCGGCCGTGTCCTTCGGGTTGAAGACGATCGCCGTGTAGAAGAAAGCGAAGAAGACGATCATCGCAGCGTAGAAGGCCATGTAAAGCGGCTGGCCATGGCCGAGCGAGGCGAGGATCGCGCTAGCCCAGGTGGGCAGGTTGGTCGTCTGCGAGAAACCGGCGACGGTCGCTGGCAGAAGCAGCAGTGACGACGCGAAGATCGGCGGGATGACGCCCGAGGTGTTGAGCTTCAGCGGCAGGTGCGAGGTATCGCCCTGGAACATCCGGTTGCCGACCTGACGCTTCGGATACTGGATCAGCAGCCGGCGCTGCGCGCGCTCGAAGAACACGATCAGCCCGATCACCACGATGGCGAGCACGATGATCGCCAGGATCAGGCTTGTCGACAGCGCGCCGGTGCGGCCAAGTTCCAGCGTGCCGGAGATCGCCCGCGGCAGGCCGGCGACGATGCCGGAGAAGATGATCAGCGAAATGCCGTTGCCGATGCCGCGCGCGGTGATCTGCTCGCCGAGCCACATCAGGAACATGGTGCCGCCGACCAGCGTAACGACGGTCGAGATGCGAAAGAACATGCCGGGATCGTTGACGATGCCGTTGCCGCCCTCGAGGCCGATCGAGATGCCGTAAGCCTGCACCAGAGCCAGCAGCACGGTGCCGTAGCGCGTGTACTGGTTGATGATCTTGCGGCCCTGCTCGCCCTCCTTCTTCAGCGCCTCAAGCGACGGGATGACCGAGGTCATGAGCTGCATGATGATGGAGGCGGAAATGTAGGGCATGATGCCGAGCGCGAAGATCGCCATGCGCTGCACGGCGCCGCCGGCGAACATGTTGAACATGCCGAGCACGCCCTTGCTCTGCGAGGAGAAGGCCTGGGCAAACGCGTCGGGATTGATGCCGGGAAGCGGGATGTAGGTGCCGAGGCGGTAGACGAGCAGCGCGCCCACGGTGAACCAGATGCGTTTCTTCAGATCCTCGGCTTTGGCGAAGGCCGCAAAATTCAGATTCGAGGCTAGTTGTTCAGCAGCCGAAGCCATGCCTGATTCTCCGCTAGAGCATGATGCCGAAAAGTGTGAAGCGGTTTTCGGACAATGCTCTACTTCTTTGATTTCTTTGCCGCTCGATGCCCGCAGCTCAGGCGGCGCCTGTCGCCGATGCTGACGAGATAAGCTCCAGACCGTAAACATGCAAGCGGCCGCGTTGACGCGGCCGCTCAATTGATCAGATCAAAACGCGGCTCGACGGCAATTCATCCGTGTCGGCCGCGCTTCAATTCGCCGTTACTCGGCGGCGGCCGCTTCCGGCAGCTTCACCGAACCGCCGGCCTTCTCGATCTTCTCGATCGCGGCCTTGGAGGCGCCGGCGACGTCGAAGGAAAGCTTGGCCTTCAGCTCGCCGTCAGACAGCACGCGCACGCCGTCCTTGGCGCGGCGGATGACGCCGGCGGCAATCAGAGCCTCGGCCGTCACAGTCGCCTTGGCGTCGAGCTTCTTGGCGTCGACGGCAGCCTGGATGCGGGCGAGCGACACGACGGTGAAGCTCTTGCCGAACAGGTTGTTGAAGCCGCGCTTCGGCAGGCGCCGGTAGAGCGGCATCTGGCCACCCTCGAAGCCGTTGATGGCGACACCGGAGCGAGCCTTCTGGCCCTTGACGCCGCGACCGGCGGTCTTGCCCGAGCCGGAGCCGATGCCGCGGCCGAGGCGCTTCTTGGAATGCGTGGCGCCGTCCTTGTCACGCAGATCGTTGAGTTTCATCTTCGTTCTCCTGCGCTTCTGCTCAGCCCTCGTCCACGACGCGGACGAGATGCTGGACGGCAGCGATCATGCCGCGCACGGAAGGAGTGTCTTCCAGGGTGCGCTGCTTGTGCATCTTGTTGAGCCCGAGGCCGACCAGCGTCGCACGCTGTTCCTTCGGCCGGCGGATCGGCGAACCGATCTGCTTGACGGTGATGGTTTTGGTAGCTTTCTTGGCCATGGTCGAAATCCCTGGTCAGCGTCGACTATTCTTCGGTCGCCACGGCAGTGCCGCGGCGAGCCTGAAGGGTCGAGTACTTGATGCCGCGCGCGGCAGCCACATCCTTGGGATGCATCTGGCTCTTTAGCGCGTCGAAGGTGGCGCGAACCATGTTGTACGGGTTCGACGAACCCATCGACTTGGCGACCACGTCATGCATGCCGAGCGTCTCGAAGACGGCGCGCATCGGGCCACCCGCGATGATGCCGGTACCCTGCTTGGCGGCGCGCAACAGCACGCGTCCGGCGCCCCAGCGGCCCTCGACGTCGTGATGCAGCGTGCGGCCCGAGCGCAGCGGCACGAAAATCATGTCGCGCTTGGCCGACTCGGTCGCCTTGCGGATCGCCTCCGGCACTTCGCGTGCCTTGCCGTGGCCGAAACCGACGCGGCCCTTCTGGTCGCCGACGACGACGAGAGCGGCAAAACCGAAGCGACGGCCGCCCTTCACCACCTTGGCGACGCGGTTGATGTGGACGAGCTTGTCCACCATGCCGTCGTCACGCTCTTCGCGCTCACGCTCGCGGCCGCGGCCGCCTTCTCTACGTTCCTGTGCCATATCCTAGTCCTTGTTCTTTTCCGGAAGCACGGGTTGCTGAAATGCCGGCGCCTCTTGTGGGTCGCCGGCGGCGAAATTCATTGCCCCTTTGCATGATCTGGTCCGAAAAGTCAGCAACTTTCGCTGCGCTGACCTCCCGGACCAGGAGCAAGCTTAGAAGCTCAGACCACCCTCGCGGGCGGCCTCGGCCAGCGCCTTGACGCGGCCGTGATAGATATAGGCGCCACGGTCGAAGACGACTTCCTTGACACCAGCCTTCGTCGCACGCTCGGCGATCAGCTTGCCCACCGCGGCAGCGGCGGCAGTGTCGGCGCCGGTCTTGAGCGAACCCTTGAGGTCCTTCTCCAGGGTGGAGGCGGCAGCCAGCGTGTGGCCCTTGGCGTCGTCGATGACCTGGACGTAGATATTCTTCGAGGTGCGGTGCACCGAAAGCCGCGGGCGCTCGCCGGCGACCTTCTTCAACTGGCGGCGCACGCGCTGCGCGCGGCGTTGGGTGGTTTCTTTCGGGCTTGCCATGATGTCAGTTCCTTGCCTTCAAAAAACGGGGGCAACCTTGTGCGGTAGGCCAGGCCTCCCGCGGCCGCTCCCCGCGGCGTTGCACTTGGTCCTTTGCGAAAAGTCTGCAACTTTTCGGGGCCAAGCCTACTACTTCTTCTTGCCTTCCTTGCGGACGATCCGCTCGTTGGCATAGCGCACGCCCTTGCCCTTGTAGGGCTCCGGGCCGCGATATTCGCGGATCTCGGCGGCGACCTGGCCGACCTGCTGCTTGTCGATGCCGGTGATCGTGATTTCAGTCGGCTTCGGCACCGCGATCGTGATGCCCTGCGGCGTCTCATAGACCACGTCGTGGCTGAAGCCGAGCGCCAGCTGCAGGTTCTTGCCCTGCATGGCGGCACGATAGCCGACGCCGGTGATCTCGAGCTTCTTCTCGAAGCCGTCCTTCACGCCCTGCAGGATGTTGACGATCTGCGTGCGCGACATGCCCCACTTGGAGCGGGCGGCCTTGGTCTGGTCGCGCGGCTCAACGGAGATCTCGTTGTTCTCCAGCTTGACCAGCACTTCGTCGTTGACCACGAATTTCAGCTCGCCCTTGGGGCCCTTCGCCGTCACGGTCTGGCCGGCAACGGTCGCGGTCACGCCCTGCGGCAGCGAAACGGGTTTCTTTCCGATACGAGACATTGTTGTCTCCTCTTTCCTTAACTGCTGTGAATGCTGAATGGTGAAGTGGAGAATGGCGCGGTCACAGTCCCGTGCAGTTTCACCATTCACTATTCACCATTGACCATTCACCCTTAGAAAATCTGGCAGAGAATTTCGCCGCCGACATTCTGCTCGCGTGCCTCATGGTCGGCCATCACGCCCTTCGGCGTCGACAGGATGGCGATGCCGAGGCCGTTGGCGACCTGCGGGATCGACTTGGCCGAGACGTAGACGCGGCGGCCAGGCTTCGAGACGCGCTCGATCTCGCGCACGACCGGCGCGCCATCGAAATACTTCAGCTCGATCTCGATTTCCGACTTGCCGTTGTCGAAGTCGGTCTGGCTGTAGTCGCGGATATAGCCTTCCGACTTCAGCACTTCGAGGACGCGGGCGCGCAGCCGCGAGGCCGGGGTCGAGACGCTCGACTTCTTGCGGCCGTAGGCGTTGCGGATGCGGGTCAGCATATCGCCGAGAGGATCGCTCAATGACATCTCAATGTCCTCCTTACCAGCTCGACTTGACCAGGCCCGGGATCTGGCCGGTGTTGCCCAGATCGCGAAGCGCGATACGCGAAAGCTTGAGCTTGCGATAGTAGGCGCGCGGACGGCCGGTGACTTCGCAGCGGTTGCGGATGCGGATCTTGGCCGAGTTGCGCGGCAGCGCCGAAAGCTTCAACTGGGCACGGAACCGTTCTTCCATCGGCTTGGACTGATCCATGACGATGGCCTTGAGCGCGTTGCGCTTGGCGGCGAACTGGCCGGCAAGCTTGCGGCGCCTGTTGTTCTTCTCGACTGAGCTGGTCTTTGCCATTTCAGATTTTTCCTTTTTCGCTGCCGTTACTGGCGGAAGGGGAAGTTGAAGGCCTTGAGCAACGCCCTGGCCTCGTCGTCCGTCTTCGCCGTCGTACAAACGATGACGTCCATGCCCCAGACCTGATCAACCTTGTCGTAATTGATCTCCGGGAACACGATGTGTTCCTTGATGCCCATGGCGTAGTTGCCACGGCCGTCAAAGCTCTTCGGGTTCAGCCCGCGGAAGTCGCGGACGCGCGGCAGCGCGATGTTCACGAGGCGGTCGAGGAACTCGTACATGCGTTCCTTGCGCAGCGTGACCTTGGCGCCGATCGGCATGTTCTCGCGCACCTTGAAGCCGGCAATCGAGTTGCGGGCGCGGGTGACCACGGCCTTCTGGCCGGCAATCAGCGCTAGGTCTTCGGCCGCGACCGAAGGCTTCTTGGAATCGCCGGTCGCCTCGCCGACACCCATGTTCAGCACGATCTTGTCGATGCGCGGAACCTGCATGTCGTTGTCGTAGCCGAACTGCTCCTGCAGCGCCTTGCGGATGGTCTCGTTGTAGACCTTCTTGAGGCGCGGCTCGTTCTTGGCAGCTGCCTGCTTGGTTTCAGCCTTAGCCATTGATGACTTCTCCCGAACGCTTGGCGACGCGCACCTTCTTGCCGTCCTTCTGGATGGCGAAACCGACGCGGGTCGGCTTGCCGTCCTTGGGATCGGCCAGCGCGATGTTCGACAGGTGGATCGGCGCTTCCTTGGTGATGATCCCGCCCTCTTGGGACTGGGTCTGCTTCTGGTGACGGCGAATGAGGTTCACGCCGCGAACGACCGCGGTGTCTTCCTTCGGCTGCACCGACAGGACTTCGCCCGAGCGGCCCTTGTCCTTGCCGGCAAGCACGACGACCTTGTCGCCTTTTCTGATCTTCTGCATTGGTCCGGCTCCTTACAGCACTTCAGGCGCGAGCGAGATGATCTTCATGTGGTTCTTGGCGCGAAGCTCGCGCGGAACCGGCCCGAAGATACGCGTGCCGATCGGCTCTTTCTTATTGTCGACGAGAACGGCCGCGTTCTTGTCGAAACGGATCACGCTGCCGTCCGGGCGGCGGATGTCCTTGGCCGTGCGAACCACGACCGCCTTCATAACATCGCCCTTCTTAACGCGGCCGCGCGGGATGGCTTCCTTGATCGACACCACGATGATGTCGCCGACGGAGGCATACTTCCGCTTCGAGCCGCCCAGCACCTTGATGCACATGACACGACGAGCGCCGGAATTATCCGCGACGTCGAGGTTTGTTTGCATCTGAATCATGACTGGCCGCCTTCTTCTTTTCTAACGGGACGGGCTCGAAGCCCCTCCCCGGTCTGTCCAAAATTCGTTTCGTTCGCCCGGATCAAGCCTGATCCGAAGTGACGACGATCCAGCGCTTGTCCTTGGAAATCGGCTTCGATTCCTGGATGAACACCTGGTCGCCGACCTTGTGGGCGTTGTTCTCGTCATGCGCCTTGTACTTCTTGGTCAGGCGCACGGTCTTCTTCATCACGGGATGCGTGAAGCGCCGCTCGACCTTGACGACGACCGTCTTCTCGTTCTTGTCGCTGACGACGGTGCCCTGCAGGATGCGCTTTGGCATGGTCTTAACCCTTCTTGGCCGCGGCTTTTTCCGCGGCGATGGTCTTGATGCGCGCGATGTCCCTGCGGACCTGCTTCACGCGCGCGGTCTTCTCGAGCTGGCCGGTGGCCTTCTGGAAGCGCAGATTGAACTGCTCCTTCTTCAGGCTGGCCAGATCGTCGGTCAGCTGATCCTGGGTCTTGGTCCGGATGTCTTCGGCTTTCATGGTTCAGCCCGTCCTTATTCTGCGATGCGCTGTACGAAGCGCGTCTTGACCGAGAGCTTGGCGGCACCGAGACGCAGCGCCTCACGCGCGGTCTCTTCGCTGACGCCGTCGATCTCGAACATGATGCGGCCAGGCTTGACGCGCGCCGCCCAGTAGTCGACGCCGCCCTTGCCCTTACCCATGCGGACTTCGGTCGGCTTCGAGGTGACCGGCAGATCCGGGAACACCCGGATCCAGACGCGGCCGGCGCGCTTCATCTCGCGGGTGATCGCGCGGCGGGCCGCCTCGATCTCACGCGCGGTGACGCGGTTCGGCTCAAGCGCCTTCAGTCCGAAACCGCCGAAATCCAGATTGGTGCCGCCCTTGGCGGCACCGTGGATACGGCCCTTGAACTGCTTGCGGAACTTTGTGCGCTTTGGCTGCAGCATCGTTCTAACTCCAAATTCTCAAATGTCTCAGGCGTTCTCGCGACGACGACCGCGCTCGCGCTCGCCCGACGGACCGCCATGATCGCCTTCCGTGGCGCGGCGTTCCGAAGCCATCGGGTCGTGCTCGAGGATCTCGCCCTTGAACACCCACACCTTGACGCCGCAGATGCCGTAGGCAGTGTTCGCCTCGGCCGTGCCGTAGTCGACATCGGCGCGCAGCGTGTGCAGCGGCACGCGGCCTTCGCGGTACCACTCCATGCGGGCGATTTCGGCGCCGCCGAGACGGCCCGAACAGTTGATGCGGATGCCCTCGGCGCCGAGGCGCATGGCCGACTGCACGGCGCGCTTCATGGCGCGGCGGAACGCGATGCGGCGCTCCAGCTGCTGCGCGATCGACTGCGCGATCAGCGTGGCGTCGATTTCCGGCTTGCGCACCTCAACGATGTTGAGGTGCGTCTCCGACTTCGTCATCTCCATCAGCTTCTTGCGAAGCTTCTCGATGTCGGCGCCCTTCTTGCCGATGATCAGGCCCGGACGCGCGGCATGGATGGTGACGCGGCACTTCTTGTGCGGGCGCTCGATCACGACCTTGGAGATCGCGGCCTGCTTGAGCTCCTTCTCAAGATAGTTGCGGATCTTGATGTCCTCATGCAGCAGCTGGCCGTATTCGCCGGTGTTCGCGAACCAGCGCGAATCCCAGGTGCGGTTGATGCCGAGACGCAGCCCGATCGGATTGACTTTCTGGCCCATTATGCGGCCTCCCCTTTTTCCTCGACTTCACGAACGACGATCGTGAGGTGCGAGAACGGCTTTTCGATACGGCTGGCGCGACCACGGCCACGAGCGTGGAACCGCTTCATGACGATCGACTTGCCGACATAGGCTTCCGCCACCACCAGCGCGTCGACGTCGAGGTCGTGGTTGTTTTCCGCGTTGGCGATCGCCGACTCCAGCGTCTTCTTGACCGTGCCGGAAATCCGCTTGGCCGAGAATTCGAGGTCGGAAAGCGCTGTCGCGACCTTCTTGCCGCGGATCAGCGCGGCAACCAGGTTCAGCTTCTGCGGGCTGATACGGATCGTGCGCAGCACGGCGCGCGCTTCGTTGTCAGCAAGCCTGCGCGGAGCTTTGGCCTTGCCCATGATTATTTCCTCTTCGCCTTCTTATCCGCGCCGTGACCGTAGTAGGTCCGGGTCGGAGCGAATTCACCGAACTTGTGGCCGACCATGTCCTCGTTCACGGAGACGGGAACATGCTTCTGGCCGTTGTAGACACCGAAGGTGAAGCCGACGAACTGCGGCAGGATGGTGGAGCGGCGGCTCCACATCTTGATCACCTCATTGCGACCGCCTTCACGAACCTTGTCCACCTTCTTGAGAAGGTAGCCGTCGATGAAGGGGCCTTTCCAAATCGAACGAGTCACTTGGCGTTACCTCTTCTTAGCTCTTGCGCTGATGGCGCGAGCGCACGATGAACTTGTCGGTCGCCTTGTTGGACCGCGTCTTCTTGCCCTTGGTCGGCTTGCCCCAGGGCGAAACCGGATGGCGGCCACCCGAGGTGCGGCCTTCACCGCCGCCGTGAGGATGATCGACCGGGTTCATGGCCACGCCGCGATTGTGCGGGCGCTTGCCGCGCCACACCGTACGGCCGGCCTTGCCGTCGTTGATGTTGCCGTGGTCGGGGTTCGACACGGCGCCGACGGTGGCCATGCACGAACCGTGCACGATGCGCTGCTCGCCCGAGTTCAGGCGCAGGATCGCCATGCCCTGGTCGCGGCCGACGAGCTGGGCGTAACCGCCCGCCGAACGGGCGACCTGGCCGCCCTTGCCCGGCTTCAGCTCGATGTTGTGGACGATCGTGCCGACCGGCATCGAGGCCAGCGGCATCGCATTGCCCGGCTTCACGTCGACGGCTTCGCCGGCCACGATCTTGTCGCCGGCGGCAAGACGCTGCGGCGCCAGGATGTAGGACAGCTCGCCATCGTCATACTTGATCAGCGCGATGAAGGCGGTCCGGTTCGGATCGTATTCGATACGCTCCACCGTGCCGACGATGTCGAACTTCTTACGCTTGAAGTCGATGATGCGGTACGAGCGCTTGTGACCGCCGCCGATGAAGCGGGCCGTGATGCGGCCGTAGTTGTTTCGGCCGCCCGACTTGGTCAGGCCTTCGGTCAGGCCCTTGACGGGCTTGCCCTTGTAGAGGCCCGAGCGGTCGACGATGACCAGCTGGCGGGTGCTCGGCGTTACCGGGTTGAATTTCTTGAGTGCCATTGTCCTGTCCTCGCGGCCTTGCTCAGAGACCCGTCGCGACGTCGATCGACTGGCCGTCGGCCAGCGTCACAACCGCCTTCTTGACGTCGCCCTGGCGGCCAACCGTGCCGCGGAAGCGCTTGATCTTGCCCTTGCGGACGAGCGTGTTCACGGCCGTCACCTTGACGCCGAAGAGAGCTTCGACGGCGGCCTTGATTTCCGGCTTCGACGCCTTCTTGGCGACGTTGAAGACGACCTGGTTCTGCTCGGAAGCCATGGTCGACTTTTCGGTGATCGCCGGCGAGACGATCACGTCGTAGTGACGAAGGTCGGTCATTTGAAGCGCTCCTCGAGAGCCTCGACGGCGGCCTTCGAAAGGACCAGCGTGCCGCGGCGCAGAATGTCGTAGACGTTGATGCCCTGGATCGGCAGCACGTCGATGTTCGGAATGTTGGTCGCCGCCAGCTTGAAGTTCTGGTCGAGCTCGGCGCCGCCGATCACCAGGGCATTGGTCAGCCCCAGCGTCTCCAGGCTCGCGGCCAGCGCTTTCGTCTTGGCCTCGGCCAGCTTCAGCTCGTCGACGATGATGATCGAAGCGCTCTTGGCTTTGGCCGAGAGAGCATGCTTCAAGCCCAGCGCACGCACCTTCTTCGGCAGGTCGTGCTCATGGCTGCGCACGACCGGGCCGTGCGCCTTGCCGCCGCCGCGGAACTGCGGAGCGCGAGCCGAATGGTGACGGGCGCGGCCGGTACCCTTCTGCTTGTACATCTTGGCGCCGGTGCGCGCGATCTCGGCGCGGCCCTTGGCCTTGTGCGTGCCCTGCTGCTTCTTGGCGAGCTGCCAGCGCACGACGCGCTGCAGGATGTCCTCGCGCGGGTCAAGGCCGAAAATCTCCTCGGAGAGTTTCACCTTGCCGGCGTCCTTGCCGCCGAGCGTTGTAATCTTGAGGTCCATTATTCAGCTCCCTCGGTGGCCGGGGCGTCGTTCTTGGCGACAGCGGCAGCGCGGATTGCGGCAGGCTTCGGTGCGTTGGCGGGCAGCGCAACCTTGGCCGCGTCGCGGACCAGGATCCAGGCGCCCTTGACGCCAGGAACGGCGCCGCGGATCAGGATCAGGCCGCGGTCGGCATCGGTCGAGACGACCTCGACATTCTGCGTGGTGACGCGGACGTCGCCCATGTGGCCGGCCATCTTCTTGCCCTTGAACACCTTGCCGGGGTCCTGGCGCTGACCGGTCGAACCGTGCGTGCGGTGCGAAACCGAGTTACCGTGCGTGGCGCGGCCGCCACCCATGTTGTGCCGCTTGATCACGCCCTGGAAACCCTTGCCGGTCGAGGTGCCCGTCACGTCGACCTTCTGGCCGGCGACGAAATGCTCGACGGTCAGCTCGGCGCCGACGTCGATCATGTTGTCGGCGGAGACGCGGAACTCGGCGAGCTTCGCCTTCGGCTCGACGGAGGCGGCAGCGAAATGGCCGCGCATCGCCTTCGACGTGTTCTTCACCTTGGCAAGGCCAACGCCGAGCTGGACGGCGGTGTAGCCGTTCTTCTCCTGCGTGCGCTGCGCCACGACCTGGCAGTTCTCCATCTGGAGAACAGTGACGGGAACATGTTCCCCGGCATCGTTGTAGATGCGGGTCATTCCCACCTTCTTTGCAATCACACCTGAACGCATCGGTTCAATTCCTTTAGAGTTCCCTGTCGGGGCTAGCGCCCCTCCACGCCTCTTGTTCCTTCAGAGTTCCGGGTCGCCCCGCCCTCTTGTTCCTTAGAGCTTGATCTCGACGTCGACACCGGCGGCCAGATCGAGCTTCATCAGAGCATCGACCGTCTGCGGGGTCGGGTCGACGATGTCGAGCAGCCGCTTGTGGGTGCGCATCTCGAACTGCTCGCGGCTCTTCTTGTCGACGTGAGGCGACCGGTTGACCGTGAACTTTTCGATCCGCGTCGGCAGCGGAATGGGGCCACGGACGTTGGCGCCGGTGCGCTTGGCGGTCGACACGATTTCGCGCGTCGAGGCGTCGAGCACCCGGTGATCAAACGCCTTAAGGCGGATGCGGATATTCTGTCCGTTCATGCGTCAATTCCTTGTTCTGGCGCGGCGCGGGCATCCCGCGCCCGCGACAGATCGTTTCGGTCCAATTACTCTTTGATGGTGACGACGATGCCGGCACCGACGGTGCGGCCGCCTTCACGGATGGCGAAGCGCAGCTTCTCTTCCATCGCGATCGGCACGATCAGCTCGACGTCGACGGTGATGTTGTCGCCGGGCATCACCATCTCGGTGCCGGCCGGCAGCGTCACGATGCCGGTCACGTCCGTGGTGCGGAAGTAGAACTGCGGACGGTAGTTGGTGAAGAACGGCGTGTGGCGGCCGCCCTCGTCCTTGGTCAGGATGTAGGCCTCGGCCACGAACTTCTTGTGCGGCTTGACCGAGCCCGGCTTGGCCAGGACCTGGCCGCGCTCGACGCCCTCGCGGTCGACGCCGCGCAGCAGCGCGCCGATGTTGTCGCCGGCCTGGCCCTGGTCGAGCAGCTTGCGGAACATTTCCACGCCCGTGCAGGTCGTCTTGGTCGTCGGCCGGATGCCGACGATCTCCAGCTCCTCGCCGACCTTGACCACGCCGCGCTCGACGCGGCCGGTCACCACCGTGCCGCGGCCCGAGATCGAGAACACGTCCTCGATCGGCATCAGGAACGGCTTGTCCAGCGGACGCACCGGCGTCGGGATGTAGGCGTCGACCTGCGCCATCAGCTCGCGGATGGCGTCCTCGCCGATGGTCTTGTTGGAGTCTTCCAGCGCCGCCAGCGCCGAGCCCTTGACGATCGGAATGTCGTCGCCGGGGAACTCGTTCTTGGTCAGCAGCTCGCGCACCTCGAGCTCGACCAGCTCCAGAAGCTCGGCGTCGTCGACCTGGTCGACCTTGTTCAAGAACACCACGATCGACGGCACGCCGACCTGGCGGGCGAGCAGGATGTGCTCGCGCGTCTGCGGCATCGGGCCGTCGGCGGCCGACACCACCAGGATCGCGCCGTCCATCTGCGCGGCGCCGGTGATCATGTTCTTCACATAGTCGGCGTGGCCGGGGCAGTCGACGTGGGCATAGTGCCGGTTGGCCGTCTCGTACTCGACGTGCGCGGTCGAAATCGTGATGCCGCGCGCCTTCTCTTCCGGCGCCGCGTCGATCTGGTCATAGCGCTTGTATTCGCCAAAATACTTGGTGATCGCCGCCGTCAGCGACGTCTTGCCGTGATCGACGTGGCCGATCGTGCCAATGTTCACATGCGGCTTGGTGCGCTCGAATTTACCTTTTGCCACTGTATTTCTCCGTCTTTACTCGTCCCGCTCGGGGAAATTGATATTCGCTCCAGCCGAACCGGAAACGCGCAAGAGGCGCGGATCCGGCGGCACAGGCATTCTCACGCGTACTTTTTCTGGACTTCCTGAGCCACCGCCGTGGGGACCGGCTCGTAGTGGTCGAACTGCATCGTGTACTGGGCGCGGCCCTGCGACATCGAACGCAGATTGTCGACATACTTGAACATGTTGGCGAGCGGCACCATCGCGTTGATGACGACGGCCACGCCGCGCGCTTCCTGGCCCTGGATCTGGCCGCGACGGCCGTTGAGGTCGCCAATGACGCCACCGACATAGTCTTCCGGTGTCACCACCTCGACCTTCATGATCGGCTCGAGCAGCTGCACGCCGAGCTTCGGGGCCGCTTCCTTGAAGCAGGCGCGGGAAGCGATTTCGAAGGCGAGAACCGACGAGTCCACGTCGTGGAAGGCGCCGTCGATCAGCGTCGCCTTGACGCCGATCATCGGGAAGCCCGCGAACGGGCCGGAGCCCATGACGCTCTGGATGCCTTTCTCGACGCCGGGGATGTATTCCTTCGGCACCGCGCCGCCGACGATCTTGGACTCGAACACGAACTCCTCGCTCTCGGAGTTCGGCTCGAACACCAGCTTGACGCGGGCGAACTGGCCGGTACCGCCGGTCTGCTTCTTGTGCGTGTAGTCCTGCTCGTGGGTGCGGGTGATCGTCTCGCGATAGGCCACCTGCGGAGCGCCGACATTCGCCTCGACCTTGAACTCGCGGCGCATGCGGTCGACGATGATGTCGAGATGCAGCTCGCCCATACCGGCGATGATGGTCTGGCCGCTTTCCTCGTCGGTCTTGACGCGGAAGGACGGATCCTCGGCCGCCAGGCGATGCAGCGCCAGGCCCATCTTCTCCTGGTCGTTCTTGGTCTTCGGCTCGATGGCGATCTGGATGACCGGATCAGGGAATTCCATGCGCTCGAGAATGACAGGGTGCAGCGGATCGCAAAGCGTGTCGCCGGTGGTCGTGTCCTTGAGGCCGGCCAGGGCGACGATGTCGCCGGCGTAAGCCTCCTCGATGTCGGCGCGCGAATTCGCATGCATCTGCAGCATGCGGCCGATGCGCTCCTTCTTGCCCTTAACGGTGTTGTCGAGGGAGGCGCCCTTCGACAGCTTGCCCGAATAGATGCGGGCGAAGGTCAGCGAACCGACGAACGGGTCGTTCATGATCTTGAACGCCAGCATCGACAACGGCTCGCTGTCGGTCGCATGACGCTCGATCTCGGCATCCGTCTTGGCGTCGACGCCCTTGATCGCCGGCACGTCGATGGGCGACGGCAGGTATTCGACAACGGCGTCGAGCAGCGGCTGCACGCCCTTGTTCTTGAAGGCAGAGCCGCAGAACATCGGGAAGAACTTGACCGCGATGGTGCCCTTGCGGATCAGCGCGCGGATCTCGTCGTTCGACGGCATGTTGCCTTCGAGGTAATTCTCGAGCGCGGTCTCGTCCATCTCGACGGCGGCCTCGATCATCTTCTCGCGATACTGAGCGGCCTTCTCCTTGAGATCGGCCGGGATCTCGACGACGTCCCAGGCGGCACCCAGCGTCTCGTCGCGCCAGACAAGCGCGTTCATCTCGACGAGATCGACAACGCCCTTGAACTCGGTCTCGGCGCCGATCGGCAGCTGCATGACGACGGCCTGCGCGCCGAGGCGCGAACCGATCATTTCCACCGAGCGGTAGAAGTCGGCGCCGATCTTGTCCATCTTGTTGCAGAAGATCATGCGCGGCACGTGGTACTTGTCGGCCTGGCGCCACACGGTCTCGGTCTGCGGCTCGACGCCGGCATTGGCATCGAGCAGCGCGATCGCGCCGTCGAGCACGCGCAGCGAGCGCTCGACCTCGATGGTGAAGTCAACGTGTCCGGGAGTGTCGATGATGTTGAAGCGGCGCATCTTGCCGTCACGACCCTTCCAGAAGGTCGTGGTCGCGGCCGAGGTGATGGTGATGCCGCGTTCCTGCTCCTGCTCCATCCAGTCCATGGTGGCAGCGCCGTCATGGACTTCGCCGATCTTGTGCGACTTGCCCGTGTAGTACAGGACGCGCTCGGTCGTCGTCGTCTTGCCGGCGTCGATATGCGCCATGATACCGAAATTGCGGTAGTCTTCGATTTTGTATTCGCGGGCCATGGTAGGTGCCTCTCAGTCTCGTTCGCGCTTTACCAGCGGTAGTGCGCGAAGGCGCGGTTGGCTTCTGCCATCTTGTGGGTGTCTTCACGCTTCTTGACGGCCGTGCCGCGGTTGTTGGCCGCGTCCATCAGCTCGCCCGAGAGGCGGTCGATCATGGTGGTCTCGTTGCGGTTGCGGGCGGCGGCGATCAGCCAGCGGATGGCCAGCGCCTGGCGCCGCTCGGGGCGCACGTCGACCGGAACCTGGTAGGTGGCGCCGCCGACGCGACGCGAGCGCACTTCCACATGCGGCGCGACATTGTCGAGCGCCTGATGGAAGACGGTGACCGGCTCCTGCTTGGTCTTGGCCTGGACCTGATCCAGCGCGCCGTAGACGATCGTCTCGGCAACCGACTTCTTGCCGTCATACATGACGGCGTTCATGAACTTGGTGACGATCAGGTCGCCGAACTTCGGGTCCGGATTGATCTCACGCTTTTCTGCACTGTGACGACGGGACATGGCTTTTGTCTCTCAATCTCGTGGCACGGCGCAGTCAAAAAAAGCGCCGAAGCCGGAAACCCTTACTTCGGACGCTTCGCACCGTATTTCGAACGGCGCTGCTTGCGGTTCTTCACACCCTGCGTGTCGAGCACGCCGCGGATGATGTGGTAGCGGACACCCGGAAGGTCCTTGACGCGGCCGCCGCGGATCATGACCACGGAGTGCTCCTGCAGGTTGTGGCCTTCGCCCGGGATGTAGCCGATCACTTCGAAGCCGTTGGTCAGACGGATCTTGGCCACCTTGCGCAGCGCCGAGTTCGGCTTCTTCGGCGTCGTGGTGTAGACGCGCGTGCAGACGCCCCGCTTCTGCGGGTTCTGCTGCATGGCCGGGACCTTGTTGCGCTTCACCGGCGCCAGGCGCGGCTTGCGGATCAGCTGGTTGACGGTAGGCATTAAACCCTCTTGTCTCTCAATTCCGTGTCTCGCCCCTGTCAGGGCCGCTCAAAGCGTCGTTTCCATACGCAAATTCGGGCAACACACCGCGTCTCGCGGTCCTGCCCGAACAAATTGCAGAGGAAGCGGAAGCCGCTTCATGCGCGCCGGAAATGTCTTTTCGCTCGTAAAACGAACCCTGTTTGAGGCAAACTCCAAGGCGTGTCGCCTCGGAAAAGCAAGTCTCACATCGGTTCTGACGGGGCGGCTTCTACTCGTAAGGCCCCTGTCCGTCAACCCCGGAGCAGCAAATATTGCGGCCCAATTCGAGGCTTGGCAGCCATGCGTCCAACGCATGTAATTTTGTTGCGTCTTTTTGCAAGGGCGAGGAAGAAAGTGACCGCCTTCCGCCTGTCCTATATGGGTGCTTCATGCCAAAAGGCGGCATGAGCAGCACCAATCCCCTCGCCCGGAGGAATCAGCCCGTGAACGACAATGAAGAACGCCCGGTCACCATCATTACCGGCCGGGTGTGGAAGAAGAAGGGCGGCAAGCCGGAGGGCGTGCATGTGATGCTGGTCGCGCCGGACGACGATTCGGCCGTTCGCCGAGCGCTCGAATCGCTCGCCGCAGAAGGCTATGCGGAAGCCGAGCTCGATCAGATCGGCGACATGGATGGCGCGCCCGACGACGAGCCGCATCTGTCCGCCTATCAGGGCGCGATCGAAGGCGAGGTCTCGATCGTCACCTTCGACCAGCCGCTCTGATTCACCAGGGCGGCGGCAAAGGCGTCGGCCGGCCAGCCCTCTCCTGCCTAGAACACCCAGCTTTTCAGTCCTCCGGAGTTCCCATGACCAGCGATCCCGCCAAGCTCGGCACCATCAAACTCGACCCCATCAAGCTAGGCATCGTCGGCGTGGGAAAGATCGTCCGCGACCAGCATCTCCCTGCCCTGGCGAAGGACGCCAATTACCAGCTTGTCGCCGCCGCCAGCCGCCACGGCAAAGTCGACGGCATCCCGAACTATCCGAGCATCGAGGCCATGCTCGAAGCCGAGCCCGGCCTTGACGCCGTCTCGCTCTGTATGCCGCCCCAGTTCCGCTACGACGGCGCCCGCGCCGCGCTCGAGGCAGGCAAGCACGTCTTCCTCGAGAAGCCGCCGGGCGCCACCGTCAGCGAGGTCGAGGACCTGAAGACGCTTGCCGCAAGCCACGGCGTCTCGCTTTTCGCCAGCTGGCATTCGCGCTACGCGCCGGCGGTCGAGGCCGCGCGCGCTTTCCTCGCTTCGGCAAGCATCAGTTCGGCCGCGATCAACTGGAAGGAAGACGTGCGCCGTTGGCACCCGAACCAGGAATGGATCTGGGCGCCGGGCGGCTTCGGCGTGTTCGATCCCGGCATCAACGCGCTGTCGATCGCCACCCACATCCTGCCGCCGATGTTCATCACGTCGGCCGTGCTCGATTTTCCGGAAAACCGCGCCGCGCCGGTTGCCGCGCATGTCGTCTTCCGCACCTCGGGCGGGCTGCCGGTGACGATGGAGCTCGACTGGCTGCAGACGGGCCCGCAGAGCTGGGACATCCTGGCCGAGACCGACAAGGGCAAGATGGTGCTTTCGGGCGGCGGGGCGAAGCTCGCCATCGAGGGCAAGATCGTCCATGACGAGCCGGAAGCCGAATATCCGATGCTCTACAAGCGCTTCGCCGAGATCGTGCGCGCCGGCGTTTCGGATGTCGACCTGGCGCCGCTGCAGCATGTCGCCGACGCCTTCATGCTCGGCAAGCGCAACGTCGTCGAGGCCTTTTTCGACTGAGCGCCTTCCTTTCCCTCCGGAGGGGGAAAAGTGGCGCTGCGAAGCAGCGACGGATTGGGGGAAGCCGCTCGTCAGACGAACAGCCGGTGACAAGCGAGCTGGTCCGATATCACTGTCATTGACGGTGTCATATCACTTGACGATCGCAATCGCGAAGCCGTCATAGCCCTTGGCGCCGACGGTCTGGATGGCTGTTCCCTCCAGCCGCTCGTCTCCGCCGATGAAGGCGAACGCCGCGCGGGCGCCTTCGACATTGGCGTCGCTGCCGTCCTGGTTGAGCACGGCACCGTCGCGAACGACGTTGTCGCAGACGATCACTGTGCCGCGGCGCGACAGCCGCATGGCCCAGGACAGATAGTTCGGGATGTTCGGCTTGTCGGCATCGATGAAGATCAGGTCGAACGGACCGGCATTTTCGCTCTCCAGCTCAGCCAGCGACTGAAGCGCCGGACCGACCCGCAGTTCTACCTTGTCGGAGACCCCTGCCCGCTCGACATTCGAGCGCGCCACTTCGGCATGATGCGGTTCGAGCTCCAGCGTCACCACCGTCCCTTCATCAGGCAGTCCCCGCGCCATCCAGATCGTCGAATAGCCGCCCAGCGTACCGATCTCCAGCACTCGCTTCGCGCCGCGGATGCGCACCAGCAGCGACAGCAGCTTCCCTTGCGCCAAGGAGACGTCGATGGCAGGCAGCCCCTGCTCGCGGTTCGCCGCGAGCACCGCATCGAGAATGGGATCCGCCTCGAAAAGCGAGGAAACGATGTAGTCGTCGACAGCCGTCCAGGTCTTGCTGGTCATGGTTATTCCTCGTTTGGAGCCAGAATGAAAAAGGGGCCGCGCGGGCCCCTTTCCAGTTTTCATTTCCAGCCGCGCTTACTGCGCGGCGTTGACCATGTCGGTCAGCATCGGCTCGGCGACTTCGACGCCAGACGCCTTGCGGCGCTCGTCGATGATGAGCTCGTCGCGCGAGGTGGCGATGCGCCGGATCTGGCTCATCGTGCCGCCGGTGCCGGCCGGGATCAGGCGGCCGACGATGACGTTTTCCTTCAGGCCCTGCAGCATGTCGGTCTTGCCGGCAACCGCCGCTTCGGTCAGCACCCTGGTCGTCTCCTGGAAGGAGGCGGCCGAGATGAAGGACGGCGTCTGCAGCGAAGCCTTGGTGATGCCGAGCAGCACCGGCTGGCCTTCGGCCGGCTTCTTGCCGTCGTCGATCAGGCGTTCGTTGACCTCTTCCAGTTCGATCACGTCGACGTGGTCGCCCGGAATGTAGCTCGAGTCGCCCTGGACCGTGATCTCGACCTTCTGCAGCATCTGGCGAACGATCACCTCGATGTGCTTGTCGTTGATCGACACGCCCTGCAGGCGGTAGACCTCCTGGATCTCGTTGACGAGGTAGGACGCAAGCGCCTCCACGCCCTTGATCGCCAGGATGTCGTGCGGCGCCGGATTGCCGTCGAGGATGTAGTCGCCCTTCTCGATGACGTCGCCGTCCTGCAGATGGAACGGCTTGCCCTTCGGGATCAGGTACTCGACCGGCTCCATCGTCGAGTCATGCGGCTCGATGATGATGCGGCGTTTGTTCTTGTAGTCGCGGCCGAAGCGGACCGTGCCATCGATCTCGGCGATGATGGCGTGATCCTTCGGCCGGCGAGCCTCGAACAGTTCGGCCACGCGCGGCAGACCGCCGGTGATGTCCTTGGTCTTGGCGCTTTCCATCGGGATACGCGCCAGCACGTCGCCGGGACGGACATGCGCGCCCGGCTCGACCGAGAGGATGGCCTCGACCGAGAGCAGGAAGCGTGCATCGCCGCCCTTCGACAGCTTGCCGACCTTGCCCTTGGCATCCTGAACGACGATTGCCGGCTTCAGGTCGCTGCCGCGCGGCGTCGAACGCCAGTCGATGACCTCGCGCTTGGTGATGCCGGTCGATTCGTCGGCCGTCTCCTGCACGGAGATGCCGTCGACCAGATCCTCGAACGCCACCTTGCCCTCGATTTCGGTGAGGATCGGGCGAGTGTAGGGATCCCACTCGGCGATACGCTGGCCGCGCTTCACCTTGTCGCCGTCGTCCACAAAGATGCGCGAGCCATAGGCGACGCGGTGCGTGGCGCGTTCCTTGCCGGTCTCGTCGAGGATCAGAACCGCCATGTTGCGGCCCATCACCATCTGCTGGCCTTCGGAGTTGCGCACCACGTTGCGGTTGCGGATCTGAACCTTGCCCTCATAGGAGGCTTCAAGGAACGAGGAGTCCACCACCTGCGCCGTGCCGCCCATGTGGAAGGTACGCATGGTGAGCTGGGTGCCCGGCTCGCCGATCGACTGCGCGGCGATGACGCCGACGGCCTCGCCCTGGTTGACGGGGGTGCCGCGGGCAAGATCGCGACCGTAGCAGACCGCGCACACGCCGGTCCTGACCTCGCAGGTCAGCGCCGAGCGGATGCGCACCGACTGCACGCCGGCCTTCTCGATCTGCTCCACATCGCGCTCGTCCATCAGCTTGCCGGCCTTGACCAGCAACTCGCCGGAAACCGGATGGTTGATGTCGTCGAGTGCCGTGCGGCCAAGCACGCGCTGACCGACCGAGGCGACGATCTGACCGGCATCGACGATCGGCTGCATGGTGAGGCCCTTCTCGGTGCCGCAATCCAGCGAGTTGACGATGCAGTCCTGGGCCACGTCGACCAGGCGGCGGGTGAGGTAACCCGAGTTCGCCGTCTTCAGTGCGGTGTCGGCCAGACCCTTGCGGGCCCCGTGGGTCGAGTTGAAATACTCGAGCACGGTGAGGCCTTCCTTGAAGTTCGAGATGATCGGCGTCTCGATGATCTCGCCCGAAGGCTTGGCCATCAGGCCGCGCATGCCCGCGAGCTGGCGCATCTGGGTGGGCGAGCCGCGCGCACCCGAATGCGACATCATGTAGATCGAGTTCATCGGCTTCTGACGGCCATTGTCCTCGAACTCGACGGCCTTGATGCGGGCCATCATCTCGTCGGCGACCTTTTCCGAGCACTTGGCCCAGGCGTCGACCACCTTGTTGTACTTCTCGCCCTGGGTGATCAGGCCGTCATTGTACTGCTGCTCGTATTCCTTGGCCAAAGCCTCGGTGTCGGAGACCAGCTTCAGCTTGGTGTCCGGGATCACCATGTCGTCCTTGCCGAACGAAATGCCGGCGCGGCAGGCATGAGCGAAGCCGAGGGCCATGATGCGGTCGCAGAAGATGACCGTCTCCTTCTGACCGCAATGGCGGTAGACGGTGTCGATCATCTTGGAGATGTTCTTCTTGGTCATCTCCTGGTTGGCGATCTCATAAGGCACGTTGACGTTCTTCGGCAGAAGCTCGCCGATGATCATGCGGCCAGGCGTGGTGTCGTGAATCCTCGACACCGTCTTGCCATCGGCATCGACGGTGCGGAAACGGCCCTTGATCTTGGCGTGCAGCGTCACGGCCTTGGTCTCCAGCGCGTGCTGGAGCTCGCCCATGTCGGCAAACACCATGCCCTCGCCCGGCTCGTTCTGGTTGACGATCGAGAGATAGTAGAGACCCAGAACCATGTCCTGCGACGGCACGATAATCGGCGCGCCGGAGGCCGGGTGCAGGATGTTGTTGGTCGACATCATCAGCACGCGGGCTTCGAGCTGCGCTTCCAGCGACAGCGGCACGTGGACCGCCATCTGGTCGCCGTCGAAGTCGGCGTTGAAGGCCGTGCAGACCAGCGGATGCAGCTGGATCGCCTTGCCTTCGATCAGGATCGGCTCGAACGCCTGGATGCCGAGGCGGTGCAGCGTCGGCGCGCGGTTCAAGAGCACCGGATGCTCGCGGATGACCTCGTCGAGGATGTCCCAGACCTCCGGACGCTCCTTCTCGACCAGCTTCTTCGCCTGCTTGACGGTCGAGGAGAAGCCCTTTGCGTCGAGGCGGGCGTAGATGAAGGGCTTGAACAGCTCGAGCGCCATCTTCTTCGGCAGGCCGCACTGGTGCAGCTTGAGCTCCGGACCGGTCACGATGACCGAGCGGCCGGAATAGTCGACGCGCTTGCCGAGCAGGTTCTGGCGGAACCGGCCCTGCTTGCCCTTCAGCATATCGGACAGCGACTTCAGCGGACGCTTGTTGGCGCCGGTGATGACGCGGCCGCGACGGCCGTTGTCGAACAGCGCATCGACGGCTTCCTGCAGCATGCGCTTTTCGTTGCGCACGATGATGCCCGGCGCGCGCAGCTCGATCAGCCGCTTCAGGCGGTTGTTGCGGTTGATGACGCGGCGATAGAGATCGTTCAGGTCGGACGTGGCGAAGCGGCCGCCGTCCAGAGGGACCAGCGGGCGCAGGTCCGGCGGGATCACCGGAACCACCTTCATGATCATCCATTCCGGACGGTTGCCGGATTCCATGAAGTTCTCGACGACCTTGAGCCGCTTCAGCAGCTTCTTCTGCTTGAGCTCGGACGAGGTCGAAGCCAGCTCCGAACGCAGGTCGCCGGCGATCTTCTCTAGTTCCATGCCGGCGAGCAGGTCATGGATAGCCTCGGCGCCGATCATGGCGGTGAAGGAATCCTCGCCGTACTCGTCGACGGCCAGCATGTACTCTTCCTCGCTGAGCAGCTGGTGCTCCTTCAGCGCGGTGAGGCCCGGCTCGGTGACGATGTAGTTCTCGAAGTAGAGGACGCGCTCGATGTCCTTCAAGGTCATGTCGAGCAGCGTGCCGATGCGCGAGGGCAGCGACTTCAGGAACCAGATATGGGCGACCGGCGCGGCGAGCTCGATGTGGCCCATGCGCTCGCGGCGCACGCGCGACAGCGTGACTTCGACGCCGCACTTCTCGCAGATGACGCCCTTGTACTTCATGCGCTTGTACTTGCCGCACAGGCACTCATAGTCCTTGATCGGACCGAAGATGCGCGCGCAGAACAAGCCGTCACGCTCCGGCTTGAAGGTGCGGTAGTTGATGGTCTCCGGCTTTTTGATTTCGCCGAACGACCAGGACAGAATCTTCTCAGGGCTGGCGAGCGAGATCCGGATGGAATCGAACACCTGCGCAGGCGCCTGGGGGTTGAAGAGATTCATGACCTCTTGGTTCATGCCGTTCTCCTTTTCGGGGTCCTCGAAAACCCCTTGCATCGATCGCGGGCCGAATGCCCGCAGACTGGCCGGCCAACCGGCCGAAGAATTTGACGGGCGCGCCGCTTCTTGGGCGGCGGCGCGCCATTGCCTTGCTTGGCGTTACTCGGCCGCGTCGGGCAGCCGCACGGGGGCCTCGTCGACCTTGGTGTTCTCCAGCTCGACATTGAGGCCGAGGGAGCGCATTTCCTTGACGAGAACGTTGAAGCTCTCGGGGATGCCGGCCTCGAACGTGTCGTCGCCTCTGACGATCGCCTCATAGACCTTGGTGCGCCCGGCGACGTCGTCCGACTTAACCGTCAGCATCTCCTGCAGCGTGTAGGCGGCGCCGTAGGCTTCCAGGGCCCAGACCTCCATTTCGCCGAAGCGCTGGCCGCCGAACTGCGCCTTGCCGCCCAGCGGCTGCTGGGTGACGAGCGAGTACGGGCCGATCGAGCGCGCGTGGATCTTGTCGTCCACCAGGTGATGAAGCTTGAGCATATAGATGTAGCCCATCGTCACCTTGCGATCGAACGGCTCGCCGGTGCGGCCGTCATAGAGCTGCGACTGACCGCTGGTGTGCAGGCCCGCCTGCTCCAGCATGGTGTTGATGTCGGCTTCGTGGGCGCCGTCGAATACCGGGGTCGCGATGGAGACGCCGCGGCGCATCTGCTCGCTGAGGCGAACGATGCTCTCGTCGTCATATTCGCGGATCGGCTCGTTGCGGTCGTTGGAGGGCATGAAGCTCTCCAGCGTCTTGCGCAGCGGCTTGATGTCGCCGCCCGCCTTGTACGCGTCGATCAGCTCGCCGATCTTCCGACCCATGCCTGCGCAGGCCCAGCCCAGATGCGTTTCCAGGATCTGGCCGACATTCATGCGGCTCGGCACGCCCAGCGGGTTGAGCACGATATCGGCATGCGTGCCGTCCTCGAGGAAAGGCATGTCCTCGACCGGAACGATGCGCGACACCACACCCTTGTTGCCATGACGGCCGGCCATCTTGTCGCCCGGCTGCATCTTGCGCTTCACCGCCACGAAGACCTTGACCATCTTCATGACGCCCGGAGGCATCTCGTCGCCGCGCTGCACCTTCTCGACCTTGTCCATGAAGCGCTGCTCGAGCGCCTTCTTGGAGTCGTCATACTGGCCGCGTAGCGCTTCCAGCTCGCTCTGGAGCTTCTCGTTCTCCACCGCGAACTGCCACCACTGCGAGCGCGGATACTCGTCGAGCGTGTCCTTCGAGAGCTTCGAGCCCTTCTTGAAGCCCTTCGGCCCGGCGATCGCATCCTTGCCGACCAGCATGTCGGAAAGGCGCGAATAGACGTTGCGGTCGAGGATCGCCTGCTCGTCGTCGCGGTCCTTGGCCAGGCGCTCGATCTCCTCGCGCTCGATTGCCATGGCGCGCTCGTCCTTCTCGACGCCGTGGCGGTTGAAGACGCGCACTTCCACGACCGTGCCGAAGGTGCCCGGAGGCATGCGCATGGAGGTGTCGCGGACGTCGGAAGCCTTTTCGCCGAAGATGGCGCGCAGCAGCTTTTCTTCCGGCGTCATCGGGCTTTCGCCCTTCGGCGTGATCTTGCCGACCAGGATGTCGCCCGGCTGCACTTCCGCGCCGATATAGACGATGCCGGCCTCATCGAGGTTCTTCAGCGCTTCTTCCGAGACGTTCGGGATGTCGCGCGTGATTTCCTCCGGCCCGAGCTTGGTGTCGCGGGCCATGACCTCGAACTCCTCGATGTGGATCGAGGTGAAGACGTCGTCGGCCACGATGCGCTCGGAGAGCAGGATCGAGTCCTCGTAGTTGTAGCCGTTCCACGGCATGAACGCGACGAGCACGTTACGGCCGAGCGCGAGATCGCCGAGCTCGGTCGACGGACCGTCGGCGATGATGTCGCCCTTGTTGACCCGATCGCCCATGCGCACCAGCGGACGCTGGTTGATGCAGGTGTTCTGGTTCGAGCGCTGGAACTTCATCAACCGGTAGATGTCGACGCCGGACTTGCCGGGATCGAGATCCTCCGTGGCGCGGATGACGATACGCGTGGCGTCCACCTGGTCGACGATGCCGCCGCGGCGGGCGCCGATGGCGGCGCCCGAGTCACGGGCGACGATCGGCTCCATGCCGGTGCCGACGAACGGCGCCTCGGCGCGCACCAGCGGCACGGCCTGACGCTGCATGTTCGAGCCCATCAGCGCGCGGTTGGCGTCGTCGTTCTCGAGGAACGGGATGAGCGCAGCCGCCACCGACACCATCTGCTTCGGCGAGACGTCCATCAGGTCGACGTTCTCGCGCGGCGCCATCATCACTTCGCCAGCGTTACGGCAGATGACGAATTCGTCGACGAAACCGCCATTCTTGTCGAGCTCGGCGTTGGCCTGCGCGACGTGGTGCTTGGCCTCCTCCATCGCCGACAGATAGACGACTTCGTTGGTCAGCTTGCCGTTGACGATCTTGCGGTACGGGCTCTCGATGAAACCGTACTTGTTGACGCGCGCGAAGGTGGCGAGCGAGTTGATCAGGCCGATATTCGGGCCTTCCGGCGTCTCGATCGGGCAGATGCGGCCGTAATGCGTCGGGTGCACGTCGCGCACCTCGAAGCCGGCGCGCTCGCGGGTCAGACCGCCCGGTCCGAGCGCCGACAGGCGGCGCTTGTGGGTGATCTCCGACAGCGGGTTAGTCTGGTCCATGAACTGCGACAGCTGCGAGGAGCCGAAGAATTCGCGCACGGCGGCAGCCGCCGGCTTGGCGTTGATGAGGTCCTGCGGCATGACCGTGTCGATCTCGATCGAGGACATGCGCTCCTTGATCGCGCGCTCCATGCGCAGGAGGCCGACGCGGTACTGGTTCTCCATGAGCTCGCCGACCGAGCGCACGCGGCGGTTGCCGAGATTGTCGATGTCGTCGATCTCGCCCTTGCCATCACGCAGCTCGACCAGCGTCTTGACCACGGCCAGGATGTCTTCCTTGCGCAGGACGCGCACGGTGTCCTCGGCCTTGAGCTCGAGACGCATGTTCATCTTGACGCGGCCGACGGCCGACAAGTCGTAGCGCTCGCTGTCGAAGAACAGCGAGTTGAACATAGCCTCGGCGGTCTCGAGCGTCGGCGGCTCGCCCGGACGCATGACGCGGTAGATGTCGAACAGCGCGTCCTGGCGGCTTTCGTTCTTGTCGACCGCGAGCGTGTTGCGGATGTAGGCGCCGACATTGACGTGGTCGATGTCGAGGATCTGGATTTCATCCTCGCCCGTGCCGAGCAGCACCTTCAGCGTCTTTTCGTCGATCTCGTCGCCGGCCTCGAGGAAGATCTCGCCGGTGGCATAGTTGACGATGTCCTCCGCGAGGTAGTTGCCGAGCAGGTCCTCGTCGGTCGCCTTGATCGCCTTCAGACCCTTTTCGCCGAGCTGGCGGGCCTGGCGGGCGGTGATCTTCTTGCCGGCTTCGACGACGATCTCGCCAGTGTCGGCGTCGACCAGGTCGCCGACTGCCTTGAGGCCGCGGAACCGCTCGACGTTGAACGGAATGCGCCAGTGGTCGCCGGAGCGCTTGTAAGTGATCTTGTTGTAGAAGGTCGACAGGATCTCCTCGCCGTCCATGCCGAGCGCCATCAGAAGCGACGTCACCGGGATCTTGCGGCGGCGGTCGATGCGGGCGTGCACGACGTCCTTGGAATCGAACTCGATGTCGAGCCACGAGCCGCGATAGGGAATGACGCGCGCGGCGAACAGAAGTTTGCCGGACGAGTGCGACTTGCCCTTGTCATGGTCGAAGAAGACGCCCGGCGAGCGGTGCATCTGCGAGACGATGACGCGCTCGGTGCCGTTGACGATGAAGGTGCCGTTCGACGTCATGAGCGGCATGTCGCCCATGTAGACGTCCTGCTCCTTGATGTCCTTGATCGACTTGGCGCCGGTATCCTCGTCGATATCGAACACGATGAGGCGCAGCGTCACCTTCAGTGGCGCGGCATAGGTCAGGTCGCGCTGACGGCATTCGTCAACGTCGAATTTCGGTCCCTCGAACTCATACTTCACGAATTCCAGCATCGAGGAGCCGGAAAAATCGGAGATCGGGAAGACCGACTTGAAAACAGCCTGCAGTCCTTCGTCCGGACGTCCGCCCTTGGGCTCGTCCACCATCAGGAACTGGTCATAGGATGCCTTTTGGACCTCGATCAGGTTCGGCATCTCCGCAACTTCGGGGATCTTTCCGAAGAACTTGCGTACGCGTCTGCGGCCATTGAAAGTCTGGGTCTGGGCCATCGTCGCTCCTTAGCTCTGAACTCGGGGCGAACCTCGCCGCGGCTCGCCTTGCACCAACGGGCTGCCTTGGGGCCGCCCCTGTCTGTTTTTCCGGCCGCCCCTTCCAATCGTTTGGCGGGTGCCGGCTAAAACGGGAGAAAACCCGTTTCCGGAAGGCCGTTTGCGGCCCTCAGGAAAGAGGTTTTCAAACGTCTCGCGCTGCGAAGCCTCCCTTGGTCAAGGGAGGGGGCGGACGGCGCGAGGCCGTCCGCCCTCGCCCAAAGGCTTACTTCAGGTCGACCTTGGCGCCAGCGGCTTCCAGCTGAGCCTTGAACTTGTCGGCGTCGGCCTTGGAAACGCCTTCCTTGACCGGCTTCGGAGCCGCTTCGACCAGGTCCTTGGCTTCCTTGAGGCCAAGGCCGGTGATGGCGCGGACTTCCTTGATGACGTTGATCTTCTGGGCGCCGGCATCGGCGAGAACGACGTCGAATTCCGTCTTCTCTTCGGCCGGAGCAGCAGCGGCGGCAGCGCCACCAGCAGCAGCAGCAACCGCCACCGGAGCAGCAGCCGAAACGCCCCACTTCTCTTCCAGGAGCTTCGACAGCTCAGCCGCCTCGAGGACGGTCAGCTTCGAAAGGTCGTCTACGATCTTCGCGAGATCAGCCATTTGTGTATTCCTTCACTAGGTTCGAACGTGTGTTGTTGACAGCGAGGAACGGCCTCATGCCGCCTCGTCCTTCCGGGCGTAAGCGCCGATGACACGCGCGACCGAAGCCGCGGGCGCATTGACGATCTGGGCGATCCGGGTTGCCGGCGTGGCGATCATGCCAACCAGCTTGGCGCGCAGCTCGTCGAGCGACGGCATGGTGGCGAGTGCCTTCACACCGTCGGCGTTGAGCGAGGTCGAGCCCATCGCGCCGCCGAGAATGATCAACTTGTCATTCCCCTTGGCGAAATCGGACGCGACCTTCGGCGCCGCAACCGGATCCTCCGAATAAGCAATCAGCGTCTGTCCCTTGAACAGATCGACGATCGATGCGGAGTCCGTGCCCTGAAGAGCGATCTTGGCGAGACGGTTCTTCGCGACTTTGACGGTGCCACCGGCAGCGCGCATCTTCGACCGAAGGTCGTTCATTTGCGCGACGGTGATACCGGCGTAGTGGGCCACGACGACTGAACCGGCGTTCGAGAACGCTTCGTTCAGGCCCGTGACGAGTTCGCGTTTTTCCGCTCTGTCCACTGCCTATCTCCAGTTGACCCCCAACCTGCTGATGAGAACATTCTCATTCACGAGGTCAGGCGTCGGGTTGCCTTTTGCCGGCCGGGCTATCCCAAAAAGGATCTCCCGAACGGCGCTCGAGGATCCTGCCCCCTTTCGCCACACCGACGGCCACGCCGGCGATGTGCTGACAAAAGGCAAACACGGTTCGAACCTTTCATTGGAGCTTGTCGCTCCTTTGTCGGGTCTTCACCCGTCTCATGCAGGCCGCATGAATTAAGGCTGTTGGGCCGCCTGCAATCTCGGACAGGATATCCGGAAGCCTTTCGGCCTCCGGGGGTACCGGCCCGCCGACGGATCGGCGGCCCGGAATTCTTCCAGATCGGCTAAGCCGATCAGACGACGATTACGACGCGGCGAGCGTCGCGATGTCGAGCTTGAGGCCCGGGCCCATCGTCGAGGTGACCGACACCTTCTTGACGTAGTTGCCCTTGGCGCCGGCCGGCTTGGCCTTGTTCACCGCATCGGCGAAGGCCCGCACATTCTCTTCCAGCGCTTTGACGTCGAACGAGATCTTGCCGACGCCGGCATGGACGATGCCGGCCTTCTCGACGCGGAACTCGACGGCGCCGCCCTTCGAAGCCTTGACGGCCGCAGCCACGTCCGGGGTCACGGTGCCGACCTTTGGGTTCGGCATCATGCCGCGCGGACCGAGCACCTTACCGAGACGGCCGACCAGCGGCATCATGTCCGGGGTAGCGATGCAGCGGTCGAAGTCGATCGTGCCCTTCTGGACGATGTCGACCAGATCCTCGGCGCCCACGATATCGGCGCCGGCGGCCTTGGCTTCCTCGGCCTTGTCGCCGCGCGCGAACACGGCAACGCGCACCGAGCGGCCGGTGCCGTTCGGCAGGTTGACCACGCCGCGGACCATCTGGTCGGCATGGCGCGGGTCGACGCCCAGATTCATCGCGACCTCGACGGTCTCGTCGAACTTCACCGAAGACCGCTCCTTGAGCAGCTTCAGCGCGTCACCAAGAGCATAGGCCTTGTTCGGGTCGATGCCTTCGCGGGTCTTTGCCACGCGCTTTGCAATCTTTGCCATGATCTTCAGCCCACCACTTCCAGGCCCATCGAGCGGGCGGAGCCCTCGACCATGCGCATGGCCGCCTCGACGTCGTTTGCGTTCAGGTCCTTCATCTTCTGCTCGGCGATCTGGCGCACCTTGTCGCGCGAGATCGTGCCGGCCTTGACCTTGCCCGGCTCCTTCGAACCCGACTTTAGGTTGGCGGCCTTCTTCAGGAAGTAGCTCACCGGCGGCGTCTTCATGACGAAGGTGAACGACTTGTCCTGGTAGTAGGTGATGACGACCGGGATCGGCGACCCCTTCTCCAGCTCCTGCGTCTGCGCGTTGAACGCCTTGCAGAACTCCATGATGTTGATGCCGCGCTGACCAAGCGCCGGGCCGATCGGGGGCGACGGCGTGGCCGAACCCGCGGCAACCTGGAGCTTGAGCTGGCCTGCAACTTTCTTAGCCATCTCTATTCCTGCCTTTTCTCATGCCGGCCCCTAGCTGGGAAATACCGGCGGTTGCAGTCTGGTGGTGCGGTTCCCGCGGCCGGCTAAGCCGCGTTCGCCTCCCACCCGTTCACGGCAGCGTGCTTTCACACCGCCACCCCTCGCCTGTCGGCAAAGGGCATCCCGACACCTTGCGGCGCGGGTATCGGATCAGCCCTTTTCGACCTGACCGAATTCCAGATCGACGGGCACGGCGCGCCCGAAGATCGAAACTTCCACTTTGAGGCGAGCCCGCTCCTCGTCCACTTCCTGGACGAAGCCGTTGAAGGATGCGAACGGCCCGTCCGACACCCGGATCGCCTCGCCGATCTCGAAAGTGACCGAGGGCTTGGGCCGCTCGACGCCTTCCTGCACCTGGTTCAGGATGCGCTGCGCCTCGGTCTCCGTGATCGGCACAGGCTTGGAGTCGCCCAGGAAGCCGGTGACCTTCGGCGTGTTCTTGACCAGCGAGAACACGGCGTCCGTCAGGTTGGCCTTCAGAAGCACATAGCCTGGGAAGAACTTGCGCTCGGCATCGACCTTGCGGCCGCGACGGATCTCGACGACCTTCTCGGTCGGCACCACGATCTGCTCGATCTCGCCCGACAGACCCTTCTGCTTGGCCTTGTTCTCGATGTCCTCGGCGACCTTCTTTTCGAAGTTCGAATAGGCGTGGACGATGTACCACCGCGCAGTCATTTCAAGACGTCTCCGTAATCGCCGAACTTAGTGTCCGAGGCCCAGAATGAACTCGATCGCATAGCCCATGGCTATGTCGGCGGCGAAGAAGAAGATCATGGCGATGACCGCGAACACCAGCACCATCACCGTCGAGATCATGGTCTCTCGGCGCGAGGGCCATGTCACCTTGGCCGTCTCCGCACGCACCTGCTGGAGAAAGGTGAAAGGATTGGTGGTTTTCGAAGCCATAAGCCGCTCTGTCTTCAAGACCCGTTGGCCGGGTCTCCTGGATGATCCCGCTGGCCGGGACGTGCCGCCTGGGCTTCCTGCCGGCGCGAATCAGCGCCACCATTTCACCCACGCAAATCAGACGCGTAAAGCCGGCTTCCCAGCTCCACGCGTCGCGTGTCTGTTCAGTCTACATAAAACCGATTCTTGGTCCACGCAAGTGGCAAGTGTTCCGCTTTATGTTTTAGCGCCGCCTCGGAACCATCCAGTCGTCCCGTCCCGGCTATGCGGGGCTTATGCCCCAATTCCCGTTATTTGGCAAGCCGTGCGCCGGTTTTCAAACAGCTGGGCTAATTTTGCAATCCGCCATTTTGAGAGATGGCACGGGCAGCAGGGCTCGAACCTACGACCTGCGGTTTTGGAGACCGCCGCTCTACCAACTGAGCTATGCCCGTACACGCGCGCTGCTATTTCACAAAGACGACGAGAACTCAAGTGCCGTTTTGAGGCGGGGCGCTGCCGACCGGAGGGTGCAGCCAGCATCCCCGGTTCTGGCGGCCACTAAAGCTTCGGCGGCGATTCCGCCTGGGCGTTGGCGGACGGCAGGGCGCGGCAGTTGTCCGGTTTCGGCGACGACCTGCAGATTGTCGCGCCCGTCAGCGCGTCCACCGACTGGCGGCCCGTGGTGAGCCCGAACTTCGCCAATTCGTCCTGGCTGAGTTCCCTGTGCTTGGCATATTGGGCCGACTGCATCGCGGCGAACAGGCCCGAGCCGATCGCCATCTCCTCGAGATACGCCCTGACCTTTTCTTCCATGCCCATGGAGTGCACGAGGAAATGCGCATCGGCACCCACGAAGCGCCTGGCGCCGCCGGCAATCATCACCGCGCAGGCCGCATCGCATTCGGCGCCGGCATCGACGGTGAGGCCGGTATGGAAGCCGTCCTTGGCGGCACAGCCTGCCGCGCCTGGGTCGCAATCGAGAAAATCCGTTCGGCCCACCGCGACGTCCAGCCCGCGCTCACGGATCAACCGGCCGGCGGCGAGCGCACCCCGAATGTCGCCACCCGGCGAGTTGATCACCACCGGCAGCCTGCGCCCGCCTACCGTATCCAGCACCGCGCGCAGCCTGTCGGGCGTGCCGGCGGTGATCGTGCCTTCCGCCGCGATCCAATCCGGGCAGTCGGGATTGCAGAGCGGGTTGCTGCCGCGAACCAAGACAAAGCGCATTTCTTGCGCCTGCTTCGGCGGCGCGGCCAGAGCCTGGGCGGCTTGTGTCTCGGCGGCCGCCATCTCAGCCGGTTTCGCATTCCCGTCTGCCGGTATTTCCCGGCAGTTCGCCGGCACCGGATTTGCTCTACAGGTAGTCGCGGCCGCAAAGAGCTCGAGCGAGTCCAAGCTGGTGACCAGGTTCATGCGCAACATGTTTTCCGGAACCAGCTGGTGGATATCGCTCGCTGGCGTGTTCTTCATCGTGACCAGCACGCCCTCGCCTATTCCCATCTCCCTCAGATAGGCCGAAAGCCGCTTCTCGACCGCCTTGCTCATCTCATAGGTCTTGTAGCTGCCCGCGTTCTTTCGGCTGACCAGCTTCGTGCCTATGACCTTCTTCTTGCCGTTCACGACCCGGTAGGTGGTGCGGTAAAGCAGCTTTTCCCGACGGTATGTGGTGGTGATCTGGTGGACACCGAGAAAGGCCCACTCGCCGACAACGCGGCGGATGCCTCCGGCAAACATCAGCGGGCAGGCCGAATTGCACATGGCGCCGCTGTCATAGGCGACACCGAAATACGGAGCGCCCCTGCCGTCATTGTCCCGGCAGTTCTTCATCTGCGGCTCGCAGCCGAAAAACACCGTCGTGCCGACGGCGATGTCGAGCTTGTTCTTGCGAATGATGCGGCCGAGCTGGAGGGCGGCATCGACATTGCCACCCGGCGAATTGACGATGATCGGCAGTTGCCGGCCTTTCAGCGACTTCAGCGTCCGCTTGAGCAGGGCCGGCGTGCCCGCCTCGATCGTGCCTTCCGCCGAGATCCATTCCGGGCAGTTGGGCTCACAGCCCGGCGCGCTGCTGCGCACGACGGCAAAGCGCATGGTCGGGCCTAGGTCGGACTCGGGCTTTTTCGCGGCGGCGGCGGGACCAGCATTGCCCATGACAAAGAGCAGCACCAGGCAGATCAGCCCCGGTGACCACCATGCCCGACTGTTGAAACGGCACCCTGCAACCACGTCCGGCAAGCCCCTTGATGCAACCCACACTATTTGCAACGCCGGGGCTTGCAACAGATCCCATGAGAGCGGCCGACCAAAACGGGTAGCCGGAGGGTACCATTCTGTCGAGCTCCGGCTAGCGCAACCAGTCGTATGCCCCTGCTGATCATGGCTTCATGTCCGACGATGTGTACGGACCGTTCGTCACACCCCAAGCCGGCCATGGGCCTATCCCACTAGGGCCACCACAGGCCTCACCGAGGTTTGGATCGGTCGCAACCACCTGCAATTTGCCATCTATGTCGGTGCAAGCCGTCAAGGTCAGGCTCGATTCACGATCTCGCTGCGGTCTCTGGTCGGCAGGGTCGGTCGCCTGCCCGGGTGACGGAGACGGTTCGGGCTTCGCCTTGACTGCTGCCACCTCGGCCGGCTTGGCGGGAGGCGTTTGTCCGTCGGCCGGCCTGGACGCCGGTATTTCTCGGCAATTCGGGGCCAACTTATCGAGCACGCACAGGCTCGCCCTGGTAAACAGCTCTAGGGTGTCCGTGCTGGTAGCCAATTTCATCGTCAGCATATCGTGGAGGGTGATCCGCTTGATATCGCTGGCCGGCGTTGCCTTCATAGTGTCCAGCACCCCCTGCCCGACCCCCATCTCCCTGAGATAGGCCGAGAGCTTCCTCGCAAACGCCTTGCTCATTTCGTAGGTCTTGTAACTTTTGCCCTCAGTGACGGTCTCCGTGGTCACCTGATATCTCTTGCCTCGGATTGTTCGATAGGTGGTTCGAAAATGCCTTGTGGAGGGGAACCAAGTGGTGGTGATCTGATGAACACCGAGATAGGCCCAGCCGCCAGCCACGCGGCGAACGCCACCCGCAAACATCAGGGGACATGCAGAGTTGCACATGGCGCCGCCGTCAGACGCCACGCCGAAATAGGCGACACCCTTGCCGAATCTCGCCCCGCAACCCTCCGTCCCCGGCCAACAATCGGAAAACTCAGTCTTGCCGATGGCTATGTCGAGCCCGTTCTTGCGTATGATGCGACCGAGCTGAAGCGCGGCGGCGACATCGCCGCCTGGGGAATTAACGATGATCGGCAGTTTGCGAGTGCCGAGCGTCTTCAATATGCGCTTGAGCTGTGCT
Organism: Mesorhizobium sp. M3A.F.Ca.ET.175.01.1.1; assembly: GCF_004791945.1. Classification (NCBI taxonomy): domain Bacteria; kingdom Pseudomonadati; phylum Pseudomonadota; class Alphaproteobacteria; order Hyphomicrobiales; family Phyllobacteriaceae; genus Mesorhizobium; species Mesorhizobium sp. M3A.F.Ca.ET.175.01.1.1. The sequence goes on along the minus strand of NZ_SRTP01000001.1, from coordinate 411,384 downwards.
GGCGTGTCCGATGCGATGGCGCCCTCTGCCGAAATCCATTCCGGACAATTCGGCTCGCAGCCGGCCGCGCTGCTGCGAACAACGACGAACTGCATCTCCGAAAAACCATCGGACGACATGCCCGGCATGTACCACGTACCCGGATTCCACGACTTCGGATTGGACAATATCTTCGGGTCGAAATCCTCGGCCTTTGCGGCGAAGCCAACCGTTGCAATCGCGACCACAAGCGCCATGACGACCAGTTCACGCCACGACCTTGCGATAGCGTCTGAACGTCTTCCTGAAACCACGCTTGGCAACGCCCCCGTTGATACAACCAATAATAGCTGCGGCAACGGTACTTGCAACAGATTTGAAACGACCGGGCAATACTTGTGCCGCGATGCGCCGGAAACAAAAAAGGGCGGCCCGTCGGACCGCCCTTTCCCTTCTCACCGGCAATGCCGGATCGATTATTCCTTGATGGTGACGACGATGCCGGCACCGACGGTGCGGCCGCCTTCACGGATGGCGAAGCGCAGCTTCTCTTCCATCGCGATCGGCACGATCAGCTCGACGTCGACGGTGATGTTGTCGCCGGGCATCACCATCTCGGTGCCGGCCGGCAGCGTCACGATGCCGGTCACGTCCGTGGTGCGGAAGTAGAACTGCGGACGGTAGTTGGTGAAGAACGGCGTGTGGCGGCCGCCCTCGTCCTTGGTCAGGATGTAGGCCTCGGCCACGAACTTCTTGTGCGGCTTGACCGAGCCCGGCTTGGCCAGGACCTGGCCGCGCTCGACGCCCTCGCGGTCGACGCCGCGCAGCAGCGCGCCGATGTTGTCGCCGGCCTGGCCCTGGTCGAGCAGCTTGCGGAACATTTCCACGCCCGTGCAGGTCGTCTTGGTCGTCGGCCGGATGCCGACGATCTCCAGCTCCTCGCCGACCTTGACCACGCCGCGCTCGACGCGGCCGGTCACCACCGTGCCGCGGCCCGAGATCGAGAACACGTCCTCGATCGGCATCAGGAACGGCTTGTCCAGCGGACGCACCGGCGTCGGGATGTAGGCGTCGACCTGCGCCATCAGCCCGCGGATGGCGTCCTCGCCGATGGTCTTGTTGGAATCTTCCAGCGCCGCCAGCGCCGAGCCCTTGACGATCGGAATGTCGTCGCCGGGGGACTCGTTCTTGGTCAGCAGCTCGCGCACCTCGAGCTCGACCAGCTCCAGAAGCTCGGCGTCGTCGACCTGGTCGACCTTGTTCAGGAACACCACGATCGACGGCACGCCGACCTGGCGGGCGAGCAGGATGTGCTCGCGCGTCTGCGGCATCGGGCCGTCGGCGGCCGACACCACCAGGATCGCGCCGTCCATCTGCGCGGCGCCGGTGATCATGTTCTTCACATAGTCGGCGTGGCCGGGGCAGTCGACGTGGGCATAGTGCCGGTTGGCCGTCTCGTACTCGACGTGCGCGGTCGAAATGGTG
>NZ_SRTP01000001.1:0-409824 GCF_004791945.1 Mesorhizobium sp. M3A.F.Ca.ET.175.01.1.1 | reverse complement strand
CCAGGATCGCGCCGTCCATCTGCGCGGCGCCGGTGATCATGTTCTTCACATAGTCGGCGTGGCCGGGGCAGTCGACGTGGGCATAGTGCCGGTTGGCCGTCTCGTACTCGACGTGCGCGGTCGAAATGGTGATGCCGCGCGCCTTCTCTTCCGGCGCCGCGTCGATCTGGTCATAGCGCTTGTATTCGCCAAAATACTTCGTGATCGCCGCCGTCAGCGACGTCTTGCCGTGATCGACGTGGCCGATCGTGCCAATGTTCACATGCGGCTTGGTGCGCTCGAATTTACCTTTTGCCATAGTCTCTTTCCTTGGACGGCCTTGACCTTCAGTTCAGTCGAATGCGGGGCGATTAGCGACTACGGCCGAAAAACACAAGTGCCTTGTGGCTGAGCGCTCTGCCACTCGACTCTAACCAATGATCCGATTTCAGAGGACGTGGCGCGGATATAGGGTCGCCGCACCCGAAATCAAATCGCGGGCCGGCCATGCTCTGCCGCGTCCCGCGGCCTGGCAACTTCGTCCAGTTGCTGTCCCTGTCGACCGTTGCTGGCCCATTGCTGCCGCGGCCCGCGTCTGATTTCTTCGCCACATGCAGCTCATTTCGGCCAACATCCGCGGTCCGCTTTTCATGGTCGTTGCCACGGGCTCCTACCTCGTCAACGACACGATGATGAAGCTCGCCACAGAGGGGCTGCCGCCCTACGAGGTGCTGTTGCTGCGCGGCGCCGCAGCCACGCTCTGGGGCATGCCTCTGCTCCTCATGCTCGGCTACGGCCGACAGATCCCGCTGCTTTTCGAGCGCAAGGTGCTGCGCCGGAACCTTTGCGAGCTGGCGGCGATCCTCTGCTATGTGGTGGCTTTGGCCAACATGCAGATTGCCGATTCGACGGCGCTCGGACAGGTCACCCCGCTGCTTGTGCTCGTCGGCTCCTCGATGCTGTTCGGCGAGAAGATCGGCGCGGCGCGCATCGCGCTGATCGGCCTTGGCTTCGTCGGCGCCGTCATGGTGGCGCAGCCGACGATGCAGGGCATTTCCGTTTATGCCGTGCTGGCGCTCGGCAACGCGGCCCTGGCCGCGGCGCGCGACCTCGCAGGACGCAAGATCGGCGCCGAGGTGCCCGGCATGATCGTCGCCATCTCGGCCGTCGTGGTGGTGCTTGTCGGCTCGGGCGTGGCGCACCTTGCTTGCGAGCATTGGGTGATGCCGGAGGGCCGTCATCTCCTGCTGATAGCCGGTGCCGGCCTGTTCCTGATCTTCGGCCATTTCTTCATCTTCATGGCCTATCGGGTGGGCCCCACGAGCGCGGTCGCCCCCTTCTACTATTGCTTCACCGTCTGGGCGGTGATTTCCGGTCTTCTGGTATTCGGGGAGTTCCCGAACGCACTTGCCGTCTGCGGCATCCTGCTGGTTATCGGCAGCGGCCTGGCTATCGTCTCTCTCGACGAAAGAAGGCGGCGTCTCACGGTGATCGCCTGAGCCGCTCCCGGACCGCAACCCGCTGGAGCCCCGCGGGGTTGCCAGCGGGGTCGCTACCTTCCACAGCCAACCAGCCGTGGGCGTCCGCCTTGCCTCTACAGCGTGCGCTTGCCGGAAAACTGATGATAGGCCCACAGCACCACGATCGAACCGATCACGGCTACGATCAGGCTGTAGATGTTGAGGCCGGTGACGCCGGACGCGCCAAAGGCGCTGAAGATCAGGCCGCCGACGACGGCGCCGACGATGCCGAGCACGATGTCGAGCACGATGCCCTGGCCGCTCTTGTCGACGATCTTGCTTCCGATGAAGCCGGCGACGACGCCGAGAATGATCCAGCTGATGATGGACATTTTTGCCTCCGATCCTCCGCCGCGCCAATCATTTTCATATGATTGTCAAAAGCTCAAGACAGCTTGGAATCCGCTTGTTTGCGCCGTCCTGGCGCCGGGAAGATTTGATCGATGAGGAGCAAGATGGGCCGTTTTGGCAGCGCCCTGCCGGCGGCACCATCACCAAGCGTCTGAGTAAGCGCTTGGCGCAAGCAGGCAAGATGCAGAGCGGCAGGAGCGGCGGACAGAAAAGCCGGCAATTCATGCGGAGCCCGGCAATTCATGCGGAGGAAAGTCTGGAGCGGGTAGCGGGAATCGAACCCGCATATTCAGCTTGGAAGGCTGCTGCTCTACCACTGAGCTATACCCGCCTTGCAGTCACGCATCGGATCAGCCGAAACGGCACGGTACGATGCGTTCGTTTCAAGGCTTCCGGGCCGGCAGTGGTGGAGAGGGTTGGATTCGAACCAACGTAGGCTAAGCCAACGGATTTACAGTCCGTCCCCTTTAACCACTCGGGCACCTCTCCAGTCTGCCGCCGGAGCCATGCAACGAGGCATTTCAGCTGACCCGGAGCCCGAGTAAGTCTTTCTCCGAAATCAGCGAAGCGCCTTATGGCGGCAAGGCCGGTGGGTGTCAACCGGCGCAGCGGCGGTTTTTCCAGGATGCTCCGCATTCCTCGCCGCAACCCATATCCTTAGCCGGAAGGGACCGCTATAGAAGCCGCCATGAGCGACAACAAAAGCAACAAGCCCGGCACCCCAAAGGACACTCATTACGCCAAGCTGCGGCGCGCCCATCGCGACCAGAAAGCGGGCGGCGCCCCGGCGTTCCGGCCGCGTCAGCCAGTGCCGCCGGGGGAAGGTCCCGCCGACGGGCTGGTGCGGCTTTATGGTCTGCACACGGTGCGCGCGGCTCTCGACAACCCCCGGCGCAAGATCAGGAAGATGCTGGTGTCGCGCAACGCAGCCGAGCGGCTTGCGATCGCCAATCTGGCCGCCCTGCCCTTCAAGGCCGAGTTGGTCGAGCCGAAGGACATCGACAGGATCACCGGCTCGGACGCGGTGCATCAGGGTGTGCTGATCGAGGCGGAACCGCTCAAGCCGAAGCGCCTCGACGCGCTCGGCGACACAAAGCTGGTGCTGGTGCTCGACCAGGTGACCGACCCGCACAATGTCGGCGCGATCCTGCGCTCGGCTGTCGCCTTCGGCGCCGGCGCGCTGATCACCACCGCCCGCCACAGCCCGCAGGAATCCGGTGTGCTGGCGAAATCCGCGTCCGGCGCGCTGGAGCATATCGACCAGATCGAGGTGAAGAACCTGGCCGACGCGCTCGGCCAGCTCCACGAGGCCGGCTTCCAGACCATCGGTCTTGATTCAGATGGGCCTGCCGAGCTGGAAAAGACCTTCTCCGGTGACAAGATCGCCCTGGTGCTCGGGGCCGAAGGCAAGGGACTGCGCCAGAAGACCCGCGAAACCGTCACGGCACTGGCCCGCCTCGACATGCCTGGCGCCATCCGCTCGCTCAACGTGTCGAATGCGGCGGCGGTGAGCCTTTATGCGGCGAAGAAGTTTCTGAGTGAAGGGTGAATAGTGAATAGTGAATAGTGAATAGTGAATAGTGAATAGTAGGCAATCTATGCCGCACGGCTGAGGCAACAGCATTCTACTGACTACTGACTACTCACCATTCACCATTCACCCTTCACTACTCACCCACCTCATACCCCGCCATCCGCTCCAGCGCCCTCACCAGCGCCGAATGATCCTCCTTTGCCCCGCCATTGGCGGCGCAGGAGTTGAAGAGCTGCTGCGTCGTCGAGGTGTTGGGCAGCGCAACGCCAAGCGCCTTTGCGCCTTCCAGCGCCAGGTTGAGGTCCTTCTGGTGCAATTCGATGCGGAAGCCGGGCGCGAAGCTGCGCTTGATCATGCGCTCGCCATGCACTTCCAGTATGCGGGAGGCGGCGAGCCCGCCCATCAGCGCCTGCCTGACCTTGGCCGGATCGGCGCCCGCCTTGGCGGCGAAGACAAGGGCTTCGCCGACGGCCTCGATGGTCAGCGCCACGACGATCTGGTTGGCGACCTTGGTAGTCTGGCCGACGCCGTTCGGCCCGACCAGCGTGATGTTCTTCCCCATCTTTTCGAAGATGGGTCTGGCGCGCTCGAAAGCCTGTTCCTCGCCGCCGACCATGATGGTGAGCGAGGCCGCCTTGGCCCCCACCTCGCCGCCTGACACCGGCGCATCGAGATAGTCGCAGCCGAGCTCGTTGATGTTCTTGGCGAATTCCTTGGTGGCGATCGGCGAGATCGAGCTCATGTCGATGACGAGCTTGCCCTTGGTCAGGCCCGAAGCGACGCCTTTCTCGCCGAACAGCACGTCGGCCACCTGCGGCGTATCCGGAACCATGGTGATGATGATGTCCGAGGCCCTGGCCACCGCGTCGTTGCCTGAAACGGTCTTCAGCCCTTTGCCGACGAGGTCGGCCGGCGGCTTGGAGCGGTGGTCGCTTGCGACGACCGCATAGCCGGCATCGAGCAGATGCCCCGCCATCGGCGCACCCATGATGCCCAGCCCGATGAAGCCGATGGTTTCCATTTGTATCTCCGTCCTTTGTTAGGCCGCGTTCTACGGCGCCCCCCTCTGGCCGGCAGGACAGAGGGGGGCGCGAAGGAACGCCGAGTTCAATTGCGAAGCTGCTAAGCCGCGGCGCTTCCCTGCCCTGCGAATCGCCGGAACCATCCCAGCCCCGCCTCCGTCCCGGCCTTCGGCTTGTATTCGGCGCCGACCCAGCCGGAATAGCCGAGGCGGTCGATGTGCTCGTAGAGGAAAGGATAATTGATCTCGCCCGTCCCCGGCTCGTGACGGCCGGGATTGTCCGCAAGCTGGATATGCGCGATGCGGCCGAGGTTTGCCTCGATGGTCCGGGCGAGATCCCCCTCCATGACCTGCATGTGATAGATGTCGTATTGCAGGAACAGGTTTTTCGAGCCGACGCGCTCGATCAGCGCCAGCGCCTGGTCGCTGTAGTTCAGGAAGAAACCCGGAATGTCGCGTGTGTTGATCGGCTCGATCAGCAGCCTGATCCCGGCCTGCTCCAACTTCTCGGCCGCGAAGGCGAGGTTCTCGGCAAAGACATTTTCCAAAACAGTGCGGTCCGCCCCCTGCGGCGCGATACCGGCAAGGCAGTTGATCTGCTCGCAGCCGAGCGCATGCGCATAGGTGATCGCCTTGGCGACGCCTTGGCGGAATTCCGGCACCCGGTCAGGCAGCACCGCGATGCCGCGCTCGCCCTTCCCCCAGTCGCCCGCCGGCAGGTTGAAGAGGACCTGCGTCAAGCCGTTCTTCTTGAGCCGCGCGGCAACGACATCCGGCGCGTGGTCGTAAGGCCCGATATACTCGACACCCTTGAAGCCGGCGCCGGCCGCAGCGTCGAAGCGGTCGAGGAACTCATGCTCGCCAAAGAGCATCGACAGATTGGCTGAAAAACGCGGCATTCTTTTCCTCCTTCTTCCGCTATGCCCTAGTCCAGCATCACAATGGCGGTCGGCGCGTCCTCGTTGCTCTCGGCAAGCTCCTCGAATTCGGTGATCTTGTCGATTTCCGTGCCCATGGAAATGTTGGTGACGCGTTCCAGGATGAACTCGAGAACGACCGGAACCTGGTGCTCCCTCATCAGCCGCTGCGCTTCCTTGAACGCGCCGGCGAACTCTTGCGGCTTGCGCACGCGCACCGCCTTGCAGCCCATCGCCTCGGCGACGGCAACATGGTCGACGCCGTAGCCGGCCTCGGGATCGTTGGCGCGATTGACGTTCTCGAAGGCAAGGCTCACCTCATAGTCCATCGCAAAGCCGCGCTGCGCCTGGCGGATCAGGCCGAGATAGGCGTTGTTCACGACGACGTGGATGTAGGGCAGTCTGTGCTGTGCGCCGACGGCCAGTTCCTCGATCATGAACTGAAAATCATAGTCGCCCGAGAGCGCGACGATGTCCCGATCCGGATCGGCGGCGCGCACGCCGAGTGCCGCCGGCAGCGTCCAGCCGAGCGGGCCGGCCTGACCGCAATTGATCCAGTTGCGCGGCTTGTAGACATGCAGGAACTGCGCGCCGGCGATCTGCGATAGGCCGATCGTGGTGACGTAGGTGGTGTCGCGGGCAAAGGCCTTGTTCATCTCCTCGTAAATGCGTTGCGGCTTCAGCGGCACCTGCTCGAAATGCGTCTTGCGCTTCATCGTCTTTTTGCGCTGCTGGCATTCCTTCGCCCAGCCTGACCAGTCACGGAGCTTGCCCGCCATGCGCCATTCTGTGGCGACATCGAGCAGCATCTTCAACGCCGCGCCGGCGTCCGAGACGATACCGAGATCCGGCGCGAAGACGCGGCCGATCTGGGTGGGCTCGATGTCGACATGGATGAACTTCTTATCCTTGGTGTAGACGTCGACGGATCCGGTGTGGCGGTTCGCCCAGCGGTTGCCGATGCCGAAGACGAAATCGGCTTCAAGCATTGTCGCGTTGCCATAGCGGTGCGATGTCTGCAGGCCGCACATGCCGGCCATCAGGCGGTGGTCGTCGGGAATTGCTCCCCAGCCCATCAGCGTCGGGATGACCGGCACGCCGGTGATCTCGGCAAACTCGATCAACAGGTCTGATGCGTCGGCGTTGATGATGCCGCCGCCGGCGACGATCAGCGGCTTTTGCGCCTCGTTCAGCATCGAGAGCGCCTTCTCGGCCTGCGCGCGCGTCATGGCCGGCTTGAACGGGGCCAGCGGCTCGTAGGCATCGATGTCGAACTCGATCTCGGCTAGTTGCACGTCGACCGGCAGATCGATCAGCACCGGACCAGGACGCGAGGATCGCATCAGGTGAAACGCTTTTTGCAACGCCATCGGCACCAGATACGGCTCCATGACGGTCACCGCCCATTTGGCGACGGGCGAGGCGATCGCGGCGATGTCCACGGCCTGGAAATCCTCCTTGGTGAGGCGCGCGCGCGGGGCCTGCCCGGTGATGCAGAGGATCGGAATGGAATCCGCCGATGCCGAATAGAGCCCGGTGATCATGTCGGTTCCTGCCGGGCCGGATGTGCCGAGGCAGAGCCCGATATTGCCGGCCTTGGCCCGCGTGAAGCCCTCGGCCATGTGCGAGGCGCCTTCAACATGGCGGGCAAGAACATGGCGGATCGTGCCCCTCGCCTTCAACGCCGAATAAAGCGGATTGATCGCCGCCCCCGGCACGCCAAAGGCATTGGTGGTGCCTTCCTTTTCGAGAACGAGAACCGCAGCGTCGACAGCGCGCATCCTGGCCATTTCCAACCTCCACAAATTTGTTGGTTGGCTTGAGGATGCCAGCGCGGTTTTGATTTTTCAATTTTTTCAGAATATTTTTTCATTTATAGAAAACTCTGCTTATTCGCTGATTTCACTTCCCTTTTCGTTTTCCAGATATTCCCGTTGCAAATTGGGTGAAAAAATTTTTCATTACGTGCGTGAGGGGTTGCAGAGGATGCGAGCCATGGAAACGACAGAAAAGCGCCAGCGCGGCCGGCCGCGCGCCTTCAACGGCCCGTCGGAGACAGCCTCGGTGCAGTCGCTGGACCGCGCATTGCGCATCCTGGCGATCGTCGCCGAAGCCAGCGGCCTGTCGCTGAGCGAAGTCGCGGCGCGAAGCGGAATTGCCGCGTCCACCGCCTACCGCATGCTGACGACGCTCGAGAACCACGGCATGGTCGAGTTCGACTCGACGGAGCAGCTCTGGGCGATCGGCGTCGAAACCTACCGTATGGGTGCTGCCTTCCTGCGCAGCCGCAAGCTGGTCGACCGCGCCCGCATCGTCATGCAGGAATTGATGGAGAAGACCGGAGAGACCGCCAACCTCGGCGTCGCCGAGGACGATTGTGTGGTTTTCGTCAGCCAGGTCGAGACACATCAGGCGATCCGCGCCTTCTTCCGGCCCGGCACGCGCAGTTCCTTCCACGCTTCCGGCATCGGCAAGGCGGTGCTGGCGCATCTCGAACCAGAGCGGGTTGCCGCCATCCTGCGCAAGGCCGGTCTGCAGCGCTACACCGACAAGACCCTCTCCGACATCTCTGCGTTGGCCCACGATCTGGCAGCCATCAAGCATCGCGGCTGGTCGGTCGACGACGAGGAGCGCCACCCCGGCATGCGCTGTGTGGCCGCTGCCATCTTCAATGAGTTCGGCGAGCCGATCGGCGGTGTTTCAGTCTCCGGTCCGACGGTGCGGGTGACGCCGGAGCGCCTGGCCGAGATTGGCCCGCTGGTTCGTGACGCCGCGGCCGAGGTGACCAAGATGATCGGCGGGGTCGGGATGGCGCCCGCGGTGAACTGATCAAGAGAAAATCGCGCCGCGACTTCTCGCGGTCATGCGCCAGGCAGCGCGCTCTTTGCCGCTATGTCGAAGAAATCGAGCAGGATTGCCAGTCCGACGCCGCATGCGGTGAAGATAAGGCCGGCGATGAAGATTCGGCTGGCTCGCGCGTAAATACTGCGCTGCAGCGACTGGATGTCGAGCAGCATGGCCAGCGACCGCATCTGCAGCGCAATGCCGCCCAGGATCGGCAGCACGGCGATCAGATGATAGCTCTGCCATGGAATCGGATTGGCGGCCCAATGGGTGATGAAGCCCAACGAGAACGCCAGCAGGATGCCGACCGTGGTGACCGTGCCGTTGCGAAAAACCGGCTCGATCAGGTCTTCCCGCGGATCCTGTTTGTCCAACGTCGCCTCCCTCGCGGCAATTGTCGCAGCCGATCGACACTAAGCCAGCCCGGGTTCGCTGTACATCGGGCCTCCGCAGGGCGAAACGGAGCTTGAATCCGCTATGGGCAGAGCCTGCCCGCCGGCTCTTGCATCGCTACAGCTTTGATGGCTGACTGCGCGCCACGATTGCGGGCACGGGGGTGCAGGGCAAATGGTCGGCTATGTCCTGAAGCGGATTCTGATGGCGCTTGCCGGCTATCTGGTTGCGGTATTGGCCGGCCTGATCGCGATTGTCGCAATCTACGCGGTCTTGAGCGCGCTCCCCAACGCGCCAGCCTATTTCGACCTGATGGGCGTGACACCGATCATGGTGCTGGTCGTACCGCCGCTCGGCATCTTTGTCTATTTCCTGACGATCGTGGTCACCGGCGCCCAGACGCTGGTCTTTGCGCTGATCGCGGAGTTCTTTTCGCTGAGGAATTTCTGGCTGCACATGCTGTTCGGAGCCGCCGCTGCAGCCGCCGGCTTCCTAATGCTGTGGCCCGGCGCTCCGGACGAGCCGGAGCGATGGGCCGACATCGGCATCATCGCCGCAGCGGGTCTGGTCGCCGGCCTGGTCTACTGGCTGATCGCCGGGCGCGACGCCGGCTTCCGCCGTCCGCCCGTCTGAAGCATTCCAGGAAGTGCGAGACGGTCAGGCTCTGCGGCCTCGCCGTCCCGAACTGCGTGAAAACAAACTGCCTCAGGATGACGGCGAGCGCACCGCTTCGGTAGCTTCCAGCGCCTGCATCAACCGCGTGTCGCGGTCGTACACGTCGTCGAAATACTCGACCTTGCCCTTCATGTCCGGCCATGCGGTGAAATACGCCACGTAGACCGGGATCACCCGCGTCACATTCTCGGTCGAATGGCCGTGCTTCAGCTTTTCGGCGACATAATCGACCGAAGTGCCGAGCACCGCGGCCGCCATGCCGCGCGGATCCTGCAGGCGAATGCAGCCATGGCTCAGCGCGCGCATGTCGCGCTGGAAGAACGACTTCTGCGGCGTGTCATGCATGTAGATGGCGTGCTTGTTGGGGAACAGTATCTTCAGTTCGCCCAGCGCATTGGCTTCGCTCGGCTGCTGGCGCACGCTGAATGGAACCTTGGCGCCGTAAGCGCCCCAGTCGACCGCGGCCGAAGGGATTCGCTGGCCGCTCGAATCGGTCACTTCATATCCGGCGCGGTCGAGATAGCCGGGATCGTTGCGCAACCGCGGCAGCATCTCATTGACGATGATCGACTGCGGCACGCCCCAATAGGGGTGGAAATCGACCTGCTTGATCTGATTGTAGAAGAAGGCGGTCTGGTTGGTGACCTTGCCGACGACCACGCGGGTCTTCAGCTTTTCCTCGCCATTGTCGATATAGCTCGCGGTGAAGGCAGGCTGGTTGATGAAGACGCGTGGGCTGCCGAGGTCGGAAGGGAGCCAGCGCAGTTCCTCGAGCGCCACCTTCACTTTCTCGATCCTGTCGGCCTTGGATGTGCCCGCAAGCGAAGCCACCGTGCGGGGGCCTATGACGCCGTCGCCCTTCATGCCGGCCCGTTGCTGCACCGCCTTGATCACCGGCACCAACTCAGGATCGTAGATTTCGCTCTTGCCGAGCCGAGCGAGGATCTCGCCATAGGCGCCGCCCATCTCGTCATCGAGATTGCGGGCGATAAGCGTCAGCAGCTTGGGCAGTTCCGGGCTGGTTTCGCCCGGCTTCAGCAGCAGCTTGGGATCGACGACGATCTCGTTCTCCTCGCTTGCCTGGAGCGACTCCAGTTCGACACGAAGCGCCTGGTATTCCGGATTTTGCGGGTGCCGCGATTCGAGATACGTGCGCACCTCCTGCGTGTGCGCCAGCGTCTTCAGCACGCTTTCAAGATCGAGCGGCTTGGCGGGGAAATCGTAATAGCCGGTCATGCGGTTGGGGTCGACGCGGCCGCTCTGCGCGTCATGAGCATAGCGCAGCACGCGCGCCGACAGCGCCATTTCGAAGCGGACCAGTTCCTTCATCCGCTCCTGGGGAAAAGCGGAAGTGGTGGCCGCCGGAATGTCGACGGAATAGTCCGCTGGCGTCAAACCATAGCTCGCCGCCTCGCCGAGCACCCGTACGGCATCCTGCGCTCGGCTGTTGGTTGCGTTTTCCGTCACCCAGATGAAATCGGGATTGGCCGAGTAGTAGGCGATCAATGCCTTGGCAACATCGGGCTCGGCGAAGAGTTCATAATCGCCCAGGCTGGCCATGGCGTCGCGGAACGCCCCGCCGTCGACCGACGGCACATAGGCGGCGTCTTGCGCGGTGGCAGGCTGCGGCGCCGCGATCAAAGGCTTGAAGTCGACGCGCACAAGCCGGTCGGCCTTGTAGGTATAGTAGCTCGGGCTGCTGATTCTGGCGCCGCCCCCAGCGCTTGGCAGCATCTTGCGGGACTTCGGTGGCGGCGGAAATTCACCTTGGGGGTTGTGCCGTATGCCGCCGCCGAAGAGCATATCGAACAGCCCTTGCGCGCTCGCTGGAGACTGGCCGAGGGTCAACGTCGCGGCGAGCGCGATCGGCAACAAGGTTTTCGTGTTTCCGAGGAATTTCATGCATCACCCGCACCGGTTGCAACCGGTTCCCGTTCCCGCGCCGCTAAGACGGTCTCGCCCACCGCATGGCGGATGTAAGGCGCAACTATACCGATTCATACCGATTCCGTTAAGCTTCCATTAATTTCCGCGGCCGTGTTGCAGAACGGTTGCACATATTCTTGCGGCCGGGTCCACGATCCTCGTTTCCCGTCATGCTTGCGGCGTTGCGCCAGACGTTGACGGAAACTGGCTCGGGCGCCACAGATTTGAAACGCTATGCTGGCCCCGAAAGTTGCAGAACTGGCCAGGAAGGAAAGGCCGATGAAGAAAGGCTATCGCCAGCTTCTCGACGAGGCGAATGCCGAGATCGAGGTCATATCGCCGGAGCAAGCTGCCGGACTGCTGGAAGACGAGGATACAATCTTCGTCGATCTGCGCGACCCTCGCGAGGTCGAGCGCGACGGCAGGATTCCGGGCGCCAAGCACGTGACGCGCGGCATGCTCGAATTCTGGATCGATCCGGAAAGCCCCTACCACAAGCCATTCTTCGCCTCGGGGAAGAGCTTCGTCTTCTTCTGTGCCGGCGGCTGGCGTTCGGCGCTGGCGACCAAGACGGCGCAGGACATGGGTCTGACGCCGGTCAGGCACATTCTGGGCGGATACAGCGCATGGAAGGCGGCCGGCCTGCCGATCGAGCCAGGCCAAAAGAAGAAGGACGGCTGATCAAGGATCAGTGCAGCAGCGCCGATTGCTCCGCCACGAAGCCGACGGCGCGCTCGACCACGCCCCGATCCGCGAGAATGCGGCGGTGGCCAAGCCCCTCGGCCCAGTGCAGGCTGACGTGGTCGCCGGCGCCGGCATAGCGCTTTGCGTGATCGGCGTGAACTTCGCGATCGTCCGGCGCGTGGATCACGAGCGTCGGCACCGGAGCCTCGGCAAGTTGGCGGTCGCCGGTGAATTCGCTGAGCGGCCGCCCCGACAGATGTTTCACCCGATCGGCCATCGCGACGCGGGACCGCGGCCCGACATTGAGCCTGCGGCTGAAGTCGTCGAAGATTGCCGGCAGGGAACTGGGAGCTGCGATCAGGACCAGCTTTTCGGCCGGGAGCGCCGGGGTGTCCTTGACCGACGCCGCGACCGCGTTGGCAGCCACTGCGCCGCCGAAGGAATGACCGACCGCGGCGTCAAACGGGCCGAACCATTCGCCGGCGACCCGCGCGGCGTCCACTGCGTTCACCATGTTCAGATGGCGGCCGAGAGAATGGCCGTGGCCCGGCAGGTCGAGGGAGACGACCTTGTAGCCCGCCTCGCGAAATCCTTCGATCAGCGCACGCATGTATTCGGTGCGCGAGCGCCAGCCATGGATGACGAGCACGGTGCCCCGGGTGCCGCTGCCCGGTTCGGGTCGGAACTCATGCACCGCCACGCAACCGGTCCTCGTCTTCAGCCGGTGATGACGCGCCTCGGCCATGAAGTCGGCGGCGCGCTCGACCGCGCGGCGCTCGCCATCGCTCAGCGCCTTGACGTTGGGCGTGCGGCAGAACAATTCGAAGGCGGCGCGGCCGCTGAGGCGCGGAGCGACATGCTCGGCCGCGCCGAACATGCTCCGGATGACCTTCAATCCAAATGATGCCATAGTGGCGATCCATCCATTCGTTCAAGCATGAACATAATAGTTCAAACATGAACATTAAACAAGAGCTGCCCTGGGACAACCCGCGCTTTCGCAACTGGGTCGCGGTGGCGCGCGCCTGTCATGTGCTGGAGCGCACTCTGGCGGGCAAACTGGCGCCCCTCGACCTCAAACCTGCGCAGCTCGATGTGCTGATGAACCTCTACCGCCATCCCGGCATGTCGCAGCACGATCTGGCGAGAAAACTGCTGGTCGGCCGTTCCAACATCACCATGCTTCTGCCGCAGCTCGAAGCACGTGGCCTGCTGCGGCGCGAGGGCGACGAGAAGGACAAGCGCGTTCTGCGGCTGAACCTCACCGAGGCCGGAGAGGCCCTGCTGATGCAGGCGCTCAAAGTGCACATGGCGCTGATCGAGAAGGCGATGAGCCAGTCGACGCCGGAGCAGTGCGATATGATCGGCGAGCAGATGCGCAGGATCGCCGAGGTGCTGAAAGAAGCCTGACAAGGCCGCACCAAGATTGAGGCGGGACTGAACTCCCGCGCGAGGGATCACCGGTCGCGGCTCAGCCCCTTCTCGGCAAGCTCGGCGAGATAGGCATTCCAGCGCTCGTCTTTCTCGTGGCCAAGCGTGTGCAGATAGTTCCAGGTGAAGATGCCGGTGTCGTGGAAATCGTCGAAGGTGATGCGCACGGCGTAATTGCCGACCGGCTCGATCTTGAGGATAGCGACGTTGCGCTTGCCGGGAACCGTGACGCGCTGGTCCGGCGAATGGCCCTGCACTTCCGCCGAAGGCGAGGCAACGCGCAGCAACTCCGCCGGCAGTTCGAACGGCTGATGGCCGGGAAAGGTCACGGTGAGCAGTTTGCGGTCCTTCGAGACCCTGAGTTCCTTCGGCGCGGTCATGTTTCTTCCTGGTGAATTGCGCCCTTCCCTACGCTGCTTCGCTCGATGCGGAAAGGTCAAGCCAATGCATGTCGCCCAGAATTGTGCAGCGGGTTCTGGGACAACGATGCATCAAAACAAACCCGAAGCGCGTCGCCTGAATCCGTTCCAGCGCGCGCTTTGGGCAGCCGACACGCGATGTCGGTCGCGGAATGTTACCAAAGATCAAGGCCGGCTATCTTGAAAGCCAGTCTGGATCGTATCAAATAGCCGTATATAACGGCGCCGCTCAGGCCACGGGAAACGCTTGCCTATGAACATGATCGACCCCTTCGGTCGCACGATCAGCTATCTGCGTGTGTCGGTCACCGACCGCTGCGATTTCCGCTGCACCTATTGCATGGCCGAGGACATGACCTTCCTGCCGAAGAAGGACCTGTTGTCGCTCGAGGAGCTCGACCGGCTCTGCAGCGTCTTCATCGACAAGGGCGTGCGGAAGCTGAGGCTGACCGGCGGCGAGCCGCTGGTGCGCAAGAACATCATGCACCTGGTTCGCCAGCTGTCGCGGCATCTGAAGAGCGGCGCGCTTGAAGAGCTGACGCTGACCACCAATGGCTCGCAGCTGGCGCGTTTTGCCGCCGAACTCGCCGATTGCGGGGTCAAGCGCATCAACGTCTCGCTCGATACGCTGGACGCGGACAAGTTTCGCCAGATCACCCGCTGGGGCAATCTCGCCAAGGTGATGGAAGGAATCGATGCCGCGCAGAAAGCGGGATTGAAGATCAAGCTCAACGCCGTGGCGCTGCGCGACTTCAACGATGCCGAAATCCCCGAGATGTTGCGCTGGGCACATGGCCGGGGAATGGACCTGACGGTGATCGAAACCATGCCGATGGGCGAGATCGACGCCGACCGCACCGACCAGTACCTGCCGCTATCGCTGTTGCGCAGCGCGTTGGAGCGCCAGTTCAGTCTGACCGACATACCCTACAAGACCGGCGGTCCTGCCCGTTATGTCGAGGTCGCCGAGACCGGTGGCAGGCTGGGCTTCATCACGCCGATGACCCACAATTTCTGCGAAAGTTGCAACCGCGTACGGCTGACCTGCACCGGTACCCTCTATATGTGCCTCGGCCAGGAAGACGCAGCCGACCTCAGAGCGCCCTTGCGCGCCTCCGAAGGCAACGAGCTGGTCGGCGCCGCCATCGACGAAGCGATCGGCCGCAAGCCCAAGGGCCACGATTTCATCATCGATCGCCGCACCAGCCGCCCCTCGGTGTCACGGCACATGAGCGTCACCGGCGGCTGATTTTCTTCCCGGCTTGGTGCAAGATCGCCGTCTGTCAGCGGCCGTGGGGCACCATGAAACGCATTCATCTCATTCAGAGCGCGTCGGCGGTCGTTCTGTCGTGCGTGATGGCCAGCGCCGCGACCACGGCCATTGCGAAGCCGTTCACCTACGTCAACGCTCGCTTCGGCACGTCCTGCACCTTCCCCGACGAGATTTTCAGCGATCCCCTGCCCGAGCCGGAAAATGGCGATGGCCAGCAATGGCTCAGCGCCGATGGCGCCAGTCTGACCTGCTCCGGCATCTACAATGTCGACAACGACACGCCCGGGAGTTTCGTCGCGGGCGAGAAGGCCGGCAGCGGACCGAGCCACAAGATCACCTACAGCAAGACCGGCAGGGACTGGGCGGTACTCTCGGGCATCAACGGCGACAAGGTTTTCTACGAGCGGCGCCTGTTCGGAAAGGACGGCGTGATCCGCACCGTCTGGATCGAATATCCATCATCCCTCAAGGCGAAATACGATCCGCTGGCCGGCGCAATCGCGGCCAGCCTGCGCGGCCCTTGAGAGAAAGCTGAGCGTTGAAAACAACGCCGGCTCCGGCGCGCTTTACCACCAGCCCGTTCCAGCCTAGCCTTCGATCGCGATTTTCTTTCGCTTCAAGGGGGTTCTCATGCGCAAATTCATGCTTTCGCTTGCAATGTTCGGCGTTGCATCAATGCCGGCGGCCGCCCAGTCCATTGGCGGCGCCTACACCGTTGCCGGCACCAATTTCGATGGCTCGAACTATGGCGGCGAGGCGACCATCACGCTGACCAGCGACACCACCTGCACCATCCATTGGGAAACCGGCGGCTCGACTTCCGATGGCATCTGCATGCGCAACGACGATGCCTTTTCCGCCGGCTACGTGATGGGCAAGGAAATCGGCCTCGTCGTCTACAAGGTGGAGAAGGACGGTTCGCTGCATGGCCTGTGGACCATCGCCGGCCAGAATGGCAACGGCACCGAAGTGTTGACGCCAAAGTAGGTCTCAGGCGTGGCGGCAGCTTAGATAAAGGTCGCGGCGCAGCCGGTGGCCCATTTCTTTAACGTTGCTGGTTGCCGGTTGCCTGCTACAGGCTTGACCTGACAAACACCGGAAACGCCATTGCCTCTTTCACCCAATCTTCGCGGCGCCCTGTTCATGGTCGTAGCCATGATCGGCTTCACCACCAACGACGCGATCACGAAATTCTCCTCCGAATCGATGAACATGGCGCAGGTCATGTTCGTACGCGGCGCCTTCGCAACGCTCTTCGTCGGCCTGCTGGCCTGGCAGCGCGGTGCGCTCGCCAATCCCGGCGCGATGCTGCAGCCGATGGTGGCGCTGCGTGTCGCCGGCGAGGCCGGCGCCACGGTGACGTTCCTCGTCGCCCTCGCCCACCTTCCGATCGCCAATGTCTCAGCCGTTCTGCAGGCATTGCCGCTTGCCGTAACGATGGGCGCGGCGCTATTCTTCGGCGAGGGCGTAGGATGGCGCCGCTGGTTGGCAATCGCCGTCGGCTTTGCCGGCGTGCTGATCATCGTGCGGCCGGGTTTCGAAGGTTTCAGCGTCTATTCCCTGCTGGCGCTGGCCAGCGTTGCCTGCTGCGCCGTGCGCGATCTCTCCACCAAGCGCATACCGCCGGCGATCCCGACCATGCTGGTGTCGACGGCCACCGCGCTGGCCATGACCGTGCTCGGCGCTGCCCTGCTTTCGCCAATGGGCGGTTGGACGCCGATGAGTGGCCGGGCGACCGCGTTGCTGGCGCTTGCCGCCGTGCTGGTGCTCATCGGCTACCAGTTCATCATCATGGCCATGCGCTCGGGCGACATCTCCTTCATCGCGCCCTTCCGCTACACGGCGCTGTTGTGGTCGATCCTGCTCGGCCTCGTTATCTTCGGCGACCTGCCGGACCTGCCGATGACCATCGGCGCTACCATCATCGTCGGCTCCGGCCTCTACGCACTTTACCGCGAACGCATCGTTGGCCGTCGGCAGACTGCCGCCGAAAGCGCTGGACCGGACATGGCGCCGGACGGCATATAGGCCGGATGGATCGGAGCATTGCAGGGATCATTCTGGCGGGCGGCCAGTCGCGCCGCATGGGCGGCGGCGACAAGCCCCTGCTTTCGCTCGGCAGCAACAGGCTGATCGATCACATAGCCGCGCGATTGATGCCGCAGGTTGAAACTCTGGCACTCAATGCCAATGGCGACCCGGCACGGTTTGCCGGCATCGATCTGCCGGTGCTGGCCGATACGGTGCCGGGCTATGGCGGGCCTCTGGCCGGCATTCTCACCGGCCTCGAATGGGCGGCAACGAACACGGCATGCCGGTCGCTGGCGAGCGCAGCCGGCGACACCCCATTCTTCCCCCTCGATTTCGTCGAACGGCTGGCCGTCGCCGCCCGCGCCCAGCCGGGCGCGATCGCCGTCGCCAGTTCCGGCGGCAGATGGCACCCGACCTTTGCGCTGTGGCCGGTCGGCCTGCGCGAGAGCTTGCGTGATTTTCTGGCCGACGAGGGCAACCGCCGGGTTTCGACCTTCATGGAGCGGCACGGTTTCGTCGCGGTGGATTTCCCGATGCTGAAAGCCGGCGGCCAGCGGATCGACCCGTTCTTCAACGTCAACACGCCGGACGATCTTGCGGCGGCGGAGCGACTGTTGCAAAGCCTTCAACGATGAGACGCGTATTCGGCATCACCGGCTGGAAGAACTCCGGCAAGACGACACTGACCGAAAAGCTGGTCGCCGAACTGGTGCGCCGCGGCTGGACAGTCTCGACCGTGAAGCACGCCCACCATGACTTCGACATCGACAAGCCGGGTGCCGACAGCTTTCGTCATCGCCAGGCCGGCGCCACGGAGGTGGCGGTCGTGTCCGGTCGACGCTGGGCGCTTATGCACGAACTGCGCGACGAGGACGAGCCGTCGCTGGATGCCATCCTGGCGCGGCTGGCTCCGAGCGACATCGTGCTGGTCGAAGGCTACAAGCGCGAAGCCCACCAGAAGATCGAGGCGAGACGGCTCGAGGCCAAGGACCGGACGCCGCTTTCGGCCAATGACCCGCACATCGTCGCAGTGGCGGCCGACTTCACCGTCGAAGGCGAAAACCTGCCCGTCTTCGACCTCGACGACACCAAAGCGATAGCCGAGTTCATCGAACGCCACACCGGCCTTGTCGCCTAAATCAGGTAACGCAACGGCAGTTGGCGATTGTCGTTTCCCGTTGTTTTGCAGTTGCTTTTCTCGGAAAGAGTGGGAGTATCCGGCCAGCGGGCGGTCGACAGCTCCGCCCACAAAGAGCCGCACGGAACAGCGGCCATGATATGAGAGGATCATCATGCGTATTGCACTGCGTATTGCGCTTGCCGCTTCGGCCGCGCTGCTGACACTTGGCGTCGCCCAGGCTCAGGAAAAGACCCTGCGGATCGGCACCGAAGGCGCGTACCCTCCCTTCAACAACCTGACGTCGGACGGCCAGCTGGTCGGCTTCGACATCGACATCGCCAAAGCGCTTTGCGACGAGATGAAGGTGAAGTGCACCTTCGTCGCGCAGGACTGGGACGGCATCATCCCGGCGCTGCAGGCCGGCAAGTTCGACGCCATCGTCGCCTCGATGTCGATCACGCCTGAGCGTCAGGAGAAGGTCGACTTCACCCACAAATACTACAACACCCCGTCGGCGATCGCAGTGCCGAAGGATTCACCGCTCAAGGGCGTGACCAAGGAAGATCTCGCCGGCAAGTCGATCGGCGTCGCCACCACGACGACGCATTTCAACTATGCCTCCAAGACCTACACCGACAGCACGATCAAGGGCTATCCGAGCAGCCCCGAGGAGCAGGCCGACCTCGCCAACGGCCGCCTCGACGCCATCGAGGACGATATCGTGGTGCTGCAGCAGTGGCTGGATTCGCCTGACGGCGCCTGCTGCAAGATCCTCGGCCAGCCGTCGCCGCAGCCGGTCGAGATCTTCGGGCCTGGCGCCGGCATCGCCGTGCGCAAGGGCGAGACCGATCTGGTCAACAAGTTGAATGCCGCGATCGACGCCATCCGCAAGAATGGAAAGTACAAGGAAATCAACGACAAGTACTTCAAGTTCGACGTCTACGGCGCCGAATCCTGATAGCTCAGGCCAGGGCGGTGAGGAAATCCTCGCCGCCCTTCCTTCATTCCGGGATCGCCACGGAGACCCGACCCGTCAATGCCAGCCCAGAGCATATGGACACTTCTCAGTTGGGGACCGGACGGCTGGCTTGACGACATCGCCTCTGGCGTGCTGGTCACGATCGCACTGGCGCTCGCCACATTGCCGATCGGCCTGGTGATCGGCTTTTTCGTCGCCTTCGCCAAGCAGCACGAGGAGCCGTCGCTGCGCCTGGCGGCCAATATCTACACCACCGTGTTTCGAGGCCTGCCGGAACTGGTGACGCTGTTTCTGTTCTTCTTCGGCATGCCGATCCTGCTGCAGCACCTTATACGCCTGTTCTGGCCCGACACGACGGTCGACGTGAACAGCTTTCTTGCCGGCCTGATCGTGCTCTCGCTGATCTTCTCGTCCTACACCAGCGAGGTCTTCCTTTCCGCCTTTCGCGCCATCCCCAAGGGCCAGTATGAGGGCGGCTACGCCATCGGCCTTTCGAAATGGCAGACCATGTTCAAGGTGATACTGCCGCAATTGCTGCGCATCGCCTTTCCCGGCCTTGAGAATTGCTGGCTGATCCTGCTCAAGGACACCTCGCTGGTCTCGGTCGTCAATCTCGCGGAAACCCTGCGCAATGCCGGGGTCGCGGCCCGCGTCACCAAGCATTCCTTCCTCTTCTACAGCGTCGCGGCGCTGATCTTCCTTGTGCTGGCCATTCTGTCGTCGATCGCCACCGGCTTCATTCTGCGTTCGCTGTCACGGAGGACGGCGCGATGAGCGTCAGCCAGGCCATCGTCGTCGAGCGGCCGCCGCCCCAGGCGCGCGGCTGGCCGCGCGCTCGCATCGTCGGTTACGCGCTCGTGGCCATGTGGGCCCTCTTCGGCCTCGGCATCGTTGCCTATCTGGTCACTGCCTGGAACCCCGAGTTCTTCGCCAGATACGCGCCGGCCTATCTGCAGGGACTGGGAACGACGCTTGCCCTGGTGATCATTTCGATGATCGCCGGCGCGATCTTGTCGCTTCCCGTCACCTACGCCCGCATGTCGAAGAGCCAGCTGCTCTCCGGGCTGGCCTACTGCTATGTCTATTTCTTCCGCGGCACCCCGCTGCTGGTGCAGGTCTATCTGGTCTATTACGGCGTCGGCTCGTTCCGGCCGCAGCTCGAAACCGTCGGCCTCTGGTGGTTCTTCCGCGAGGCGTTCTATTGCGGCGTGTTCGCCTTCGCGCTCAACACCGCCGCCTACCAGGCCGAGATCCTTCGCGGCGCCATCGAGAGCGTGCCGAGGGGCCAATGGGAGGGCGCAGCCTCGCTTGGTCTGCACCGGCTGCAGACGCTGCGCAAGATCATCCTGCCGCAGGCGATCGTCGTGGCCTTGAGACCCTACGGCAACGAGCTCGTCCTGATGATCAAGGCGTCGGCGATCGTCGCCATCATCACCGTCTACGACCTGATGGGCAACGCCAAGCTCGCCTATGCCAGGTCCTTCGACATCCAGGCCTATATCTGGGTGGCGATCGTCTACCTGGTGATGGTCGAGATCCTGCGCCACGGCGTCGAATGGATCGAGAGGCGCATCACCATCCATCTGCACCGATAGAAGCTTCCGGTCCGCGCCAGGCGATGCGGCTTTCCGCGCCTTGACGAATCCGCTGCAGGGCATAGAGCTTCCGCAACTGAAAATTCGTTCTCGGAAGGTGGCCTATGGCATCGGTTGCATTTCTCGGTCTCGGCGTCATGGGCTACCCGATGGCCGGGCACCTGAAGAACAAGGGCGGCCACCTCGTCACCGTCTACAACCGCACCGCCGCAAAAGCCGAGCAGTGGGTCGCACAGCATGGCGGCAAACTGGCGCTGACGCCGGCCGAAGCGGCCGAGGGCATGGACTTCGTCTTCTCCTGCGTCGGCAATGACGACGATCTGCGCTCGGTGACGACCGGCGCAAACGGCGCCTTCGCCGCGATGAAGAAGGGCTCCGTGTTCGTCGACAACACCACGGCCTCTGCAGAGGTCGCGCGGGAATTGGCCGAAGCCGCTGAAAAGGCCGGCTTTTCCTTCCTCGACGCGCCGGTGTCGGGCGGCCAGGCCGGCGCCGAGAACGGCGTCCTGACGGTGATGGTTGGCGGCGAGCAGGCTGCCTTCGACAAGGCCAAGCCCATCATCGACGCCTATGCCCGAATGGTCGGGCTGATGGGGTCGGCGGGCGCTGGCCAGCTCACCAAGATGATCAACCAGATCACCATTGCGGGGCTGGTCCAGGGACTGGCCGAAGGCATCCATTTCGGCAAGAAGGCAGGCCTCGACATCGAGAAAGTCATCGAGGTGATCTCCAAGGGCGCCGCCGGCTCCTGGCAGATGGACAACCGCCACAAGACGATGAATGCGGGAAAATACGATTTCGGCTTTGCCGTCGATTGGATGCGCAAGGATCTCGGCATCTGCCTGGCCGAAGCCAATCGCAACGGCGCCAAGCTGCCGGTGACGGCGCTCGTCGATCAGTTCTACAAGGATGTGCAGGAAATGGGCGGCAGGCGCTGGGACACGTCCTCGCTGCTGGCTCGTCTCGAAAGATAAAGGGCGATGTCCCTGCCCGATCCGAACTGGAGCGCCGACGATATCGTCGCCCACCTGCGCGCGATCGGCAAAGCGGAAAACCGCGCCGGAATGGCGCGGTTCGGCATCACGACCACGACCGCGTTAGGCGTCGGCAATTCTGATCTGCGGCCGCTGGCGCGCAAGCTGAAGAAGAACCACGACCGGGCGCTGCTGCTTTGGGCCAGCGGCATCCGCGAGGCCCGGCTGATGGGTGCCTTCACCGGCGACCCGAAAAAGCTCACCGTCGAGCAATGCCGGCGCTGGGCCGCCGATTTCGACAGCTGGGAGGTCGTCGACAGCGTTGCTGACCTGTTTGCGGAAACGCCCTTCTGGCGCGAATTGATCGACGAGTTCGCCGAGGACGAGCGCGAATTCGTCCGCCGCACCGCCTTTGCCATGCTGGCTTGGGCCGCGGTGCATCTGAAGAAGGAGCCGGACGCGACCTTTCTTTCCTGTCTGCCGCTGATCGAAAAGCATTCTCGCGATCCGCGCAATTTCGTCCGCAAAGCGGTCAACTGGGCGCTGCGGCAGATCGGCAAGCGCTCGCTGGCGTTGCACGCCCCTGCCCTTGCGCTCGCCGAAGAACTGGCGGCATCGTCCGACAAGACGGCGCGCTGGATCGGCAAGGATGCGGTCAAGGAAATGACAGATCCCAAACAGCTCGAGCGGCTCGCTGCCAGAAAAACTTGATCTCGACCGCATCCGCTTCATCGAAGCGACGCCGACGATGCCGTGGACCATGCCTTCGCCGCAGGCGCGACTGCCATTGAGGCCTATCCGGTCGACGAGGCCTCGCCCAGCTACAGGTTCATGGGCTTTCGCGAGATGTTTTCGGCGCGTGGCTTCCAGGAAACTGGCATGGCGGGATCGCGCCGGCACGTGATGCGGCTGGAGCATTGAGCCTGGAACGGTAACGCCGCTTTTACTCGATTCCGGAAATCGAGTGGCGGAGGATGGAGCGACCATGACAAACCATTTCAAACCACGGGCGATGCTGGCGGCCGTGCTGGTCCTCGCGTCCACCGGAGCCGATGCCGCGGCCGACGTCGCACATATCTTCTGGAAGGATCTGCGCCCGAAGACACAGGCTATCGCGGAAGACTCCAATCTGCCGATGATCGCGGCAAAACTGCCGGACCACGGCGAGACGCTGTCGCTCAACCTCCAAGACAAGACCATTCAATTGGCCGGCTATGCTTTGCCGGTCGATCGCGACGGCGACCTCGTCTACCAGTTCCTGCTGGTGCCTTGGACCGGCGCCTGCAGCCATATGCCGACGCCGCCGCCGAACCAGATCGTGCTGGTCACGCCGGCGCAACCTTACAGAGTATCGGAGGCCTACCAGCCGGTCTCGGTTACCGGCGTGCTGAAGCCCGGCATGGAGAAGAGCCAGCTCTTCATCCTCGACGGCGTGCTGATCGTCCAGTCAGGCTACACGGTGCGCAAGGCCGAGGTGGCGAGCGTCGAGACCGTGCCTGATGCCGTCGCGCCACCCATCAATTCTCCTTGGAATTTCCTGAATAAAAGCAAGAAGTAAGACTTATCACCTCGTGCAGCCCTTACGCCGCATTTGCGCCCGACTCCTTGTCCAGGATCATGTAGTCGAGCGGCATCTCGGTCGTGTACTTGATCTGCTCCATTGCGAAAGACGACGACACATCGCGGATCTCGATCTTGGCGATCAGCCGCTTGTAGAAAGCGTCATACGCGGCGATGTCGGGCACCACCACGCGCAAGAGATAATCGACGTCGCCGCTCATCCGGTAAAATTCGACCACCTCGGGAAATTCCTGGATGACTTCGGAGAAGCGCCGTAGCCATTCGTGGCTGTGCGAATTGGTGCGGATCGACACGAAGACGGTGACGCGGACATTGACCTTCTCATGGTCGAGGATGGCCACGCGCCGCTTGATGACGCCCTCTTCCTCGAGCTTCTGGATGCGCCGCCAGCACGGCGTGGTCGACAGGCCGACTTTCTTCGCGACGTCGGCGACCGCGAGTGTCGCGTCCTCCTGAAGAAGGCGCAGAATTTTTCGGTCAAGGCGATCCATTTCGGGGCTCCAGAGGAATGGTTTGGCTATATTCCCTTTTATTGGGGCTGTTCACAAGAAAGAAATTCTGCTCAACGCGGTAAAAGCGAGTGATTTCTTGCAGAGCCACTAATCAAGGCGATAGCGGATTTCCGACCTCAGGAACGGCAGCAAATCCATTTCAAACCATGGATTCTTCTTCAGCCAGCCGGTGTTCCGCCATGATGGATGCGGCAGCGGCAGGACCTTCGGCGCGGCTGCGGCGTGCCATAGGGCGCGCCAGTCCTTCACCGTGTCGGTTAGCGAGGTCCGGCGTGCAGGGCCCATGTGCCAGGCTTGGGCGTAGCCGCCGATCGTCAGCACCAGATCGATCTGCGGCATCAGTGCCATGAGCTCGGCCCGCCAGGCCGGCGCACACTCGCGGCGCGGCGGCAGGTCGGCGCCCTTGGCGTCCTGCCCTGGAAAACAGAAACCCATCGGCACGATGGCGAATTTGTCGATGTCGTAGAACTCCTCGCTGCTGACGCCGAGCCAGCTTCGCAGCCGGTCGCCCGAAGCGTCGGTGAACGGCATCCCCGAAACGTGCACCTTGGTGCCCGGCGCCTGGCCGGCGAGCAGGATGCGGGCCCGCGATGACGGCCTGAGCACGGGGCGCGGTTCATGCGGCAGGGGCCGGCCGCGCGGATGCTCGGCGCAGATGCGGCAGCTCTGTACCCTTGCGGCCAGGCGCGCCAGTTCTTCCTTCATTCCAGGCGGCCGGTCCACGCTTTCACTCAGGCAGCGGCGCTCGGCCGGCTGGAGATCGCGGCGTGCCAGCGCTGCACATTGGTGCATTCCTCCGGCAGCTTGATACGCGCCGGTTTCATGAAATCGATGGCGATCAGCCCGGTGATGTCGGCGACCGAATAATGATCGCCAGCGGCGAATTCCCTGTCCGCCAGTTCGCGGTCGAGTTGATGCAGGAACTCGATTGCCTTGGGCTTGTTGGCTTCGCCCCATTCGGGGATCTGCGGCACCTCCCAATCCTTCATCGCCGGATGGATGTGCCGGAAGGCGGCGGCCACACAACTCAGCAGGTTGAACTCCATGCGCCTTTGCCACATCTCGACCTTCGCCTTGCCGAGCGCGCCCTGCCCGAACAAGGCAGGATCCGGATGCAGTTCCTCGAAGTAGCGGCAGATGGCGATGGATTCGGTGATGATCGTGCCGTCGTCGAGTTCCAGGACCGGCAGACGCCGCAGCGGATTGCGCGAAGCCACGGCTTCTGCGCGATGCTCCAGTGCGCGCATGTCGATGGGCACCAGCGGCACCGTCAATCCTTTTTCCGCTAGGAAGACCCGAACGCGCCTCGGATTGGGCGCGCGACCGCCATCGAACAGCTTCATTCCATTCTCCCGATTTTCCAACCGATCATAGGGCGTGCCACGAAGCATCACCACAGCCGGAAGAGTTCACGCAGCGAATCGCCGAGCGAAGCCAGCAGGCCGTGCTTCCTTTCGATCCGGTGGTGATGACTGTCGCGCCAGTCCTGCGGCGCCTCGAACGTGCCGGCCCAGATACCGACCTTGGCCGCCCTCGCGACAGCCTGCTCGGCCTCGAAGTCGCCATAGGCGACGGCCCATCCAGCCTGCACCTGAGCCCGGTTCAAATCGGTCTCTCCCGCCTTGCAATCGCCGAGCAGCCGGCCGTAGCGATCGCGCTGCCAGCCGCTGCAGGATACCGGCCTATCAGCGATAAGACGCACGAGAGCCTGCCTCGCCAGCATGCCGCAGAGATAGTCGGCGCCGTCCTTGCGGCAGACCTGCGTATACTCCGGCGCATCGATGCCCCGCATACGGATGCGCACCGCCCCCAGCGTGATCGAATCGCCATCATTGACGATCGCCGCGCCCTCCTCCCTGCGCAACTCGAAACGATCGATCCGAGCCGCCACCAGGATGAGCAGGCCAAGCACAAGTACGGTCAACCCGTAGTCCAGCAGCCTTTGCCGAAGGCTCCGCGGCTGGCTAGGCGCGTAGCGCCGGCGCGGCCCTCGCGACCAGGAACGGCTCATATGGCAAACAGTCTCTTAATCATTCGAACGTAGCTTAACGAATTGAAATCGCTGCGCGCAGAATTGAACTTTTGATGCCTTTGCTACGCTCGGACACAGCGGACAAATTCATTGTGGATCGCAGGAGACCGCACCGCAACAGCGACGTTGCGCGCGCGGTGCGTAGGACGCGTGACCGTCTCTCGCAGCAGGCGGGCAGCCCCGACTTCGACCGGGAACTGCTGAAGCTCCACGCTCGCGCCATGGTGGTGAGCGCTGCAGCCATCCCGCTTCTGGTGCTTGCGATCGCGACGGTCGGCCTGTTCGCCGGCCTGGGCAGGCAGATCCCCGTCTGGGCCTTGCTCACGCTGGTCTGCTACACGGCCGTCGCCTTCCTGGCGCGCCGTGTGGAACGGACGGAAGCATCGGCAATCGCCCCCTCCCGGACGCGCCGGGAATTCCTGATCGGTCATTTCCTCTGTGGACTGTGCTGGGCCTGGTTCGCATGGCTGGGTTGCGGCGCATGCCAGGTCGACCAGTTCCAGGTGATCAAGGCCATGCTGCTGTTGGTCGCCATGGCCATCACGGCGGTGATGGCGTCCTCCCTGGGCGGCGTCATGGTGGCGACCTTTGCCATACCGGTAGGCGTCTATGCCTATGCCGTGGCAGGGCTGTGGTTGCCGATCGGATCGGTGATGGCAGCGCTGCTGATCGTCGCCCTGCCCTTCTTCGCCTATGTCGCGCGCCAGCTGAACCAGTCGTCATGGATGCTGCTTTCCTTCCGCTCGGAGAAGGATGCGCTTGTCGCCGAGGTGGAGACGGCGAAGTCGATGTCTGACGAGGCGCGCCGGCGCGCGGAGGATGCCAATCTGGCCAAGTCGCGCTTTCTTGCCTCGATGAGCCATGAACTGAGGACCCCGCTGAACGCCATACTCGGCTTCTCGGAAGTGATGGCCAATGAGGTGCTGGGCCCCATGAACAATCCGACCTATCGCGAATACGCACGCGACGTCCACGAATCGGGCCAGCACCTGCTCGACCTGATCAACGAGATCCTCGACCTGTCGCGCATCGAGGCCGGCCGCTATCAGCTGAACGAGGAACCGGTGATGCTGGTGACGGTGGTCGAGGATTGCTGCCACATGATGGAACTCAGGGCCCGCAACAAGGATATCCGCGTCGTCCAGGAATTCGAGACGACCCTGCCGCGCCTGCTCGCCGACGAGCGGGCCGTGCGGCAGATCACGCTCAACCTGTTGTCCAACGCGATCAAGTTCACCCCGTCGGGAGGCGAAGTGCGGGTGCGTGTCGGCTGGACAGCGGGCGGCGGCCAGTATGTCTCGGTCAAGGACAATGGTCCCGGCATACCGCAGGAGGAAATCCCGGTGGTGCTTTCCGCCTTCGGGCAGGGCTCGATCGCCATCAAGAGCGCGGAGCAAGGTACCGGCCTTGGCCTGCCGATCGTCCAGGGTCTGCTCGCCATGCATGGCGGCGAATTCGAGCTGAACTCCAAGTTGCGCGAAGGTACCGAGGCCATCGCCACCTTCCCGTTGAGCCGGGTGATGGAGGAATTGCCGGCACTGCCGACCAAAGCGGTGGCAGCGCGCCGGCGCTAGCGTTGGAAACTTCCCCTACCGCACAGCAGCCGCCATGCCGGAACTGGTGAGCGCGGCGGCCTTCACCAGGCCCGCGGCAAGCGCGGCCCCCACCCCTTCGCCGTGGCTGACCCCGAGATCGAGCAGAGGTCGCAGCCCGAGCCGGTCAGCAGCTTTCGCATGGCCGGGTTCGGGCGACAGGCTGGCGAGCAGGCAATGGTCGAGCGCGGCCGGATTGCCGGCATGCAGGACCGCCGCCGCAGCGGTCGCGGCAAATCCGTCGAGCAGCACCGGAATCTTCTCCATGCGGGCTGCCAGGATGGCGCCGCAGATCGCCGCGAACTCGCGCCCCCCGACCCGGCGCAGCGCCTCGAAGGGATCGGCGATACCGGCACGATGGAGAGCCAGCCCACGGTCGACCACGTTAGTCTTGTGCGCCATCATCGCCGCGTCGGCCCCGGATCCCGGCCCGACCCAGTCGACGCCCTTGCCGCCGAACAGAGCCGCGCAAAGCGCCGCGGCGATCGTCGAATTGCCGACGCCGAGATCGCCCAGACAAAGCAGATCGGAACCGCCGGCAACGGCCTCCATGCCGAAGGCCATGGTTGCGGCACAGCCGCGCTCGGCGAGCGCCGCCTCTTCCGTGATGTCCCCGGTCGGAACGTCCAAGGCTAGATCGAACACCTTCAGCCCTAGGTCGTTGGCGATACAGATCTGATTGATGGCAGCGCCACCGGCGGCGCAGAGTTCGACGGCATTGGCGGTCGCCGCCACCGGCCGCGGCGAGATGGCGTGACGGACGGCGCCATGATTGCCGGCAAAGATCGCGACCAGCGGGCGGTTGACCGCCGGCGGCGCCCGCCCGCTCCAGGTGGCGAGCCAGGCGGCGATATCCTCGACGCGGCCGAGCGAAGCTTTCGGTTTGTCGGCCTTGCCGAACAGCACGTGCACGCGCCGCTCGGCCGCGCCGTCGGCCGGCGGCAGTTTCGAAAGCAGGCTGCGGAAATCATCGAAGGGCGTCGGGCTGGTCATGTTCATCGCGGCTGTTTGAGAAGGTCGCGACGGGATAGCCGCCTTCTCCAATCGACACAACCGTTCGGAATGCCGCGAAATCGCCGCTTGGCGACGCTTCGCGGAGGGCTTGCATTGGCTGCGCCGTTGCACCATGTGGAGTGAAGCCGCGAGCAAAGCATGAGCGCCATCGAGTCTCCCTGCATCCTGGTCTGTTCGATCGACATGAAAACTGGCTTCTGCTTCGGTTGCGGCCGCACGCGCGATGAAATCGCCGGCTGGATCGCGATGACCCCGGAAAGCCGGCGAGCGGTCCTGGCCGATCTGCCGGCCAGGCTCGAAACCGTCGAGCGGAGGCCGCGCCGGGAAACGCGGCGCGCCCGCATGGCGCGTGAGCGCGACGCTCTGTCATGACACGGGACGCATCATGAACCGGCTGTTCTGGATCGTGATGGCAGTGATCGGCATCGCGGTGGTGCTGCTGATGCTCAATGATTCGTCCGGCCGTACCCTGGGGTTCGCCAACGACGATTTCGGCCGGCTGATCTGGCTTGGTGCGCTCGGCACGCTGATCGGCGCCAGCTTTCTGCGTTCGGGCAGGCCGCTGGGCGACATGGCGCGCAGTCTCGGCGTCTGGGCGGCTATCGTGCTGGCCCTGATCGCCGGCTATCAATACCGCTATGAGTTGCAGGATGTGGCCAGCCGCGTCACCGCTGGTTTGGTTCCCGGCAGTCCTCTGGCGCTCGGGGTGGACAATGGCCGCGCCACGGTCGCCCTCGAGAAGGCCGACAACGGCCATTTCGAAGCCCGCGTCCTGATCAATGGCACCCCTGTGCGGGCAGTGGTCGACACCGGCGCGACCACCACGGTGCTGACGGCCGAGGACGCCCAGGCGGTCGGGTTCAACCCGGCGGCGCTTGATTTCACCACGCTGGTATCCACCGCCAATGGCATGGCGCGCGCCGCCACCGTCAAGACCGACGAACTGGCGATCGGTGGCATCGTGCGCAAAGGCATGCCGGTCATGATTGCCGCACCCGGCATGCTGGAGCGAAGCCTGCTCGGCATGAATTTCATCGGCTCGCTGTCGGGTTTCGACGTGCGCGGCGACCGAATGATCCTGCGGGACTGACTCCCGATTTGCCTCAGGCGGCCTCGGCTTCCGCCGCCGCAGAATCGATCGCCGCGAAGGCTTTCTTGAGCACCTGCGGCCCGGCACCCGGCCTGGTCGCATCGGTGGACAGGATCTGCCGATAGCGGCGCGCGCCCGGCAGGCCATGGAATAGCCCGACCATATGGCGCGTGACATGGCCGAGCCTGCCGCCTGCCTCGATATGCCGTGCCGCGTAACCGGCCATGGCCTCGATCAGCGCTGCATAATCGAACGCGACGGACGCCTCGCCGTAGAACGCGGCATCGATACCGGCAAGCACGCCCGGCGTATGGTAGGCGGCGCGGCCGAGCATGGCACCATCGACATGGCCGAGATGCATCGAAACTTCTTCCAGCGTTTGAATACCGCCATTGATGCCGATGAATTCGTTAGGCTTTCTGTCCTTCAGACGATAGACGCGCGGATAATCGAGCGGTGGGATCTCGCGGTTTTCCTTCGGGCTCAGCCCCTCCAGCCACGCCTTGCGGGCGTGGACCCAAAGCGCATCGGCACCCGCCGCGAAAACGCCGTCGGCGAGCATATCGAGCGCAGGTTCGGGATCCTGGTCGTCGACGCCGATGCGGCATTTCACCGTGACGGGGATTTTCACCGCCGCCTTCATCGCCGCGACGCATTCGGCAACCAGCGCCGGCGTCTTCATCAGGCAGGCGCCGAACGTGCCCGACTGGACGCGATCCGACGGACAGCCGACATTGAGATTGATCTCGTCATAGCCAAAGCCCTCGCCGATCGCCGCCGCCTCGGCCAGTTTTCCCGCGTCGGAGCCGCCGAGTTGCAGCGCCACCGGATGCTCCGCATCGTCGAATCCAAGCAGCCGCTGGCGCGCACCATGAATGACCGCGTCCGCCACCACCATCTCGGTGTAGAGCAGCGCGCGGCGCGTCAACTGACGGTGGAAGAACCGGCAATGCCGGTCTGTCCAGTCCATCATGGGTGCTATGGCAAGCGTAGTCTGCATCGGCTTCAAAGTTCTTTCCCAGCGCCTCCCGGTCAACGACCAGGCGCCTGACCTATCATATTCTCGTTTGTTTTCAGACAGTTTCCCTTGAGCTGGGACAAAGGTCTCACACCCAAGGGACCATTTCTGCCTCACGCATTTTTCAGGAAATCAATAGTTCGCGTTGAATTTTCCACAAGTTGGAGTAAACTTTTTGTGCTCATATCGTGAGCTGTGTGGGGCGGTTTACCCAAAGTTCGTTGCGTTTTCTACGGACGGTGTTCGCATGTCGACGGTGGTTGTCGCGGACCCGCGCGGCGTGTATCTCGCCGGTCTGGGCTGGGTGTTGCGTAAGGCCGGACACGACGTTGTCGCCGAGTGTCATCGCGTTGTTGACGTGCTTCCCCCTGTGGCACGCCACCGGCCCGATATTGCTATCCTCGGCCTGGACATTGCGGACCCGCAAACGACGAGTCTCTCCGCCACGTTGAGGGCCAGCCATAGCGGTATCGGCATAATCTTCATCCTGCAGCCCAGCAGCGGCCTCAACGTTGAGGAAATACGGGCGCTCGACGTCGACGGGCTGCTGTTCGACGGCATAAGCAATCGCTTTCTTCTCGATTGCGTCAACGCGGTGGCCAGCGGCAAGAGGTGGATCGACAACAAGATCGTCCAGCATCTGCTCATGCCGCGGGCGCAACCTCAGACGACATCGAGGCTTACGGGGCGCGAGACCGAAATCGCCGACCTCGTCTCGCGCGGCTTGCGCAACAAGACCATTGCCAAGCAACTGCATGTGTCCGAAGGCACGGTGAAGATGCATCTGCATCATGTCTACACCAAGCTCAACCTCGGCAGCCGTGCGGAACTGGCCTGGGCGGCGCACCGCAAGAGCGCCGGCCACACGGCAACAGATCTGATCTGATCGATCGCCCCTTCCCTGGGTCGCCAAGCTCAATCAAGCCATTACTGGAGTCTTGCCTGGCGATCCACCCGGATCACCGACCTGCGCAAGCCGACAATATCGAAGGATATATACCGTTCGATCAGGCACGGCATTGATCGAAATACTATCCAACCGTGAATGGACGCGCCCGCTTCCCCGACAGAACAATAGAGGATCAAGGCCGCATTCAGTGCGCGACGCTCCGTGCATGGACCACTCAGGACCGATCTTGAGCGCGGGCGCACCTCAAGGGGGAATTTGAGCGACCGGCCAGTCATTCGATGGGGAGCACAACAATGGCTATCACCTTCATTCTCAACGACGAAGCCGTCAACGATCAGACTGCTGGTTTGCAAACCGCGGACGGCGCCGACGGCTTTACCGACACCGACGTGGCGTACACTTCTCTCTCAGCAGCGTTCCGGACTTATCTGGAGACCACCCTGGGGTTAAACCCCGCGTTCCCGACCAATGTCGGCGTCGCGACCAAGACGAACTCGGTCACCGTCAACGCTACCTCTGGTTCACAGCTCGCCGGCACCACGTTCACCGACAGCAACGGTGGCGCCCTCAACGGCGACGACAGCCTGCTCAACACAGCCGACGGCAAGGATATCCTGCTCTTCGCTGATGGGAACGACACCGTGATCGGCAGATACGACAGCGATGGCAACGGCAGCGCCGACGCGATCGCCTTCGTCATCTTCAAGCAGGACGTGGTGAACGCCGGCGCGACCAGCGACCAGGTTACCTTCCATATCGTCACCTACGTTCCGATCTTCCATAACAACAGCACCGACCCGGATGACGCGGTCGATCTCGGCAACACCCTCAAGCTCGCGGCGAGCGAGACGCTGAACTTCGGCTTTGCCGGGGCACCGTCGGGCAGCAACTTGTTCATGACCTTCGGCGATCCAAACTCCACCCAGATCGTGGTGATTGGGAAAAACCCGCTCAATCAATCCCAGGGCGGGAACATCACGACCAAGGATGTGCTCAACATCAGCCAGGCCGGAAGCACCACCTCGTTCGGCGTCAACGGCAACCAGATCAACCCCAACGAAGGCGCGTTCATCACCTACGTCACGGGCGCGGACACGAACTTCCTCGTGCCCAATCTGGACCAGAACGAGGCCGACGTCGAAGCCAACATCGCCTTCACGAACGTCGTCAATGCAACCGGGGCGTCGTTCACCGTCAACCAAACCAATCCGGGCGTCGGACCCGTCACCGTCAAGATCACGGCCTTCACCACCGCCGCGGAGCCGGGGGTGAATTTTGTCGACGGGCTCACCAACGACACCCAAGTCAACATCACATCGGCCTCGGTCACCGACTTCGTCGTCAAGACAGGCAATACGCAATTTACTCCGGTTGCCACGGTCAACGCCGACGGTACGTTGACGATCACCGGCCTGAGCACCGGCGATAAGGTGACGTGGACGACGACCTCTACCCACGACCGCGTGCTGATCGAAAACATCAGCAACGCGGATACCGATGCCACCAATGACAACAATACTTTCGACATTGGCGGTTTCGGTATCGTGACATCCAGCGGCTCCTCGACCTTCGTCGGCCAACAGATCGTCATCGAGGACGATGGGCCGACGGCAGGCATCGTGCAAGGCGCCCCCACAGTGGCCCATGACGAGACCGCCGGCAATCAGGGCGATGCCGACGACACCACCGCCGCGGGCGTTATCAGTCTGTTCGCCGGTGTCAGCAATGTCAGCACCGATCTGAGCCCAACCGGGTACGCACAGGACGCAAGCGCGGTCGTGAGTTCAACCGGGAGTTCCACGGGCACAGATGGCGGAACGATAGCATTCTCGCTGGATGTGTCCGCCTCAGGAGTTGATTCAGGCCTCGATACGACCGCGGGCGTAAGCATCTTCCTGTTCAAGGAAGGTAACCTGGTGGTCGGCCGCATCGGCGGAGCCGGAGGGCAGGCAGCCTTCGCGGTGGCCATCAACAGCACCACCGGGGTCGTCAGCGTGGCGCAATACGCTTCGATCCATCATCCGACTCCGGGCGGCAGTTACGACGAGTCAGTGAGCATCACCGACAGCGCGCTGCGGGCGGTGGTCACGGTCACTGACCGCGACAACGATACCGCGACCAGTTCGACCGGCATCGGCGATGCCGTGCAGTTCCAGGACGATGGGCCGACGGCAGCGATCGTCCAGCTTGCCGCGACGGTGACGCATGACGAGACGGCGGGCAATGACGCAGATGCCGATGACACCACTGCCGCAGGAGTGGTCAGCCTGTTCGCGGGTGTCGCCAATGTCAGCACCGATTTGAGCCCAGCCGGTTATGCGCAGGATCCGAACGCGGTCGTGAGCTCCACCGGAAGCTCGCTCGGCGCCGACCAGGAGGGCGGGACGACGGCATTCTCGCTGGCGGTGTCCGCCGCAGGCGTCGATTCCGGCCTCGACACCACCGCTGGCGTAAGCATCTTCCTGTTCAAGGAAGGCAACCTTGTGGTCGGCCGCATTGGCGGGGCCGCGGGGGCGGCGGCGTTCGCCGTCGCGATCAACAGCACCACCGGGGTCGTCAGCGTGGCGCAATATGCTTCGATCCTTCATCCGACCCCGGGCGGCAGCTACGACGAATCGGTGAACATTACCGACGGCGCGTTGCTGGCGGTGGTCACGGTCACCGACGGTGACGGCGATACCGCGACCAGTTCGACCGGCATCGGCGATGCAGTGGTGTTCCAGGACGACGGACCCACAATTGCAGTAGCGGACGCCGCCGCAGGCGGTGACTATGACAGCGGTGCCCACGGCACCTGGACTCACGACCCCGGCGCCGATGGATTCAACCTGCTCAGCGTGACGCTGGACAGTTATGAGATCGACGCCAATGGCACAGTACCGTCAGGCGCCTCTCTGACGCAGACAGGGGCCTACAGCTTCACAGGGTCGATCACGGACGACTTCAACGGCGATAACGTTGACGATACTGTCAACTTCACGCTGACCTTCGATCCAGTCGCGAACACCTATGCCCTGGCGGTGACGCAGCTACCCCCAACCATCGAAAATTTCGATACCTCAGAGGGATCGCTGAAGGCCGGCGGGCCGGACGCTGTGCAGACGCTGCAATTCCCGCCGGATGGGCCCTCGCACGACGTCATCTTCTTCGGCGCCGTTCCGACCGCTCCCCTGGAGAACGGAAGCGTTGGCAGCGACCCGAATGACATCGAGGATCTTGTCCAGCCAGATCCGGATCTGACCGAAGCGCAGCTTGAAGCACTCAGCGCCACGAGCCTGATCAACAGTTCATTCAAGATGAACGTGTCTACCTCAGGCATTGGCATCAACAACAACAACCTCGATGGCGTGAGCGGAGGGACTCCAGCGTTCCCCAACACCACCATCACCTCGGGCGACGAGAGCTTCGTGGTCAATCCTGAGCAGGACGTCGACAAGGTCACGGTCTATATCGACAATTCCGTGGGTGGCTACACCCCGGCCACAGAGGATCTTTACTACATCGCCTACTACACTGATGGGACTGTCAGCGGTCCGATCGAAGTGACGCTACCCATGCTGAACGACGCTCCGCGTCACGACCCACTCATCCCGGATGTTGCGGAGGGCGGCAAGTATTTCGTGATCGACGGCGGCTCCAAGCAGATCGAGGCGATCCAACTCACCATGGGTGTAGGCACCGTCAAGATCCCGGTCATCCAGTTCAGCATCGAGCAGCCGATTAATCCCGATCCCCTCGACCTGGACTTCACGGCCCATCTGTCTGACGGCGATAACGACAGCGCTTCGGATACGTTTACGATCCACCTGGATGTCGCGGACGGCATTGTCTGACGTGACAGCGGCCGGGCGCCCTTGTTGTGGGCGCCCGTCCGGGTACACCAAAATCGCAATCGGGGGGATCCGTGATGCAGGCAAGACCGACCTTCCAGGAGGTAATGCATCTGGCGCGCCATCAGGCGCCAGCCCTACTCCTCTTCAGCCTGCTCGCCAATGTCCTCCTGCTCGCCAGCACCGTCTACATGCTGCAGATCTACGACAGGGTGCTGTCGAGCGGCTCGATCGATACGCTGCTGTGGCTCACCCTTGCCGTTATCGGCGCCATTGTCGTCTATGGCCTTCTGGAACACGCCCGCCGAATGATGCTGGCATATATAAGCCAGTGGCTGGACGACCAGCTCAGCGTTCCCGTGATCGAGCGCGGCATGGAAGCGCGCCTCGCCGGCAACGGCATAGAGGGCGGCCTCAAGGATCTCGGGGATCTCCGCGGTTTCGTCGCCGGCGACGGCATTCTGACCTTTCTCGACGCGCCATGGACGCCGGTATTCCTGGCCTTCATGTGGCTGCTGCATCCGGTATTGGGCGCGGTCGGCATTGCCGGCGCGATATTCTTGTTCGGCGCTGCGCTCGCCAATGACTTCTTCACCCGCCGCAAAGGCCAGGAAGCGGCCGCGGGGTTGCGCCGCAGCCAGGCCGCCGTAGGCCAATATATCGAGGCGTCCGAGACATTGCGCTCGCTCGGCATGTCCGAGCCGGCACTGCGGCGCTGGGAGGAAAACCAGCAGTCGCTGATGGAGCTCCAGGGTCGGCTTTTCCGGCGCACCACCATCATAAGCAGCCTGTCGCGC
The DNA here is from genome assembly GCF_004791945.1 of Mesorhizobium sp. M3A.F.Ca.ET.175.01.1.1. NCBI lineage: Bacteria > Pseudomonadati > Pseudomonadota > Alphaproteobacteria > Hyphomicrobiales > Phyllobacteriaceae > Mesorhizobium > Mesorhizobium sp. M3A.F.Ca.ET.175.01.1.1. The sequence continues at coordinate 373,782 of NZ_SRTP01000001.1, read as the reverse complement.
TCACTGCGCCTTGCGCTTCAGGTGGCCGTGCTGGGGCTCGGCGCCTATCTCGTCCTGCGCCGCGAACTCACGGCGGGCTCGATGATCGCCGCCTCCATACTGCTCAGCCGCGCCCTGGCGCCGATCGAGCGCTCGATCGGCGCATGGCGCAGCCTAGTCAGCGCGCGGGCCGCCCGCCGCAACCTGATGAGACTCTTCGCCGAGACCGTTTCCGTGCAAAACGCTGGCGTGACCCTACCGCGCCCGCAGGGCGGGCTGAAGCTCGAGGATTTGCACTACCGCGCGCCGGGCACGTCGCAGCCGCTTATAAGCCGGATAGACTTCGGCGTGGAGCCCGGGCAGACCTGCGGCGTGATTGGACCGTCCGGTTCCGGCAAGACCACGCTCTGCCGTCTCATTGTCGGCGCGCTGCGGCCGTCGTTCGGCCATGTCAGGCTTGACGGTGCCGAGGTCTGGACTTGGGCTTCGGACCAGTTGGGCCAGTATGTCGGCTATCTGCCGCAACAGGTCGAACTGTTTCCCGGAACGATTGCCGAGAACATTGCGCGTTTGCGCGACGTCGATAGCGAAGCGGTGATCGCCGCGGCGCAGCTTGCCGGCATCCACGAGATGATTCTGCGGCTGCCGAGCGGCTACCGCACCGAAGTCGGGCCGCACGCGACACGGATTTCCCGTGGCCAGTGCCAGCGCATCGCATTGGCCCGGGCTCTGTTCGGCGATCCGCCGCTGATCGTTCTCGACGAACCGAACACCGGGCTTGACGGCGAAGGAGAGGTGGCGCTCTTCAACGTGCTCCAGCAGCTGAAGCGGCGAGGCCGTACAGTCGTTATCGTCAGCCATCGGACCAATCTTCTGCACACGGCCGACCATATCGTTCTGCTCCGCGACGGATCCGTCTCGATGTTCGGCACGCGCGAGGAGGTGCTGAGCGCGCTCAACGGACAGGCCAGACGTATCCCGGGGCCGGCCGTCATACGGGAAAAGGTTGCCGCCAACGAGCCAAGAGACCTGAAGGCAGCGGAGTGAGCCATGGGCGTTCGATCTGGTGACTTCTCGACGATGCTCGACGGGCTGGCGGACAGCGTGCGAGGACTGGGGGAAACGCTCACTACCGGCGCCAGGGATCTAATCGCGGAGGTATCGATCTGGTTTGACGGGCAGGTTCAACCAGCACAAATCGCCATGACGGCAGCTGCCGGGGCGATGCTCCTGCTCCTGGTGGCAGGGCTGGTCCGGCGACGGACACCTGCCCTCCAAGTCAGCAGGCGCGACCTGAACCGGCGGACGCGACCCGCGCGCATGCTGGGCTACGTCTCGTCCATCGTTTTCGTCGGCGGCGTCGCGGTGTGGTCCAGCGTTGCCCTCTTGGCGAGCGCAGTTGTGGCTAATGGCATCGTCAGCCCGGAAGGCTACCGTAAGACCGTTCAGCATCTGGAGGGCGGCATCATCGGCAAGATCTATGTCAAGGAAGGCGACAGGGTCGGCGCTGGCCAAGTCCTGATTAGTTTGAAGACCACCCAGGCTCGAGGCCGCTACGACGAATTGCAGACACATTACGTCCGTCTTCTGGCGACCGAGGCCCGCCTTGTCGCCGAGCTTTCCGGCCAGACCCAGATCGCTTTCCCTAAGGAACTAACGTCAATTGACAGCGATTTGGCGCGAAAGGTTGTCGTTGAGGAGCAGGCGCTGCTCGCCAGCCGGCTCGCTACCCGTGCAGGGCGCACGCGAATCCTTGAAAAGCGCATTGCGCAGATCCAGGAGCAAAGCACGGGATCGCGGGAAGTGCTCGCCGCTCAGGCCGAGCAGCTCGGCCTGATCGAGCAGGAGATTGCCTCTGCCAAGGTGATGTACAAGAAGGGTCTCGAACGCCTGCCCCGGATACTGGCGCTGCAACGCGCCCAGGCCGATATCCGCGCCAATCAGGCAGAGAACCGCGCACAAGTGGCGCGCAACGACCAGCAGATCGGCGAGACCGAGTTCCAGCTCCTCAACCTGCGCCAGCAGGACAGCGAGAGAGCCAATGAGGATCTTGCCAAGGCGCGCGGCGATCTCGCCGAACTGCGCAGCCAGTTGCCCTCGCGCGAGGACGTGCTGGTCAGGACGGACATCGTCGCGCCGATCGCCGGAACGGTGATGAACCTGCGCGTGACGACCGAATCGGGCGTGATCGCCAGCGGCCAGCCGCTCCTCGATATCGTGCCCAACCAGCCCAATTTGGTCATCGATTCACGCATCAGGCCGGCCGATATCGACGTGGTGCATCCGAACATGCCGGCCCGCGTGGTTCTGACAGCCTATCCGACCAGGCATCTGCCGCAGATCCATGGCCTGCTCACTTCAGTGTCGGCCGACCGGCTGACCGACGAGAAAACCGGCGAGCCCTATTTCCTCGCCAAGGTCAAGGTCTACCCGGCCGATCTCGCACAGCTGCATGATATCCGCTTGTCCCCCGGCATGCCGGCCGAGGTCATGATCCTGACGGGCGAGCACACATTGCTCGACTATATGCTGGCACCAGTGGAGGCCTCCCTCACGCGTACGTTCCGGGAAAATTAGGGCGGCGCGGAGGCGCAGACTACCTGCCGCCGACCCTAGAGCCGGCGCTCTATCGATGCGGTGTCCGACCTCGTCAGGAGCCGGAGCGCCTTTGGAGCGATGTCAGCGTCTCAGCGCGTAGACATTGTCCATCGAAGCGCCACCAAGCGGCATTGCCATCTCGTCGTCGAGCAGCCGGGTGATGCGGGCAAAGCCGACGAAGGCCTTTCTGGCCTCCTCCGCCGACATGTTGCCGGACATTGCCGCCGAGCAGCAATTCAGGGCGCATTGATAAACCGGTCCGCGCCTGCCTGCCGGCCACTTCCGCAGGAACACCATGGCTTCGGAGACACTGTCGACTTCCTCCACGGGGTATCCCTGCCCACGCGCGATCCGCACTGGGGTAAAGAAATGCAAGCGATCCATACTATCCTCCCGGTCGACCGCAACGCAGTCGAACCACTTCAAACGCGCACCGAACGCTTTGGTTCCCAAAAAAATTCGCCCTGCTGCAAAAATTCGACGATCCGTGAAGATCGCCGACCGGCAGATCAGTTTGCCTCAAACCGTCAGGGTGAGTCGTCAAGGCGATCCCTGTTTGAGGCCGACGAGAAGCGCGATTCTCGTTGAATGTCTTTAAGGTCAAAGCCGGCAAATGGATTGCTTGCCGGTTCCCCAGCGTCAGGCTTACCCTCCTCAGTTAACGCGTGACGGCGCGTTTTGCAAAAGGGGACACTTGCAATGACCATACAAGGCGCTTCGCCCGACCTCTACAACGAGGATCTGGCTCCTGCAACGGTCAGGAACTGGGGACCGTTCTCCATCTTCAACGTCTGGACCTCCGACGTGCACAGCCTCTGGGGCTATTACCTGGCGGCGAGTCTGTTTCTGTTCTGCGGCGGCTTCGTCAACTTCATCATCGCCATCGGCATCGGCTCGCTCATCATCTATTTCCTGATGAACCTCGTCGGCTATGCCGGCGTGAAGACCGGCGTGCCCTACCCCGTGCTTGCCCGCGCCTCCTTCGGCATCTGGGGCGCGAACATCCCGGCGCTGGTGCGCGCCGTCGTCGCCTGCTTCTGGTACGGGGCGCAAACGGCCGCGGCCTCCGGCGCGATCGTGGCTCTGCTGACCCGCCTGCAATGGTTCAACGAGTTCAACCAAAGCTCCCATCTTCTTGGCCATTCCACCCTGGAAGTGATCTGCTTCGTCGTCATCTGGGCGCTGCAACTGCTGATCATCCAGAAAGGCATGGAAACGGTGCGCCGCTTCCAGGACTGGGCGGGTCCGGCCGTCTGGGTGATGATGCTGATTCTGGCGATCTATCTCTGCCTCAAGGCGGGCACCTTCGCCTTCACCAGTGACATTCCGATGGATGTGCTGCTCGAAAAGACCAAGGATGCCGGCGTGCCGGGCGAACCGGGTTCATGGACGGCGCTGTTCGCCGTGGCGGCGATCTGGGTGACCTACTTCTCGGCGCTCTACCTGAACTTCTGCGACTTTGCCCGCTACGCGCCCGACAATGCGGCGCTGCGCAAGGGCAACATCTGGGGCCTGCCGGTCAACCTCATCCTGTTCTCGCTGGTCGCCGGCGTCACCACCATTGCCGCCTACGACGTCTACCACGAGGTGCTGCTCCATCCCGACCAGATCTCGGCCAAGTTCGACAGCTGGTTCCTGGCGGCTCTTGCGGCGCTGACCTTTGCGGTGGCCACGCTCGGCATCAACGTGGTGGCGAACTTCGTCTCGCCGGCCTTCGACTTCTCCAACGTCTTCCCGCGCCAGATCGACTTCAAGAAGGGCGGCTACATCGCGGCACTTATTGCGCTTGTGCTCTACCCCTTCGCGCCGTGGGAAGGCAGTGCGGCTTCCTTCGTCAACATCATCGGCGCGACAATGGGGCCGATCTTCGGGGTGATGATGGTCGACTACTATCTGATCCGCAAAAGCGAGGTCGACGTCGCGGCGCTCTACCGGGAAGACGGCGAGTTCCGCTTCCAGGGCGGCTGGCACGTCAATGCTTTCATCGCGGCTGGCGTTGGCGCGATCTTCTCCTCGATCCTTCCCAACTTCACCAACTGGCTGCCGTCTTGGTGGGGCGTCTATGGCTGGTTCTTCGGCGTGGCGATCGCGGGCGCCGTCTACTACGTGCTGCGCACCATGGCGCTCGGTGCCGGGGCGCGGATGGCGAAGGCCTGAAATAAGGCGGCGGGCAGTAGGACCTAGGCAAAAGAGAATACTCCCTACTGCCTACTGCCTACTGCCTACTGCCTACCATCTCGGCCAGCTTTCGCACGGTGTTCCAGTTGCGCGAGGTGCCGATCCCAAGACGCTTGTGATTGGTTGCCGCAAGAAGCCTTGAGCTCGGCCTCTCGCGCGAAAACACCACCCAGACGTCGCCGCCGACCAAACGCACTTTCTCGTCATCGGCGGCACGGGGCTGCAGCATTGCGATACTCGCTTCAGTAACCGGCTCGCGCATCACCCGCACCGCGACTTGGTCAGCGGCTTCCGCCGATTCGGCCGGGAACGGATTGCCGGCCGCGAGCTTCAGCCAGTCCTCGGCGCCGCGTACGATGATGTCGACATGGCGGCCGAAACTCTTTTCGAAGGCCTTTTCCAGCCGCTGCTCGAGGTTGGAAATCCTGCTCGCCCGCGTCTCGAAGACCAGATTGCCCGTCGCCACAAGGGTGCGGACATTCTTCAGCCCGAGCTCCTCAGCCATCGTCTTGAGGTCGGTCATGACGACGCGCCGTCCCTCGCCGAGGACAATGCTGTAAAGCAGCGCGACATAGGTCTGCATCGCCGGTCCACCAGCCGGTCGGTCAAACCAGCCGCGACTGTTCCACCGCCGCCGAAATGAAGCTCGCGAACAGCGGGTGCGGTTCGAGCGGCCGGCTCTTCAACTCAGGGTGATATTGCACGCCGATGAACCAGGGATGGTCCGGGTATTCGATCGTTTCCGGCAGCACGCCGTCGGGCGACATGCCGGCGAACACCAGGCCGCAGTCTTCCAGCCGCTGCTTGTAGTCGATATTGACCTCGTACCGGTGCCGGTGACGCTCCGAAATCTGGGTGTCGCCGTAGATCTCGGCAATCTTCGAGCCCTTGGCTAGCTCGGCCTGATAGGCGCCCAGCCGCATCGTGCCGCCGAGGTCGCCGCTCGCCTTGCGCTTTTCCAGCATGTTGCCCTTCAGCCATTCGGTCATCAGGCCCACGACCGGCTCCTCGCTCGGACCGAACTCCGTAGACGACGCGTGGTCGACGCCGGCCAGCGACCGCGCCGCCTCGATGCAGGCCATCTGCATGCCGAAGCAGATGCCGAAGTAGGGCACCCTGCGCTCGCGCGCGAATTTCGCGGCCAGGATCTTGCCCTCCGAGCCACGCTCGCCGAAGCCGCCGGGAACGAGAATGCCGTGCACCTTCTCCAGCCACGGTGTGGGATCTTCCTTTTCGAAGATCTCGCTCTCGATCCAGTCGAGCTTGACCTTGACGCGATTGGCCAGGCCGCCATGCGAAAGTGCCTCGATCAGCGATTTATAGGCATCCTTGAGGCCGGTATACTTGCCGACGATGGCGATGGTCACCTCGCCTTCCGGATTGTGGATGCGGTTGGAAAGCGCCTGCCAGGGCTCCATGCGCGGCTTCGGCGCCGGGTCGATGCCGAAGGCGGCCAGCACTTCCGAATCGAGCCCTTCCTTATGGTAGGCCATCGGCACGTCATAGATATGCGGCACGTCCAGCGCCTGGATGACGGCGCTTTCGCGCACGTTGCAGAACAGCGAAAGCTTTCTGCGCTCTTCCTTGGGAATCGGCCGGTCGGCGCGCACCAGCAAAATGTCGGGCGCAATGCCGATGCCGCGCAGTTCCTTCACCGAATGCTGCGTCGGCTTGGTCTTCAATTCACCCGCGGTCGGGATGTAGGGCATCAGCGTCAGGTGCACATAGACGGCGTTGTTGCGCGGCAGATCGTTGCCGAGCTGGCGAATCGCCTCCAGGAACGGCATCGCCTCGATGTCGCCGACCGTACCGCCGATCTCGCAAAGCACGAAGTCGTAGTCGTCATTACCGTCGAGGACGAAATGCTTGATCTCGTCGGTGACGTGCGGGATCACCTGTACGGTGGCGCCGAGATAGTCGCCGCGGCGCTCGCGCTCGATGATGTTCTTGTAGATGCGGCCGGTGGTGATGTTGTCCTGCTGGTTGGCCGAGCGGCCGGTGAAGCGCTCGTAATGGCCGAGATCGAGATCGGTTTCGGCGCCATCGTCGGTGACGAACACTTCGCCATGCTGATACGGCGACATCGTTCCGGGATCGACATTGAGATAGGGATCGAGCTTCTTGATCCGTGCGCGATAGCCTCGCGCCTGCAGAAGAGCCCCAAGAGCTGCTGCGGCGATGCCTTTTCCGAGGGAGGAAACCACGCCGCCTGTGATGAATACATATCGCGCCATGGGAGTCATCGCTTAACGCGGCCTGATTGATTCCGCCAGAGAAAAAACCGCCGCGAAGGCTTTTTCCCAAATGGCACCGATGCCCGTGATGGGCTTTTCCCAGAAGCGCGTCGCCCAAATCGCACAGCGGTTTTGGGCGAACGACATGCATGCGAACAAAGGTTCGAAAGCGCGTCGCTGGATCCGTCAGCGCCGCGCCGGGATCAAAACAAAAGGGCCGGCGATGCCGGCCCTTTCGGCATTCTGCCCGAACGCGTCAGATGATGACGACCTTGGTGCCGACCTTGACCCGGCTGTACAGATCCATGACGTGCTCGTTGATCATGCGGAAGCAGCCATTGGAGGCGCTGGTTCCGATCGACTGCGGCGCAATGGTGCCGTGGATGCGCAGATGCGTGTCCTTCTTGCCGTCATAGAGGTAGATGGCGCGCGCGCCGAGCGGGTTCTCGCCGCCGCCGGGCATGCCGTCCTTGTACTGGCCATAGTGCTTCGGCTCGCGCTTCTGCATGTCGAGCGTCGGGATCCAGCGCGGCCATTCCTGCTTGTCGCCGACGGCCACCGTGCCCTTGAACTGCAATCCCTCGCGGCCCACTGCGATGGCGTAGCGGCGCGCAGTCGAATAGCTCTCGACGAGATAGAGACGACGGGCATTGGTGTCGATGACGATCGTGCCCGGATCATAGCCTGAGAAGGTGACCTCCTGCGGCACATATTCCGGCTTCACCTTGAAAGGTCTCTTGGCGTCCTTTTTGGCGAGCGCGGAATCCAGCGCACGGGTCTCGGGCAGATAGTTGATCGAAGACACCGACGAGCCACCGAACAGGCCGGCAAACAGTCCGCGACCGCTCGACTGCTTCTGCCCGGGCTGTTCGCTGCGCAGCTCGCCATTGTTGCCCGTGGCTGCGATGTTCATCGCCTCCGCCGAGAGCGGCTCGTCCGTCTGGATCGGCGCTGCGGGCTCGAGCGACTCGATGATCTTGGTGGTCTTCTTGACCGGCTTGGCGTCGGCGACCTGCGCTGCCGAGCCCTTCTTGGCAAGCCATTCCTGACGAGCCGCGTCCGCCTTGGCCTTCGCCGCCTCGCGCATCGCCAGCTTGCGGGCTTCCAGCGCCTTGACCTTGGCGGCTTCCTTGTCGGCCGCGATCTTGGCCTCGAGCTTGCTGATCTGGGCGAGGTCGTCCGCGGTTGGGTTTTTCTTCTTCTTGAGGAGCTTCAGCTGCGATGCATCGCTCTTGACGGCGACTTTGATGGCATCAGTCGTTTCGAATGATGGCGAGGTGGCCAGGTTTGCCGGCGAGGCAAAGGCCGCGGACCCCATGCCGAACACGGCACAGAATCCCAAAAGAATGAAGCTGCGAAGCTGCATGGCGAAGATCCGATCGTTCAATGCTTGTTGCCCACGGCGGCGCCCGGCGCCCCCCAAGGACGCCGAATGTGCCGCGCGCAATCTATAGTCGATTAGCCGGTGGCCTCTCAAGCTAAGGAAAGCGCGACGCTTGGTTGAATCTTCGTGATAGAGCGGCATTTGCCGCGACTGTGTTCAAACGACAACAGATCGCGGCAGCAATGCTTGCCGACTACTGGTTCGGAACCTGCGGGGTGACCGGCAACGTCACGCCGTTCGCGGCCGGCGGCGCGGCGGGATTCGCGGGGGCCGGCGTGGCGGGAGCAGGCGCCGGGGCGGTCGTGGCGGCGCCATTCGAAAGCGGAGTCGTAGTGGTCGCGCCACCAGACGGAGCTGCCGGCGGGGTGCCGCCGGCCGGCACTGCGGGCTGCGAGCTGCCCACCGGACCGTTTGCCCCCGGCAGCTGGTTGAGCACGCCCTTGCCGGCATTATCCGAGGTGGAGGCCGGAGCGCGGTCGAGGATGTCGATCGGCTTCTCGCCGTAGCGAGCCAGTATCGACAGCGCCAGCGAGGTGACGAAGAAGGCCGCCGCCAGGATCGCCGTGGCGCGGGTCAGCGCATTGGCGGCGCCCCGCGCCGTCATGAAACCGGAACCGCCGCCAATGCCCAGGCCGCCGCCCTCGGAGCGCTGCAGCAGCACCACGCCGACAAGGGCGAGCACGACCATGAGGTGGATGACGATCAGTACGGTTTCCATAATTTATCCTGGCGAGGCCTTGCGCGGCCGCGCATACGACCGGTGATTTGGAGGCGGCTCCTTACAATGCTTTGGTGGCATTTCCAAGCCCGTGGCCGGAATATGAGAAGCAATCCGGTCATTGCAAGGATTTCGGCGGAGCGCTTGGCTCCGCGGATGAGCGCCAGCGGCTATGAGAGATGCATATAGGCTTCGGCGATGGCGAGAAAGTCCGAGGCCTTGAGGCTGGCGCCGCCGACCAGGGCCCCGTCCACATTCTCGACGCCCAGCAGTTCCGCCGCGTTGGACGGCTTGACCGAGCCGCCATAGAGAATGCGCATCTTCGTCGCCGTGTCGCCGAGCAGTTCGGCGAGCTTCGCGCGAATATGCGCATGCGCCTCGGCGACGTCGGCGGCCGTCGGCGTCAGGCCGGTGCCGATCGCCCAGACCGGCTCATAGGCAACGACGGTGTTTGCAGCGGTGGCGCTCGGCGGCACCGACCCGGCCAGCTGACGCGACAAGACCTCGAGCGTGGAGCCGGCTTCGCGTTCGGCTCTCGTCTCGCCGATGCAGATGATCGCGGTCAGCCCTGCCCTCCATGCGGCGGATGCCTTGGCGTGGACGGTCGCGTCGTCCTCGCCGAATTGCTCGCGGCGCTCCGAATGACCGACGATGACGTGGCTGGCGCCGGCGTCCTTCAACATCTCGGCCGAAATCTCGCCCGTAAAGGCGCCGCTCTCCTTGGAATGGCAATCTTCGCCGCCGGCTCGGACCGGCGTGCGCGAAAGGATTTCGGCGGCTTGGTGAAGCAAGGTTGCCGGAACACAGACCAACGATTCCGTCTCCGCGTCGAGCCCGCTCATGAAACCGTTGCCGATCATCCGCAATTCGTTGAGCGAGGCGCTGGTGCCGTTCATTTTCCAGTTGCCGGCAACGAGCGGGCGGATTCCAGGGGTCATGGCGTCGGTTCTCCAGGCGATGAAAGGCAGCGCCCTCACTACCAAAATCAGGCCACAAAGCAATCGACAGTGGACCGTAAGGGCGCTATTGCGCTTGTTTCAGACTCGGCGCAGGCGAAAATGCGCATAAATCGGAAGTAGGCATGCTTAGTGTATTGAGAAACGCGGCGGGCACCTGGGTCGCGAAGGCGTTGCTGTCCCTGCTGGTCATCAGCTTTGCCGTCTGGGGCATTTCCGGACGCCTGTCGGGAACTTTGGCCGGCCACCATTCCGTGATCACCGCCGGCGGCACGACCGTCTCGATCAACGAGTACCGCCTCGCCTACGATCGCCAGATCAACATGCTGTCGCAGCAATATGGCCAGCGCATCACCCAGGAGCAGGCCAAGCTCCTCGGCATCGACAACCAGGTGCTGGCGCAACTGGTCTCGGGCGCCGTGCTTGACGAGCAGGCGCGCAAGCTCGGGCTTGGCCTTTCCAAGGACCGGCTGGCGGCGCTGACGCGTGAGGATCCGGCCTTCAGGGGCCCCAGCGGGGAATTCGACCGCAGGACTTTCGAGTACCTGCTTCATCAGGTGGGCATGCGCCCGGAGGACTACCTCAAGAACCGCTCGCAGGTCGCCGTGCGCCAGCAGATCGTCGAGGCGATTTCTGACGGGCTCAAGGCGCCGCAGACCTTCCTGAAGGCGGTTGCTCTCTATCGCGGCGAAGACCGCACGATCGACTATCTCGTGCTGCCGAAGACGCTGGTGCAGCCGATCCAGGCGCCGTCCGACAGCGCGTTGAAGGCCTATTTCGAAGCCAACAAGAAGAACTATGCGGCGCCGGAATACCGCAAGTTCTCCTATGCCCGCCTGGAGCCGCAGGACATCATGGACCCCACGGCGGTGACCGACCAGCAGGTCGCTGACGACTACAACAAGAACAAGGCTCGCTATACGACGCCCGAAATGCGCACCATCGAACAGCTGGTGTTCAAGACGCCGGATGCGGCGAAAGCGGCATATGATTCGCTGAAGGCCGGCGCCACCTTCGACAAGATCGTCACCGCCGAAGGCAAGACCCCGGCCGACACATTGCTCGGCACGCTGGCCAAGGACAAGATCGCTGACAAGGCTGTCGCCGACGCCGCTTTCTCGCTCAACGTCAATGAGGTCAGCCCGGTGGTTCAGGGCGCCTTCGGCCCGGTGCTGCTGCGCGTCACCGAGGTCAAGCCGCAGGTGATCAAGCCGCTTTCCGAAGTGTCCGAACAGATCCGCAAGGATCTGGCGCTGGGCGAGGCAAGCCGCATCCTGCTCGACGTGCATGACAGCTACGAGGACACCCGCGCCTCGGGTGCCACGCTCGCCCAGGCCGCAGAAAAGCTGAAGCTCAAGGTCGTCACCGTCGACGCCATCGACCGCACCGGGCAGCGGCCCGACGGCACGATCGTCAACGATCTCCCGGAATCGGCCGAACTTATCAAGTCGGTCTTTGCGGCCGAGCCGAACACCGAGAACGAGGGCCTGACCACCGCCGACAACGGCTTCGTGTTCTACGAGGTGCAGTCGATCACTCCGGCGCGCGACCGCACGCTGGACGAGGTCCGCCAGAAGGTGGCGGCGGACTGGACCGCCGCCGAGACCGACAAGCGTCTCGACGCCAGGGCGCAGGAGTTGGAGAAGCGCCTCAAGGCCGGAACGACGCTCGACGTCATCGCCGGCGAGCTGAAGCTCGAGAAGCAAACCAAGCGGGGCTTGAAGCGGGATGCCGACGATGCCGATTTCGGCAAGGAAGGTGCCGCCGCGATGTTCGGCGTCGGCGAAGGCGGTACCGGTCTGATCCCATCGCCAACCGGCGATGGTCAGATCTTGTTCAAGGTCGCCGAAGTCTTCGAGCCGGCGGGCGCGGATGGCAGTTCGGTCCCGGAAGACGCGCAGAAATCCTTCGCCGCCGGCATGTCCGACGACCTGCTCGACCAACTGGTCGCGCAACTGCAGTCGCAATATGACGTTCGCATCGACCCGGCCGCCGTTTCCCAAGCACAGACACGATGAGCGCTCTGAAGACACACATAGCCAAGGTCGCCTCCGGCAGCGCGCTTTCCTTCGAGGAGGCGCGCGAGGCTTTCGACATCATCATGTCGGGCGATGCGACGCCGGGGCAGATCGGCGGATTCTTGATGGCATTGCGCGTGCGCGGCGAGACGGTAAGCGAGATCTCCGGCGCGGTCGCCACCATGCGCGCCAAGATGCTGCGCGTCGAAGCCCCGCAGGGCGCGATCGACATCGTCGGCACCGGCGGCGACAATTCGCACAGCGTCAACATCTCGACCGGCTCCGCCTTCGTCATCGCGGCGGCAGGGGTTCCGGTCGCCAAGCACGGCAATCGCGGCCTCTCTTCGTTGACCGGCGCAGCCGATGTGCTGATGGCGCTTGGCGTCAAGATCGATATTTCGCCGGAGACGATCGGCCGCTGCATCCAGGAGGCGGGCGTCGGCTTCATGTTCGCGCCCGCGCACCATCCGGCGATGAAGCATGTCGGGCCGACGCGGGTCGAGCTCGGCACGCGCACCATCTTCAACCTGCTCGGGCCGCTGTCGAACCCGGCCGGCGTCAGCCGCCAGATGGTGGGCGTCTTCCTGCCGGAATGGATCGTGCCGGTGGCCGAGACACTGAAGGCGCTTGGCGCCGAGCATGCCTGGGTGGTCCATGGCGACGGCTATGACGAGATCACCACCACCGGCGAGACGCAGGTGGCCGAGCTTGCCGGCAGTGAAATCCGCACTTTCACCCTCACCCCCGAAGCAATGGGCCTGAAGCGGCACGCGAAGGAAGAGCTGCGCGGCGGCGATGCGGCCTACAACGCCAAGGCGCTGCGCGATATGCTGGGTGGCGCGGCCGGCGCCTATCGCGACACCGTGCTGATGAATGCCGGCGCCGGCCTAGTGGTGGCGGGCAAGGCGACGACGCTCGCCGACGGCATTGCGGCCGCCGCACAAGCCATCGACAGCGGCCGGGCCCTTGCGGTGCTCGACAAGCTCGTCGAGATTTCGAACGGTTAGAACCTTGTCCGACATTCTGCGCAAGATCGAGGCATACAAGCGCGAGGAGATCGCAGCGGCGAAGCTGGCCGTGCCGCTTGCCGAGATCCAGGCCAGGGCGAACGGCGCCGAACCGCCGCGCGGCTTCCTTGCGGCGCTCGAGGCGAGGCGGAAGGCCGGTGGCTTCGCGCTGATTGCCGAGATCAAGAAGGCCAGTCCCTCGAAGGGTCTGATCCGGGCCGACTTCGACCCGCCCGCACTCGCCAGGGCCTATCAGCAAGGCGGAGCGGCCTGCCTCTCGGTGCTCACCGACGGTCCGTCCTTCCAGGGCGCGCCAGGATTTCTGACCGCCGCACGGGCGGCCGTCGCGCTACCTGCCCTGCGCAAGGATTTCCTGTTCGATCCCTATCAGGTCTACGAGGCGCGCGCCTTGGGCGCCGACGCGATCCTGATCATCATGGCAAGCGTCGATGATGCGCTGGCCCGCGAACTGGAAGCGACGGCTTTCGGACTTGGCATGGATGCCCTGGTCGAGGTGCATGACGAAAAAGAAATGGAGCGTGCGCTCGCGCTTAAGTCCCGGCTGATCGGCATCAACAATCGCAACCTAAGGACGTTCGAGACCAGCCTCGAGGTATCCGAGCGGCTTGCAGCCATGGTGCCGGCCGAGCGGCTGCTGGTCAGCGAAAGCGGCATCTTCACCCATCAGGACTGCCGTCGGATGGAAGAGAGCGGCATCGGCACTTTCCTCGTCGGCGAGAGCCTCATGCGGCAGGATGACGTGGCGGCGGCAACGCAGCTGTTGCTCACCGGCAAGGCGCCTGCCGAGGCTGTTTGAGATGGCCGCCCTCACCCATCTGAGCGCCAAGGGCGAAGCCAACATGGTCGATGTCGGCGACAAGGCCGAGACGACACGCACGGCAATCGCCGAAGGCTTCGTCTTCATGCGGCCCGAAACCCTGGACATGATCCTGGCCGGCGACGCAAAGAAGGGCGATGTGCTGGGCACGGCCCGCATCGCCGGCATCATGGCGGCCAAGAAGACGCATGAGCTTGTGCCGCTCTGCCATCCGCTCCTTCTGACCAAGGTTGCCGTCGACATCGAGCCAGACCGTTCGCTTCCAGGCCTGAAGGTCACAGCGCTTGCCCGAGTCACCGGCAAGACAGGTGTGGAGATGGAAGCGCTGACCGCGGCATCGGTCGCCTGCCTCACTATCTACGACATGGCCAAGGCGGCCGACCGCGCCATGGTGATTTCCGGCATACGGCTGGTCGAGAAGACTGGCGGCAAGTCGGGCGACTACAAGGCAGGTGCCTAAATGGCGTTGGTGCCAGTCGCGGAGGCGCTCGAACGCCTGCTGGAAGGCGCCGCGCCACTGCCGGGTGAAAGCGTTCCGCTCGCCGATGCGGCAGGCCGTGTGCTGGCCGAGCCGGTGCTGGCGCTGCGCACCCAACCGCCCTTCGATGCTTCCGCAATGGACGGCTATGCCGCACGCTCCGCGGATGTGGCGTCGGTGCCGGCGCGTCTCTCCGTGATCGGCATGGCATCCGCCGGGCGCGGCTTCGCGGGGTCAGTCGGCCAGGGCGAGGCCGTCCGGATCTTTACGGGCGCACCAGTCCCCGAAGGCGCCGACACGATTGTCATCCAGGAGAACGTGCGCGACATCGGTGGCGGCAGCATCGAGGTGACCGAACCGACCAAAGCGGGCCGCAATATCCGCCTCCGCGGACTGGACTTCGGCCAGGGCGACATGCTGCTCGAGAAAGGTCGCCTGCTCGATCCGGCAGCACTTTCACTCGCGGCATCTGCCAATCATGCAAATGTCAATGTCGTCCGGCGGCCGCTGGTCGCGATCATCGCCACCGGCGACGAATTGCAGCCGCCCGGCAGCGAACTTGGACCCGACCAGATCATCTCGTCCAACGCCTATGGTGTCGCCGCCGTGGCGCAATCGGTTGGAGCACGCGCGCTCGACCTCGGCATCGCCGCGGACCGGCACGAAGCGATCGCAGCTCTGGTCAGGAAGGCCGTAGCGGCCGGCGCCGATGTCATCGTGACGCTCGGCGGCGCCTCGGTCGGCGACCACGATCTGATCCATGGCGTGCTGACCGGCGAAGGCATGCAGCTCGATTTCTGGAAAATCGCCATGCGGCCCGGCAAGCCATTGATGTTCGGCCGCCTCGGCAATACCCGCTGCATCGGCCTGCCTGGGAATCCGGTCGCAAGCCTTGTCTGCTCGCAGCTGTTCGTGAAGCCGCTTCTGGCGCGCCTCGCAGGCCGCAGCTTCAGCCAGGACGTTCGCAGGGCTCGGCTGGGCGCCGCATTGCGGGCCAACGATGTCAGGCAGGACTATGTGCGTGCCGTTGTGCGCGACGATCGCGGAGCGTTGGTTGCGACTCCGTTCGGCATCCAGGATTCCTCGATGCTGAGAATGCTGGCCGATGCCAACGGCTTGATCGTGCGCGAACCTTTTGCGCCGGCAGCTGAAGCCGGCGCCGAATGCAGCGTGCTGATGCTACGCTGAACAAAACGTCAACACATTCATTAAACTTTAAACGGTTGCGGAACACAACTGGAACAGATAGTGTTTGTTCTGGGTTTGTTTTTCCGATTCTGGTTCCAGAACCCGTTGGGGGCCGCCATGCTGACGCGTAAACAACATGAACTGCTGATGTTCATCCATGAACGGCTCAAGGAAAGCGGCATTCCGCCGTCTTTCGACGAGATGAAGGAGGCGCTCGACCTTGCCTCGAAGTCGGGCATCCATCGGCTGATCACGGCGCTGGAAGAGCGCGGCTTCATACGCCGGCTGCCGAACCGGGCGCGCGCGCTCGAAGTGCTGCGGCTGCCCGATTCGATCGCGCCCGGCCTCAACGCCGCCAAGAAGTTTTCGCCGAGCGTCATCCAGGGAAGCCTCGGACAAGGCAATCTCGGCCGGCAGATCAAGCCGGCGGCGCCCTCGCGCACACCCGCACCCAGCAATGACGATGACGCTGTTTCGGCGGTGTCCATTCCGGTGATGGGCCGTATCGCCGCCGGTGTGCCGATCGACGCCATCCAGCACCAGACGCATTCGATCACAGTGCCGCCGGACATGATCGCCGGCGGCGAGCACTATGCCTTGGAAGTCAAAGGCGACTCGATGATCGAGGCCGGCATCTTCGACGGCGATACGGTCATCATCCGCAACGCCAATACGGCGAGCCCCGGTGAGATCGTTGTGGCGCTGGTCGATGATGAGGAAGCGACGTTGAAGCGCTTCCGCCGCAAGGGCGCTTCGATTGCGCTGGAAGCCGCCAATCCGGCCTATGAGACCCGCATCTTCGGGCCGGACCGGGTCAAGGTTCAGGGCAGGCTCGTCGGGCTGATCCGCCGTTACTGAGCGGTTTGTGGCTTGGCGTCGGGCTTTTCGGGCCGCTTGTAAGGCGGCAGCCCCCTTGCCTCGCGCGAGTATTTTCGCTGCTCATGCCAGGGCCGATAGGGCCTGTGGACGGCATACTGAATCTCGGCTCGCGCGGTTGCCGATTGCGGGTCGAAGAAGACGGCAGCGCTTCCGTCGCGTGCCAATTGCCGCTTGGTCACGACGAGGATTCGGGGATCCCGGCAAGGATTGTAGGCCGTGGCGTCATTGATGACGATGAGATCGGCGAAGCCGCAGGCCGGCTTGGCGCTGTCGCGATTCTCTGCGAGCGCGACGATCGCACCGGAAGGATGCCGGCCGATGCAGAGGTCGCCGGTGCAATAGAAGGGCGAACCCGGCGGCAGGTCGACAGGATCGGCGATGTCCGTCGTCCCGTTTGCGAATGTCTCGGGCGGCACGATCGTTTCGGCCAGCAGCGCCCGTTTCCAGTTGTCGGTTATGAACTCGTTCGAGCTTGCTCGATTGATGGCGAGTTCGCCGCCGCCGATCGGCATCGCAACCAGATGCGCATCCTCGGAGATGAGCACATCCGGGGTACGGACATGCGGAATGGCCAACAAGGCCGCAATCGCGAAGGGAACGGCGCCGAGCCTGAGCCAGGTGGTCGCCATGGTCGCGATGACCAGCGCGACCGTCGCCAGCAGCACAGACTGTATCGAGATCAACCCCACTGCATCCACTGGTGAACGTTCGGAAAACCATCCCGAGATGGCGACCATCGCCGTCAGGCCTTTGCCCATCACATAGAGGAAAGGCCCGTCGAAGCCGAACGGCATCATCAGCACGCTGAAGACCGCGAACGGCATGACAACCAGCGAGACGATCGGCATCACTGCCAGATTGGCCAGCAGGCTGAGCGGCGATACGCGCTGGAAATGCCAGATGGCAAACAGCGCCGTTGCGCTTCCGGCGATGATTGATGTCATCGCGCCGCCGCCCACGCCAACCGCCAGCTTCCGGGACAGGTATCCGAGAAACGAGCGCTTTGCCGGTGGCGCTCTCACTTTGTCGGCGCGGTAGTCAGCCCAACCGGCATAGGCGCCGACAAGGGCGGCGGTCGCGGCGAACGACATCTGAAAACTTGGGCCGACCACTTCATGCGGCGAAACCACGATCACCGCGATTGCCGAAATCGCCAGGTTGCGCATGGTCAGCGCCGCCCGGTCGAAGACAACGGCAACCAGCATCACCGCCAGCATGATGAAGCTTCGTTCGGCGGCCACAACGATGCCGGAAATGACCAGATAGGCTGCAATCGACAGCAGCGCGATCGCCGCAGCATATTTCTTGACCGGCCGGCGGGAAGAGAAATCGGGAAGCAGCGCGAAGGCGCCGCGCAGCAAAAGCATGATCGTGCCGGCGACCAGCGCCATGTGCAGTCCCGAAATCGAGATGATGTGGTAGATGCCGGTCCTTCGCATCGCCTCGTTGATGTCTTCTGGAATGCCGGCGCGAACGCCAACGATCAGCGCCGCCGCGATCTCGCCTTCGGGACCGCCGACGGTGCTTCTGATGTGATCGGCAATGGTCTCGCGCGCGTTTTCTATTGCGGACGCGGTGCGTGCGCCGAACGGTGCCTCCGTTGCCGTCACAACCTTCGGATCGCCCAGGAAAAACCCGCTGGCGCCGATACCAGAAAAATAGCTGTCGAAGGAAAAGTCGTAGCTGTCGGGGCGAACGGGGCCTGTTGGCGATAATAGGCGTGCATAACCCGTCACCAGCGATCCAGCCGTCAAGCCTGGCGGGATCCGCCGTGCCGAAAGTCGGACGCGGTCGGGTGCATAGCGCAGCTTCGGGTGCGCGGTTGAGACCAGGTCGATGGTCAGCCTTACGCGGCCATTGGCCATCGGCTCCGCGATGACGACGCGACCTGTCAGCCTTGTCTGGATTTCGCCGCCGAGCATCGGCGTTGCCGCTCGCAAAGTCTCGACCTTCGCAGCGACAAAGCCGACCGCGCAAAACAGCGCGGCCATGAAGAGCAGATGCGTCTTCGGCCAGGAGCGCGAAACCGCGGCGCAGGCGGCCATAAGCGCGACTGTCGCCAGCGGCCTGTAGAGATCTGGTTCCGTAGACAGCGAGAAGTAGAGGATCACGCCGGCGGCAAGGAAAACCGGCACGAGCAGGAAGCCAATGCCGCGATCCAGCTCCTTCGTGCCTGCGGCAGCGACGCTTTGGCCGAACGCGGACAATGAGGCACGGCGGAACTGCCGGCGGACGCGATCGATGGTGGCCGGCGGAGGGCGGTCGACCGTGCCGTCGGGAGAAACAATCTGCGCAGGCTGGCGCGGCTCCAGGAGCAAGACCGGTCCTGCTTCAATCGGCGCAGTGCCGGCAAACAGCAGGCGTTCGCTGACGCCAGCTGCCGTCCCACCGCCATCCTCCGCACCCCGGCCACGTCCAGCCATCGGGCCTGCCCCTTGCGCCCCAGACCTCCTATGCTACATGAACGCCGTCCGCGCGAAAGCCCGCCGCAATCACGCCTGCTTCAGTGCTTCTTCGAGAGTCCCATGTCCGACAAGGTCGTCACCCGCTTTGCCCCCTCGCCCACAGGCTACCTGCACATCGGCGGGGCGCGCACCGCGCTGTTCAACTGGCTCTACGCCAAGCACACGGGCGGCACGATGCTGCTGCGCATCGAAGACACCGATCGTGAGCGCTCCACCGAGGCCGCGACCGCTGCAATCCTTGATGGATTGACCTGGCTCGGTCTTTCATGGGACGGCGAGGCGGTTTCGCAGTTCGAGCGCGCGCCGCGCCACCGCGAGGTGGCCGAGGAGCTCGTGCGCCTGGGCAAGGCCTATTACAGCTACGAAACCCCGGCAGAACTCGAGGCGATGCGTGAGGCGGCGCGCGCCAAGGGCCTGCCGCCGCGCTACAACGGACAGTGGCGCGACCGCGACCCGTCCGAGGCGCCCGCCGGCGTCAGGGGCGCGATCCGCATCAAGGCGCCGACCGAGGGGGAAACCGTGGTTCACGACCGCGTGCAGGGCGAGGTGCGCTTTCCGAACAAGGATCTCGACGACTTCATCATCCTGCGTTCGGACGGCAATCCGACCTATATGCATGCCGTCGTCGTCGACGATCACGATATGGGCGTCACCCACATCATCCGTGGCGACGATCATTTGACCAACGCTGCGCGCCAGACCGTGATCTACAACGCCATGGGCTGGGCCGTGCCGTCGATGTCGCACATCCCGCTGATCCATGGCGCCGACGGCGCCAAGTTGTCGAAACGCCACGGCGCGCTCGGCGTCGAAGCCTATCGCGCCATGGGCTATTTGCCTGAAGCGCTGCTCAACTATCTGGCCAGGCTCGGCTGGAGCCATGGGGACGATGAGGTGATGTCGATCAAGGACATGGTCTCATGGTTCGACATCGGCGATGTCAACAAGGGCGCGGCCCGGTTCGACTTCGCCAAGCTCGAGGCGCTGAACGGCGTTCATATCCGCAGGATGGACGATCAGGCTCTCCTGGACATCTTCGTCGCCACCCTGCCCTATCTCGAAGGCGGTCCGGCGCTTGCCGCGCGGCTCGACGATAAGCGCAAGGCACAGTTGCTCGCCGCCATGCCTGGTCTGAAGGAGCGGGCAAAAACCCTGGTGGAACTGGTGGACGGCGCCGCCTTCCTGTTCGCGGAGCGGCCGCTGACGCTGGATGACAAGGCTGCCGGCTTGCTCGGCAGCGATGCCCGCGCCATCCTGCGCAGCGCGCACGCCGCGCTGACCGCGCTGTCGGGCGATTGGTCCGCCGCGGCCGCGGAAGCTGCCGTCCGTGACGTTGCGCAGGCAGGCGGCCACAAGCTCGGCGCCGTGGCCCAGCCGCTGAGAGCAGCCTTGACCGGCCGCAGCACATCGCCGGGGGTGTTCGACGTGCTTGCCGTTCTCGGCCGCGAGGAGAGCCTGGCGCGGATTGGAGATCAAATCGATTAGCTGTGAACTGGCCCAAAAAGATTGGCATTGAAAGGATTGTTTCGCAGTGCAACATTAGGCCTTGGCCCAATCTGGCACGCACCTCCTAAAATGCGGTGGGTAGTTCGCGCATTCCGGTGATTTCGACGTGTCGTTTGCAGGAATTGCCTTGCCGGCATGAGAAACATAAAGGAGTTTGCAATGAGCGAAGCTGCGACGAAACTGGAACCGGCCGGCGAACCGCGCGAATCCACCGCAAGGCTGGAACTCGCGGGCAAGACGCATGAGCTCAAGGTGCGAAGCGGTTCGGTTGGGCCTGACGTCATCGATATAGGCTCGCTCTACAGCACCACCGGCGCCTTCACCTACGATCCTGGCTTCACCTCGACGGCAAGCTGCGAGTCGGCGATCACCTTCATCGACGGCGACGCCGGAATCCTGCTGCACCGCGGCTATCCGATCGACCAGCTTGCCGAACATGGCGACTTTCTCGAGGTCTGCTACCTCCTGCTCTACGGCGAACTACCGACCAAGGCGCAGAAGGACGACTTCGACTACCGCGTGACGCGCCACACCATGGTGCATGAGCAGATGTCGCGCTTCTTCACCGGTTTCCGCCGCGACGCCCACCCGATGGCGGTCATGTGCGGCGTGGTCGGCGCGCTGTCGGCCTTCTATCACGACTCGACCGACATCTCGGATCCGTACCAGCGCATGGTCGCCTCGATGCGGCTGATCGCCAAGATGCCGACGATCGCGGCGATGGCCTATAAATACCACATCGGCCAGCCCTTCATTTATCCGAAGAACGATCTCAGCTTCGCGGCAAACTTCCTGCACATGTGCTTCGCCGTGCCCTGCGAGGAATACAAGATCAATCCGGTGCTGGCGCGCGCCATGGAGCGCATCTTCATCCTGCACGCCGACCACGAGCAGAACGCCTCGACCTCGACCGTGCGCCTCGCCGGCTCTTCGGGCGCCAATCCGTTCGCCTGTATCGCCGCCGGCATCGCTTGCCTGTGGGGTCCGGCGCATGGCGGCGCCAACGAAGCGGCCCTCAACATGCTGAGCGAGATCGGCCATGTCGACCACATCCCGGAATTCATCGCCCGCGCCAAGGACAAGAACGACCCGTTCCGCCTGATGGGCTTCGGCCACCGCGTCTACAAGAACTACGACCCGCGCGCCAAGATCATGCAGAAGACCGCGCATGAGGTGCTTGGCGAGCTCGGCATCAAGGACGATCCGATGCTCGACATCGCGATGGAACTGGAAAAGATCGCGCTGACCGACGCCTATTTCATCGAGAAGAAGCTTTATCCGAATGTCGATTTCTATTCCGGCATCACGCTGAAGGCGCTGGGCTTCCCCACCACGATGTTTACCGTGCTGTTCGCAGTCGCCCGCACCGTCGGCTGGATCGCGCAGTGGAAGGAAATGATCGAGGATCCGCACCAGAAGATCGGCCGCCCGCGCCAGCTCTACACCGGCGCCACGGAGCGAGACTACGTGCCGATCGCGAAGCGGTGAACGATGAATGGTGAATGGTGAATGTGAATGGTGAAATAGTATAGCGAGGGACACCTTCTCACTCACTATTCACTATTCACTATTCACTCTTCACTATTCACCACTTCCTCTTGATGCATTCCAGCACCACCTCGGCGGCGAGTTCTCCGGAGGGCTTCTCGGTCGCCATTCGCCTGGCGATCTCTGCGAAGCCGGCCTTCTGCCACGCCCGCATGCCGCTATCGGCGAACAGCGCTTCCAGCTGACGTGCCAGATTCTCGGGCCTGACAAACTGATTGTAGAATTCGGGAACCAGGACTCGATCGGAGATCAGATTGGGCAGCAGCGCTGACCAGGTCGTGATCAGATGCGGCAGCAATTGCCTCGCTATCGGATCGACCTTGTAGGTAGAGATCATTGGGACGCTGCAGAGCGCAAGTTCCAGCGAAACGGTTCCCGAGGCGATCAGGGCAGCATCGGCCTTGCCGAAAGCCTGCCATTTGCGCTCCGCATCGGTGATGATCTCGGGCTTCTCGTCCCAGGTCGCGATCGACGCCCTGACCAGTTCGGCGACATGCGGCACCGTCGGCAGCAATAGGCGCAATCGGTGGCCGCGCTGGTGCAGGACCGAGATTGTCTTGCCGAATGGCTCGAGCAGCCGGCGCACCTCACCGCGGCGCGACCCCGGCAGCACGAGCAGCGTCTTCACGCGGTCGGCGGAAAGGTCGCGCGGCGCCGCTTGCGCCTTGGCAGCACCAAGCACACCCTGATCCCGTGTCAGGCGGTGACCAACATATGTGCCGGGCGGGCCGCCGAGGGCAGCGAGCGCCTTGACCTCGAAAGGCAGGATGCAGAGGATGTGGTCGACATAGGGCTTCATCGCCACCGCCCTGCCCGGCCGCCAAGCCCACACGCTTGGGCAGACATAGTGGACGATCGGTATGGCCGGATTGGCGGCACGAACCTTCTTCGCGACGCGCAGCGAAAAATCCGGGCTGTCTATGGTGATCAGGCAGTCCGGCCGCTCGGCGGCGATTGTCGCGGCCGTCTGGCTGATGCGCCGCATCAGGCGCGGCAGGTCGCGCAACACCGCGCTGAAACCCATCAGCGCGATATCGCTGCCGTTGAAGAGCGGCGCGAGCCCCAGTTCCTGGAGATGGCGGCCGCCGATGCCGAGGAGTTGGATTTTGCGGCCCGTCGCCCGTTCGAGCGCCCGCACGATGTCGGCGCCCAGCAGGTCGCCGGATTCCTCCCCGGCCACGATCGCGATCCTGAGTGCCTTCTCACCGGCCATCGGCCGGCTCCGTCGCGGGCAGGCCGACGATGAACAGACCCAGCGCGTTGGCACGCGCCAGCGTCGCCGGGCCTTCGAGGATAAGCGAGCGACCGGCTTCGACAGCTATGCCGGCCAGGCCCGCGGCATGCGCCGCCTCGACCGTCTGCGGGCCGATCGAAGGCAGGTCGGCGCGCAGTTCCTGGCCGGGCTTGGCGCATTTGACCAGCACGCCGCGCGTCTTTCCGGCGAGCCTGCCGTGTCCCCGCAACTCCCGTGTTCTTTCGAGCAGGCCGTTGGTGCCCTCAATGCCTTCCAGCGCGATGGCCCGCCCGCCGATCGCAATCGCAGCCTGGCCGACATCCAGCGCGCCTATGGCCTTGGCCGCCGCGCGGCCCGCCTCGATGTCGCGCCAATCGGATTGCCTTGGTCCGGCCGTGGTGAGTGTGCCCTGGCTGGCAGCAAGCTCAGGAACAATCTCATGGGCACCGACAACCGTGATGCCGCGCCTTTCGAGCCAGCGTGTGAGAACTTTCAACAGCCCGTCGTCGCCACGCGAGAGTCCCATGATCACGGTGGGGATCATCGCCAGCAGACCCGGGGTGGGACGCAGTCTGGTCAGCCGTGGCCTGCGCCTGATCTCGCCGGCAAGAACCAGATGGCTGATGCCTTGACGTCTCAGCACGGGGAGCAGCGAACCGATGTCTTCCAGCGCGAGGGTCGCCTGTTCGTAGACGGCGAAGTCCGCCTCGCGATCCACCTCGCCTTCGGCGAGGATGACGAAAGGCGAATGTCCCTGGCTGGCCAGACCTTCCGCCACTTCAACCGGCAGGCTGCCGCCACCGGCGATGATGCCGACCCTGGAACCCGGCGCGAGTGCAGGCCCTTGTCCAGCGGGCTCAGCCCTCGTCATCGCCATCGTCATCGTCGCCGCCACCCTTGAGCGGCGGGACGGCATAGTGCCGCTTGCCACGACTGGTGATGAAGTCGATCATCTTCATCGCCGTCGGCGACGAGCCGAACTCCGCCTTGGCAAATTCGACATTCTCTCCGACGGTGCGGGAATGGTCGAAGATCATCCTGTAAGCCTTGCGCAGCAAATAGATTTCGGCACGCGGCAAACCTGAGCGCTTCAGGCCGACGATGTTGAGCCCGCGCAGCTTGGCGCGATTGCCGACGGCGATCGCAAAGGGAATGACGTCGCCGACTACGGCCGAGCAGCCGCCGATGAAAGCGTTGTTGCCGATGCGGACAAACTGATGAACGGCAGTGAGGCCGCCGATATAGACGTTGTCGCCGATCTCGCAATGTCCGCCGAGCGTCGCCCCGTTGGCGAAGGTGGCGTTCCTGCCGACGACGCAATCATGGGCGATGTGGGCATAAGCGAGGAAGTTGCCATTGTCGCCGACCGTCGTCTCGCCGCGGCTGGAATCCGTGCCGAGATGCATCGTGACGCCTTCGCGGATGGTGCAATTCTCGCCCACGACCAGTGTGGTGCGCCCGCCCTTGTGCTTGGTATTCTGCGGCGGCGCTCCGAGCGTCGCCATCGGATAGACCTTCGTCGCCGCGCCAATGGTCGTCGCGCCCATCACTGAGATGTGGCTGACCAGTTCGACCCGGTCCCCGATCACGGCGTCGGCGCTGACGTGACAGAAGGGCCCGATACGCACGCCCTCGCCAAGTTGGGCGCCCTCTTCGACGATCGACGAAGGATGGATTGATGTCTGGAGTTTCATAAGCATTTCAAACCGTCAGCCGGTGACCATCATAGCCGAAACCTCGGCTTCAGCGGCCTTTGCGCCATCCACCATCGCCTCGCAAGCGAATTTGAGCAGATTGCCGCGCTTCTTGATTTTCTTGACCTGGATCCTGAGCTGATCGCCAGGCACGACCGGCTTGCGGAATTTCGCGTTGTCGATCGTCATGAAATAGACCAGCGACGGCTTTTCCGTATTGAGGCTGCGGATGCAGATCGCGCCCGCCGTCTGTGCCATCGCCTCGATGATCAGCACCCCGGGCATCACCGGCTGTTGCGGGAAATGGCCCTGAAAATGCGGTTCGTTGATGGTGACGTTCTTGATGCCAACGGCGGAGTCGTCGCCGTCGATGTCGACGATGCGGTCGATCAGGAGAAACGGATAGCGGTGTGGCAGGAGCTTCATGAGCTCCATAATGTCAACCGCTTCCAGCGTCGTCGTCACCATGTCAGCCATTTCCATCGCCCTGCTTGCGCGTCCTTGCCAGCCTGCGCAGCATCGCGATTTCGCGCATGGCTTCCGCCATCGGCTGCGCCGGATAGCCGCCCCACACCTCGCCTGCCGGAACGTTGCTCATGAATCCGCTTCTTGCAGCAAGCTTGGCTCCTGGTCCAATCGTCAGATGATCGGCGAGGCCAACGCCGCCGCCCATGGTGACGCCGTCGCCGACGACGACGGACCCGGAAATACCCGAAAGCCCGGCTATGATGCAATTGCGGCCGATGCGAACGTTGTGGGCGATCTGCACGAGATTGTCGATCTTGGTGCCCTGGCCGATAATGGTGTCGGACATGGCGCCGCGATCAACTGTGGAATTTGAACCGATTTCCACGTCGTCCTGGATGATGACGCGGCCGATCTGCGGGACGCGCTCCGGGCCTTTGGCGCCGCCCACAAAGCCGAAGCCATCCTGGCCGATCCGCGCGCCGCCATGGATGATGACGCGATTGCCGATCAGCGCGTATTGGATGCTGGCGCCCGGGCCGACATAGCCGTCGCGGCCGATCTTGCAGGAACGGCCGATGACGGCATGCGGCGCAATGACGGTGCCGCTGCCTACCGATGCGTCCGGTCCGATCACGGCGCCGGCCTCGATGACCACGCCCTCTTCGACATGCGCCGACCGATCGATGTGTGCATGCGGCGAAACGCCGGTTTCGCCGGTCATCGGACCTGGTGTGGCGGCCAGCGGAAACAGCAGGCGTCCCACCATTGCGAAGGCCTGTTGCGGACGCGGATGCACAAGCACGGCAACGCCTTGTGGCGCCTTGCTGGCAAAGTCGGCTGGACACAGGACCGCGGCCGCCTTGAGCGACTGCATCAGGGCGAAATTGCGCTTGCCGTCAACGAAGACGAGCGCACCCTTGCCGCCCTCGTTGGCCGGGGCGAGCGCTTCGATAGCGATATCGGCCTGACCGGAATCGACCAGGGTCGCGCCGGTCAGATTCGCGACTTCGCCAGCCGTATACCGGCGTGAGGGCGCGAAGAACACCGGATCGGTCATCCAGAAGCAATATCCAGCTAGGTCGGATCAGTCACTTCCAGGCCGCCTGGCAGCCCGGAAGATCGCAACCCGCGGATCAGAAGCGGGTCGCTATGCCGAAGTTGAATTCCTGCACGTCGTCGGTCGGCTCTTTCTTGACCGGGACCGCGTAGTCGATGCGGATCGGGCCGAACGGCGAAGCCCACATCAGGCCGACACCAACCGATGCGCGCCACTTCATGTCGGTCGAGGACTGGGTGACACCAGGAGTGTCGATCGCGCTGCCATAAAGCGTCGCGGCATCGGCAAATACTGCACCGCGCAAACCGAAGCTTTCCGGTATGACAGGCAGCGGAAACTGTGCTTCGGCCGAGGCATTGAAATAGGTCGTACCGCCGAGATGGTCACCGGTGTTGGTATCCACAGGGCCGATGCCGCCATATTCGAAGCCGCGGATCATGCGATCGTTGCTTTGGAATTGATCGAAGATCCGCAGGCCATCATCGCCATAGCCCGAGACATGGCCAGCGCCGCCTGAGACGAGGCCGACGAGGTCGAGCTGCTCGGACAAGGTCTGGTAGACGCTCGCGCGTCCGGTCACCTTCACCCACTTGGCATCGCCGCCCAGACCGGCGACCTCGGTCGTGCCGTTGACGTATAACCCTTCATGCGGGTTCTTCATGTCGTCGATGGTGTTGTAGACCAGGCCAAGGCTGACCGACGACTTTATCCACGGGCTATCGGCGACGCCCTCCTGAATGGCCGCGGAGACATCGCACTTTGCTGGATCCAGCACGCCGTTGGTCAAACAGCTATCCGGATAGGAATATTCTTCCTTGGAGATGTTGTAGGCGAGCTGCGTCGAGACGCTGTCGGTGATCGGAAGACCGAAGCGGATAGTCGCACCGGTCGTTTCGGTGTCATAGTGATCGTATTCGCGGGTGGACTGATAGACATCGAAGCCCGCGGCGATACGCCGCCCGAGGAAATAAGGCTCGGTGAAGGAAATGCTGTAGTCGCGGGAGTGCTTGCCGCCGCCGGCCGCCAGCTTGATGTACTGGCCGCGCCCGAGGAAATTGCGCTCGGTGATCGAGCCTTCCACCGAGGGACCGGGCGTGTCGCCGCCGGTCGAATAGCCGGCGCCGATGGAGAATTCACCGGTCGACTTCTCGACCACGTCCACCACCAGGACCACCTGGTCGGGGGCAGAACCCGGAACGGTCGAGATTTCGACTTTCTCAAAATAATTGAGCGCTTCCAGGCGCTTCTTCGCACGCTGGATGAGCACCTGGTTGAAGGCGTCGCCCTCGCTGACGTCGAATTCGCGGCGAATGACATAGTCGCGGGTGCGGTCGTTGCCGCGAATCTCGATGCGTTCGACATAGGCCTTGGTGCCCTGGTCGATGGTGTAGACGACCGAGATCGTATGGTTCTCGAAATTGCGGTCGCCGCGCGGCGTCACCTGGGCGAAGGCATAGCCCGAACCCGCAACCTTCTCGGTCAGGGCTACGATCGTATCCTCGACATCCTTGGCGTTGTAAACGTCGCCCTTGTGGGTCTCGACCACTGATTCGAGCGACTTCGAGTCGACTTCGGGAATGGTGCTCTCGACACTGACGTCGCCGAACGTGTACCGCTCGCCTTCCTGCACGGTGATGGTCACCGTGTATTTGTTGGTCGCCTCGTCGAGTTCGCCGACGGCGGAGACGACCTGGAAGTCGGCATAGCCGTGATTGTAGTAGAACCGGCGCAGCAACTCCTGGTCGGCGCGCAGCTTGTCCTCATCATAGACGTCGTCACGCAGCACGAACGAAAGCCAGGTCGAGCGCTTGGTGTTGATGACGTCGGACAGGCGGCGGCTGGAATAGGCATGATTGCCGACGAAATTGACAGCCGCGATCTGGGTACGCGCGCCCTCGACGATGTTGAAGACGACGTTCACGCGGTTGTCGCCGAGATCCATGATCTGGGTCGTTACCGCGGCATCGTCACGGCCAATGCGCCGGTACGCCGCCTTGACCGATTCGACATCGGCATCAAGCGCTTGCTGCGAAAAGGTCGCGCGCGGCTTCAACTGGATCGCGGCCTGGAGCGCGTTGTCCTTGAGCTTCTTGTTGCCCTGGAAGAGGACCTGGTTGACGACCTTGTACTCGGAAACCTTGACGACCAGCGTGGAGCCGACCTGATTGATCTGCACATCCGAGAACAGTCCTGTGCCGAACAGCGCCTTCACGGCGTCGTCGATATCGGAACTGGAAAACGGCTTGCCAGGCTTGATCGTGATGTAGTTGCGGATGGTGTCGGCATCGACACGCTGGTTACCGCTGACCTCAACCCTCGAGATGACGGCCGCTTCGGCTGCCGATGTCGCAACGAACTGCATTGCGACCGCGCCTGGCAAAACCAGGGCGGCGGACAAAGCCGCCGCGGACGCGGCGCTTAAAAACTTGGATGCTGCCTTCATCGGGCTTTGGTACCTTTTTCTCGTAGTCCCCACGGCGAGAAAACCGGACGTGCGGTAATTTCCCGTACCGTATTAACCGGATTTTCCCTACACGCAAGGCTCCGGGTTAATTTGTATTTACTTAACCGTGATGCGTGGCTTTCGCGTCACGCATATCCCCACGCATGGTAAACGGCGTCTCAACATAGGTGGTGCCGAAGCCAAATTCCTTCATGATTTCAGCACCCAAACAGATCATTCCAGAAAACGAAGAGCATGAACCCGAGCACCAGAAACAGTCCTGTCCGGTAGGCCATTTCCATCATCCGTTCCGACACCGGGCGCCGGATGACCGCCTCGACCCCGTAGAACAACAGATGGCCGCCGTCGAGAGGGGGAATCGGCAGCAGATTGAGAATTCCTATCCCGACCGACAGGAATGCAACAAGCTGTACCAACCACTCGAAGCCGAGCCTTGCTGCCTGGCCAGACATTTTTGCGATCTTGATCGGCCCCCCCAGCTGGCATTTATCCTCGCGGCCGGCAACGAAACGCTTCAGGAACTGACCGGTCCGCTGGATGACATGGCCGGTTTCCTCGACCGCCGCGGCCAGCGCCCCGGCAGGACTGTAGGAAATCAGCCGGGGTTGGCCGAGTTCGGTGTTGTTCACCACTCCGATCACGGCCATTTTGACCTTGTTGCCCA
This sequence comes from Mesorhizobium sp. M3A.F.Ca.ET.175.01.1.1, assembly GCF_004791945.1. Lineage (NCBI taxonomy): Bacteria > Pseudomonadati > Pseudomonadota > Alphaproteobacteria > Hyphomicrobiales > Phyllobacteriaceae > Mesorhizobium > Mesorhizobium sp. M3A.F.Ca.ET.175.01.1.1. The sequence continues at coordinate 344,227 of NZ_SRTP01000001.1, read as the reverse complement.
GCGCGTCCTCTTGCTCCATGGGCTCTGGCGTCGCGGTTACGGTGACCTCCTTGCCGTCGCGCAGCATGGTGAAAGCGATGGCGTCGCCGGCGCGGCCGGAAACCATGCGCTGCACGTCGGCAAAGGTTTCCACCTTGCTGCCGTCGACTTTGACGAATCGGTCGCCGGGCTGGATTCCTGCGCGTGCCGCCGGGCTGCCGGTCGTGACCTCGGCTACCATCGGCTCCATGACCGGGCGGCCATAGACAGTGAACAGCACCGCGAAGACAGCTATCGTGAGCAGGAAATTGAACAGCGGGCCGGCGACCACGGTCACCGCTCGCTTCCAGATCGGCTGCGTATGGAAGGCAACCCGGCGCTCGGCCTCGCTCAGTGATTCGATGTCTTCGGCACTCGGCTGGCTCGATGTCGCGTTCATGTCGCCGACAAATTTGACGTAGCCGCCGAGGGGGATGGCGCACAGCTTCCAGCGCGTGCCATGGCGATCATTGAACCCCAGCAGCTCGGGACCGAACCCGATCGAGAAGGCCTTCACGCCAATGCCGCACCAGCGGCCGATCAGGTAATGGCCCATCTCGTGCACGAACACGACGACTGTCAGCACGAACAGAAACGGCACCAGCGTGCCGAGGACAAAGCCTTGCGTGCTGAAGACCGCGTGAAGAATCTCGTTCAACTCATGACCTCAAATTCGCCCGCAGCGAGCGACACTCTCCGCGACTGTGGCATCAATCCGGGCAAATGCGTGGCGCGCCCGGATTTTCGCCAAACGGCAACGCACTCAGTTCGGAAACAGCCCCAGTGCCGGATGGTCGGCGCCCGCCGCAATCCAACCAATGACGTACAGGGCGAAAGCCGCCGCGACAAGCCCGTCCACCCGGTCCATGACGCCGCCGTGGCCCGGGATGAGGTTGCTTGAATCCTTGCAGTCGTGCCGACGCTTGACCCAGGATTCGAACAGGTCGCCGATCTGAGAGACGATCGAGAGCGCCAGCGCAACGAAGCCAAGCTGAACGAGGTTGCCGGCTCCAGCCAGAACTCCCAGCAGCAGGCCGGCGACCACGCCGCCGACCGCGCCGCCAAGCGCGCCGCTCTGTGTCTTGCCTGGCGAGATCGATGGCGCCAATTTCGGTCCGCCGACAGCGCGACCGACGAAATAGGCGGCGATGTCGGTCGCCCACACCACCGCGAACAGGAACAGTATGGCGACCAGGCCGGAATGGTCGTCACCGCGCAGATAGGCCAGCGCAAAGCCGGAAAGTGCCGCATAGGCCAGCCCCGCGGCTTCCCACTGCGCAGTCCGCTGCATGCGTGTGGCGAAAGCCGCGACGGCGACGAGGATCGCGGCAAGGAGCAGCAGCCACAGGGCTGGCAGGCCGGCAATGAGCGCGCCGATGAAAACCAGAATCAGTGCTTCCGGGAGCAAGCCGAGCACGCCGCCCGCGGCGGTCGGACGCGACATGCGCGTCCATTCATAGAAGATGACGGCTGCGATCGCCGCGCAGAACAGGCGGAAAGGCAGTCCGCCAAGCCAGGTGAGCATCAGCGTGACGGCCGCCATAACGATGGCCGAGATGACGCGCTGCTGGAGGTTGCTCATCGCGCGGGTAGCTACGAGGCGACTTCATGGGCGGCCAGCCCACCATAGCGGCGCTCGCGGCCAGCGAAATTGCGAAGGGCCTCGGCGAAATACTCTGCGTTGAAGTCGGGCCAGTAGCAAGGCAGGAAGACGAGCTCGCTGTAGGCCGCTTGCCAGAGGAGAAAATTCGACAGCCTGAGCTCGCCGCTGGTGCGGATGACAAGGTCTGGATCGGGAATGTCATTGGTGTCCAGCGAGCCGGCGAAGCTCTCCGCCGTGATCGCATCGCAATCCATGTCGCCGCGCGCGACGGCAGCAGCCAGCTTGCGCGCCGTGCGCACGATCTCGTCGCGGCCGCCATAGTTGAAGGCAATGACCAGCGTCAGCGCCTCGTTGCCGGCGGTCAGCGACTCGGCCTCCTGCAGCAGCCCTCTGATGTCGGGCTGCAGCCCTTCCCGGTCGCCGATCACCCTCACCCGCACGCCGTTCTGGTGCAGTTCGGCGAGATCGCGGCGAATGAAGAGCTTCAGCAGGCCCATCAGGTCGCTGACCTCGGATTTCGGCCGCGACCAGTTTTCCGAGGAGAAGGCGTAGACGGTCAGGAACGAGATGCCGAGTTCGGGAGCCGCTCGCACCGTCTTGCGCAGGGCTTCGACGCCGGCGCGATGGCCGGCAAGCCTCGGCATGCCGCGCGCTTTGGCCCAGCGTCCATTTCCGTCCATGATGATCGCGACATGCGCGGGCGTTGTCATGGTCTCGCTTTCGAGCCGGTGAGCGACCGACTCTAAACCTGCATGATTTCAGCTTCCTTATCGGAAAGCAGGTGGTCGATGGTGCTGATCATCTCGTCGGTCAACTTCTGGACCTGATCGGAGCGCTTGCGGTGATCGTCCTCGCTGATGTTGCCGTCCTTTTCAGCCTTTTTCAGGAAGTCCATGCCGTCGCGGCGGACATGGCGAACAGCGACGCGGGCGTTCTCGGCATAGCCATGCGAGATCTTGACCAACTCCTTGCGGCGCTGTTCGTTCAGTTCGGGCAGCGGAATCCTCAGATTGGTGCCGTCGACGATCGGATTGAAGCCGAGATTGGCTTCACGTATGGCGCGGTCAACCGCGCCGACCATCGACTTGTCCCAGACCGAGACCGACAGCATGCGCGGCTCCGGCACCGAGATGTTGGCCACCTGGTTGATCGGCATCGCCGTGCCATAGGCCTGAACCTGGATCGCATCGAGCAGGTTGCTGGAGGCGCGGCCGGTTCTCAGCGAGGCGAGATCGTGCTTGAAGGCGGCGATCGCCCCGTCCATGCGTCGCTTGAGGTCGTCGTACTCGCCACTCATGTTCATCTCCTCGACCCGTTCGCCGGGTTCACTGCTTCTCTTCTAGCCCAGTTCTCTTCCAGCCAGGTCCAAAACCGGCGGTCATTCGGCCGACCTGGTCTCGATCAGTTGTCGGCGACGATCGTGCAACGGCCGCCGCCCCTGAGAATGTCGCCGAAACCACCCTTTTCGTGGATCGAATAGACGATTATCGGAATGTTGTTTTCACGCGCAAGTGCAATCGCGGCCGTATCCATGATCGTAAGGCCGCGTTTGATGACTTCGGCATGGCTGATGCGGTCGAAACGTGCCGCATTCGGATCCTTCTTGGGATCGGCCGAGTAGACGCCGTCGACCTGGGTGCCCTTGAACAGCGCGTCGGCGCCGATCTCGGCGGCGCGAAGCGCTGCGGCCGAATCGGTGGTGAAGAACGGATTGCCGGTGCCGCCGGCGAAGATGACCACCTTACCCTGGTTCATATAGGCGGTCGCCTGGCGCTGGGAGAAGCTCTCGCAGAGCTCCGGCATGGCGATGGCCGAAAGCACGACGGCATCGACGCCGATCTTGTTCAGCGACGTGCGCAGCGCCAGCGAGTTGATGACGGTAGCCAACATCCCCATGTGGTCGCCGGTGACACGGTCGCCGCCCTTGGAGGCGACGGCCACACCGCGGAAGATGTTGCCGCCGCCGATGACGACGCCGACCTCGATGCCCAGCGCGCGCGCCTCGGCAATATCGGCCGCGATACGGTCGACGACCGAAACGTCGATGCCGAAATGCTGTTCCCCCATCAGCGCTTCGCCCGAAGCTTTCAGCAAGACACGTCGATAGAGGGGCTTCACCGTCATCTGGTTCCTCGAAAATCTCGGCGCGGCAAATCTGGAGGCGGAAACTGCTCGCCTCGCCTGGCGGCGCTGGCATGACGGGTTGACCCGATACACGAAGGCCGCCGCGATGTCACGCGGCGCCCTTGCGCAAAATACCAGGCTTTTTCGATCATTTGCCATGCTGACCGCGTCGCCTTCTGCCGGGATCGGCGGGGACAGCCGGCAGAGCATTCATCGCCCCCCAAAACGAAAATCGGCCAGGCATCCTTGCGGACACCCGGCCGAGTTGCCTGAGCTGCTTAGCCTTGCTGTGCTTCGGGCTATTTCTTGACCGCGGCCGCGACTTCCGCCGCGAAGTCGGTCTCTTCCTTCTCGATGCCTTCGCCGAGCGCGTAACGCACGTAGCCGGTGATCTTGGCCGGGGCGCCGATCTCTTTCTCGGCATCCTTCAGCGCCTTCTCGACGGTGACGTCGGGGTTGAGCACGAAGGCCTGCTTCAAGAGCACGACCTCTTCATAGAACTTGCGCAGGCGGCCCTCGACCATCTTCTCGATGATCGCTTCCGGTTTGCCGGACTGGCGCGCCTGATCGGAGAAGATTGCCTTCTCACGCTCGACCAGTGCCGGATCGACTTCTTCCGCCGTCAGCGCAACCGGATTGGAGTTTGCGACGTGCATAGCGACCTGGCGGCCAAAGGCATTTGCGGCCTCCGCATTGCCGGTGGTTTCGATAGCAACAAGCACACCGAGCTTGCCGAGGCCGTCCGCGACTTTGTTGTGCACATAATTCGCCACGACACCGTGCGCGACCGCAAGCTTGGCCGAACGACGGAAGCCCATGTTCTCCCCGATAGTGCCGACCGCGTCCTTGATGGTGTCGGTAACCGACTTTTCGGAGCCCGGGTACTTGGCCGCTGCCACGGCCTCGGTCGCGCCGTAAGCGAGCGCGACCTTGGCGACGTTGGCGACGATCTCCTGGAAGGCCGCGTTGCGAGCGACGAAATCGGTCTCGGAATTGACCTCGACGATCGCCGCCTCACGGACGCCGGCATCGACGCCGATCAGGCCCTCGGCCGCGGTGCGGCCGGCCTTCTTGTCGGCCTTGGAGATGCCCTTCTTGCGCAGCCAGTCGACGGCTTCTTCCATGTTGCCGTTGGTTTCATTCAACGCCGCCTTGCAATCCATCATGCCCGCGCCGGTCAAGTCGCGGAGTTCTTTGACCTGTGCAGCCGAAATGCTCATTTTCGCCTCTTTGTTTCAAAAGCGCCGACGCACCATCGAATCTCGATGATGCGCCCGGCAAAAGCGCTCTAGCGCGCCAATTTATTGGAAAGATGAAGGCCGCAGGCGGCCTTCGCTATCAAGCTTCCGGAGCCTCGGCGGCCGGGGTGTCGAGTGCAGGCTCAACCGGAGCCTCGGCCGACGCGCCGATATCCATGCCGAGCGCGCCCTGCTGGCGGGCGATGCCGTCGATCGCAGCCTTGGCGATCAGATCGCAATAGAGCTGGATGGCGCGCGCTGCGTCGTCATTGCCGGGGATCGGGAAGTCGATCTTCTCCGGGTCGCAGTTGGAATCGATGATGGCGACGACCGGAATACCCAGGCGCTTGGCCTCGAGGATAGCGATCGCTTCCTTGTTGGTGTCGATGACAAACATCAGATCCGGCGTCGAGCCCATGTCCTTGATGCCGCCCAGCGCCTTGTTGAGCTTCTCGCGCTCGCGGTCGAGGTTGAGGCGCTCCTTCTTGGTCAGGCCCTGGGCCTCGCCGGCGAGCGTCTCGTCGAGCTTGCGCAGGCGCTGGATCGAGTTCGAGATCGTCTTCCAGTTGGTCAGCATGCCGCCCAGCCAACGCGAGTTGACATAGTACTGGGCCGAACGCTGCGCGGCGTCGGCGACGATGTCCGACGCCTGGCGCTTGGTGCCGACGAACAGCACGCGGCCGCCCTTGGCGACGGTGTCGGAAACCTGCTTCAGCGCCTGGTGCAGCAGCGGCACCGTCTGCGACAGGTCGATGATGTGGATGTTGTTGCGGGCGCCGTAGATGTAAGGCGCCATTTTCGGGTTCCAGCGATGGGTCTGGTGGCCGAAGTGAACACCAGCTTCCAAAAGCTGGCGCATGCTGAAATCTGGCAGAGCCATTCTTTAGTTCCTTTCCGGTTGGCCTCCACGGACACAGGCATTTCGGATGGATTTCCTAGATGCCACCGGAGGTTTCAGCCGGATTTCTCCCGGGCAGACACCAAAGTCCGTGTGTGGAATGAGCGCGCATATAGAGGGGAAGCGCCACAAACGCAAGCCGGGCGCCGGCAAACTGTCGTAAGCACATGGTTGTCCGGATTAGGCAGCAGATGATCTGTCCGGTTTTATCGGCAGTCCGATGGAGGCTGCGGACGGGCCGGACGGCATGGCAGAAGTTTCGGGACGTTTTGAGCCCGCTGGAACGCGGGGCGCCGTTTTGCCTGCGGCGATATGCGCAGCCAAAGCATGTGCGCCCAGAAACGTGCTGCGGTTCTGGGATAACGATATGCAGTCAGCGTCTTATCTTGCCGTTCGGCACCCGCACCCGGCGAAAGATAGCGACGATCTCCTCGCGGCTGCATTCGACCGCGCCCAGCCGCACGGCGCGGTCGCGCTCGAAACCGGTGATATCGTAATGGGGGGCCGAAGTCTTGGGCGGCCCCTGGTAGGACGAACGCTTGAGGCCGAGTTCGGCGGCAAAGCGATGGAGTTCGTCCGTATCGTCCGCCAGCAGGTGGCACCAGCGATGGCCGGCCCATTTCCAGATCGCCGCATCGACATAGACCGCCATCAGGTCCACCGCCTCGCAGAAGCCTTACGCATGGCATCGGAGCCAAGCGCACAAGGCGGGCCACCTGTCGTCAAAGCGCTGCTATTTGGAAGCCGGGCAAGGCTTGGTCTGATCGAATAGCGACAGGTTGACCAGCTTGCCGGTCATCGAGAAGTCGCCATAGTCCATGACCAGGTCGCGTGTGATGCCGTTCTCGTGCAGCTTGAAGCTGATCCGGTACTCCGGCACCTCTTCGCCGCTCTTGTCGGTCTCGTCGAAATAGGCGATGTCGACGGGCCAGTATTTGTCGGTCGCGAGCTTCGCCAGCGCCGGCGCTTCCGGGTCGGACTTGTCGGAATCCGTCTTCTTGCCGACCACGACCGTGGTCGTCATCACCTTGTTGGCGTCCTCCGAGCCGTCGAACAGATTGGTCTGGTAGAAGTTCTGGCCCTCCTCGGCCTTGCCGATGAGTTCGACGAGATGCTGGGTGGGAAACTGGGTGGCGGCGAGCTCGAGGGTGTTCTTTTCGGGCTTGTCGATATCGACCTTTAGGCCCTTGGCCTCTCTGATCGCGGTGCCCTTGACCTCCTTGTCGAGGTTCTGGTCGACGAAGGACTTTGTCACGAAGGAAAAGGTCTTGCCTTCCGCGTCCTCGAAGGTGGTCGTCTGCTGGTCGGTCAGCCTTGTGTTGTCGTTGGTCACGATCTGGGTGACGAAGCGAAACTTCACCGTGTAGCCCTCGCAGGGCGAGCCGTTGAACTCATACACCATGCGGCCGGAAATGCCGGTTATCCCCGAGCGGTCGGACGCCTTGTTGAGGGTCAGATCGTAAACGGCCCGATGCGCCTGCAGCGCGGGCACGGCAAAGGCCGGAGCCATCGGGATGGCCGTCGACAGGAGAGCGGCGGAAAGGAAAAGGCGCGTCACGCGCATGAAGTGCTCCGATCGTCGCGGCCGATGGCAAGCCGCAGGGAAAGATGGTCCAGCTTAAAAAAAGTCGTGGCGGAAGCGAGGCAAAAATAGCAATTTCGGCCCCACCGACGCGCCACCTTCCAGCAATAGGGAAAACCAATGAGCGAAACAATCGAAAAGCGGCTAAGCGATCTCGGCGTCACCATTCCGGCCGCCGCAGCCCCTGCCGCCAACTATGTGCCTTATTGCAGGACCGGCAACACCTTGTTCACCGCCGGCCAACTGCCCATCTTGGACGGCAGGCTGGTAACCGGGCTGCTTGGCCGCGACATCGACACGGCCGCCGCCAAGGAGGGGGCGAAGTTCTGCGCCATCAATATATTGGCGCAGGCTAAGGCCGCGCTCGGCGATCTGGAAAAGATCCGCCGGCTGGTCAAGATTACGGTGTTCGTCGCTTCGGCGCCCGACTTCGTCGAGCAGCATCTGGTTGCCAACGGCGCTTCCGATTTTCTGGTCGCCGCGCTTGGCGAACGCGGCAAGCATGCCCGCTCGGCCGTCGGCACGGCCTCGCTGCCGCTCAATGCCGCGGTGGAAATCGAAGCGATCTTCGAAGTCGAGTGAACGAGCCTGATATGACCGACCTTTCCTGGCTGATTGCGCGCCCCGTCGCGCATCGCGGCTTTCATGACACGAACAAGACGCGGTGGGAGAACACGCTGTCGGCCTTCGCGGCGGCAGCCGAGCGCGGCTATGCGATCGAATGCGACGTGCATATCTCGGCCGACGGCGTCCCGATCGTCATCCACGACGGTGATCTGAAGCGCCTGACCGGCGAGGACGGTTTCATCTGGCAGCGCACTGCGGGCGAACTGGCCACGCTCAAAGTAGGCGGCACCGCCGACCATCTGCCGACGCTGCAGGAAGCGCTGGATCTGATCGACGGCCGCGTCCCGCTTGTCGTCGAACTGAAAGGCGTGCCCGGCCATGACAAGGATCTGGTGGCGAGCGTCGGCCGGCTGCTCAAGCGCTACAAGGGCAAGGTCGCGATCATGTCGTTCGACCACTGGCTGATCCGCGATTTCGCCAGGGACGCGCCGGGCATTCCGGGTGGGCTGACCGCCTATGGCAAGGAGAACCAGTTGATCGAGGCGCATTTTTCCATGCTGGCGCATGACATCGCCTTTACCTCCTATGCTGCTGGCGACCTGCCGAACCCCTTCGTCAGCTTCGTGCGTGAAAAGCTCAAGATGCCGGTGATCACCTGGACCGTTCTCGACCAGCCGGCGGTCGACCTCACCTTTAGATATGCCGACCAGATGACCTTCGAGGGATTCGAGCCCGATCTGGTCAAAATCGCCTGAGGCAGTACCTGAAACGTGACTTGTAGCGCCCTCGGCAACGCTTAAATAAGCGCCATGGATCAGGGTGAAGACGACGATGGACACGCGGCGGATGCGAACTATGCGATCCGCGTCGCGGCGGGCATCGGCGCCTTTACCTGCGAGGAATGGAATGGCTTTGCCGGAACCTCGCGGGGCGACAAAGAAAACGGCTACAACCCGCTCGTTTCGTTCGCCTTCCTAAGCGCTCTCGAAGACTCCGGTTGCGCCGTGCGACGCACCGGCTGGCAAGGCCACCACCTGAGGCTGGAGACGGCCCAAGGCAAGCTGCTCGGCGCCGTTCCCTGTTATCTCAAGTCGCACAGCCAGGGCGAATATGTATTCGATCATGGCTGGTCCGACGCGTTCGAGCGCGCCGGCGGGCGCTATTACCCCAAGCTGCAGTGCTCGGTGCCGTTCACGCCGGTGACCGGCCCTCGCCTGCTCGTCGGCAAGGGTGAGGACGCCAGCGCCGTGAAGGCGGGCCTCGCCGCCGGTCTCAGGATGGTGACCGACAGGCTTGGCGTCTCCTCTGCCCATGTCACCTTCGCGAGCGAACCCGACGTTAGGACGCTGGAAGCGGCGAGCTTCCTGCACCGCACTGACCAGCAGTTCCATTTCTTCAACGAGGGGTTTTCCAGCTATGACGACTTCCTCGCCACGCTTGCCTCGCGCAAGCGCAAGGCGATGAAGAAGGAGCGGCGCGAGGCGCTGGCGGACGGCATCAGCATCGACTGGCTGACCGGCAAGGACCTGACCGAAAAGGTATGGGACGACTTCTTTGCCTTCTACATGGACACCGGCGGGCGGAAATGGGGCCGGCCTTACCTCAACCGCCAGTTCTTCTCGCTGATCGGCGAGCGCATGGCTGACGACATTCTCCTGGTGATGGCCAAGCGCAGCGGTCGCTACATCGCGGGGGCCATCAACTTCATTGGATCGGACGCGCTCTACGGCCGCAACTGGGGCTGCATCGAGGATCATCCCTTCCTGCATTTCGAAGTCTGCTACCATCAGGCGATCGACTTCGCGATCGAGCGCAAGCTGAAGGTGGTCGAAGCTGGCGCGCAAGGCGAGCACAAGCTGGCGCGCGGCTACCGGCCGGTGACCATGCATTCGGCGCACTACATCTCCCATCCGGGCCTGCGCAATGCGGTCGCCGACTATCTGCGCCGCGAGCGTCGCGAGGTCGAACGGATGGGCGAATATCTCGAGGAGCACACGCCGTTCCGCAAGGATCTCGGGGAATAGGCCCAGGCGTGTCCCGGCTTGCCGCACCGTCTTGCCGCTTGGAACCGGCTTCGCTACACCGGACGAAACAGCAATCGGGAGTGCCGATCATGACCGAAGCCGCTTACGACCCCGGCAACATCTTCGCCAAGATATTGCGCGGCGAGATTCCGTCGCAACGCGTCTATGAGGATGACGCTGTCGTTGCCTTCATGGACGTGATGCCGCAAGGGATTGGCCATACGCTGGTGGTGCCGAAGGCGCCCTCGCGCAACATCCTCGACGCCGATCCCGCCTCGTTCGGTGCGCTTTTTGCCGTTGTGCAGAAGGTGGCTGTCGCCGTGAAGAGAGCCTTCAGCGCCGACGGCGTCACCATCCTGCAGTTCAACGAGCCCGCCTCGGGACAGACGGTCTATCACCTCCACGTCCACGTCATACCGCGCTTCGAAGGCGTGCCGCTGAAGCCGCACAGCGGGCAGATGGAGAAACCTGAGGTGCTGGCGGAAAATGCCGGCAAGATACGCGCGGCGCTCGCAAGCTGAGACAGGCGCCTCTGCATTCTCGTGCGCCGCCCTAAAAAAAAGCCCCGTCGCCGGGGCTTTTTTGCATTTTGAGAAGGACTTCTTAGCCCTTGCGCGGCAGTTGCGGCACCAGGCTGCGCTTGCCGCCGTCCTTGCCCTTCGGCTCCTGCTTCGCCACTGCCTTCTTGGCCGGCTTCTTCGCCGGGGCCTTGCGGGCTTTCGGCGCGTTCTCGGGCTCTTCCTTCTTCGGCTTCACCGGGGCCTCGTCGGCCAGCGACTCGAGCTTCAGCCCGGTCTCGCCGGTTTCCTTCTTCTCGACGGTGACGCGCACCGTGCCGCCCTTCTTCAGCTTGCCGAACAGCACCTCGTCCGCCAGCGGCTTCTTGATGTGTTCCTGGATGACGCGACCCAGCGGACGCGCACCCATGCGCTCGTCATAGCCCTTGTCGGCCAGCCAGGCGATCGCCTCGGGAGCAAGGTCGAAGGTAACGCCACGCTCGGAAAGCTGGGCTTCCAGCTGCATGACGAACTTCTGCACCACCTGATGGATCACCGGCACCGGCAGCGAGCCGAACGGAATGATCGCATCGAGACGGTTGCGGAACTCCGGCGTGAACAGCCTGTTGATCGCCTCGACGTCGTCGCCTTCCCGCTTGGTCGAGCCGAAGCCGATCGCCGCCCGCTGCGCATCCGACGCGCCGGCATTGGTGGTCATGATCAGGATGACGTTGCGGAAGTCGATCTGCTTGCCGTTGTGGTCGGTCAGCTTGCCGTGATCCATGACCTGCAACAGTATGTTGAACAGGTCCGGATGCGCCTTCTCGACCTCGTCGAGCAGCAGCACGCAATGCGGATGCTGGTCCACGCCATCGGTCAGGAGGCCGCCCTGGTCGAAGCCGACATAGCCGGGAGGCGCGCCGATCAGCCGCGAGACGGTGTGGCGCTCCATATATTCCGACATGTCGAAACGGATCAGTTCGACGCCCAGCGAGGCGGCAAGCTGCTTGGCGACTTCGGTCTTGCCGACGCCGGTGGGGCCGGAGAACAGGTAGGATCCGATCGGCTTTTCCGGCTCGCGCAGGCCGGCCCGCGCCAGCTTGATCGCCGAGGTCAGAGCGGTGATCGCGGTATCCTGGCCATAGACGACGCGCTTCAGCTCGACATCGAGGCCCTGCAGCACCTTCTCGTCGTCGGCCGAGACCGTCTTCGGCGGGATGCGCGCCATGGTGGCGATTGTTGCCTCGATCTCCCTGATGCCGATCGTCTTCTTGCGCTTGGCCTCCGGCACCAGCATTTGCGAGGCGCCGGTCTCGTCGATCACGTCGATCGCCTTGTCGGGCAGCTTGCGGTCGTTGATGTAGCGGGCCGAGAGTTCGACCGAGGCCTTGATGGCTTCGCTCGTGTAGCGGACCTTGTGGAACTCCTCGAAATAGGGCTTCAGGCCCTTCATGATCTCGATGGCGTCCTCGACCGTCGGCTCATTGACGTCGATCTTCTGGAAGCGCCGCACCAGCGCGCGGTCCTTCTCGAAGAACTGGCGGAACTCCTTGTAGGTGGTGGAGCCGATGCAGCGGATGGCGCCGGACGAGAGCGCCGGCTTCAACAGGTTCGACGCATCCATGGCACCACCGGAAGTGGCCCCTGCCCCGATCACCGTATGGATCTCGTCGATGAACAGCACCGCGCCCGGATAGTCCTCGAGTTCCTTGACGACCTGCTTCAGCCGTTCCTCGAAGTCGCCGCGATAACGCGTGCCGGCCAGCAGCGTGCCCATGTCGAGCGCGAAGATGGTGGCGTCCTGCAGCACTTCTGGCACATCGCGTTCGACGATGCGCTTGGCCAGGCCTTCGGCAATCGCCGTCTTGCCGACGCCGGGATCGCCGACATAGAGCGGGTTGTTCTTGGAGCGGCGGCACAACACCTGGATGGTGCGGCTGATCTCGCTTTCACGTCCGATCAGCGGGTCGATCTTGCCGGATCTCGCCTTGTTGTTGAGGTTGACGCAATAGGCCGTCAGCGCGTCCTGCTGCTTCTTCTTGCCGCTCTCTTCCTGCGGCTCGGCGCCGTTCTGGCCGCCCTGCTCGTCCTCTGCGCCGCGCGGCGTGCGCGACTCCGAGGCACCGGGCCGCTTGGCGATGCCATGCGAGATATAGTTGACCGCGTCGTAGCGGGTCATCTGCTGTTCCTGCAGGAAATAGGCGGCGTGGCTCTCGCGCTCGGCGAAGATGGCGACGAGCACGTTGGCGCCGGACACCTCCTCGCGGCCGGACGACTGCACATGGATGACGGCGCGCTGGATGACGCGCTGGAACCCGGCGGTCGGCTTGGAGTCTTCATCGTAGCCGGTGACGAGGTTGTCGAGCTCGGTGTCGATATAGGTCAGAACCGTGTGCTTGAGCTCGTCGAGATCGACATTGCAGGCGCGCATCACGGCGGCCGCCTCGGTGTCGTCGATCAATGCAAGCAGCAGGTGCTCGAGCGTGGCATATTCATGATGCCGCTCGTTGGCGAACGTCAGCGCCTGATGCAGCGCCTTTTCCAGGCCTTGTGAGAAAGCCGGCATGTTACCTCACTTCTTCTCCATCACGCATTGCAGCGGATGCTGATTCTGTCGGGCGAAATCCATGACCTGAGACACTTTGGTCTCGGCCACCTCGAATGTGTAGACCCCGCACTCGCCCACTCCATGATTATGAACATGCAGCATGATGCGTGTGGCGGCCTCGCGGTCCTTCTGGAAGAAACGCTCCAGCACGTGAACCACGAACTCCATCGGAGTGTAGTCGTCATTCAGGATGAGGACCCTGTAGAGACTGGGCTTCTTGGTCTTGGTTTTGGTGCGCGTGATGACAGCGGTGCCGCGACCGGGATCGTTGCGGTCGCCGTCATTCTGCATTCGCACCACGTCTGCCGTGGCAGTCAAACCGATCGTCACGTAGTCCTGCCTCTTCGAATCCCCATGCGAGTTCAACATGTAGGTTCTCGATGGCCGATTTTAAGCCCTTCTGTTTAGCTGACAATATGGCTAGGTGAGCAAACCTCAGCGAATTTCTCAATCGTGAATGCGGCAGGGGCCAAGCGGTTGCGGCCGCGCACAAAAAAACCCGGCCGCGCATGCGCGGCCGGGTCTCTTCTACGGGCCAATCGGCGGCCCTTGCCAGACAGTGACCGGCGAAATTACTTCGCTTTGGCGACGATCGATTCGAACGGCTTGTACGCTTCCTTGGCGAGTTCGGCATAGAGATCGCTGATCTTGCCGGCCTCGGCCACGAAGCTCTCGTAGCTCTGCTTGGCATAGTCGGTCTGGATCTCGATCACTTTTTCGATCGACTTGGCCGAGAACAGCTTCTCGAATGCGGCGCTGCCGGCTTCGAAGCTCTTCTTGGTGTAGTCGCCCGCCTCGGCGGCGATCGCCTGCGCGCCCTTGGTCAGCGAAGCGAAGCTCTTCAATCCGTTGTCGGCAAACTCCTTGCCGTATTTCGCGAAGTCCTCATAGGTCTGGGTCATTTCTCACTTCCCTTGGTTGAAACGCCCATTTTGCCCCGGGCGCCCTTGTGCAATGCACCCCAATATATTGTGCGCTGCACAAAAGTCAAGTTTCCCTTGATATGCAAGGGTTGCAGCGCCTGCAGCGGCTAAAAACCGAATAAAAAGAAGCTCAAATCGCCGCAAAATGGTGAACGCCGCGGTTACCATAAACGGATTGGTAACGCTGACCGCGATAGCTTGGCCGGAAGCGAGGCAGGCTCTCTCCCGCCGCCTCCGGGGCAACGAAAATTCAGGGTAAGTAGCGGTGCGTCAGACGTTGTCGGGCTTGGTCTCGAAATTCTCATTCAAGACCATCATGGTCGCCGCGCTCGCGGTCACGTTCGTCGCGGCGGATGCCGCTTCGGCTCTTGCCGCGAAGTCCGCGGCCATCGTCGTCGACGCCAAGACCGGCAAGGTTCTTTATTCGTCCGACGCGAACGGCCGGCGCTATCCCGCTTCGCTGACCAAGATGATGACGCTCTACCTGACCTTCGAGGCGCTGGCCAAGGGCAGGATCAGCAAGAACACGCCGGTGCCGTTTTCGGCGCACGCGGCCTCCGAGCCGCCGACCAAGCTCGGCGTGCGTGCCGGCGGCGCGGTGCCGGTCGAGACGGCGATCCTTTCCATGGTGACGAAGTCGGCCAATGATTCGGCGACCGCCTTGGGCGAGCTCCTCGGCGGCAGCGAAGACAATTTCGCGCGCATGATGACGGCAAAGGCACGCCAGCTCGGCATGAGCGGCACCGTCTTCCGCAATGCCAATGGCCTGCCGGATCCCGGCCAGTTCACCACCGCTCGCGACATGGCGACGCTCGGCATCGCGCTCAGGGAGCACTACCCGCAATATTACGGCTATTTCTCACAGCGCTCCTTCCTTTTCGGCCGTCAGCGCATCAACGGCCACAACCGCCTGCTTGGCAGAATCAAGGGCGTCGACGGCATCAAGACCGGCTACACCCGCGCTTCCGGCTATAATCTCGTCTCCTCCGTCGCCGACGGCGATCGCCGCCTCGTCGCAGTGGTGATGGGCGGTGCCTCCGGCCGCAGCCGCGACAATCAGATGGCCTCGCTGATCAACACCTACCTGCCGCGGGCCTCGACCCGCGGCGGCGGCAATCTGGTCGCCAAGGCAGGCAGCGACAGCCCGATCAAGACCTTGGCCAAGGTCCTGCTCCCCAAGCATGACGCGCCGACCCCGGACGAAAAGCCGGCGGTTGAGGACGTTGTGGTTGCGTCGGCGGATGACAGCGCGCCAGTCGTGGACACGCCAGTGGTGGACGCGCCGGTCGCTGAAGAGCCCAAGCCGCTTGTTCCGATCAGGAAAGTCAAGACGGTTGCGGTGTCCGCCATGGCTCCGGTCCCGGCGCCCCAGGACGTTCCATCCCAGGCTGAAACCACGTCCCCGGCCGTTGCCGCCTACGCCGAGCCGGCGCCGGCTGCCGCGCCGACCGTCGATCCGGTCAAGACGGCGTCGGTGCCTACGGGATGGGTGGTGCAGGTCGGCTCATCGCCTACGCAATCGGGGGCTCAGGCGCTGCTCGACAAAGCGAGCAAGCAGGCGCCGAGGATCCTCGCTGACGCTTCGGGCTTCACCGTCGCCTTCGACAAGGACGGGGCCACCTATTACCGCGCCCGCTTCGGCGGCTTCGGCTCGAAGACTGCTGCTTGGAAAGCCTGCGATGCGCTGAAGCGCAAGAAGATCGAGTGCTACGCCGTCCAGCAATAGGCGGTTTTTGAAATCTCCCGGAAAGTTCCGCGTCGAAGGAGACTAGTCGTGATTGGAGAGCAAGACGTCCTTGGCTTCATTGATCCGCGCCGCCAGGACAGACGTGCCGCCGACGTCGCCGTGCAGGCGCTGCATCAGGCGGCGGTGCGCCTTGCGGATATCCGCCGCGGCAGCCCCCGCTTCAAGACCAAGGATCTTGTAGGCCTCCTCCTTAGTCATGGCGCCAGGACCTGGCGCAACACTCAGCCCTTCGCCACGGTCCGGCTGCGCGTCCTTGCGCCAGACGGGAAAACGGCCGTCAAGATACGTCTCTAGGAGCTGTCGGCTCTCCGGGTCGGCGGCGAGTTCGCCGTAGAGCCGCTGCAAGTCCGCGATCCCCATGGCGCCGAGTATCTTGCCTTCGTAACGGCCTGCCAAGACAAGACCCTCGAGCTTGCCGCTCCTATGGTCGAGCTCCATCTCGAGTGCGGCAGTCCGCACGGTCGAGCGTCTCGAGGCGATAGCTCTAGCGGCTGGCCGCCTCGTCCGCATCCAAGCATACCAAAGTGCTGCCGCCGTCAGTATCAGGCCGCCAATGCCGCTGCGGCCGACCAGCAGCACCACTGCGCCGATCAGTCCCAGCAGCGCAGGTCCAAGGGTGCGCAGACTGTCCGCCATCTTTGCCGCGTCGGCACGCACGAAAATTGTCACGAAGCCGAAAAGCACCGCAAGCACAGCCGCCAATGCTATGATCACGCCCATCGGTTTGCACCGCCATCCAGATGATTGTGCATGCACTTCAAGGATGGGGTTCGGATCCGCCGCTTGCAAGTCCCACATCGGGCAAGCCGAAAGGCCAGCGCCGAAATGATGGCGCGAGCGCAGCGTTACAGGAGGCCGAGCTCGGCGAGTTCCAGCCGCAGTTTCGGAGGCATTTCGGCGAGCGCTGCCTTGCCCTTGCCGAGGTCGGCCGGCGCATCGGAAGGCTTGAGATAGCGCCAGCCCTGGAAGGCGCGGCGCGGCTGCCAGTCGGTGCGCACCACGTCAGGATCCAGCACCAGATGGCAGCGGCCGATGCCGTCGCCGTCGACGAAGGGCCGGATTTCGGTGATCAGCTGCCGGCACTGCACGTTGCCCTTGATCACCCAGTAGAGCGATCCGCCGTCCGTGATCTCTTCGCCGCGCGTCGGCACCATGCGCGTGGTATGCCAGTGCTCCGCCTTCTCGCCGGCGCGGCGCCGCTCGTCGAGACGGAAGGCGATCCACTCTTCCAGGTCCTCGACGCTGTCGCAGCCGACGCACAGTTTGATGAGATTGAGAGACATGGCCCCAAGATTTAGCCCTGCAGCCGGATGCGTCAACGCCCTGTGCGGCATCGTCCACAGGGCCAAACGACGCGGTTCAGCACTCGACCACGTTGACGGCCAGCCCGCCTAAGCTGGTTTCCTTGTACTTCTCGCTCATGTCCAGGCCGGTCTGGCGCATGGTCTCGATGGCCGCGTCGAGCGGCACGAAATGCGTTCCATCGCCCTTGATGGCAAGCGAGGCTGCTGTCACGGCTTTGACCGCGCCGAGCGCGTTGCGCTCGATGCAGGGCACCTGCACCAGACCGCCGACCGGATCGCAGCTCATGCCGAGATGGTGTTCGAGCGCGATCTCAGCTGCGTTCTCGACTTGCTGAGGCGTGCCGCCCATCACCGCGCAGAGCCCTGCCGCCGCCATCGCCGAAGCAGAGCCCACCTCGCCCTGGCAGCCGACCTCGGCTCCCGAGATCGAGGCGTTGAACTTGATGATGCCGCCCACGGCAGCGGCCGTGAGCAGGAAGTCCCGGATGCTCGGCTGGTCGGCCTCAGGGTAGAAATGCAGCCAATAGCGCAGCACCGCAGGCAGCGTTCCGGCAGCTCCGTTGGTCGGCGCCGTCACCACGCGTCCGCCGGCTGCGTTCTCCTCGTTGACCGCCATGGCGTAGATCGACAGCCAGTCGTTGGCAAGCAACGGATTGGGCCGGTTCTGCTGCCACTGCTCCTGCAGCTTCTCATGCAACCGGCGCGCGCGGCGGCGCACCTTCAGCCCGCCCGGCATGATACCGTCCTGCGACAGCCCGCGATCGATGCAGCCATTCATGGCGCTCCAGATCGCGTCGAGCCCGGTATTGAGCTCCTCGCGCGACATCTGCGTCTCCTCGTTGACGCGCTTCATCTCGGCAATGGAAAGCCCGCTCCTGGCCGCCATCGCCAGCATCTCGACGGCGTTGTTGAAAGGGTACGGCACCTTCTTGCCTTCCGTCCTCACGGAGCCCTTGGCCTTGATGCGCTGAAGTTCTTCCTCGGAGACAACAAAGCCGCCGCCGATCGAATAATAGATGCGCTTGACCAGCAGCCGGTCGGATGCGTCATAGGCATAGAAGGCCATGCCGTTGGCGTGGCCGGTGAGCCGCGTCTTGCGGTCGAGCACGAGGTCCTTTGACGGATCGAAACGATAGGTCGGATGACCGGGCGGCGAGATGTGCTTTTCATCGTTGATGCGCTCAAGGATTCCATCCGCCTCGTCCGGATCGACGGTCTGCGGCGTCTCGCCGGCCAGGCCGAGGATGACGGCGCGGTCGGAGCCATGCCCGACGCCGGTATAAGCGAGCGAGCCATGTAGGCTGGCGCCGATGCGCTCGACCTTGGCACCCGCCGGCCGGGGCCAGTCGCCGGCGAGAATTTCGTCCAGGAAACGGCGCGCAGCCGTCATCGGCCCCATCGTGTGCGAGCTCGATGGACCGATGCCGATCTTGAACAGGTCGAAAACCGAAAGGAACACGCGCCCTTGTCTCCTGAAGGCTGCTCGAATCCAAATATAGGAATTCCTACACACATATAGGAATTCGCACGATGTTTCCGCTGTTTTGAGTGTCGCGGCGCGGCCGCTGCCGACCCGCTTTGCCTCGACAGCGACATCGCCGGCGTCCAGCCTTCTCGGGCGTCGAAGCGTCCTCCGGACCTGTGTTAGAAGAATGGATGGGCGATTCCTTCAATCTGTCGACGGCCGATCTTGCGGCGCTCGCTTTCTTCCTACTCACATGGGTGCTGCACACGCTCGCCTCGGACGGCAGGCTCGTCAGCCGCGTTTCGCTGACAATGGCAATGAACGCCCAGCGCGAGGCCTGGATGCGCAACATGGCCGAGCGGGAGGTGCGCATCGTGGATACCGCCATCATGAGCGGCCTGCAGCAAGGCACCGCCTTCTTCGCCTCGAGCTCGCTCATAGCGCTCGGCGGCTGCTTTGCACTGCTCGGGGCTTCCGACCGTGTTCTAACCGTGCTGGCCGACCTGCCGTTGGCGGCGACTTCTTCCCGCGAAGCTTTCCAGACCAAGGTCTTCGGACTGGTGCTGATTCTCGCTTTCGCATTCTTCAAATTCGGCTGGGCCTACCGCCTGTTCAACTACTGCTCGATCCTCATCGGCGCAGTGCCGATCCCGCATGGCGCGGCCTCGCGCAACCCCGTCAGCGAAACGGCGGTGTGGCGGGCGACGCGCATGAACATCCTCGGCGGCAAGCACTTCAATTCCGGCCTGCGCGCGGTCTTCTTCGCGATTGGCTATCTGGGCTGGTTCGTCGACCCCGTGGTGTTCGTGATTTCGACGCTGCTGCTGCTTGCCGTGCTGGTGCGCCGCCAGTTCTTTTCGGCTGCAAGGCAAGCGGTGATCGGTCAGGGACCTGGTGCAGGGAAGAACTGATCGATCTTGCCGGTCAGCCTATAGGCGAAGAGCCCTATCCATTCGCGGATGGCCATGGTGGTCGCCTCAAGCGAGTCGGCCGGGTTGTCGCGAAACAGGCCGATGCCTTCCCGGCCGCTGGTTCGGTAGTCGACCGGCCACGGAACTGTCGGAAAACCTGCCTTGTCGAACAGCGCCTTGGCCCGCGGCATATGGAAGGCGGAGGTCACCAAAAGCCAGGTCTCGCCCGGTTTCGGCTCGATCAAGTTGCGGGTGAAGACGGCGTTCTCGTAGGTGTTGCGCGACCTGTTCTCGAGCACCAGGCGATCGGCCGAAACGCCGAGCGCGCCGAGCAGGCGCGGCGCGGTGTCGCTATCGCCTTCGGCGTCGAGGAAAAGCGAGCCGTTGCCGCCGGACACGACCACTCTTGCTTGCGGGAAGCGGCGGGCGAGGATCGCGGCTTCCACCATGCGGTCGCCGCTGCTGTTCAGTTCGTAGCCACCGCGCGCAAAGTTGATGGCGCCTTCCAACCCGCCGCCGAGCACGATGATACCGTCGACGTTCTGCGGCAGCGGCGGCTTGGGAAAGCGCTCCTCCAGCGGGTTGAGCATCATCGCGCCAAGCGAAGTCCAGGCTGAGAGGGCAAGGATCAGGAACGCGAGCCCGCCAGCCCTGACAGCAAGGCGTTTGCGGCCCAAAGCTATTGCCAGCAGACCGGCAAGCAGCAGGAAGATCGCCAGGTTGAGCGGCTGGATGAAGAACCAGAAAATCTTGGAAAGGTAGAAGAACATCCCCCAGCCCTATTCAGATGAGGGAGGACGTTACCACCACTTTTCCGGCTGAAAATTACCGGCCGCCTGTTCGATGACATGCGCTGTCTGGAACAGCGTTTCCTCGTCGAACGGCCGGCCAATGAGCTGAAGCCCGAGCGGCAGGCCCTTGCCGTCGAGGCCGGCCGGCACCGAAATCCCGGGAAGGCCGGCCATGTTCACCGTCACCGTGAAGATGTCGTTGAGGTACATCTTGACCGGATCGGAGGCCATGTCCTCGTCGGCGATGCCGAAGGCGGCCGACGGCGTCGCCGGCGTCAGGATGACGTCGACGCCGGCGGCAAAGACGTTCTCAAAGTCGCGCTTGATCAGCGTGCGAACCTTTTGCGCCTGCAGATAATAGGCGTCGTAATAGCCGGCCGACAGCACATAGGTGCCGATCATGATACGGCGCTTGACCTCGCGGCCGAAGCCGGCAGCGCGCGACTTCTCATACATGTCGACAATGTCCTTGCCGGGCACGCGCAAGCCGTAGCGCACGCCGTCATAGCGGGCGAGGTTGGACGACGCTTCGGCGGGAGCCACGATGTAATAGGCTGGCAGCGCGTATTTCGTATGCGGCAGCGAGATGTCGACGATCTCGGCGCCCGCATCCTTCAGCCAGGCGATGCCCTTCTGCCATAGCGCCTCGATATCCTGGGGCATGCCCTCGATTCGGTATTCCTTCGGAATGCCGACCTTCATGCCCTTGATTGGTCTGCCGATTGCCGCCTCGTAGTCCGGTACTGGGCGGTCGACGGAAGTCGTGTCCTTCGGATCGACGGAAGCCATGGATTTCAGAAGGATCGCGGCGTCGCGCACATCGCGCGCGATTGGTCCGGCCTGGTCGAGCGACGAGGCGAAGGCAACGATGCCCCAGCGCGAGCAGCGGCCGTAGGTCGGCTTGATGCCGACGGTACCGGTAAGCGCTGCCGGCTGGCGGATCGAGCCGCCCGTGTCGGTCGCGGTGGCGCCGGCGCACAGGAAGGCGGAGACCGCCGAAGCCGATCCGCCGGACGAGCCGCCCGGCACCAGCTGGGCATTGTCCAGCGTGCGCGCCGTCTTGGTGCCGCCGTCGGAGACGAAGCCGCCGTCGCCCTGATGCGTGGTCGGCATCACCACCGTATCGAGACGCGAACGCCGCCACGGATTGATGACCGGGCCGTAATAGGAGGTCTCGTTGGACGAGCCCATGGCGAACTCGTCCATGTTGAGCTTTCCGAGCATGACGGCGCCGTCGGCCCACAGATTGGTGGTGACGGTCGATTCATAGTGCGGCTTGAAGCCGTCGAGCACATGGCTGCAGGCCTGGGTGTGGATGCCTTCGGTGGCGAACAGATCCTTGATGCCGAGCGGAATGCCTTCGAGCGCACCGCCCTCGCCCTTGGCGAGTTTCATATCGGAGGCCTTGGCCATGTCGCGCGCCTTGTCCCCGGTCACGGCAATATAGGCATTGAGCACTGGATTGGCGCGCTCGATCGCTGCGAGATAGGCCTCCGTGATCTCGGCGGCCGTGATCTCCTTGCCGCGCAGCCTGGCGCGGGCCTCGGAAATGGTCAGATGTGTGAGATCGCTCATCAGGCAAGGCTCTTTTCGTAAAACACCGACCACTCGGAGTCGGGATAATCCAGCACCGGCCCGCAGCGCGAGAATCCGGCGCGCTCATAGACGGCCCAGGCAGCGGGGTGGCGGTCCCCGGTTTCGAGAACCAGGCGCTTCAGTCCTTCTTGCCGCGCCAGCGCCTCGACCCGGGCGACGATCTGCGCGCCGATCTTGCGGCCGCGATGCGATGGCCGCGTGTACATGCGCTTGACCTCGCCAATGGCATTCTCATGCCGCTTCAGCGCGCCGCAGCCGATGGCCAGGCCATTGTCGCGGGCAATGAACACGGTCGTATCCTGGCCGGCCATCTGCTCGACGGTCAGGTGGTAGCAATGTTCCGGCGGCGTCAGCTCGAGCAGCGCGTCATTGAGCTCCGCCACCAGCGCGCGCACGTCGTCCTGCAAGGGCGTCTCGACGGCAATCTCGATGGCCACGCTTTACTCCACCACCTTCGGAACGAGGAAGAAATTCTCATCCGTTGCCGGGGCGTTGGCGACGATGTCGGCAGCCTTGTTGCCGTCGGTGACGGCGTCCTGACGCTTCTTCATCTCCATCGGCGTGACCGAGGTCATTGGCTCGACGCCCGAGACGTCGACCTCGTTCAATTGTTCGACGAAGCCGAGGATGGCGTTCAGTTCGCCAGTCATGCGCTCGGCATCCTCCTCGCTCACAGCAATGCGGGCAAGGTGAGCGACGCGCTTCACGGTCTGAAGATCAACGGACATGTTCTATTGCCTCGGGAAAACCAGTGCGGGCTATAGCGGCGCGCCGCTTGCCGCGCAACATCGATCGTGCCGGATGGCGGGATAGCCTAGACGGTGATCGCTTTGCCGATCTCCGGCAGCGCCACCTTGACCCCTGACCCCTCCATGCCTGCCACGAATTTGTCGGCGGTCTGATCAATCAGCGGGAAGGTGCCGAAATGACAGGGAACGACGGTATCGAAGCGGAAGAAGCGCCGGCAGGCCAGAGCCGCCACGGCGCCGCCCATGGTGAAGCGGTCGCCGATCGGCACGAGGCCGATCTTCGGTTCGTGCAGCTCATTGATCAGCGCCATGTCGGAGAAGATGTCGGTATCGCCCATGTGGTAGAGGGTTTTGTCCTCGGCAAAATGCAGGACCAGGCCGCCAGGATTGCCGAGATAGGTGTTGGCCCCGCCGTGTCCGCCGAAGGAGGAGGAATGCAGCGCCTGGACGAAGGTGGTGGTGAAGGGCCCGCAGTCCACGGTGCCGCCGATATTGCCCGGATTGATTTTCTTCTCGCTGACGCCCTGGCCGACGAGATACATGCAGATCTCGAAATTCGCGACCAGCATGGCGCCGCTCTTCTTCAGCACTTCGGTCGCACCGCTGATATGATCGCTGTGGCCATGGGTCAGCAGAACATGCGTGACCCCTTCCGCCGGTCCTTCCCAGCCGCCGGTCCACGATGGATTGCCGACCAGATACGGGTCGATGAGAATGTTGGCGTCCTTGGTCTCGACGCGGAATGCCGAATGTCCGTACCAGGTCAGCTTCATGGATGGTTCCTCGATTTTCTCGTTGTCAAAGGATAGAACGCCAACAGCAAAATTAAAGTCCTGCGGCTCATCAAAAGGCCGCGCGGCACAGCACCCGGGAGAGTTGGTGAGCATCATCGCGATAGAGCAGTTGCCGGCTCGGCTGGCGGGCGGGCGCACGCTGGCCGGTCTCGACCTCGGCGACAAGACGATCGGCGTCGCGGTGTCGGACCGTGGGCTTTCCTTCGCCCATCCGCGCCCGGTCATCCTGCGCAAGAAATTCTCGGCAGACGCCGCCCAGCTGCTGGCGCAGTTGGAGAAGGACAATGTCGGCGCGATCGTGCTCGGCCTGCCCGTCAACATGGACGGATCGGAGGGGCCGCGCGCCCAAAAATCGCGTGCCTTCGTGCGCAACATGGCGCCACTTTCCGATCTGCCTTTCGTGCTGTGGGACGAACGATTATCGACCGTCGCGGCGGAACGGACGCTGATCGAGATGGATTTCTCGCGCAGGAAGCGCGCCGGGAAAATCGATTCGGCCGCGGCCGCCTTTATTCTGCAGGGAGCGTTGGACCGGCTCCAGTCGCTCGGGCGAACCGCTCGGGATTGACCGGCCCCTCGCGGCGCTGCCCGATCCATTCGGCGATCCGGCGCCGGCGGCGGAACGCCACCAACCCCAGCAGCAGGAAGCTGTCGAACACGCAGGCCCGCGCCACCATGCCCGGGATGATCGCCGGATCGACGCCGAGCACCTGGCCATAAAGCTGGAACGCCAGATCGTGCAACTGGCGGCTCAGCATGACATAGCCGAAATTGATGTCGTTGAGTGACAGGAAATACCAGCCCCAGAACAGGACCAGCGGAGCGGCCCAGAATGCGAGAAGGCTGCGCATCAGCGGCGAACTCCCCGTTTGCCGTCCGGCCGATCGGATAGGCGTGAAGGCAGGGAGGTGTTCGCGGCACTCTTGGCCATATGGTGGCTGGCTAAACCGACATCGCTTTTGTGCGCCACCATGGCCGCGACGGCCCGGCGCCGTTCGGCAATGACCGCGACCCAGGAGGCGAGCAGCGCCACCGCCACCGCATGTTCCAGACCTGGGAAGCGGCTGGCCGGCGCGGAACCGCCGAGCACGCCAAACGCCGATACAATGCCCCAGCTGCCATCCATGCAGATGTAGGCGAGCAGGGCGAAAATCAGCGCCCTTTGCAAGGCCAGAAGTGAGCTCAATACGTGCCGCATGGCATTCCTGCTTGATGAGGCAGCGGAAGGCTATGGTTAAGCGTTCCCTACTTCAGTCACGACAGTGACCCTTGCGATGCCTCCCCGCAACGGAAACCATTTGTTAAGGTTAACCGCCATCCACAGGCCAGCGCGCGTTTACAGATCAAGTCCTGGGGGCTGCGCTCAGGTCAGAGGCGGGTAAAGCGTGTCGATGATCATACGCGCGTCGTGGCGCGAATCGAGCATGCCATAGGTGGTGCGCCACTGACCTCCGAGGCGCGTCTCGACGAAGGCGTCCGCGATTCGTCCGGCCCCAAGCCGGCGCAACTCGGCGGCCGCGGCCGACAGCGCCAGTTGCTCGGTAAGCAGCCGCGCCGAACCCTCGTCGGTTCCGGCCACCTGCATTGCGGCCTTGAGCACGCCGATCGTGCCGCGACCGCCGGCGCCCAAGTCGCGGTCGATGCCGGCCAGCACCTCCTCGAACAGGGCCGGCGCGCGGCCGAGCACGCGCAGCACGTCAAGCGCCATGACGTTGCCCGAGCCTTCCCAGATCGCGTTGACCGGAGCTTCGCGATAGTAGCGGGCAAGCGGCGCCTCCTCGACATAACCGTTGCCGCCCAGGCATTCCATCGCCTCGTACAGCAGCGGCGGCGCGAGCTTGCAAACCCAGTACTTGACCACCGGCGTCATGGCCCGGGCAAAGGCCGCCTCGCCGCGATCGCTGGCAGCTTCGTCGAAAGAGCGCGCCAGGCGGAACGACAGCGCCGTCGCGGCGGCGACATCGAGCGCCATGTCGGCGAGCACGCGCTGCATGAGCGGCTGGTCGATCAAATTGGTGCCGAACACCTGGCGATGGCGCGTGTGGTGGATGGCTTCGGCGAGCCCTGCCCGCATGATCGCCGAGGAAGCGACCGCGCAATCCAGCCGCGTCAGCGTCACCATGTCCATGATCGTCTTTATGCCGGCGCCCGGCTCGCCGACCATCTCGCCGATCGCATTGACGAACTCCACTTCCGACGACGCGTTCGAGCGGTTCCCGAGTTTGTCCTTCAACCGCTGGAAGCGGAAGCCATTGCCGGAACCGTCGCCCAGGATGCGCGGTACGAGGAAGCAGGAAAGCCCTTCCGATGCCTGGGCAAGCACCAGGAACGCGTCCGACATCGGCGCCGACATGAACCATTTGTGTCCGGTGAGCCGGTAGAAGCCGCTTCCCGTGCGCTCCGCCTTTGTGACGTTGGCGCGCACATCGGTGCCGCCCTGCTTCTCGGTCATGCCCATGCCGAGGGTGAGGCCGGTCTTTTGTACCGGCGGTTTCTGGCTCTGATCGTATTTGCGCGTCGTCACCCGCGGCGCCCATTCGCGAAACAGCTTCGGGCTTGCCATCAGTGCCGCCAGTGAGGCGCTGGTCATGGTGATGGGACAGAGATGCCCCGTCTCCAGTTCGGCAGTGAGATAAAAGCGGGCGGCCCGCACCTGATGCCGCCGGCCGATCTCGGCGTCGCCATTCTCCCACACCGAGGAATGCAGGCCTCCGGCGATCGAGCGGCGCATCAGGGCATGATAGGCCGGATGAAACTCGACGAGATCCAGGCGCCGGCCCTGGCGATCATGCGTCCTGAGATTTGGCGTGTCGGTATTGGCGAGGCGGGCGAGTTCCTGCGCCTCCTGCGTCATGACGAACCGGCCGAGCCCGTCGAGATCCTTGCGCACCGGCTCGGAAAAGCGCTCCGCAAGCTGGATGAGCAACGGATCGCCCCGCCAGGCGTTGCCGCCCGTCAGCGGCGGCGGCTGGTTGATCACGTCGTCGGTCACGCCACTGTCCTTACCATCTGAAAGGCCGCGGTCGCGAATCCGAAGCCATTGCCGCGTTATAGCCCAAGCGACACAAGGCGCGCGACGAAAATACCGGGGAGAAAGCCCGCAATCCAAAGCTGGCGCTTGCGGCTGGCCGGGGCGCACCCTATAGCAGCGCCTTGAGATGACCGACGCTTCGTCCCTGCCGCTCTTTCCTCACCGCCACCTTCTGGGCATCCGCGACCTTTCCCCGGCCGATATCGAGCTGCTGCTCGACCGCGCCGACCGGGCCGTCGCCATCTCGCGGCAGTCTGAGAAGAAGACCTCGACATTGCGCGGCCGTACCCAGATCAACCTGTTCTACGAGGCCTCGACCCGTACGCAGTCGTCCTTCGAACTGGCGGGGAAACGCCTTGGCGCCGATGTCATGAACATGTCGGTGGCAAGCTCTTCGGTGAAGAAGGGCGAGACGCTGATCGATACGGCCATGACGCTCAACGCCATGCGGCCGGACATCCTGATCATCCGTCACCAGTCCGCCGGCGCTGCAGCGCTTCTGGCGCAGAAGGTCGGCTGCTCGGTGGTCAACGCCGGCGACGGGGCGCACGAGCATCCGACGCAAGCGCTGCTCGACGCGCTCACCATCCGCCGCGCCAAGGGCCCGCTGTCGAAGCTGATCGTGGCGATCTGCGGCGACATCCTGCATTCGCGCGTCGCCCGCTCCAACATCATGCTCTTGAATGCGCTGGGCGCGCAGGTGCGCGTCGTGGCGCCCTCGACGCTGCTGCCTTCGGGCATCGAACGGATGGGGGTGATCGTCGCGCGCTCCATGGCCGAGGGGCTGAAGGACGCCGACGTGGTGATGATGCTGCGCCTGCAGCGCGAGCGCATGGAGGGCGCCTTCGTGCCCTCGATCCGCGAATATTTCCGCTATTTCGGCCTTGACGCCGAAAAGCTCAAGGCCGCCAAGCAGGACGCGCTGGTCATGCATCCCGGGCCGATGAACCGCGGCGTCGAGATTGCCTCGGAAATCGCCGACGGGCCGCAAAGCGTCATCCAGGAACAGGTCGAGATGGGCGTGGCTGTCCGCATGGCCGTGATGGAAGCGCTGCTCGACCCCCGTCGCAATCATGAGGGCCGCAACCAGGAGGGGAGCGGCGCATGACGACGACAGTTTTCAGCAAGGCGCGGGTCGTCGACCCGTCGCGCGGCATCGATGAAGTCGGCACCGTCATCGTCGACGGCCGCAAGATCGCGGTCGCCGGCAAGGCGGCGCTGAACCAGGGCGCTCCCGAAGGGGCTGTCGTCATCGACTGCACCGGCAAGACGGTCATGCCGGGTCTCGTCGATGCCCGCGTCTTCATCGGCGAGCCAGGCGGCGAACATCGCGAGACCATTGCCTCGGCAAGCGTGGCGGCAGCGGCCGGCGGCGTAACCTCTATCGTCATGATGCCCGACACCAATCCCGTGATCGACAATGTGGCGCTGGTCGAATTCGTGCTGCGCACGGCGAGGGACACGGCGAGCGTCAACATCTTTCCGGCGGCGGCGATCACCAAGGGCCTCGAAGGCCGCGAGATGACCGAGTTCGGCCTGCTGCGCGAAGCCGGTGCCGTCGCCTTCACCGATGGACGCCACACGATCGCGAATGCGCTGGTGATGCGCCGCGCGCTCACCTACGCCCGAGATTTCGGCGGCGTGATCGCGCACGAGACGCAGGATGCGGATCTCGCCTCCGCCGGCGTGATGAACGAAGGTCTCTACGCCAGTTGGCTCGGCCTTGCCGGCATTCCGCGCGAAGCCGAGTTGATCCCGCTGGAACGGGATCTGGCCTTGGCGCGGCTGACACGCGGGGCCTACCACGCCGCCAAGATCTCGACGGCGATGGCGGTCGGCGCCGTAAGCCGGGCAAAGACCGACGGCGCCAGTGTCACGGCGGGCGTGGCGATCCACAACCTGTCGCTCAACGAGAACGATGTCGGCGAATACCGCACCTTCTTCCGGCTGACCCCGCCGCTGCGCGCCGAAGAGGACCGGCTGGCCATGATCGAAGCGATCAAGGACGGCACCATCGACATCATCGTTTCCTCGCACGATCCGCAGGACGTCGATACCAAGCGGCTGCCCTTCGCCGATGCCGCCGCTGGCGCAATCGGCCTGGAAACGTTGCTCGGCGCAGCACTTCGGCTCTACCACAATGGCGACATTCCCCTGCCCCGGCTGATCGAGACGCTTTCGACCGCTCCGGCAAAGCTGTTCGGCCTGCCGGGCGGCACGCTGAAGCCCGGTGCGCCAGCCGACCTCGTAGTGGCGGACCTCGATGAGCCGTGGATCGTCAGCGAAAGCGGCCTGCACTCGCGCTCCAAGAACACCTGCTTTGAGGGCGCGCGCCTTCAGGGCAAGGTCTTGCAAACGATGGTTGCGGGCCGCACAGTGTTTTCGGCCTGAGAGCACGAGAGCGGGACAGAGCGACCGATCCGGCTGAAGACAAAAAGCGGGGGAAATCAATGAGCTACGTCCTGTCTTTGCTGTTCGGCTATTTGCTCGGCTCGATTCCCTTCGGTCTGCTGATTACCCGCGCGGCCGGGCTTGGCGATGTGCGCAAGATTGGCTCGGGAAACATCGGTGCAACCAATGTGCTCAGGACCGGCAACAAGGGTCTCGCCGCCGCGACACTGCTCCTCGATGCGCTGAAGGGCACCGCGGCAGTTCTGATCGCCGGGCATTTCGGGCTGGAATTTGCGCTTTGGGCCGGCTTCGGCGCCTTTCTCGGCCATCTCTTTCCGGTCTGGCTCGGCTTCAAGGGCGGCAAGGGCGTCGCCACCTATCTCGGCGTGCTGGTCGGACTGGCCTGGCAGGGCGCTCTGATCTTCGCCGTCATCTGGCTCGCCGTTGCATTCCTGTTCCGCTACTCATCGCTGGCGGCATTGGTCGCCGCGGTAATCGTGCCGATCGCGCTCTACCTCATTAGCACGCCGCAGATCGCTGGCCTTCTCGCGGCGATGAGCCTCATCGTCATCGTCAAGCACCGCGCCAACATCTCGCGGCTGCTCGCCGGCAGCGAGGGCAAGATCGGGGCCAAGGGATGAGCGCGCCAGCCGCCGGCCCGCGCCTCAGCGACCGGCAGAGGCTTGCCTGGCTTCGCCTGATCCGCACGCCGAATGTCGGCCCGGCCTCTTTCCGCGAACTTGTCAACCGCTTCGGCTCGGCCGAGGCCGCGCTGGAGATGTTGCCCGAACTGATGATCTCGGGCGGCGCCAGCCGCATCGCCCGAATTCCGAGCATTGCCGAAGCCGAGTCGGAACTCGAGGCGGCGCGCCGGGCCGGCGCCCGCTTCGTCGGAATCGGTGAAGCGGACTATCCGCTTCTGCTGAAAACCATGGACAACCCGCCGCCGCTGCTCGCCATGAAGGGCGAAGGCGCGGTGTTCCGGCTGCCGGCGGTGGCGATTGTCGGCGCCCGCAACGCCTCGCTTGCCGGCATCAAGATGGCGCGCATGTTGGCGGCAGACCTCGGTCGCGAAGGCTATGGTATCGTTTCCGGCCTTGCACGCGGCATCGACACCCCGGCGCATCAGGGCAGCCTTTCAACCGGCACCGTCGGCGTTCTGGCGGGCGGTCTCGATCAACCCTACCCGCCTGAAAATGCCCGCCTGTGCGACGACATCGCCGAGCGCGGCGGCGCCGTGGTTTCGGAAATGCCGTTCGGCTGGCAGCCGCGCGCGCAGGATTTTCCGCGCCGCAACCGCATTGTTGCCGGCATGGCGCTGGGTCTGATCGTGGTCGAGGCGGCGCAGCGCTCCGGCTCGCTGATCAGCGCCCGCCTGGCCAATGAGATGGGCCGGCTGGTCTTCGCGGTGCCCGGTTCGCCGCTCGATCCGCGCGCCGCCGGCTGCAATGCCCTGCTCAAGGATGGCGTCACGCTCGTCACCGAGGCGGCCGACGTCCTGGGCGCATTGGCTCCGCTTGCCGGCACCCGCCCGCCACGAATTGCGCCGCTGGCCGAAGCGCCCGACCTGTCGGCACTGCCGCCGCCGGGCGAGAACCAGCGCGCCGACGTGCTGGAAGCGCTCGGCCCGACGCCGATTGCGGTGGACGACATCATCCGTCACACCGGCATGAGCGCCGCTCAAATAGCGATGGTGCTGCTCGAACTCGACCTTGCCGGACGGCTGGAGCGTCATGCCGGCGGCAACGTGTCGTTGGTGTTGGGCAGCGGCTGACATCTGACGTGCAAGGACAATGTCCGGCTCCGGGTAAATGAGCGAGGCCGCAACCTGCTTTCCTGGTCGCCTCAGCGGAACAGATACCGCGACACCTCCGGGTTGCCGCGGCGCCACATCACATTGTCCAAAAAGTAGTGATGGACGTTGATGAAGATCAGCACGATGAAGAAGAACAGCGAGGACCCGAGGACCTGCTTGTCGTAGGGTATCAGGGCAGTCATCGCCATCGGGATCAGCCAGAAACCGAGATATCCCAGCGCAGCGCCACCAACGATGAATCCCAGGACGCGCAGCCTGTAGAGCGGCCCCAGCAAGGACAGGACTTTCAATCGCGGATAGCCGACGGCACCAGAGCCGTCGCGCTCGACATTGGTCTGGTAGCGCCAGACCACCGCCAGATATTGCAGCGAATGGAGCGCCGGCACCACCAGCAGCCAAAGCGGATTTATTCTTGCAATCAGGATCCAGAGATAGAGCGACGCGACATAGGCCACGAGCCCGTTATACGGCAAGGCACGGCCATTGCGGCGCCAGCGATTGATCAGCATCGCCACGGTCGCCGCCGTCGAAGCAATGGCCGCCAGCAGGGCGATGTTGGCGATCCACGAAGGGGCTGAAAATGTATAGTATTCCAGGCCGTAGTAGTTGCCCTGGGTAACCGCGGTGTTCGTCTGCAGCCAAGCTAGGATCCACACGGCATAGCTGTTGACCAGCAGCACCTTCTTGTCCCGATCGTCGAAGAACTTGCGCTTCAGCACCGCATCCACCATCAGCATGCCGTAGCCTTGCTTGACGTAGTGCCAGCCGACGAAAAAGAACATCGCATTGGCCGCGTAGCCCAGCAGGCGCGCATTGGCCGTTGCCGCGCCATAGGCGAAGAACACACCCATGATCACCGGCACGACGATACCCGCGAAAATGTAGCGACGTTGGAGGTTCTTGTCATATCCGTCGCCCCGGACCTTCCGCCCGAAATTCCGGTAGAAGATCTGATATGAATGGGCAAAGTGCGGATAGTTTACCGCGTAGGCCACGATGACCATCGTCGCGGCCACCGGACCTTCATATTCAAGCGGCACCAGCAGCAGGATCGGCAGGATCAGGAAGGCGCTGCCGCCGAGCATGAGGAAGTCGGCGACGGGGCCGAAGAGGTATTTGCCGGGTGTCGCCGCCTTACGGGCGGAAGTCTCTACCGAAAGGTCAAGTGCCATCCTGGAGCCTCCTTCGGGAAATCAGACTTTAACCGCCCCCCACTCCGGTCACAAGGATGGGTTGTCTTGCGCCCGGCCCGAGGGGATGGATCAACGCCGTTACAAGGTCGATAGCTGCGCCCGTCCCGGCGACTGCAGTTCGCGCCCCATCTTCGCCGCCTGAAAGATCGTCATCAGAACCATGATCGGTTCGCCATCGGTCGGGTTGACCACCAGGGCCACGCGACCGAGTTCGTCGCTCATGGCGCAGGTCCAGTCTTTGACCGCGATCACCTTCTTCTTAGACATTTTGCCTCCCCTTGGACCCTCCAGACCGGCCGGAGCACACCACGCGAGTTGCACGCTTCCGTGGAAATCGGGGTATGGAGCGGCCGATCAATCCTTTCGCTGGGCAACCATGACCCCGCAAGCAGCCGCGACTGTCGGAAAGGCTGACCGACACCTGCCAAGGCTTCAGCGCTGGTTTCAGCTCGTATGATCCAGCAGCCTAGTCGTGGCGACGTCACGACGATGTTCGGAATTTGCCCGATCGATGCCGTCGACGGTTATGGCGAACATACCGTTTTCGATCCTCGCGATCCAACCTTTTGCTTTCAGGTACCAGAGATGAAACTCCAGATGTTCGCGCGGACAGCCTGACAAGCGTTCGAGTTCCTCATCACCAATCCCCGGATTGTTGACGTCTTGTCGGCGCCTCACATAAAGAAGCGACAGCAGCTTGGCCTGGATGACCACATCCCGCTCAAGACCTTTGGCGTTGCTGGCCTCCTCAGTCAGTTCACGGCGAAGGCTCAAATGTTCCTTATACTGAATGTCGTATTGCGCGCGCTTGACCGGATCTTTGAGCGTATTATGGGCTTCTACGATTTCGCTAAAGCGTGATTCATCGCCGGTTTCCCGATTGTCGGGATGATAGCGCATGGCAAAATAGCGGAATATCCGTTCGATCGTTTCGGAGTTGGCGTTGGGGCTGATTTCGAGCAGCTCGTAGTAATCGACGAACATAGTGGTGCCCCTTCCACGATATCGCTGTTGCCGACACCACGCCCCAAACCAGCATCGCCCAACCGTTTCGCCCTTGCAAGCCAGCTTGCCAGGCGAGCATGAGATTATCGGAGAATTGGTGAGCGCGATGGGATTCGAACCCATGACCTACTGATTAAAAGTCAGTTGCTCTACCGGCTGAGCTACGCGCTCCCGTGGGCTTGAAAAGACCGCCCTCGAAATTGCGCGGAACATAGGGAGACTGCCGCGACCGGTCAACCGGAAAAAGATGATGCTTCAACGCCGATTTCGACCGGCCTCGCAGGCAACGCTCGTCCCCGCCTTCAATGCCATTTCTTGCCCCGCCGATGGGGCGCCCGATTGCTGACCCGGTCACCGGCCAATCCAAGAAAACAACGCAATAACAAAGGTTTGAAGATTGGTTTGGAACCATTGCAACCTTTGTCCTGTTTTTCTCGCATAGGGACGTCCATCAACTCTCCAGGAGGAGATCAATGAACAGGATCGCATCAGGTTTGCTGGCAGCCGCCCTCTCGGGGTCGTTCGTCGCGGCAGAGATTGTGCCGGTCAGCGCCCAGCCAGCGTATGTGCCGCAAATCCAGGGCATGTCGTCGGATGTCCAGACTGTCCAATACCAAGATTGGAGAAGGCACCGCACCTTCAACCGCAACGTCGTCCGCAATAACGGCGTCGTCTACTGGAACGGCCATCGTGGCTACCGCGAATATCGCCGCGGCTATCGCCGGCACGGCGACTACTGGTTCCCGCTGGCTGCCTTTGCCACCGGCGCGTTGATTACCGGGGCCATCATCAACAGCCAGAACCGTGTCTACCGTGGTGGCGACGCGCATGTGCAGTGGTGCTACGACCGCTATCGCTCGTACCGCGCCTGGGACAATACCTTCCAGCCCTACAACGGCCCGCGTCAGCAGTGCATTTCGCCCTACTGACGGCCTCAAGTCAGTATCCAAGGCCCGCGCTGAAAGGCGCGGGCTCTCTGCATACAATTCAGTTCGCCCATCCAACTGTCTTGAAAACCAGATACAGAGCCCCACCTTCGCCCCGCGGAGAACGATAGGTCCCAAGCGCGTCGCAAAGTCGAACCGTCGCTGCACTCAAATCCCAACCCAAGGCTTCCAGGTCGTTGTCCTCGTTTGTCACATAGGGCTGACTCAATTCGTCGATCCCGTTTTCCTCTCCGAAGGAGCGGGCACGCTTGGCGTCTTCAAGAAGGCAACCGGGCAGGTTGGAATTTGCCCATGCCCAAAGCCAATTGTCGGCTTTGACGCTGGTTGAACCGGCAAGCTGGATTTCAGCGACGACCTTGGTGATCCCGTTGTCGGAGAACAGAAGCTTCCCAGCCGTCAGGTCATAGTCATAACGAGGCCAGTGGCCGAGGCGAAATTCATCTTCCAAGCGTTTGTTCTTTGCGACCAGTTCGTCGAAGGCTTCTTCTTGCCAGTCGGGATACCAGGCTGGATGCTTCATCTCTTGTCGCCTCAGCAGTCTTTAGTGCCCGCTCAGCGTCCGGCTCACCGCGTGACGCCATCCTGCAAGCTTTGCCGAGCGCGTGGCTGCATCCATGTCCGGCTTGAAGCGGCGGTCGAGCGCCCAGCTCTTGGCGAACTCCTTCGCCTTCGGCCACACGCCGGCCTTCGAGCCGGCGAGCCAGGCCGCCCCTAGCGCGGTCGTCTCCAGGATTGTCGGCCGATCGACCGGCGCATCGAGGATGTCGGCCAGCCGCTGCATGGTCCAGTCGGATGCGACCATGCCGCCGTCGACACGAAGCACGGTCTTGGCCGAGGCACCCTTCCAGTCCTTGCGCATCGCGTCGAGCAGGTCGCGCGTCTGGAAGGCGACGGATTCCAGTGCGGCGCGCGCAAACTCCGCCGGTCCCGAATTGCGCGTCAATCCGAAGATGGCGCCGCGCGCCTCGGCGTCCCAGTGCGGCGCACCGAGGCCGACGAAGGCCGGCACCAGATAGATCTGCTGCGCCGGATCGGCGGTCGCGGCAAGCGCGCCGCTCTGGTCGGCCTTGCCGATCACCTTGATGCCGTCGCGCAGCCACTGCACGGCCGCACCCGCGATGAAGATGGAGCCTTCAAGCGCATAGGTGGTCTTGCCGTTCAGCCGGTAGGCGATGGTGGTCAGAAGCCTGTTCTTCGAACGCACCAGGTCGGCGCCGGTGTTGAGCAGCGCAAAGCACCCGGTGCCATAGGTCGATTTCATCATGCCCGGCTCGAAACAGGCCTGCCCTATGGTCGCCGCGTGCTGGTCGCCGGCGACGCCAAGTATCCTCATTTCAGTGCCGAACAGGCTTTTTTCGGTCACGCCGAAATCATCGGCGCAGTCCTTTACCTGCGGCAGGATCGCGGCCGGGATCTTCAGGATGGACAGCAGTTCCTCGTCCCAGACATTCTTCTCGATGTTGTAGACCAGCGTGCGCGACGCGTTGGTGGCATCGGTGGCGTGCACTTGGCCAGCGGTCAGCCGCCAGATCAGAAAACTGTCGATGGTGCCGGCAAGCAATTCGCCCTTCTCGGCCCGCTTCCTCGCACCCTTCACCTTGTCCAGCATCCAGGCGATCTTGGTGCCGGAGAAATAGGGATCCAGCAGCAGCCCGGTCTTGCTTGTGAATGTCTTCTCCAGCCCTTGCTTCTTGAGCTTATGGCAGAGCGGCGCGGTGCGGCGATCCTGCCAGACGATGGCGTTGTGGATCGGCTTGCCGGTCGCCTTGTCCCAGATCACAACCGTCTCGCGTTGGTTGGTGATGCCGATCGCCGCCACGTCCGCGGCTGTGCGGCCGGCCGCCTTCAGCGCCGCCTTGGCGGTCGCGACCACGCTTGTCCAGATGTCCTCCGGGTCGTGCTCGACCCAGCCCGATGCCGGATAATGCTGCGTGAATTCCTGCTGGCCGACGCCTGCAACCTTCATCTTGTCATCGAACAGGATCGCCCTGGTCGAAGTGGTGCCCTGGTCGATCGCCAGCACAAAACCGCTCATTCCTGATCCCTCCACTTCTCATGCAACAGGGGAGACGGCAAAGCCGCCTCCCCTGCATTTCCTACATGGGCGAGCACGCCCGCGTCATGCGGTTACTTCTGCCAGCTCTTCACCAGCTCGTCGTAGTTGATGGTGATCGGCTTTTCCTTCTCGTTCTCGATCTTCAGCTGCGGCGCGAGGTTGCCCTTCGAGACCGCATCCTTGTTCCAGTATTCGAGATCATGCTCTTCGGCCATCTTCGGGCCGATATCGCCCTGGACCCCCGACTTCTCGATGCGGCTCATGACCTTTTCCTGCTCGGCGCAGAGCGAGTCCATCGCTTCCTGCGCCGTCTTGGCGCCCGACGAGGCGTCGCCGATCGCCTGCCACCAGAGCTGAGCCAGCTTCGGATAGTCAGGCACGTTGGTGCCGGTCGGCGACCACTGGACGCGGGCCGGCGAGCGGTAGAACTCGATCAGGCCGCCGAGCTTCGGAGCCCGCTCGGTGAAGCTCTTGTCGTGGATCGTGCTCTCGCGGATGAAGGTCAGGCCGACATGGCTCTTCTTCACGTCGACCGTCTTCGAGGTGACGAACTGCGCGTAGAGCCAGGCAGCCTTGGCGCGGTCGGTCGGGGTCGACTTCATCAGCGTCCACGAACCCACGTCCTGGTAGCCAAGCTTCATGCCGTCCTTCCAGTAGACGCCGTGCGGCGACGGTGCCATGCGCCATTTCGGCGTGCCGTCGTCGTTCAGCACCGCCTTGGCGCTGGCGTCGACCATCGAGGCGGTGAAGGCGGTGTACCAGAAGATCTGCTGGGCCACCGCACCCTGCGCCGGAACCGGGCCGGATTCGGAGAAGGTCATGCCCTGCGCTTCAGCCGGAGCGTAGGCCTTCAGCCAGTCTAGATACTTCTGGATCGAGTAGACCGCCGCAGGTCCATTGGTGTCGCCGCCACGCGCGGTGCAGGAGCCGACAGGACGCGAATTCTCGTCGACCTTGATGCCCCATTCGTCGACCGGCAGGCCGTTCGGAATGCCTTTGTCGCCATTGCCGGCCATGGACAGCCAGGCGTCGGTGAATCGCCAGCCGAGCGACGGATCCTTCTTGCCGTAGTCCATGTGGCCGTAGACCTTCTTGCCGTCGATCTCGCGGCCGGTGAAGAACTCGGCGATGTCCTCATAGGCCGACCAGTTGACCGGCACGCCGAGGTCATAGCCGTATTTGGCCTTGAAGTCGGCCTTGTTCTTCTCGTCGTTGAACCAGTCGTAACGGAACCAATAGAGGTTCGCGAACTGCTGGTCGGGCAGCTGATAGAGCTTCTTGTCGGGTGCGGTCGTGAACGAGGTGCCGATGAAGTCCTTCAGGTCGAGGTTCGGGTTGGTGACATCCTTGCCGTCGCCTTCCATCCAGTCGGTCAGGTTGCGCACCTGCTGGTAGCGCCAGTGGGTGCCGATCAGGTCGGAGTCGTTGACCCAGCCGTCATAGATGTTCTGCCCCGTCTGCATCTGGGTCTGGATCTTCTCGACGACGTCACCTTCCTGGATCGTGTCGTGCGTGACCTTGATGCCGGTGATGGCGGAGAAGGCTGGTGCCAGCACCTGCGACTCGTACGAGTGGGTGGCGATGGTTTCCGACACGACCTTGATTTCCATGCCGGCGAACGGCTTGGCAGCGTCAATGAACCACTGCATTTCCTTTTCCTGATCGGCGCGCGAGAGCGTCGAAAGCGGGCCGATCTCCTTGTCCAGGAAAGCCTTGGCCTCGTCCATGCCGGCATAGGCATTGCCGGCCCCCAGCAACAGGACAATGGCAGTCGTTGATGTTAAAATTTGCCGTCGCATGTGTTTCCTCCGTTTTAGGTTGCAAGTGCGATCTGGAGCGGCCGCCGGCACGCGGCCGCTCCAACAGTTTCCCCCTCTATACGTAGCGGAACACGCCGACGGCGTAGACTACGGAGAGAGCGAGAGCCCACCACAGGTTGGATCCGACAAGACCCAGCCAAGCGAGATGAATAAAGGCGCTGCCGAGCAGCGAAAGAAAGAGGCGGTCGCCGCGCGTCGTCTCAATGCGCAGGATGCCCACGCGAGGATTGCCGCCCGGCGAGGCATATTCCCACGCCGCCATACCGCAAAGCAGTAGGAAGATGGTGCCGAAGAACGCGGCCGTCGGCCAGGTCCACGCCATCCAGGAGAGGTCGAGATTCATGGTCACACCCTCCCCAGGGGAAAGCCCTTGGCGATGGTGCTGAGGATGAACTTATGCGTTCGTTTCATCACACTCTCCCCAGGGCGAAGCCCTTCGCGATGTAATTACGGACGAACCAGATGACGAGCGCGCCGGGGATCAGCGTCAGCACGCCGGCGGCGGCGAGCAGGCCCCAGTCCATTCCGGCGGCCGATACGGTGCGTGTCATGGTGGCAGCGATCGGCTTGGCATCGGTGGTGGTCAGCGTGCGCGCGATCAGCAGCTCCACCCATGAGAACATGAAGCAGAAGAAGCAGGCGACGCCGATGCCGCTCGCGATCAGCGGCATGAATATCTTCACGAAGAAGCGCGGGAAGGAATAACCGTCGATATAGGCGGTCTCGTCGATCTCCTTCGGCACGCCGGACATGAAGCCTTCCAGGATCCACACCGCCAGCGGCACGTTGAACAGGCAGTGCGCAAGCGCCACGGCGATATGCGTGTCGATCAGGCCGAACGCCGAGTAGAGCTGGAAGAACGGCAGCGCGAAGACCGCCGGCGGAGCCATCCGATTGGTCAGCAGCCAGAAGAACAAATGCTTGTCGCCGAGGAAACGGTAGCGCGAAAAGGCGTAGGCCGCCGGCAGCGCCACGGTGACCGAGATCACCATGTTCATCACCACATAGGTGATCGAGTTGATGTAGCCCGAATACCAGGATGGATCGGAGAAGATGGTGCGATAGTTGGCGAGCGTCGGCGCATGCGGATAGAGCGTCAGTGACGAGACGATCTCGCCATTGGTCTTGAAGCTCATGTTGATGAGCCAGTAGATCGGCAGCAGGATAACGACGATGTAGATGGTGGGCACGATCCACCACCAGCGCGATTCCTCGCCGCGCCGGCGCATCAGCCTTGCAACTTCGTCCTGCGACAGCGTGCTGCCCACGTCATCCGAAACCGTCGTCTCGCTCACCCGGTCGGATCTTTCGTTGACCCCGGTCATCTCAGCGCTCCGCGTCGTAGTTAGTCATCACGGTGTAGAACACCCATGACAACAACAGGATGATCAGGAAGTAGACCAGGGACATGGCGGCTGCCGGGCCGAGGTCGAACTGGCCGAGCGCCGTCTTGACGAGGTCGATCGACAGGAAGGTGGTCGAGTTGCCGGGTCCGCCGCCGGTGACGACGAAGGGCTCGGTGTAGATCATGAAACTGTCCATGAAGCGCAAAAGCACAGCAATCAGCAGCACGCGCTGCATCTTCGGCAGTTGGATGTAGCGGAACACAGCCCAACGCGAGGCGCCGTCGATCTTGGCCGCCTGGTAGAAGGCGTCGGGAATGGAGACCAGGCCGGCATAGCAGAGCAGCACGACCAGGCTCGTCCAGTGCCAGACGTCCATGACGATGACCGTAACCCAGGCGTCGATCGGATCCTGCACATAGTTGTAGTCGATGCCGAGCGCATTGACGTAGTAGCCGAGCAATCCGATGTCGTTGCGGCCGAAGACCTGCCAGATGGTACCGACGACATTCCACGGGATGAGCAGCGGCAGCGCCATCAAGACCAGGCAGACCGGCACGCCCCAGCCCTTCTTCGGCATGTTGAGCGCGATGAAGATACCGAGCGGCACCTCGATCGCCAGGATGATCAAGGAGAAGATCAGGTTACGCACCATCGCTTCCCAGAAGCGGTCGGAGCCAAGCAGCTCCTCGAACCACTCGGTGCCGGCCCAGAAAAAGACGTTGTTGCCGAACGTGTCCTGAACTGAATAGTTGACGACGGTCATCAGCGGGATGACGGCCGAGAACGCCACCAGCACCAGCACCGGCAGGACGAGGAACCAGGCCTTGTTGTTCCAGGTCTTTTCCATCTAGGCCCCCATCTCGACGCGCCATGAATCGGCATAGATGTTGATGCCGGCCGGATCGAAGCGAACCTTGGGTTCGGCCGGCACCTCGTCGTCCTCGCCGATGACGGCCGCGATCTCCCTGCCCTCGAGATTGGCGCGCACCACCTTGTGGCGGCCGACGTCCTCGACCTTGCTGACGGACACCGACATCCCTTCCCGGCCGAGCCGAACATATTCCGGACGGATGCCGAGCTCGACTGTGCCGGCTTCGGCCTTGGGCACGCCGGGCAGTTCTATGCGCTGTGAGCCGAGCATCACCGTCCTGCCATCGAGGGCAACCGGCAGCACGTTCATGCCGGGCGAACCGATGAAATAACCGACGAAAGTGTGGCGCGGGCGCTCGAACAGCTCGGCCGGCGTGCCGATCTGCACGATCTCGCCGTCATACATGACAACGACGCGATCGGCGAAAGTCAGGGCCTCGGTCTGGTCATGCGTGACATAGACCATGGTGTAGCCGAAGCGGCGATGCAACTGCTTGAGCTGCGAACGCAGCACCCATTTCATATGCGGGTCGATGACGGTGAGCGGTTCGTCGAACAGGATAGCGTTGACGTCCGAGCGCACCAGGCCGCGGCCGAGCGAGATCTTCTGCTTCTGGTCGGCGGTGAGCCCACGCGCCTTCTTCCTGGCCAGCGCGGCGAGATCGATCATGTCGAGCGTCTCGCGCACCTTGCGGTCGACATCGGCCTCCGGCACGCGTCGATTGCGCAGCGGGAAGGCCAGATTGTCGTAGACGGTCATGGTGTCGTAGATGACCGGGAACTGGAACACCTGGGCGATGTTGCGCTCCTGGGTCGACAGAGTGGTAACGTCCCGGCCGTTGAACAGAAGCTTGCCGTGCGAGGGATGCAGCAGCCCCGAAATGATGTTGAGCAGTGTGGTCTTGCCGCAGCCCGACGGCCCGAGCAGCGCATAGGCGCCGCCATCCTCGAAGGTGTGATGCACTTCCTTCAGCGCGAAATCCGAATCCTGCCGCGGATTGGGCAGGTAGGAATGGCGGATATGGTTGACGTCGATGCGCGCCATCGCTTCCTCCTCAGGCCGCCAGCTTCGACGCCGTCACGGCGCGGCCGTTCTGGTCGAACACCATGATATGGCGGGCATCGATGAAGACCTCGACCTCGTCGTCGGTCTCGAAATCGAGGATGCCATGCGCAAGCATCACCCAGCGCGCATCGGCGAAATCGAGATGGACGAAGCTTTCCGAGCCGGTGATCTCGGTGATGGTGACCTTGGCCCGCACCGGCACCGCGGCGGCATTGGGACGCTCGAGTGACAGATGGTGCGGCTGGAAGCCGATCGTGTAGCTGGCGTCGGCAATGCCGTTGAGTTCCGGCGGCACCGGCAGCTTGACGCCGCCTTCGAGCAGGAAATCCGGACCCTTCTTGGCAAGCACGATGGTGTTGAGCGGCGGATCGGCGAAGGTCCGCGCCGTCACCAGATCGACCGGCCTGCGGAACACTTCGACGGTCGGGCCGAACTGGGTGACGCGGCCCTCGCACAGCGTAGCGGTGTTGCCGCCGAGCAAGAGCGCCTCGTGCGGTTCGGTGGTGGCATAGACGAAGATGGTGCCGGCGGCGGCGAAGATCTTCGGCAGTTCGGCGCGCAACTCCTCGCGCAGCTTGTAGTCGAGATTGGCAAGCGGTTCGTCGAGCAGCACCAGGCTGGCATTCTTGACGATGGCGCGGGCGAGCGCTGTGCGCTGCTGCTGCCCGCCGGACAGGTTGAGCGGCGTGCGGTCGAGATAGGGCGTGAGCTTCAGCAGCGCTGCGGCGTTGCGCACCTCCTTGTCGATCTTGGCCTGCTCGACACCGGCGACCCGCAGCGGCGAGGCGATGTTCTCGTACACCGTCATCGCCGGGTAGTTGATGAACTGCTGGTAGACCATGGCGACGTTGCGTTTCTGCACCGGCTGTCCGGTCACGTCCTTGCCGTCGAACCAGACCGAGCCTGACGTCGGCGCGTCGAGCCCGGCCATCAGCCGCATCAGGCTCGTCTTGCCCGAAAGCGTCGGGCCGAGCAGGACGTTCAGCGAGCCGTGCTGAAGCGTCAGCGACACGTCGCGGATATGCTCCTGCGCGCCGACCGTCTTCGTCACGTTTCTCAGTTCCAGCATCACGCCTCCTCCCGGACTTTGCGCATCATCGAGCGGTCCTCATTCGGCCGCCGCGACGTGGCGCCGGCCACGCATGAATTCTTCGAGTGCCGCCGTCTGCTCGCGGCTGAAATGCAGGCCGCGCTTGGTCCTGCGCCACAGCACGTCCTCGGCCGTGACCGCCCATTCGTTCTCCACGAGATAGCGCACTTCGGCCTCGTAGAGGTCGGCGCCGAAATTGCGGCCGAGATCGGCAATCGACTTGGCCAGCCCGAGCAGCTTCTCGGCGCGTGTGCCGTAGAGCCGGGTCAGCCTGCGCGCCAGCCGCTGGTCGAGGAATGAATAGGCCCGCTTGAGCTTTGCCACCTGAGCCTCGAAGCCGGTCGCCGCGAAATCGCCGCCAGGCAGCGGCGCGTCATGCGTCCACGACTTGCCGCGCTTGCCGAGAAAACCTTCGATCTTCTCCAGCATCGATTCCGACAGCCGGCGATAGGTGGTGATCTTGCCGCCAAAGGCATTGATCAGAGGGGCCGCACCCTCCTCGCCATCGGCCTTCAGAACATAGTCGCGGGTCGCCTCCTGCGCCTTCGAGGCGCCGTCGTCGTAAAGCGGGCGCACGGCCGAATAGGTCCACACGATATCCGAGCGCTTGACGGGATGAGCGAAATATTCGCTCGCCGCTGCGCACAGGTAATCGATCTCGGCGTCGCTGATCTTCACGTCGTGCGGGTCGCCGGGATAATCGCGGTCCGTCGTGCCGATCAGCGTGAACTCTTC
The DNA here is from genome assembly GCF_004791945.1 of Mesorhizobium sp. M3A.F.Ca.ET.175.01.1.1. Lineage (NCBI taxonomy): Bacteria > Pseudomonadati > Pseudomonadota > Alphaproteobacteria > Hyphomicrobiales > Phyllobacteriaceae > Mesorhizobium > Mesorhizobium sp. M3A.F.Ca.ET.175.01.1.1. The sequence goes on along the minus strand of NZ_SRTP01000001.1, from coordinate 301,422 downwards.
TTCATAGGGAATGGCGAAGATGATGCGGCCGTCCTTGTTCTGGAAAAAGTAGGCCCGAGGATCGTCGAACTTCTTGCGGATGACGATATGGCTGCCCTGCACCAGTCGGACATTGTGAACGTCGTTCTGGCCGACGGTCTTGGCCAGAACCTGGTCGACCCATGGTCCCGCGGCGTTGACGAGAAGCCGGGCGCGCACATCCTCGGTCTCGCCTGTCAGCACATTCTCCATCTTTATGGTCCACAGGGCGCCGTCGCGGCGGGCGCTGACCACCTTCGTGCGGGTGCGGATGATCGCGCCGCGGTCGGCCGCGTCACGGGCGTTCAGCGCCACCAGACGGGCATCGTTGACCCAGCCGTCCGAATATTCGAACGCCTTGCGAAACAACGGCTTCAGCGGCTTGCCGGCCGGATCGCTGGCCATGTCGAGCGTTTTCGTCGCCGGCAGCAGCTTGCGCCCGCCGATATGGTCGTAGAGGAAGAGGCCGAGCCGGATCAGCCAGGCCGGCCGCAGACCCTTGGCGTAGGGCAACACGAAGCGCATCGGCCAGATGATATGCGGCGCGTTCTTCCACAGCACCTCGCGCTCCATCAGCGCTTCGCGCACCAGTCGGAATTCGTAGAACTCGAGATAGCGCAGGCCGCCGTGGATCAATTTGGTCGAGCCGGAAGAGGTCCCACTGGCGAGATCGTTCATTTCGGCCAGGAAAACCGAAAATCCACGACCGACAGCGTCGCGTGCGATGCCGCAGCCGTTGATGCCGCCGCCTATGACAAAAATGTCATGGATCGGTGATGCGTCCACAGGGTTCCTCCACGATTTCGCATTGCACCATTTTTGTGTTTCGCGAAACCGTGGCGGGATTAAATCGAACTCAGAACGAATGTCAAACGAAATATCACGGGGCCGTGAAGCGGCAGTGAAAGCCGCTATTCGAGCGTCGTTTCGATCAAGCGAACCTCCCTCTCCTCGCAGATCCGGCGTACCGAGGGGATGTCGCAGCGGTCGGTGATGAAGGTGTTGACCTGCGACAGATGGCCGATGCGAACGGGTGCCGTGCGCTCGAATTTGGTCTGGTCGGAAACCAGAATCACGTGCCGGGCATTGGCGATGATGGCTTGCGCCACCTTCACCTCGCGGAAATCGAAGTCGAGCAGCGCGCCATCATGGTCGATCGCCGACGCACCGATGACGGCGTAATCGACCTTGAACTGCCGGATGAAATCGACCGCGGCTTCGCCGACGACGCCGCCGTCGGAGCCGCGCACCACTCCGCCGGCGATCACCACCTCGATCGAGGGATAAATGCGCATCCTATTGGCAACATTGATGTTATTGGTGATGACCATCAGCCCGCTATGGTCGAGAAGCGCCTTGCTGACGGCTTCCGTTGTGGTGCCGATGTTGATGAACAGCGAGGCGTTGTCGGGGATCAGTCTGGCCGCGGCGCGGCCGATCGCCTCCTTCTCGTCGGCGGCGATCTTGCGCCTCGCTTCGTATTCCATGTTTTCGATGCCGGACGGGAACAGCGCGCCGCCATGGATACGCGTCAACAAGCGCTGGTCGCACAGGTCGTTGAGGTCCTTGCGAATGGTTTGCGGCGTGACGTTGAAATGCGTGGACAGGTCGTCGACCAGAACCCGGCCATGATCCTTCGCCATCTGGATGATCTCGGCATGGCGTGGCGAAAGAAACATCCGGCGTCCCTCCACTTTCGTTTTTTTCACCTATAATGGAAAACGAAACCGAAGAAAAGGCAGTAGCCGGCTAACGAAATCGACATGACCGTAAAGGCAAACCGGTTCGCAACCGGCCCGACCTCCTTCGTCTTCCCATCATCGACCACCGGCAGGGCCGGACCAACCCTACCCGGGAAAATCCGGCAGACTGGCAAAGGCGGTCTTCAAAGCATCCGACCAGCCGTCGGAGATGGTGCGATAGTACTGGTCGTCCTGGCCGATGCGCTTTTTCAGGCCGACCCTGAAGGCGTCCGTCTCCAGAAAGAGCAGGTCGAGCGGCAGTCCGACCGACAGGTTCGACTTCAGCGTCGAGTCGAAGGAAACCAGCAGCAGCTTCACCGTCTCGGCCAGGCTCATCGCGCGATCATAGGCACGGATGATGATCGGCTTGCCGTATTTCGTCTCGCCGATCTGGAAGAACGGCGTGTCGTCGGTCGACTCGATGAAATTGCCCTCGGGATAGATCATGAACAGGCGGGGCGGGCTGCCCTTGATCTGGCCGCCGAGGATGAATGAGGCGTTGAAATAGGAATCGGCCTTCTCGCCGGCCGGCGACGATTGCGCGATGACCTCTTTCACCGTTTCGCCGACCAGTCGGACCGTCTGGTACATGGATGGCGTTTCGCGCAGCTTCTCGTGCCGGTCGCTGACAGCCTTGTTGCGCTCATCCAGCAGGCTGACCACGGCCTGGGTGGTGGCAAGATTGCCGGCAGACATCAGGACGATGACGCGCTCGCCTGGCTCTTCCCAGACATGCATCTTCTTGAAGGTGGAGATCGAGTCCATGCCGGCATTGGTGCGCGTGTCCGACATGAACACGAGCCCGCGATCGATCTTCAGGCCGACGCAATAGGTCATGGGTCTTCTTCCAGCGAATCTCGGGCCATTGCAGGAAAACTGTATGACGGTTTTGGGTCCGGAACTGCGTAAAAGAGCAAGTCCAGCCGCTCTATCGGGCGCCGGTGTGCCCTGGGAAGCTACTGTTCCACCGTGACGGTCACGGCAAGCTTCTCTTCCGCCTGGCCGAGCAAGATCCCCGATACCGGCGATGCATCGCGATAGTCGCGTCCCGTCGCCACGCGCACATAGCGTTCGTCCGGGGAGATGCCGTTGGCGGGATCGAAGGCCACCCAGCCGAGGCCCGGAACATGCGCCTCCGCCCAGGCGTGGCTTGCAGCCTGCTCGATGGCCGCGTCCATCATCAAATAGCCGCTGATGTAGCGAGCGGGAAAGCCCATGGCCCGCGCGGCGGCGACGAAGATCTGGCTGTGATCCTGGCAGACGCCGGTCTTTTGCGCCAGCGCCTCCTCGGCCGGCGTGACGACGCTGGTGGTGCCCGGCTTATAGGCGACACGCTCCCGGATCACGCCCATCAGCCTGTGCAGCCGCTCGATATCCGTCCCCTCGCCGTTCGAGGCAGCGAGCTCGCGGATGCCGCTGCCGGCGGCGGTCAATTGTGTGTCGAGGCCAAACAGCCACAAGGGCGCAAAGCCCTGATGCGGGCCCGATACGCCCGCCGTGTCGCGCGTGATCACCTCGCCCGCGGCTTCGAGCGTGATGGTGTTGTGGCCGCCCTCGGCGCTCACCAGCCGCGTGTCGTTGCCGAAATGGTCGGTGAAACGCACCTCCGCGCGCGCGCCGTCGATCTTGATCGACCAGGATTGCACGGTCTGCGTCTGTCCGCTCTGCGGCAGCAAGCGAAGTCGCTGCAGCAGATACTGCACCGGCGCATCGTAGCGGTACTCGGTCCTGTGAGTGATCTTGAGCCGCATGGCGCTCGCCCCTTACTGTTCAAGCACGCTCAATAGAACCGGTAGTCCTGGGCGATCTCGTCGCCCAGCCTAGTGTTGTCGCGGATGAAGCCGGCCAGGAACTCATGCAAGCCGGTATCGAATATGTCCTTGATCGATCCTTTTCTGAGCATCGCCTGCGTCTTTTCAGCCGTGGCGTGGCAGGCATGGCGCTCGCCATAGTCGTCGCCAAGGAATTTCAGGTGCTCGGCAAGGAAACGGTAGCAGAAGGTCAGCGAGCGCGGCATGCGGACATTGAGGATCAGGTAGTCCGCGATGTTGGTCGGCTTGTACTCCGCATCGTAGACCCAGCGGTAGGAGCGATGCGCCGAGACCGAGCGCAGGATCGATTCCCACTGATAGTTGTCGAGCGTCGACCCCACCCAGGAGATCGACGGCAGCAGCACATAATATTTGACGTCGAGGATGCGAGCGGTGTTGTCGGCGCGCTCGACATAGGTGCCGAGCTGCGAGAAATCGAAGATCTCGTTGCGCAGCATGGTGCCGTAGAACGAGCCGCGGATCAGCGCCGTCTCGCGCTTGATCGCGTCGAGAACGGTCGGCAGGTCGCGCTCGTCGATCGGTCTCGCCAGCATGCGTTTCAGCGACATCCAGGCTTCGTTGATGCTTTCCCAGGTTTCGCGAGTCAAAGCGGTGCGAACCATGCGGGCATTGTGGCGGGCCGTCTCGATCGACGACATGGTGCTCGACGGGTTCGAGGTGTCGCGCAACAGGAAATCGGAGACATTGGCGGCGGTGTAGTCCTGATACTTCTGCGAGAAGGCAAGGTCGGAGCCGGCGCTGAGCAGCACCGAGTTCCACTCCTCCGACGCATTCTGCGTGCGCGTCAGCGCCATACGCAGCCCGGCATCGACAAGCCGCGCCATGTTTTCCGCCCGCTCGATGTAGCGGTTCATCCAGTAGAGCCCGTTGGCGGTGCGGCCGAGAAGCATGTAATGGCCCTTCGGGCTAGTGAGTAGTGAGTAGTGAGTAGTGAATAGTGAGCTTTCGAACTTCGACGGAATGTGGCATTGCTTCTTTCCTCTACTGACTACCGACTACTCACCATTCCCTACGCGCTCGCTTTAGTCATCCAGCACCCACGTATCTTTCGTGCCGCCGCCTTGCGATGAATTGACGACCAGCGACCCTTCCTTGAGCGCAACGCGGGTGAGGCCGCCCGGGACGAGCTGGATGCGGTCGGAGACGAGCACATAGGGTCTGAGGTCGACATGGCGCGGCGACAGACCCTTTTCCGTCAGGATCGGGCAGGTCGACAGCGCCAGCGTCGGCTGGGCGATGTAGTTCGAGGGCTTTGCCTGCAGCTTCTTGGCGAAGTCCTGGCATTCCTTCTTGGTCGCCGCCGGCCCGACCAGCATGCCATAGCCGCCGGAACCGTGCACTTCCTTGATGACCAGCTCGTGGATGTGCTCCAGCACATATTTCAGGCTGTCCGCTTCCGAGCAGCGCCAGGTCGGGATGTTGCCGAGGATCGCTTTGCGGCCGGTATAGAACTCGACGATCTCCGGCATGTAGGAATAGATCGCCTTGTCGTCGGCGATGCCGGTTCCCGGCGCGTTGGCGATGGTGATGTTGCCGGCGCGGTAAACATCCATGATGCCCGGCACGCCGAGCGCCGAATCCGGGCGGAAGGTGAGCGGATCGAGGAAGGCATCGTCGACGCGTCGGTAAAGCACGTCGATCTGCTTGTAGCCTTCGGTGGTGCGCATCGCGACATGGCCGTCGACGACGCGCAAGTCCTGCCCCTCGACCAGTTGCACGCCCATCTGGTCGGCAAGGAAGGCGTGCTCGAAATAGGCTGAATTGTAGCTGCCGGGCGTCAGCACGGCGATAGTCGGCGTGCCCTTGGTGCTCTGCGGCCGCACCGCAGCCAGCGACTGGCGCAACAACTGCGGATAGTTCTCGACCGGCCGCACCTTGATCTGCTGGAACAGCTCCGGAAAGAGCTGCATCATCGTCTCGCGGTTCTCCAGCATGTAGGAGACGCCGGATGGCGTGCGCGCATTGTCCTCCAGCACGTAGAATTCGTTCTCGCTGATGCGGACGATGTCGACGCCGATGATGTGGGTGTAGACGCCGGCCGGCGGCCTGACGCCGATCATCTCGGGCAGGAAGGCCTCGTTCCTGGCAACCAGATCCCTGGGGACGCGCCCGGCACGCAGGATCTCCTGGCGATGGTAGATGTCGTCGAGAAAGGCGTTCAGCGCCTGAACCCGCTGCTCGATGCCTTGGGTCAGGCGGCGCCATTCCTGGCCGGAGATGATGCGGGGAACGATGTCGAAGGGGATCAGCCGTTCCGAGGCTTCCTGCTCGCCATACACGGCAAAGGTGATGCCGGTTTTGCGAAAGACGCGCTCGGCATCCTGCATTTTCTCGGTAAGTCTGGCCGGATCCTGCTCCTTCAGCCAGTGGTCGTAAGCCTGATATGGTCTTCTCAATCCGGAAACTTCCGGAAGCATTTCGTCGAACGCTGCCAATCGCGTACTCCCCTCTGAAGCCATTTCACTGACCTCGATGGAGAAAATCAAGCGCAATCGGTGATTTGAGAGGCGATGGCAGCCACTCTATGAGAAATGCTTAAGATTGAGGCAGCCTGGAGAAGGCCAAGTCAGGCCATGACTTCCGGCCGGGCAACGGCGAACGTCAGAACGCCCGGAAGGTGACGGTCGTGAAGGTGTCCTTGATTCCAGGCAGGTTCTGCACCTTCTCGTTGACGAAGTGGCCAATGTCCTCCCCGTCTTCGACATAGAACTTGGCCAGCAGGTCGTAATTGCCGGCGGTCGAATAGATCTCGGAGGCGATTTCGGCATCGGCGAGTGCGCTGGCGACCTCATAGGCCTTTCCCAGGTCGCACTTTATCTGCACGAAAAACGCCTTCATTGCCGTCCTGCCAACCTTCCCGCTGGAATAGGAGGCACTTGTGGCAGACTGCCGCCGTGCTTTCAAGCTTGTGCGGAATTCGGGCTAGCCAAGTTTTGGCGATTGCGTGCCGCATTCGTTCCAGCGCCAGACAGCCGCGACGACGATCAGCGCCGGCGCGCTGCTGGCCTGGGAGCCCGGCCCGATGTCGGCGCGGACGAGATTTCCTGCGGGACGAATGAAACCCCGGCCTGCCGGCCAGCGTATGTTAGATTGTGCTTTCACAACGCGAATTCTGGAGACAGGCCATGCACCGCGCTTTGTTCGCATTCGCACTCGTTCCGATGCTGGTTGCATCCATGGCCTTTGCCGGCGATGCCGAGATCAAGGCGGCGCAGACGGTGATCGACAGCCAGCTCAAGGCCTTTATCGCCGATGACGGCGCAGCGGCCTACAGCTTTGCCGCCCCGAACGTGAAGCGGATCTTCCCGACCGTCGACACCTTCATGAACATGGTGACCAACGGCTACGCGCCGGTACGCAAGCCGCAAACCTATTCGTTCGGCAAGGTCGAGCAGACCGGGCCGACCTCGATCATCCAGCAGGTGCTGATCGTCGGGCCTGACGGCAAGGATTACGAGGCGGTCTACACGCTCGAGCAGCAGCCGGACGGCAGCTTCAAGATCACCGGCTGCAGCCTTCGCGCATCGACCTCGGTCAGCACCTGAGCCGTGATCAGTACCGCGCCCTGCCGCCAGACATGTCGACCACCGCCCCGGTGTTGCCGTCAAAGTCGTATGTCACGGTCATGGCTGATCCCCCGGGGGCCGCATCTCTGCGCCCGAGCAGCCCCTCCGTCAATTGCGGGGGCTTTAGATGGCGGGGATGTCGCCTCGCGCCCAGCCTTCAGAAATCTCGGCCGCGCGCGCTTCGAAGGCTTGCGCCTCGATCGCGGCGCGGATGTCCCGCATCAGCGTCTGATAGTAGGACAGGTTGTTCCAGGTGAGCAGCATCGCGCCCAGCGACTCCTGCGAGCGCACCAGATGGTGCAGATAGGCACGCGAGTAATCCCGCGCCGCCGGGCAATCGCTTTCCTCGTCGAGCGGACGCGGATCGTCCGCATGGCGGGCATTCCTAAGATTGACCTTGCCGCGGCGCGTATAGGCCAAGCCATGGCGGCCGGCCCGCGTCGGCATCACGCAGTCGAACATGTCGATGCCGCGCGCCACCGATTTCAATAGATCGTCCGGCGTGCCGACGCCCATCAGGTAGCGCGGCCTGTCCGCCGGCAGTTCGGGACAGGTGATGTCGAGCATCTCCAGCATCACCGCCTGCGGCTCGCCGACCGCCAGCCCGCCAACGGCGTAGCCCTTGAGGTCCATCGCTGTCAGCGCCTGCGCCGAGCGTACGCGCATGACCGCGCTGTCGCCGCCCTGCACGATACCGAACATCGCCTTGCCCGGCTGGTCGCCGAACGCTGCCTTGCAGCGCTCGGCCCAGCGCAGCGACAATTCCATCGCTCGCTCGATCTCCTTGGGCTTGGCCGGAAGTGCGGTGCACTCGTCGAGCTGCATCTGGATATCGGAATCGAGCAGCCCCTGGATCTCGATCGAGCGTTCGGGCGACATCTCGTAGGGCGCGCCATCGATATGCGAGCGGAAAGTGACGCCCTTTTCGCTGACTTTTCTCAACTTCGACAGCGACATCACCTGGAAGCCGCCGCTGTCGGTCAGGATCGGGTGAGGCCAGCGCGCGAATTCATGCAGTCCGCCGAGCTTTGCCACGCGCTCGGCACCCGGCCGCAGCATCAGATGATAGGTATTGCCGAGTATGATATCGGCGCCGACGCCACGCACCTGGTCCATATACATGGCCTTGACGGTGCCGCCGGTGCCCACCGGCATGAAGGCCGGCGTGCGGATCTCGCCGCGCGGCATCGAGATCAACCCGCGCCGCGCCTTGCCGTCGATGGCAAGCAGCTTGAAAGAGAAGGCGTCAGTCATTGAGGTCCTTTTCGGGCTTCCTCGCCCGGAAAAGCAGGCTGGCGTCGCCATAGGAGTAGAACCTGTAGCGGGTCTCGATGGCATGCGCATAGGCCGCGCGCATTGTCTCCAGCCCGCTGAAGGCCGAGACCAGCATGAACAGCGTCGAGCGCGGCAGATGGAAATTGGTCATCAGCATGTCGGCGGTCCGGAAGCGATAGCCGGGCGTGATGAAGATGTCGGTCGGCCCTGACCATGCCTCGATCATTCCATCCTCGGTCGCGGCACTTTCCAGCAGGCGCAGCGATGTCGTGCCGACGGCCACGATCCGCCCTCCCCGCGCCCTGGCTGCGTTCAGCGCCGCTGCCGTCTCGGCGCTAACCGAGCCGGTCTCGGCATGCATCTTGTGATCGACGGTGTCATCCGCCTTCACCGGCAGGAAGGTGCCGGCGCCGACATGAAGCGTGACGAAGCGGCGCTCGACGCCCTTGGCATCGAGCGCGGCGAACAGTTCCGGTGTGAAATGCAACCCCGCGGTCGGAGCGGCGACGGCGCCCTCCTCCCTGGCATAGATCGTCTGGTAGTCGCTGCGGTCGCGCTCGTCGTCGTCGCGCTTCGAGGCGATGTAGGGCGGCAGCGGAATGTGGCCGACGGCATGCAGCGCCTCGTCGAGAAAAGGCCCGGAGAGGTCGAAACCGAGCAGCGCCTCGCCGGCTTCGCCCTTCTCGATCACCGTCGCATCGAGTTGGCCGAGGAAGCAGGAATTCTGGTCATGGCCGAAATGGATTCTGTCGCCGGCGGCAACGCGCTTGCCGGGCCGCATGAAAGCCTGCCAGCGGTCCGGTGCCACCCGCATGTGCAGGGTCGCCTCGACCTGAGCCGTGGCCTCGCCACGCTTGCGGATGCCCTTCAATTGCGCCGGGATGACCTTGGTGTCGTTGAACACCAGCACATCTCCCTGACCGAGCAGCGACGGTAGATCGCTGACGGTCCGGTCTTCCAGGCCTTGACGCGGCCTTACAACCAGCATCCTGGCGCTGTCGCGCGGCTCAACCGGGCGCAGCGCGATGCGCTCATCCGGCAGGTCGAAGTCGAACAGGTCGACGCGCATCAAAACAGCCGGATGAGCAGCGCTCCGGCGAGCAGCAAGACGGCCCCGGCGACGCGGCCAAGCGATATCTCGCGCACGGCGACACCGAGGAAGCCGACGCGGTCGACGAGCATGCCGGCGATCAGCTGGCCGGCGACGAGGAACGCCATCAAAGCTGCAGCGCCGATACGCGGCGTGAGAATGGTGGAGAGCGTCACATAGAAGCCGCCGAGCACGCCGCCGGCGACGAATAGCCACGGCGCCGGCGCCTTCCAGTCGAGCGACAGCCCCTGCAGCTTCACCACCGCGATGGCAATGATGCCGAGCACGATCGCGCCGGACAGGAAGGAAAAGGCCGCGGCCGCGACCGGAAGGCCCAGGCCGCGCGCCAGTTGCGAATTGATCGGCGCCTGGATGGCGATGAAGGCGCCGGACAGGATGCCGAGCAGGGACCAGACAGCGCCCATAGTCGTTCTTGTGCCTACTTTACGTCGGCCGCGACCTTCAGCGATACGATCTTGTCGGGATCCTGCACCGGCTCGCCGCGCTTGATCTTGTCGACATTGTCCATGCCTTCGATGACCTGGCCCCACACCGTGTACTGGCGGTTGAGGAAGGAAGCATCATCGAAGCAGATGAAGAACTGCGAATTCGCCGAGTTCGGGTTCTGGGCGCGCGCCATCGAACAGGTGCCGCGGCCGTGATTGGCGTTCGAGAACTCGGCCTTCAGATCCGGCTTGTCGGAGCCGCCCATGCCGGCGCGCGATGGCGCAAAGGTCGGCTTCGAGGAATTGCCGAACTTGACGTCGCCGGTCTGCGCCATGAAGCCCTCGATGACGCGATGGAAAACCACCCCGTCGTAAGCGCCTTCCCGCGCAAGCTCCTTGATACGGGCGACGTGGCCGGGTGCCAGGTCGGGATACATTTCGATGACGACGTCGCCCTTGGTCGTTTCCATGATGAGGGCGTTCTCGCGGTCCTTGATTTCAGCCATGTCAGAAAATCCTTTGAAAATTGAGGAAGTTATTTGCTGTCGGCGGCGATGCGGACCTTGATCATGCGGTCTGGCTCGGTGACCGTGCCGTTGTCTGCCTCGTCACCCTTCTTGATGTTGTCGACCAGTTCCATGCCGCTGACCACCTTGCCGACGATGGTGTACTGGCCGTCGAGGTTTGGCGCCGGCGCGAACATGATGAAGAACTGCGAGTTCGCCGAATTCGGATCCTGCGAGCGGGCCATGCCGACGACGCCGCGCGTGAATTGCTCGGACTGCGAGAATTCGGCCGGCAGATCGGGAAGGTCTGAGCCGCCGGTGCCGACGGCTTCCGCGTTGAAGCCCTTCTTCACGTTGCCGAACTTGACGTCGCCGGTCTGCGCCATGAAGCCGTCGATGACCCGGTGGAAGGCGACATTATCATAGGCGCCGTCGCGCACCAGCTTCTTGATCTGAGCGACATGCTTGGGCGCAAGGTCCGGACGCAGGGCTATGGTCACATCGCCGTCCTTCAACGTGATGATCATGGTGTTTTCCTTGTCGTCGGCGAAAGCCGGAAAAGATGCCGCAAGAATGCCGGCAAGCACGACAAGAAACGAAGCGAGCTTCTTCAGCTGCATGAAAGTCTCCGAAGGTGTTATTTCGCGAATTTGGCGGTGAGCGCGCCGGCAACCGCCGCCGGCACGAATGGGCGGATGTCGCCGCCCATCGAAGCAATCTGTCGAACGAGTGTGGCGGTAATGGTTCGCACCGATGGACTGGCGGGCAGGAAGACCGTTTGCAATTCGGGCGCCATGGTCTCGTTCATGCCGGCCATCTGCATCTCGTAGTCAAGATCAGTGCCGTCGCGCAGGCCGCGGATGATGATCGAGGCGCCATGCTTCCTGGCGGCGTCGATGACCAGACCGTCGAATGAGACGACCTTGATGCGTTCGCCATCGCGGCCGAATTCTGCCTTGGTCGCGGCCACGATCAGCTTGACGCGCTCCTCGAAGGAAAACAGCGGCGTCTTGCCGGGATGGATGCCGATCGCGGCAAAGACGGTGTCAGCGACCGCCAGCGACGCCTTCAGCACATCGAGATGGCCGTTGGTCAGTGGGTCGAAGGAGCCGGCGTAGACAGCAATGCGATCGGTCATGGCAGGCTTCTAGCGGGCGGGCGGGCGGAAGGCAAATCCGATTAATCGCGGAATGCGTGAACCATTTCGCCGACGTGAACGACGGATGAATGCGACGATCACGGCTGCTTCACGCAGCGTTCACTAGGTTGCCGCTTCAGGAGATGAAACCAAAGTCACATCTGTTCGTTACTAGGCGTAGGAGATGACGCAATGCTGATCTACATGCTCGCCACCGCAATGACCGTCGCCATGCTGATCGCAACCGCATTCGGGCTGCATCAGGAAGCAGGGCGAGTTCGCGTCAAAGCCCACACCAAGCGGCTCGACGGCTTTCTTGCCCGCAAACCCCATCGTCACTTCTGATCTCCAGCAACGACCGCACCGGGCGTAAGCCCGGTAGTGGCCAACCGGGTTCTATTCGGACCTCTCCTGGCCGCCATTGTCTGCGGCCGCCTCGCCTGTCGAGGCCTCATCGGTCTCCTCATCGGACTGCGGCTCCGAAATCCGCTCGACCGAGACAACCTTCTCGCCTTCCGCGGTGTTGAAGATGGTCACACCCTTGGTGGCGCGGCTGGCAAAGCGTATGCCCTCCACCGGCACGCGAATGACGGTCCCGCCGTCCGACACCAGCATGATCTGATCGTCATTGCCGACCGGGAACGTCGCGACAAGCCGGCCGATCTCGGCCGATTTCGAAACGTCGGTGGCGCGGATGCCCTTGCCGCCGCGCCCGGTCAGGCGGAAGTCGTAAGATGACGAGCGCTTGCCATAACCGTACTCGGTCACCGTCAGCACAAGCTGCTCATGCATCTTGAGGAACTCGTAGCGCTCCTCCGAAAGCTCTGCCTCCTCGCCGATTTCCTCATTGGTCAGCGCGACCTCTTCCTCCTCGCCGGCCGTGCCGGCGGAAATCCGGCGCTCCGCGGCCGCTCGCTTGAGATAGGCGGCACGCTCGGCCGGCGAAGCGTCGACATGCTCGATGATGGACATCGAGATCACCCGGTCGGTTTCGGCCATCGCGATGCCGCGCACGCCGACGGAGTTGCGGCTCTGGAAGACGCGCACGTCACTGACCGAAAAGCGTATGCACTGGCCCGAATTGGAGGTCAGAAGCACGTCGTCATTGTCGGTGCAGGTCTCGACGCCGAGGATCTCGTCACCCTCTTCCTCCAGCTTCATGGCGATCTTGCCGTTGCGGTTGACCTGGACGAAATCGGACAGCTTGTTCCGGCGCACGGTGCCGCGCGTTGTGGCGAACATCACGTCGAGCTCGCCCCAGCTGGTCTCGTCCTCGGGCAACGGCATGATGGTGGTGATGCGCTCGCCCTGCTCGAGCGGCAGCATGTTGATCAGCGCCTTGCCGCGCGACTGCGGGTTGCCAACCGGCAGGCGCCACACCTTTTCCTTGTAGACGATGCCGCGCGAGGAGAAGAACAGCACCGGCGTGTGCGTGTTGGCCACGAACAGGCGGGTGACGAAATCCTCGTCCTTGGTCGACATGCCGGAGCGGCCCTTGCCGCCGCGGCGCTGCGCCCGGTAGAGCGACAGCGGAACGCGCTTGATGTAGCCGGAATGGCTGACGGTGACGACCATGTCCTCGCGCTGGATCAGGTCCTCGTCTTCCATGTCAGCCCCGCCTTCGGCGAGTTCGGTGCGGCGCGGCGTGCCGAACTCGTCGCGCACCGCGATCAGCTCGTCCTTGACGATCTGCTGGATGCGTGCGCGGGAAGATAAAATGTCAAGGTAATCGATGATCTCGGCGCCGATCTTGTTCAATTCGTCGGCGATCTCGTCGCGGCCGAGCGCGGTCAGGCGCTGCAGGCGCAGATCGAGGATGGCGCGGGCCTGCTCCTCGGAGAGGTTGTAGGTGCCGTCCTCGTTGATGCGATGGCGTGGATCGTCGATCAGCTTGATCAGCGGAGCGACGTCGTGCGACGGCCAGCGCCGTTCCATCAACTGCTCGCGCGCCGTCTGCGGATCGGGCGCGGTGCGGATCAGCTTGATCACCTCGTCGATGTTGGCGACGGCGATGGCGAGGCCGACCAATACGTGGGCGCGCTCGCGCGCCTTGCGCAAAAGGTATTTCGTGCGCCGGCTGATCACCTCCTCGCGGAACCCGACGAAGGCCTTCAGCATGTCGATCAGCGTCAGCACCTCCGGCTTGCCGCCGTTGAGCGCCACCATGTTGGCGCCGAAGGATGTCTGCAGCGGCGTGAAGCGGTAAAGCTGGTTGAGGATGACGTCGGCGACCGCCTCGCGCTTCAATTCGATGACGACGCGGTAGCCCTGGCGATCGCTCTCGTCGCGAATATCGGAAATGCCCTCGATACGCTTCTCGCGCACCAGTTCGGCCATTTTCTCGATCATCGCCGCCTTGTTCACCTGATAGGGGATCTCGGTGATGACGATCGATTCACGGTCGTTGCCGCGCGCCTCGATGTTGACGCGGCCGCGCATGACGATCGAGCCGCGACCCGTGGAATAGGCGCTGTAAATGCCCGAGCGGCCGAGCACTATGCCGCCGGTCGGGAAATCCGGGCCGGGCACGATCTCCATCAGCGCCGGCAGGTCGATCGCCGGATTGTCGATGATCGCCATCGCTCCGTTGCATACTTCGGCCAGGTTGTGCGGCGGAATGTTGGTGGCCATGCCGACGGCGATGCCGCCCGAGCCGTTGACCAGAAGGTTTGGGAAACGCGCAGGCAGTACCTTCGGCTCTTGTTCAGCGCCGTCATAATTGTCCTGAAAATCGACCGTTTCCTTGTCGATATCCTCCAGCAGCTCATGCGCGACCTTGGTCAGGCGCGACTCTGTGTAGCGCATGGCCGCAGGCGGGTCGGCATCGATGGAGCCGAAATTGCCCTGGCCGTCGATCAGCGGGACGCGCAGCGACCAGTCCTGCGCCATTCGCACCAGGGCGTCATAGATCGAAGCGTCGCCATGCGGATGGTATTTACCCATCACATCGCCGACGATGCGCGACGATTTCACGTGCTTGCGGTTCCAGTGGTAACCGCCTTCCTGCATGGCGTAGAGGATGCGGCGATGCACAGGCTTGAGGCCGTCGCGAACATCGGGCAGCGCACGGCTGACGATCACGCTCATGGCGTAATCGAGATAGGAGCGCTGCATCTCCTCGATGATCGAAATCGGCTCGATGCCGGTAGGGCCGCCCTCCGGCCCGCGCGGTGTCTTCTGGTCGGTCAAATCAGGTCACAATCCAGTCGGGAATCACTGGCTGCTTATATAGGAAGCCGGACCGAAACTCCAATGCCGGCGGCACTTTTCCAGAGACAATTTTGGTGGGAATTTCAAAAGGATACCGCTGATTGCGACGATATGGCCAAAGCGCATTTGGCTCTCGCGGGGCAAGGTCGGCCATGACCCGCCATTCATCAGCAAGGACCGCGAGCGCTCAAGCATCTGACCCGCGGCGAGAGCGATAGGCGCCGGGAGCCTCGCCCATCTCGCGCCGGAACCGGCGGTTGAAGGTCGATAGATCGTTGAAGCCGGCATCGAAGGCGATGGTCGAGATCGCTTCGTTCGAGATGCGCAGCCGCACCGCCGCCCGGTGGAGCCTTGTCCTCAGCAGAAACTGGTAGGGCGTCATGCCGGCCACGTGCCGGAATGTGCGCAGGAAATGATAGGGACTGGTCGCCGTGCCGTCGGCCAGTTCGCTCAGCGACAGCGGCCGGTCGGCATGGAGCTCGATCATGCGCACCGCCTCGGCAACGCGTCTTTGGTCACGGCGACTGGGTGGGCGGCCTGCCTTGCCAGAGCCGGTTGCAGCCGCAATGACCGCCCCGGCAATACGCAGGCCGAGTTCCTCGAACGCGTCGACCTCGCCTGATTCCCGCGCGGCCTCCGCTTCCGCCAGCAATGGCGCCAGCGCTGGCAATGGCGGCAGGCGCGGGCCAGCGAAGGCCAGCCGCTTCGCGCCCGGCATTTCGGCGACCACGCGTTCCAAGTAGGCCGGCGCGAAATGGAAGGAGAGGCAGCGGTCGCCGGTCCCATGCTCATGGCCGCACTCGTAGCAGGCGCCGGGATTGCCGAGCAGGATGGCGCCCGGCGCAAGCATCGCTGTGCCCTCGCGCGTCCGGTAGCGGAAGGTGCCACTTGTCACGGCGGCGATGCAGAAACTGCGATGCTCTTCCTCGAAAGGCCTGGCACCGGCGCCGGCTGTGCAGACCACATCGGACACCCGCCAGCCGAACCCTGATGCGAGGTTCTTCTCAGTCGTCGTCATCACGGAAAGATAGCAATTTTCCCCAAGCGCAGAACCTCGCCGCGCCTCTATTGCTCGCCCTCTCCTGACAAACGAGGCAGCAACCATGACCGATCCCTTTGCCGAGGCCCTGCACAGCGACGAGCCCAATCCAGATCTGGCCGAGAAGCTGAAGCTCTACGGCCGCTTCATCGGCGCCTGGACATTCGACGCCACGCGTCATCTCGAAGACGGTTCGGTTCTTAAGGGGCGCGGCGAAGCGCATTTCGGCTGGGTCCTTGACGGCAAGGCAGTCCAGGACGTCTGGATCTTGCCCGCCCGCGACGCCGGTCCCTCGCCCTCTCTGGGCACGTGGACCTTCTACGGCACCACGCTGCGCGTCTACGATCCAGGCCTCGAGGCCTGGCACATCTTCTGGAGCGATCCGCGCAACCAATATTTCAGCCGCCAGCTTGGCCGCGCTGAGGGCGACGCGATCGTCCAGAAAGGCGTTGACGACACCGGCTCCTCGGTGCGCTGGAGCTTTTCGCGCATCACCGAGAATTCGTTCCGCTGGCTCGGCGAGCGCTCGCATGACGGCGGCGCGAGCTGGCGCCTCGAAGTCGAATTCCTGGCCTGCCGTGTGTGAAAGTCGATGATTACCGGCGACCGCAGCGACTTGAAACAAGAAGCCGAAGCGATCCTTCGCACCAGCTTCACAGCTTCGCGCACCATTTCTGTCGCGCCTGTTTCCAGCGTCCCGGCTTTCCTCTACCAATTGCAGAGGCTTGGGCTTCGCCCGGCGGGAGGGGATCAGCGATGCCGAGCTTCGACAACCTGTTCAACGCCTTCGTCACCATCCTGGTGACCATCGACCCGCCCGGGCTGGCGCCGCTGTTCCTCGCCGTCACGCGCGGCATGAATCGCTCGGAGCGCCAGCAGGTCTCCATACGCGCGTCGGTCATCGGCTTCCTGGTGATGGCGCTGTTTGCCGTCGCCGGCGCCTCGATCCTTTCGGTATTCGGCATCACATTGCCGGCCTTCCGCGTCGCCGGCGGCTTCCTGCTGTTCTTCATCGCCTTCGAAATGGTGTTCGAGCGCCGTCACGACCGCAAGGAGAAGATCGGCGACGTCGCGGTCACCAAGGACATGATCCACAACATCGCCGCTTTCCCGCTCGCGATCCCGCTGATCGCCGGCCCGGGCGCGATTTCGGCCACCGTGCTGTTGTCGGGACATTTCGAGGGTTTTGCGGCGCAGACGGCGCTGGTCGGCATCATCTTCGTCTGCCTCGCCATAACCTATCTGGTGTTCGTGCTGGCCGAACGCATCGACCGCATCCTGGGACAGACCGGGCGCTCGATCCTGACCCGGCTGCTGGGCGTCATCCTGGCCGCGCTGGCCGTGCAATTCGTGGCGGACGGCGTCCGGGCGCTGATGGCAGCCTGAGCGGCAGCCCTACTGCCCCCCGCCTATTTCGCAGCTGTATCAACGACCTCGAAGTCATGCGTGACGGAAGCAGTCTTTGCCATCATAGCGGTCGCCGAGCAGTATTTTTCGATCGACAGGTCGATCGCCCGTTTCACCTTGTCGTGCGACAGGGCGCGGCCCTTGACGATGAAGTGCATGTGGATGCGGGTGAAGACGCGCGGCTCGGTCTCGGCCCGGTCGGCGTCGAGCTCGACCACGCAGTCCTCGACCGCCTCCCGGCCTTTCTCGAGGATATGAACCACGTCATAGGCCGAGCAGCCGCCTGTCCCGATCAGCACCAGTTCCATCGGGCTTGGCCCCGGTGTCCTGCCTTCCGGCCCATGCGCCGTGCCCAGCACGACCTTATGTCCGCTGCCGGATTCGCCGACGAAGGTGCGCTCCTCCACCCATTTGACCCGTGCTTTCACGATGGTTCCCTTTGCGAGGCCGCCGCCCCATTGACCGACACGCGCGCGTGCATGCTCCGCCCGGGCATCAGCATGAAGATGCTAGCGCCGATCGGTGCGCGCAGATAGAACTTTATCATGCCGCTGTGCTGAGCAACCAGGCGGCGCCGATCGGCCCGCCTTCCCTCGAAGGCTCATGGCGAACTCGCGATGCTCAGAACGGAATTTCGTCGTCCAGCTCGCGCGACGCGCCGCCACCACCACCCCTGGAGCCGCCACCTCCGCGGCTGAAGCCTTCGTTCGGGTCCGACTGGCCGAAATCGGAACCGCGGCTGTTGCCGCCGCCCCCGGCATAGTTGCCGACCTGGCCGCCGCCTTCGCCGCGTGCATCGAGCATCTGCAATTCGCCGCGGAATTTCTGCAGCACGACCTCGGTCGTGTAGCGGTCATTGCCGGTCTGGTCCTGCCATTTGCGCATCTGCAACTGGCCCTCGACATATACCTTCATGCCTTTCTTCAAATACTGCTCGGCCACCTTGGCGAGCTGGTCGTTGAAGATGACGACATTGTGCCACTCGGTCTTTTCCTTGCGCTCGCCGGAGTTCTTGTCGCGCCAGCTTTCCGAAGTCGCGATGCGGATGTTGACGACCGGCTCGCCCGAATTCAGGCGGCGGATTTCAGGATCCGCTCCGAGATTGCCGACCAGAATGACTTTGTTGACGCTACCCGCCATCGTACTTCTCCGCGCTCATCCGAAACAAAACTTACGTCGCTGCACCTTACAGCCTGCAGGCCGCCGCTGCCTGCAAAGGCTGGCTTTTCCCACAAGGTTTTTGTTCTCTTTTCGTTCTAGACTTGACCTCTGCATCTGTCAAGGAATGTCAGCAACAGGTAGTGTCTCGGCCCGCAGCGCAAAAGGGGAGGCGTCCGAATGAACATCGTCACGCATAGCGATCAGCCACGCGAACTGTGGCGGGCCGGAGTGGAAACGCGGATGCATATTGCCGCCGCCAATGGCGCGGCCGAGCTTTGCATTTTCGAGCAATGGGCCGATCCAGGCGCCGGCGCGCCGACGCATTCGCATCGCGTGGAGGAAGTGCTGACGGTAATCGCCGGCGAAGCCGAGATGTGGATCGATGATCGACGTGCGGTGCTGGCCGCCGGACAGTCCCTGATCATTCCGGCACACCGCGAGCACGGCTTTCGCAACATCGGCTCCGGCGTGCTTCACGTCCACGCCGTGCTCGCGTCGTCGATCTTCGAGGCCAGCTTCGACGGAGCCGCTGAACCGGTAAGGCACTGGGCATCCTAAAACACCGCTTGCCAAATCGATAAGTATCGACTTATGCTTTGACGATGATCGAAGCAGAAATTTTCCGGGCGCTTGCCGATCCGACGCGGCGCGCCGTCTATGAACGGCTCGCGGCAGGCGAGATGACGGTGTCCGAACTGCGCGCCGGCATGAGCGTATCGCAGCCGGCCGTCTCACAGCATCTTGCCGTCTTGCGCAGCGCCGGCCTCGTCGTCGAGCGGCGCGCCGGCCGCAACGCTTACTACCGCGCCGATGCGCAAGGGCTCGATCCGCTGATCGGCTGGATCGAGCGCTACCGCGCCTTCTGGCCGGAGCGTATCGAGAAACTGAAGACGGTTCTGAAGGGAATGGACCAATGATGGCGACAAAAAATCCACAAGCCGCCCCCGCGCCGCTCAACTTCGAATGCGAACTCGCCGAGCCGCCGGAAAAAGTCTGGCGCGCGCTGACCGAGCCGGAACTGCTCGCCGCCTGGATGATGCCGAACGACATCCTGCCGCAGGCCGGCAAACGCTTCGCGTTCGTGGGACCGGACACGCCGATCGAATGCGAAGTGCTCAATATCGAGCCAGGCAAGCTGCTGCGCTATTCCTGGCGTGAGCGGTCGAGCGCCGAAGATGACAACCAACTGCCCGCCTTCGATAGCGTCGTCACCTTCACGCTCGAGCGGACGGTTTCCGGCGGCACCCATCTGCGCATCCTTCATGACGGCTTCGTGCCGGCGGCGCATGCTGCCGTCGCCATCGCTGGTGCCGGCTGCGGGCTGTCGCTCGACGCACGCAAGAACCCGATCGCCGCCAATGCGCCCTGCATGATGCTGCGCGCAGCTTGACCACAAGGAGACTTGGCCATGAGCGCCCTTGCCAATCTGGTGCCGATGGTTATCGAGCAGTCGACCCGCGGCGAACGCGCCTTCGACATCTTCTCGCGGCTGCTGCGCGAGCGCATTGTCTTCATCAACGGCGAGATCAATGACGGCGTGTCGGCGCTGGTCTGCGCCCAACTTTTGTCGCTGGAATCCGACAATCCCGACAAGGAGATCTCGATCTACATCAACTCGCCGGGCGGCGTGGTGACCAGCGGCTTCGCCATCTACGACACGATGCAGTACATCTCTTGCCCGGTGTCGACGGTCTGCATGGGCTTCGCCGCGTCGATGGCGTCCTTCCTGCTGATGGCGGGCGCACCCGGACGGCGCATTGCGCTGCCCAACACCAGGATCGTGCTGCATCAGCCGCTGGGCGGCTTCCAGGGCCAGGCCTCCGACATCCAGCGCCATGCCGAGGACATCCTGCGCACCAAACGCCACATGACGGAACTCTATGCCCGGCATTGCGGGCGCACTTACGAAGAGGTCGAACGCACGCTCGACCGCGACTATTTCATGACGGCCGAGGAGGCCAAAACCTGGGGCCTCGTCGACCATGTCTATGATACCCGTAAGAAGGCCGCGTGATGGTGAGCGCGCGGCGATTTGATCGCCGCCAGTCTGGCCTCCCCTGCGGCGCGCCCCTATAGTCCGCGCATGATCCGATCGTCGAGAAGTCCCCTGATTGCGGCTGCCGCGCTCGCAGGCGCGATGATGGCCGGCACCGCAGCCTTCGCGGATGAAAGTACGACGCAAAAGCTGCCCGGCGTCAGCGGCGACTACCGCATCGCCAAGCCGGTTGCAGAGCCGGAGCCGGACGACGCCCTGCCCGCCGGCAGCGGCGGGACTTTCAAGATCGGCGATACCGATGTCAGGATTTCCGGCAGCATAACCATCGACATGGGCGCGGGCGACATCAGGCCGCCCAACCATTGATTCCGGCGTCGGCGATTGACGCAAGCGCTTTTCAGTTCGTCATCGGCGGGCGACGCGATGAGCGAAACGACGCGCGCAGACCCGAGGATCCATGCCGCCCGAACCGATGCAGAATTCTGCTCCGTTGCATTCCTCGGCTAAGATCACGGGTTAGATCGTTGGGGCTTCGCTCCGCTTCGCGGAGCTGCGCCCAAGGACGAGGACGTGAGGTGACCCAAACTGCAAGCCCCGCCACTGCTTCCGCAGGTGGACGGGGCTTTCATGGATCTGAAATCCAATATTTGCCGGGAGTGTACTGCCGGCGTTCTGCTTCGGATGCAACGCGGCGTTCAGCCGACGATCCGACTATGGTCTCTGATTGTAAGAGGATCGGCAAGTCACGGTTTGTCGGGTTGGCGCTCACGCCCACCCTGGCACTTATGCCCGCCGTGGCTCCATCCACGCGTGGAGCCTCAAGGGACTGTCCGGTGGCGTCATGCTCCGCTCCTGGGTCCGTTGCGACAATGTCGTTGAAGCACAAATCGCTATCGCCTGCGGCGTCTCGCAAGCCACCTTTGGGTGGCGAGGCCATCGAAAGACGGCCGGCTTCGTTGACGTCTCGACACTGCTCCCCTGGGTCGGCGACGTCAACCGTTGAATAGCCGGTTACCGAAAAATGTGATCGCCTGAAGCTTACGTCCAGGTAAGTCGAACGCGGCCAGGCTGCTCTTGGCGACTGGGCGTTTCCACAGCCTTTGTCAGGAGCCTGTTCGGCCTTTGTTCTTTCCGCTTGCCGGCTCGCGCGAAAGACGGTTAAACCCCCCTTTTGGGCGTCACTCGAAGTTGCAGCGAAACGACCTACATAAGGGATGGCCGGGACGAACCCGCCAATCCAGCAAATTCCAGACCTGAGGCGGCGACCGGCGATGGCCGACCATAAATACCTATCCATTCGCGGGGCGCGCGAACACAATCTCAAGAATGTGGATCTCGACCTGCCGCGCGACAGCCTGATCGTCATGACCGGCCTGTCGGGGTCCGGCAAGTCGTCGCTTGCCTTCGACACCATCTATGCCGAGGGCCAGCGCCGTTACGTCGAAAGCCTGTCGGCCTATGCCCGCCAGTTCCTGGAAATGATGCAGAAGCCGGACGTCGACCAGATCGACGGCCTGTCGCCCGCGATCTCGATCGAGCAGAAGACGACCTCCCGCAACCCGCGCTCGACGGTCGGCACCGTCACCGAGATCTACGACTATATGCGCTTGCTGTTCGCGCGCGTCGGCGTTCCCTACTCGCCGGCCACCGGCCTGCCTATCGAGAGCCAGACGGTAAGCCAGATGGTCGATCGCGTGCTGGCGCTGGAGGAAGGCACGCGCCTCTACCTGCTGGCGCCGATCGTGCGCGGCCGCAAGGGCGAGTACCGCAAGGAACTGCTGGAACTGCAGAAGAAGGGTTTCCAACGCGTCAAGGTCGACGGCGTCTTCTACGAGATCGCCGACGTGCCGGCGCTGGACAAGAAATACAAGCACGACATCGACGTCGTCGTAGACCGCATCGTCGTGCGCGGCGATCTCGCGACGCGGCTTGCGGATTCGATGGAGACCGCGCTGAAGCTCGCCGAGGGACTGGCCGTGGCCGAGTTCGCCGACCGGCCGCTCGACGCCAGCCAGACCGGCGAGGACTCGGTCAACAAGTCGAAGAACGAGACGCATGAGCGCCTCATGTTCTCGGAAAAATTCGCCTGCCCGGTGTCCGGCTTCACCATTCCGGAAATCGAGCCCAGGCTGTTCTCGTTCAACAATCCGTTCGGCGCCTGCCCGACTTGTGATGGGTTGGGCAGCCAGCGCGCCATCGATGCCAATCTCGTCGTGCCGGACGAGAATGTCTCGCTGCGCGACGGCGCGATCAGCCCGTGGGCGAAGTCCACCTCGCCCTACTACGTGCAGACGCTGGAGGCGCTCGGCAAAGTCTACGGCTTCAAGCTCGGCGACAAGTTCAAGGATCTGAGCGCGGCGGCGAAGCAGGCCGTGCTGCAAGGCACGGGGGAGCGGGAAGTCACCTTCCAGTATGACGACGGGTTGCGTTCCTACAAGACGACGAAGACCTTCGAGGGCGTCATCCCCAATCTCGAACGGCGCTGGAAGGAAACGGAATCCGCCTGGATGCGCGAAGAAATCGAGCGCTTCATGTCGGCCACGCCCTGCCCCGCCTGCAACGGCTACAGGTTGAAGCCGGAAGCGCTCGCGGTGAAGATCGCCGGAAAGCATATTGGCGAAGTCACCGAGCAGTCGATCCGCAAGGCCGACCAGTGGTTCACCGACCTGCCGGCGCAGCTCAGCGAGAAGCAGAACGAGATCGCGGTGCGGGTGCTGAAGGAAATCCGCGAGCGGCTGCGCTTCCTCAACGATGTCGGCCTCGATTACCTGACGCTGTCGCGCAATTCCGGCACGCTATCCGGCGGCGAAAGCCAGCGCATCCGCCTCGCCTCGCAGATCGGCTCCGGCCTGACGGGCGTCCTCTATGTGCTCGACGAACCATCGATCGGTCTGCACCAGCGCGACAATGCGCGACTGCTCGACACGCTGAAGCACCTTCGCGACATCGGCAACACGGTGATCGTCGTCGAGCATGACGAGGACGCGATCCTGCATGCCGACTATGTCGTCGACATCGGCCCGGCGGCCGGCATCCATGGCGGCCAGATCATTGCCCAGGGGACGCCGCAGCAGATCATGGCGACGCCGGCCTCGATCACCGGCAAATATCTGTCGGGCGAGCTCGAAGTGGCGACGCCGGCGGTGCGCCGCGAGGCCAAGAAGAACCGGCGCATCAAGGTCATCGGCGCGCGCGGCAACAATCTGAAGAACGTGACCGCCGAGATCCCGCTCGGCACCTTCACCGCGGTCACCGGCGTGTCCGGCGGCGGCAAGTCGACTTTTCTGATCGAGACGCTGTTCAAGGCCGCGTCGCGCCGCATCATGGGCTCGCGCGAGCATCCGGCCGAGCATGACCGCATCGAAGGGCTGGAGTTTCTCGACAAGGTCATCGACATCGACCAGTCGCCGATCGGCCGCACGCCGCGCTCCAACCCGGCGACCTACACGGGTGCCTTCACGCCGATACGCGACTGGTTCGCCGGGCTGCCGGAGGCGAAGGCACGCGGCTATCAGCCGGGCCGCTTCTCCTTCAACGTCAAGGGCGGCCGCTGCGAGGCCTGCCAGGGCGACGGCGTTATCAAGATCGAGATGCACTTCCTGCCCGACGTCTACGTCACCTGCGACGTCTGCCACGGCAAGCGCTACAACCGCGAGACGCTGGACGTGCTGTTCAAAGGCAAGTCGATTGCCGACGTGCTCGACATGACGGTCGAGGAGGGAGTCGAGTTCTTCTCGGCTGTGCCGGCCGTGCGCGACAAGCTGGAGACGCTGAACCAGGTCGGCCTCGGCTATATCCATATCGGCCAGCAGGCGACGACGCTGTCGGGCGGCGAGGCGCAGCGCATCAAGCTCGCCAAGGAGCTGTCGCGCAAGGCGACCGGCAAGACGCTCTATATTCTCGACGAGCCGACCACCGGCCTGCACTTCCACGACGTGGCCAAGCTGCTCGAGGTGCTGCACGAGCTGGTCGACCAGGGCAACACGGTGGTGGTGATCGAGCACAATCTTGAAGTCATCAAGACCGCCGACTGGGTGCTCGACCTCGGCCCGGAGGGCGGCGACGGCGGCGGGGAGCTGGTCGCCTCCGGCACGCCGGAAGCGATCGTGCGCGAGAAACGCAGCTATACCGGGCAATTTCTGAAGGAGCTTCTGGAGCGGCGCCCCGGAGGCAAACGCGAAGCGGCCGAATGATGGGAAAGGTCGCCGTGGCCGCTGCTGGGATGGACCAATCATGAGGCTCGCCAGCGCTGAGGACCTCCCGGCCGTCGTCGCGCTGACCACGCAAGCCTACGCGCCCTACACTGCGCTGCTCGGCGCGCCGCCGATTCCCGTGACGGAAGACTACGCGCCTCGCATCGAGCGCGGCGAGATCTGGCTGCTTGAAGAAGGTTCGCACCTGGCCGGCCTGCTCGTTCTCGAGCGGCATGCCGATCACGCCATGATCTTCAGTGTCGCCGTCGCGCCGGCCTTCCAAGGCAGGAAGCTCGGCATTGCGCTTCTCGACTTTGCCGAGGAGCAGTCGCGGTCGTGGGGCTTGCCCGAGCTGCGGCTCTACACCAATGCGCGGATGGAGCGGAACATCGCGCTCTACACCGCCTATGGCTATCGCGAGGAGGGTCGCCGGCCCAATCCATATCGGCCGGGCTGGACCCTGGTCGACATGGCGAAGCCCGTCGGCAGAACCGCCTGATCGCAATCCGAAAGTGGGAGAATGACAATGGCCAGCCAAGGAAAGATCCGCGCCGGCATGGGCGGCTGGACCTTCGAGCCCTGGGATACGTCTTTCTACCCGGAGAAGCTCGCCAAAGCCAAGCAACTGCATTATGCGAGCCGCCAGGTACCGACGATCGAAGTGAACGGCACCTTTTACTCCAGTTTCAAGGAGCCGACCTTCGTGAAGTGGGCGCAAGAGGCGCCTGATGGCTTCGTCTACTCTCTGAAGGGCAACCGCTTCGTCACCAACCGCCGCGTGCTCGGCGAGGCTGGCGAATCGATGATGCGTTTCCTCGGTTCGGGCGTTGCCGCGCTCGGCGAAAAGCTCGGGCCGATCCTGTGGCAGTTCGCGCCGACGAAGAAATTCGATGCGGATGATTTCGAGGCTTTCCTGAAATTGCTGCCGGAAAAGCAGGATGGTGTCGCGCTTCGCCACGCAGTCGAAGTCAGGCATGACAGCTTCGTGGTGCCGGAATTCCCCGCATTGGCGCGCAAGTACAATGCCGCGATCGTCTATGCCGACCATGCCAAATATCCGGCCATTGCCGACATCACCGGCGACTTCGTGTATGCGCGGCTGCAGACCGGCAGCGACGACAATCCGGACTGCTACACGCCGAGGGCTCTCGACGAATGGGCGGCACGCGTGAAAACCTGGGCTGAGGGCAAACAGCCGTCCGACCTGCCGCGCGTCGATTCCGAGACCGACGCGCCGGCGAAGCCGCGCGACGTGTTCGTCTACTTCATCACCGAAGGCAAGGTGCGTGCGCCCTTCGGCGCCATGGCACTAATGAAGCGGGTGACTTGAAGCGGCGAGCCTTCACTGCGCAACCGGAAGCCTTCTTGGGTGGACACACTTTGCGTAGCTCCGTCGGAACTTGCCGGGCAGCTGGACCGTTTTGCCTATTCGCCAGGGGCCGGTTTTCATAGCGGCTGGGCTTAGCAGAACGCTGCCAAGGGCCGCGGCATCGGGAGACCCGGAGAAAGCGAGGTGATATGACTGTCATCCTCATCGGGGCGGTGCTTACTGTCGCCGGGGTTGTGTATATGGCGGGTGCAGTCCTCTGGCGCGGGCAACTTAGCGATCCGGCACCTGCAGCTTCGGATCGCCCCAAGCCACCCCTCGCAACGCCTGGCCCAACGCTCGAGCCCCGACGGCGCGGCCTGCGCTTCCTCGGCCTTTCACAGAATTGGCCGGGCCTGCTGATGATGGCGATCGGCTTTGTGCTGCTATTGTCGGTAATGATCCTATAACGCAGGTTGCGAAGGTCGAGCTTCGACAAGGTGCCCAGCGCCGCCGACAAAGCGCTTGCGCTGCCAAAGAGCGCGGCCGTAACCGCGCGTTCGACCGTCGTCGCACCGACTGAGCCGCAGCTCTGGCTTCGGGGTCAGTGCCGTCCGAGCACCTCGTTGTAGGCGTCGAGGTCGACGTAAAAAACCTTGGTCATTTCCCCGATCAGTTCATGCTCTTCGTAGCCTTGCGACATCAGGATGCTGATCGCCGTCATGATGTCGACGCGTTCGGTGAGGCGTCGCTTCTGATAGTCCTCGACAAAACGTTCCATCGCCGTCCCCTGGCAAGTCGTGGTTGGACGCATTGACCGACAATCACTGTTTTGGAAGGCTAGGCAGGCTTGCTTGCGTGGAGCTTGCCGGCTGAGCGCACGCGCTCCCCCTCATTCGCGACTGGTACGGAAAGCGGCCGACTCACCAAGGCCGGGAAAAGACTAGCACGCGGCCCTCGACGCGCCAGAGTTTGCCCTCTCGCGCGGCCGGGACGATTTTCGTCTGTCTGCAAATTGATGCCCGGCCGGGTGCGGTCGTTCCCCGTGCTCCGGCCGGGCGCCTTCCCCTCGAAGGCAACGCTTGTGTCGGTCTGCCACTTGCGGCCGCCGATCGGTCCTTACGGATCGCCGCGTCATTGGGCGACAAGACCAATGCGCAATAAGCCTTGCAATCGACATGCCAAACCGCGGGCCGCCGCTTGGATGCCAGGATAATCCATATTTTCAATTGGTTACCGCTAAACCGCCAAGCAGCGGAGAACCCGGTCGCACCCAGATACTGACGAAACTTTGCGCAGGACTGCCTGGATTTCACCCAGTGACTCGGCTTGCCAAATATGGATCCGGGCTGCAGCAGCGGAACTCGGCGGCGGTTGCGATGCAACCGCAAAATAGGGCAAGGTCGCCGCGCAAACGAGCGACGTCATGATCCTGCGAATTGTCCTGAGCTTCCTGTTTTTCTTGTCTGCCGCGAGCGGCGCCCGCGCCGGCTTCGCCGAAGGCAAGATGCCGGACGGCGTTTACCATTGCGAAGTCTACCTGCTCGGCATGTTCCTCAACCTCGGCGACATCACCATCAAGGGCGATCTCTACAGCGGCCCGGTCAGCTTCGGCGGCGCACCGCAGGCTTACAATTACCAGATTAACCCCAACGGCGAGATCAGCTGGCTCGGTCCGCTCGGCGGCTACACCAGCGGCGGCAACTCGATTTCCTTGACGCAGGCGACGCTCGATGACCCGGCCGGCCCGTCCTTCGACATCATCATGAAGCAGCCCGACGGCGCCTTCACCGCCTCGACCTGCACCAAGAGATAGCTGAAGTCGTTTGCGCAGCGCTCGTCCGAGGGGTCAGCGCTTCATCAAACGCTCAACCGCTAGCTTTCCGCCGCCACTTCGAGTGCCAGCCGCGTCATGTCGGTGAACAGTGCCTGGCGTTCGGAATACTCGGTCTGCTCGCCGGTGACGACATGGTCGACCACCGTCAGCAGCGACAGGGCGCGCGCGCCAAACTGTGCCGAGATACGGTAGAGCGCGCTGGTTTCCATATCGACCGCCAGCGCGCCCAGAGTGCGTGCTTCGTCAAATCGGTCGCGGCCTTGCGGGTGATAGAATATGTCGCTGCACACCGTCAGCCCCGGGCTGCAGGTGATGCCGAGATCGGCAGCGCGCCGTACCGCCAGCGCATGCAGCGCCGGATCCGGCCCCGCCGGCTCGTAAA
Source organism: Mesorhizobium sp. M3A.F.Ca.ET.175.01.1.1 (assembly GCF_004791945.1). Classification (NCBI taxonomy): domain Bacteria; kingdom Pseudomonadati; phylum Pseudomonadota; class Alphaproteobacteria; order Hyphomicrobiales; family Phyllobacteriaceae; genus Mesorhizobium; species Mesorhizobium sp. M3A.F.Ca.ET.175.01.1.1. Next base: position 273,278 of record NZ_SRTP01000001.1, on the reverse strand, counting down.
GCCCGAACACGTCTCCGCTGATCGGGCCTTCGGCGCGGACGGCGCCCGAAATGACGACGCCCCGCAGCGCCACGGCTTCGGCAAGGGCACCGCACGTGCCGGTGCGGATCAGCGTCTTCACGCCGTGATAGTCCAGCAGCTCGTGGGCGTAGATCAGGAAGGACGAACCGCCGATCCCGGTCGACTGGATGCTGACCGCCTTGCCGCGGAACCGGCCGGTGAAACCGAGAGCGCCGCGGCGGCGATTGACGCAGCGCGGCCTTTCCAGGAAGGTTTCGGCCATCCACTGCGCGCGCTCGGGATCGCCGGGCAGAAGCACCGTCTCGGCGAAATCCCCCCTCTCCGCGTCGTTGTGCGGCGTCACGCGCTACCACCCCCATGATTGGTCCCATTTACCATCATGACAGTCTCGCGCAACGCAAGCAACTTGTCAGGATTCCAGCACTTCCTTGACGATCGTCGCCAGTTGCTTCAGCGAGAACGGTTTCGGCAGGAAGCCGAAATGCGCGTCGGCCGGCAGGTTCTTGGCGAAGGCGTCCTCGGCATAGCCTGAAACGAAGACGAATTTGATGTCGTGCTGCCGCTTGCGCAATTCGCCGAGCAGCGTCGGCCCGTCCATTTCGGGCATCACCACGTCGGAGACGACGATGTCGACCTTGCCGCCAAGGGCTTCGAACACTTCCAGGGCCTCGACTCCGGAGGACGCTTCGTGGACGGTGTAGCCGCGCGAGGTCAGCGCCCGCACACCCCCCATGCGCACCGCGTCCTCATCCTCCACCAGAAGCACGGTGGCCGAGCCGGACAGATCCCTGGCCGCCTCGGGCGGCTTTGCCGGCGCCGCCGCGGCCGCAGCCTCGCCGGACTCGCTCGCCTTCTTCACCTCGGCGACATGACGCGGCAGGAATATCCGGAAGACCGAACCCTTGCCGACCTCGGAATCGCAATAGATGAAGCCGCCGGTCTGCTTGATGATGCCGTACACCATCGAGAGGCCGAGGCCTGTGCCTTTGCCGACCTCCTTGGTGGTGAAGAACGGTTCGAAGATCTTCTTCAGCACTTCGGGCGCAATGCCGCTGCCGGTATCCTCGACCTCAACCAGCACATAGTCGGCCGGCGTGAGCTCGCGATAGGGGAAGGACTTGCATTCGTCGCTCATGACGTTGCGGGTGCGCACCGTCAGGTCGCCCCCGCCAGGCATGGCGTCGCGCGCGTTGACGGCGAGGTTGACCACCACCTGCTCGAACTGGCCGATATCAACCTTGATTGGCCACAGGTCCCGGCCGTGGTCGATCTTGAGCTTTATGTCATTGCCCACGAGGCGCGCAAGCAGCATCCGCAGGTCCGCCAGAACATCGGTCAGGTTGAGCACTTCCGGCCGCAGCGTCTGCTTGCGCGAGAAGGCGAGCAATTGCCTGACCAGCGATGCCGCGCGGTTGGCGTTCTGCTTGATGTTCATGATGTCGGGGAAGGACGGATCCGACGGCCGGTGGTTGGTGAGCAGAAGATCCGATGCCATGATGATGGCGGTGAGCACATTGTTGAAATCGTGCGCGATGCCGCCGGCGAGCTGGCCGACCGCCTGCATCTTCTGGCTCTGCGCCATCTGGCCTTCGAGCGCCTTCTGCTCGGTCGTCTCGACGGCATAGACGATGGCCGATTCCTCCGCCCCCTCGCCGCCGGTACCGTCGGCGACGGCGTTGACGTAGAAGCGCACGTGCCTGTTCTCGTTGCCCGGCAGCACGGTATCGATCGGGTCTATGTCGGCTTGGCGCTGGCGCGCCTTCTCGAAGGCGACGGCGAAAGCGGGGCGGTCGCGTTCGTGGACGACAGTGTCCAGCCGCACCCGGCGGTCGACGGCATCGCGGTCGACGACGGAGGAGAACAGTGACAGGAACGGCGCGTTGGTACGCAGGATGCGGCCGCTGGCATCGACGCCGGCAATTGCCATCGGCGTCGAATTGAAGAAGCGGGTGAAGCGGACTTCCGATGCGCGCAGATCCGCGGATGCGTCTTCGCCCTGGGTGCGGTTGAGCACGATGGTGCGGGTCGGGCCGTTGACGCCCTCGCGGCTCGCCGAAACGCGGTGCATGAAGCGGACCGGCAAGGCTTGACCGCTCATCGTCGTCAGGTCGAGGTCGATGACGGCATTGCGCGTCGTGCCGGGATCGGCCTTGACCGAACGGACCAGCGCCATACCGTCGCCGGCGACGACTTCCGGCAGCGTGATGGCTCCCGGAGTGAAGCTGGCAAGGTCGATGCCGAGCCATTCGGCAAGGGTGGCATTGATATAGGTGACGCGACCCTCCTGGTCGGCCGAGAAGAAACCGGCCGGCGCGTGATCCAGATGATCGATGGCTTTCTGCAGATCGAGGAAGAAGCGCTCCTGCTCGGCCCGCTCCTGCGAGATGTCGGCGAGCTGCCAGGCGAGCATCGGCAGGCGTTGGCCGGGCACGCTGAAGGCTCGCGCCCGGGCGCGATACCAGCGCGCCCCGGGCTCCGCGCCCGGCTTGATGGATTGCGCCAGCCGGAACTCACCATCGCCGGACTGGCCGTCGCGCAGGCCGGAAGCGAGCCGGTAGATGGTCATCGAGGCCTCGGGAACATCCGAGAGCAGGCCCTCTACGGTCTTCAGGTCGGTCGCCGATGCCGCCCCCGTCATGTCGGCATAGGCCCGGTTTGCATAGATGACGCGGCCCTTGGTGTCGGTGACCAGAAGTCCCTGTGACATCGAATCCACGAAGGCCTTCGACAGTTCGTCGCTGGTCGAGCGTGGCGCGATCTGCACGAAGCCGATGGCCGTGGCGAACAGGAAGCCGACGCCGATCATGGCGAGCACACCGAGCATCCCGAGCAGGAAGGGGTCGCCCAGACGCTCGCGGAAAAGTCCGAAGACGATGGCCGCACCGGTCAGGACGACGATGAAGACAATGAGCCTGGCGACAGCACCCGGACGCGTGTTCTGGTCGACGATTGGTACCGGATAGAAATCGCCGCGCGTTTCCTTGGCCATGTGCCCCCTGCTCGTGATTCCGATGCCCGACACCCGCGGACGGCCGGTTGAATCATATTCTCCTGTAGCGGAAAAGGCCCCGCCGGCAAATGTCAGATAAAAATGGGCAAGGGCCACGAATTCGTGTCTCAAACTGTTCACGAAGCGTGATGCCAACTTGCGGCGGCTAGTCCCAAAGGTCTACTGTCGCGTCACTTCAAGAGGCGATTGGGTGCACCGATGCTGCAGTGGCTGGATAGCGTGGCGGGTCCGGGTTATGTCGCTGCAATCCTGTGGACGTTTGCAGCGCTCATCCTGCTTATCGTCGTCCTGCTCGTCATAAAAGTCGTTCGCAACCTCACTTTTGGTACTTTCGTCGCCGGTGGCAGGAACCGCAAGACGCGCCTCGCCGTCATGGACGCCACCGCCGTCGACAGCCACCGCCGCTTGGTGCTGGTACGACGCGACGACATCGAACACCTGATCCTGATCGGCGGGCCGACGGATGTCGTCGTGGAGCGCGACATAAGGCTGGCCGCGCCGCGCCGCCCGGCGCTGACCGCCGATGGCGGGCAACAGCAGACGGCCGCGCAACGTCCACGCGCCCCTCAGCCGGCGCCGGCGCCAGCGAGGCAGCCACCGACAACGACCCCGGCTCCAGGTGCGGAGCCTGCGCGTCCCCGCTCTGCCAGCCCTGCGTCCGGGCCGGCGGCGCCAAGCCTGCCAAGCGCGAAAGTCATGCCCCTTCCCGCCTATGGCTCGAACGGCAGCGCCCGGCATGCTCCGCCGCCGCCCTCCAACGATTCGATCGACGATACGCTGATGCACGACCTGGAGGCGTCGCTGGAGGAGTCGCACCCCAAGCCGGCAAGCAACAAGCCGCCAGCGGCCAAGCCGTCGCTCGACGACGAGATGACCAAGCTGCTCGGCGAGCTTGCCAGTCACAAGCGCTGAACGGCCAGCGGTTCTCGGCGCTACAGGCAAACCGCCTCTTTGCACCTAAAACAAAAAATGGCCGGGAATCTCCGGCCATTCTTCAGTCCATGCCTGTCCGGCGCGTATCAGTCGTCGCGATAGACCTTCTCGCGGCGCTCGTGCCGCTCCTGCGCCTCGATCGACAGCGTTGCGATCGGGCGGGCGTCGAGCCGCTTCAGCGCGATCGGCTCGCCCGTCTCCTCGCAATAGCCGTAAGTGCCTTCGTCGATGCGCTGCAGCGCGGAATCGATTTTGGAGATCAGCTTGCGCTGGCGATCACGGGCACGCAGTTCGATGGCGCGGTCGGTTTCGGACGAGGCGCGATCGGCCAGATCGGGATGGTTGGCGTTTTCCTGCTGCAGGATTTCGAGAGTTTCGCGGGCTTCGCGGAGAATGTCGTTCTTCCAGGTTATAAGCTTTTGGCGGAAGTACGATTTTTGCCGTTCGTTCATGAACGGTTCGTCTTCGGAGGGTACGTAATCGGCGGTAACGATATCGCTCATTCGACTCACCCAACAACCCCAAATGTGGCGCCTATATATTCGCGGACAAGTCCCTGCACAAGCGCATTCGGCGACAGTTTCACGCATTTGTTAGTCTGAACGGCGCTACGCCCTTTGTTGAATGACCGGCGGCGAATTCATCCATGATTCGTTGTGGTTGGGGGGTGCCGGCCATTGTGCGCGGCGACTTTCTGGTGACTAATCGCGAAACGCTTGCCCATGCGCATGATGGGGGTCCGGTTGAGCAGACTTTATCTGTTTAGGCATGCAAAGGCCGGTTGGGCGCTGCCCGGGGTGCGCGACTTCGACCGTCCGCTCGACGAATCCGGTATCGCCGATGCCGAGGCGATGGGCGACGCCATGCGCACCCGCAACTACGTGCCCGATGTCACGCTTTGCTCCAATGCCAAGCGGGCCAGGCAGACGCTAGAAGGACTTGCGGGCCGGACCGACCTCGGCCGGGTGCTGTTCTTCGACACGCTCTACAGCGAGGACGCGGCTGGCTATCTCGACATCATCCGCAAGAACGGGAGCGCCGGCTCGCTTCTGGTGATCGGACACAACCCGATGACGGAAGACCTCGCCATCGCGGTTTCGGGCGACGGCGAGGAGGCCGCGCGCGGGCTGCTCAACTACGGTTTTCCTACCTCCGGCTTGGCCGTGGTGCGCTTTCCAGGCAATCTCGCCGAAGCAGACCGGGGCAGCGGCTTTCTCGAAGCCTTTCTGACGCCTGCCGATCTCTGAGGCCATTCCAAACGACGGCTCCAGCGCCTATATCGGGGCCTGACTATGGCAAATTCCAGGAAAACTGCGCAGCGGTTTTCCACCCGCAATTGCGTGAAAACAAATACTTGGAGCGTATCTGCGATCCTGGCCGCTCCAAGTCCAGGGATCTGTTTTTGGCATCATCGCTGACCACTCTTGCCGACGAGGCGAAAATTGCGCTCGACACGCTGTCGGGCCGTGCCGCGGGGCTCTTCTCTCCCTCGCTGCGCCTGGGCGTCACCGGGCTTTCCCGTGCCGGCAAAACCGTGTTCATCTCCGCGCTGGTCCACAACCTCATCCATGGCGGACGGCTGCCGCTGTTCGAGGCACAGAAGTCGGGCCGCATCGCCCGCGCCTTCCTCGAGCAACAGCCGGACGATGCCGTTCCCCGCTTCCAATACGAGGACCATGTCGCGGCTCTCGTCAAAGATCGCGTCTGGCCGGCCTCGACGCGCGCCATCTCCGAACTCAGGCTCACCATCGAGTATGAGTCGGCCTCCGGCTGGAATCGCCTGTTTTCGGCCGGAAAATTGTCGCTCGATATCGTCGACTATCCCGGCGAGTGGCTGCTCGATCTGCCGCTGCTCGGCAAATCCTTCGCCGAGTTTTCGCGTGAGGCGGTGGAACTGGCCACCCTTCCGGTCCGCGCCGACCTTTCGCAGGCCTGGCGCGAGCTGGCCTCGACGATCGACCCCGACGCCGATGCCGACGAGATGACAGCGCGCCGGCTTGCGGAGAGCTTCGCCGCTTACCTCAAGGCCTGCAAGCTCGACGAGCGTGCGCTGTCGACGCTTCCGCCCGGCCGTTTCCTGATGCCCGGCGATTTGGAAGGCTCGCCGGCGCTCACCTTCGCGCCGCTGATGAAGCTGTCCGATCGGCGGCCGCGTTCCGGATCGCTGCTGGCGATGATGGAGCGTCGCTACGAGGCTTACAAGACGCATGTCGTAAAGCCGTTCTTTCGCGAGCACATCACCCGCCTCGACCGACAGATCGTGCTGATCGACGCCCTGCAGGCGCTGAATGCCGGTCCCGCCGCGATGGCTGACCTCGAACGCGCGGTTACCGAAATCCTGTCCTGTTTCCGGCCTGGCCGGGGCAACTTCGTCACCGACCTGTTTTCAAGGCGCATCGACCGCATCCTGGTGGCGGCGACCAAGGCCGACCACCTGCATCACGAAAGCCATGACCGGCTGCAGGCGATCGTGCGCCGTTTGGCCGACCGGGCGGTGGCGCGCGCGAATTTCAGCGGCGCTGAAGTCGACGTAGCCGCCATGGCGGCGATACGCTCGACCGGAGAAGGAACGGTCAAGCAGGGGCGCGAAACACTCCCGGTAATCATCGGCACGCCGCTGAAAGGGGAAAAAATCAACGGCGAGATATTCGACGGGAAGACCGAAACCGCCATATTTCCAGGCGATTTGCCGGAGAAAGTCGACACGGTGTTCGACCTCTCCGGACCGCATGCCGAAAGCAACGAACCAGCGATTCGCTTCGTGCGCTTTCGGCCGCCAAAGCTGGAACGTACGGCCGAAGGCGCGACGCTTTCGCTGCCGCATATCCGTCTCGACCGCGCGCTGCAGTTTCTGATCGGAGATCATCTGGCATGACCGCGCCCCGCAAACCCGCGGCCTTCCGTATCGAGCCCGAGGCAGCACCAACACAGGCGCCGCCGCAGAAGCATCGCGCCGAGGAGCAGCCGGCACGCAGGCCGCGCACCGCCAGGCCGGATGTCGCGGTGGTCATTCCTTCCGAAACCGACGTGTTCGACGAGCCCGATATCCAGCAGGCCGCGCCACCGCCGGCAACTGGGCCAAGAAAACGGTCCCTGCTCGCTCGCCTGTTCTTCGGTGCCTTCGGCGTGCTGGTCTCGCTCGCGGTCGGCTTGTGGACCGACCGCCTCATCCGTGACTTGTTCGCACGCGCTGAATGGCTTGGATGGCTGGCGGCCGGCACGGCGGCTATCGCGCTTCTGTCGCTGCTCGTGATCCTTATTCGCGAATTCATGGCCATCGCGCGTCTCGCCGAGGTTGAGAAGCTGCAGAAGCGCGCCCTCGACGCCGTCGCGCGCGACGACCCCAAGGCTGCGCGCGCTTTGGTCGACGAACTCTCGGCCTTTGTGGCAGCGAAGCCCGAGACCGCGGCCGGCCGTCGCTCGCTTGCCGAATTGCGCGGCGAAATCATCGACGGCGGCAATCTGGTGCGGCTCGCCGAGACCGAGATTTTGGCGCCGCTCGACGCCCGCGCCAAGGTGATGATCCTCGAAGCCGCCAAGCGCGTGTCGCTTGTGACGGCTGTCAGCCCCCGCGCCCTCGTCGATGTCGCCTATGTCGTGTTCGAGGCGGGGCGATTGATACGGCGCCTGTCCGAACTCTATGGCGGCCGCCCTGGCACGCTCGGCTTCTTTCGGCTGGCGCGCGGCGTTCTGGCCCATCTCGCGGTCACGGGATCGATCGCCGTCGGCGACAGTTTCGTGCAGCAGATCGTCGGCCACGGGCTTGCAGCAAAACTCTCGGCAAAGCTTGGCGAAGGTGTCGTCAACGGCATGATGACGGCGCGCATCGGCATCGCGGCAATGGAGACGGCGCGTCCGCTGCCGTTCATCGCGGCGAAACGACCTGGGCTTGGCGATTTCGTTTCGGCGCTCACTTCATTTGCGTCGCGAAGGGACAGTCAGGTAGAGCCATAGGGTAAATGCGAAAACCGTCGACAGTGACGAAGCATTAACCAATCTTCTTCATGGTCGTTTCTGTTCCAAGAACAGACTCTGTCGTGCCGGGTGTCGTCCATGAAAAGCGTAATCTTGTCTTGCATCCTGCCCGCGATGGTTGCGCTCGCCGCGCCACTCGGCATAGCCGGAAAGGCTTTCGGGGCAGAGCCGGACAAGCAGTTTTTCCGCTCGGTCGAAGGCAAATGGGTCGGCCCGGGCGAGATCATCGCCGGCAAGTACAAGGGCACCAAATTCACCTGCAATTTCAACGGCTCGACGCCTGACGGCAAGGTCGGCATGACGCTCGACGGCGACTGTCGGGTCGGCGTCTTCACCCAAAAGATGTCGGCGACCGTCGAGCGCAGGGGCCGCGAAGGCTACAAGGGCAACTTCATGGGCGGCTCGTCCGGGAACGGGCTCGACATCATCGGCGGCAACGTCGTCGATCCGCAGAAGGTCGTCTTCACCATCAACCGCAATCAGTTGAATGGCGTCATGCAGGCCCGTATCCCCGGCGACAACTCGATGACCGTGACGGTGGCGGTACGCGTCAACAAGCAACTGGTCCCGGTCATCGGCATGAGCCTGAAGCGGGTCGATGCGATCGAAGTGGGTTCGATCGCGAAGAACTGACCCAAGTCGACGAGGCACAATAAAGGCGGCAGCCGTCGACTACCGCCTTCTTCAGTTCCAGAGAGCTGCGCTCAACCCTTGATGGCGGCAGTCACTTCGTCATAGGCCTTGCAGGCTTCATCGAGCGTCGTGGCGCCCTGGTATTTCGTGGTCACGGCCTGCACCTTGGCCGTAAGGTCGGCTGCCTTGGTCGGATCCTTGGTGATCGCTTCCTGAAGCGCTGCGGCCATGTCCTGCGCCTTCTTGGTGGCCATCTCCTGCGTGCATTCGGGTCCCTCCGAGCAGGCCGAGCCCGCAAGCGCCGCAACACCAACGACGACGAGCAAAAACTTCTTCATGTCAGTCATCTCCTCAAAAAAGCAACAACCTGATCGTCGCTGCCTCCAACGGCCGAAGCCGCAGGTCCCTTAGCCGCTGATTCTGGCAATACGCAACGAGACGATTGCATAAACTTGTGTAACGCCCGGCAATACAGCGGCGCCGCGGATTCTGCATTGTTCTGGCGCTACCGAGCCCCTGCCCTTGCTTCACGCTCCCGCGGCATGCAAGGAGTGATTCAAGCTAACAAGGTGACGAGCATGGCGGCAGAAGGATCGGGCAGCGATCTCGTACAGGTTGTGGCGCTGCTCGCCGCCGGCGTGGTTGCCGTGCCGATCTTCAAGCGAATGGGGCTGGGCTCCATCCTGGGCTATCTCGCTGCCGGCGTGGTCATCGGCCCGTTCGGCCTTGGCGTCTTTGCAGAATCGGAGGCTATCCTGCACGTCGCCGAGCTAGGCGTCGTCATGTTCCTGTTCATCATCGGCCTCGAAATGCAGCCGTCGCGGCTCTGGGGCTTGCGGCGCGAGATCTTCGGCCTCGGCGCGCTGCAGGTCGGCGTCTGCGCCGTGCTCTTGACCGGGGTCGGCCTGGCCGGAGGCTTTCCGATCGCGCAGTCCTTCGTCGCCGGCGCCGGCTTCGTGCTGACCTCGACCGCAATCGTCATGCAACTGCTCGAGGAACGCGGCGAGATCGCCACACCCAAGGGCCAGCGCATCGTCTCGATCCTGTTGCTCGAAGACCTGATGATCGTGCCGTTGCTGGCGCTGGTTGCGTTCCTGGCGCCTGGCGGCGCCGAGACCAGCCTGTCCGAACGGCTCACCGAGGTCGGCATCGGCATCGCCGCGATCATCGGATTGGTCGTCGCCGGGCGCTATTTGCTCAACCCGCTCTTCCGTGTCCTGGCGGATGCCCGCGCCCGCGAAGTCATGACCGCCGCCGCGCTGCTGGTGGTCCTTGGATCGGCGCTGGCCATGCAGCTTTCCGGCCTGTCCATGGCGATGGGCGCCTTCCTCGCGGGCGTGCTCCTGTCGGAGTCGACCTTCCGCCATCAGCTCGAAGCTGACATCGAGCCGTTCCGCGGCATCCTGCTCGGCCTGTTCTTCCTCGCCGTCGGCATGTCGCTCGACCTCAACATCGTAGCGCAGAACTGGCGGCTGGTGGCCATCTACGTCGTCGCCTACATGGTGATGAAGGCGGCCGGCATCTACGTCGTCGCCCGCATGCTCAGGACCAGCCATCGCGAAGCGGTCGAACGGGCCGTCTTCATGGCGCAGGGCGGCGAGTTCGCCTTCGTCCTCTACTCCGCCGCGGCCGGCGTCGGCATCATCGACGGCAACGCCAATGCCACACTGACGGCCATCATCATCATCTCGATGGTGCTCACCCCATTGGCGATCGTGGCGCTGCGCTACCTCACGCCGCGCGACGAGCAGTCGTTGGAGGGCGTCGATATCGCCGATGGGCTGACCGGCAGCGTGCTGATCATCGGCTTCGGCCGTTTCGGCCAGATCGCCAGCCAGCCGCTGCTTTTGCGCGGCCTCGACGTCTCGATCATCGACAACGAGGTCGAGATGATCCAGGCGGCAGCCGACTTCGGCTTCAAGGTCTATTACGGCGACGGCACGCGGCTGGATATCCTGCATGCCGCAGGCGCCGGCAGGGCGCGTGCCGTGCTGATCTGCGTCGACAAGCCGGACGCCGCCGTGCGGATCGCGCAATTGATCAAGTCGGAATTCCCGTTCGTCACCCTGCTGGCGCGCGCCTTCGACCGCGGAACCGCGCTGCAGCTCATCCGCGCCGGTGTCGACTACCAGTTGCGCGAGACTTTCGAATCGGCGCTCGTCTTTGGCGGCTCGGCATTGGAAGCGCTGGGTGTCGACCCGGAAGAGGTCGCCGAGGTCATCGAGGATGTGCGCCGCCGCGACAGCGCCCGCTTCGAGATGCAACTCGCCGAAGGCGTCCGCGCCGGCCAGCGCTTCCTGAAGGGCAATACCGGCACGCCGATCCCGACGCCGCTCGCCCAGCCCCGCCGCACTGGCCAGGCGCTGAACGAAGAGACGGCCGGGATGCTCAACAAGGCAGAGACGAAGAGCTGAGGAGCTACGCATGGCAGAACGCGATACGAGAGCGCTATCGGTCACCCAATTCTGGCGCGATGCCGGCGAGAACGCCTGGTTCGAGAAGAACGATGCTTTCGACACCGGTTTCCGCAATCGGTTCCTCGATCTTCACCACGCCGCCGCCCGGCGCGAATGCGATGACTGGAGCGACTATGCCGAAGGCTCGCTGGCGCTGATGATTCTGCTCGATCAGTTTCCGCGCAACTGCTTCCGCGGTACCGGGCATATGTACGCGACGGATCCGCTCGCCCGGCATTTTGCCGACAAGGCGATAGCCGCCGGGCATGATCTGGAGCTCGAGGTGGCGCTGCGCGTCTTCCTGTACCTGCCCTTGGAGCATTCGGAACTGCTTGCCGATCAGGAGCGAGCCGTACAGTTCACCGCCGCCAGGGCACCAGACTATCTCAAATATGCGGAAGAGCACCGCGATATCATCCAGCGCTTCGGCCGCTTCCCGCACCGAAACCGGATGCTCGGCCGCGAGACGACGGCGGAAGAGAAGGCGTTTCTCGACGGCGGTGGTTTTTCGGGCTGACTTACCGGTGTCAGCCCAGCCACCACTCCCGGCCCGATGGCAGGCGCTCGATCCCTGAGGCATCGACGCCGGCGAGCCGCTCGGAAACACTCCTGCCTCCAGCGGCAAGGTCGGGCGCGATCTCGGCTAGTGGCGCCAGCACGAAGGCACGCTCCAGCATGCGCGGATGCGGGACCTCGAGCCCGGTTTCATGGATGATTCGATCGCCGAACATCAGGATGTCGATGTCGATCAGGCGCGGACCCCAGCGCTCCTCGCGCACCCGTTTCAGCCGCCTTTCGACATCGAGGCAAAGGTCGAGCAGGGCGCGCGGCGCAAGCGTCGTCTCGATCGCGGCCGCCGCATTGAGGAAGTCCGGTTGATCGAGCTTTCCCCAAGGCGGCGTGCGATAGAGCGACGAGACGGCCATCACGCGCGTCGCCTCATCGCCATCCAACATGCGCAACGCGGCAGCCATGGATTTCGCGGGGTCGCCGAGATTGCCGCCAAGGCTGAGATAGACCGTGTTACTCGGGCCAGACAACGGTCACCTCGACATAATCCAGGACGCCCGGCACCGGGGCGTTCGGCTTGCGCACCGTGATCTCGGCTTTCCTGATCTGCGGAAACCGCGCCGTCAGCGCTTTCGCCACTTCCAGCGCCAGCGACTCGATCAGGAAACGCCGGTGCCCGGTGACGATCTTCTCGATGACCGCAAAGGCGATGCCGTAATTGACGGTGTCCTCGATGGAGTCTTCCTCGAGCCGGCGGCCGGGCTCGACCGTGAGCTCGGCGTCGACATAAAAGCGCTGGCCGAGCGTCTCCTCCTCGTCCAGCACACCATGCCGGGCAAAGAAGGCGCAGTTCTTCATGCGGATGATGTACATCGTCAATGTCCGGGCGGGTCGATTTCTCTGGCCAACATAGCATCGACGACGGCCAGCGCGTCCACGTTGATTGCGACATCGTGGACCCGAAACAGGTCGGCACCCTTCAGCCGAAGGATGACGCTGGTGGCCGCGGTGCCTACCGCCCGCTGGGCGGGTTCCCGGCCCGTGACCGTCCCGATGAAACGCTTGCGAGACGTCCCGGCCATCAGCGGAAAGCCGAGCTCCCGAAGTGCGGAAAACCGCGCCATCAGATCGAGGTTCTCTTCTGCTGTCTCCTTGGCGAAGCCGAAGCCGGGGTCGAGCACGATCTGGCCATCGCCGACACCGCAGGCCCGCGCGATCTCCAGCGATCTTCGCAGGAACAGGAACTGGTCTTCGATCACGTCGGGCAGTTTCTGCCGCTCGCGCCCGGTGTGCATGATGACGAGCCCGGCACCGGTCTGCGCCGCGATGCGCGCGATGCCCTCTTCGCGCTGCAAGCCCCAGACGTCGTTGACGATATGCGCGCCGGCGGCGACGGCACGCCGGGCGGTGTCCTCGCGATAGGTATCGATCGAAATCAGCGCCTCGCCGGACGCGGCGAGCGCCTCGATGACCGGCAGCACGCGCGCCTGCTCCTCCTCGGCCGTCACCGGGGCAAAACCAGGCCGTGTCGACTCTCCGCCGACATCGATGATCGACGCGCCCTCCTCCACCATGCGGCGCGCTTGGGCTAGCGCGTTCTTCGGATCGATGAAGAGACCGCCATCGGAGAAGCTGTCAGGCGTCACGTTGAGGATTCCGACGATGACCGCTTTCGGGCCAAGGTCGAGATGGCGTCCATGCGCCAGCTGCCACCGCCTCGTCGTCATTGTCCATCAACCATTCATGATCCGCGGAAAATCCGTTGCGCTGGCAACGGCCGTAAAGCAAGGTGGACCAAGAGGCAACCTGATGAACCGATCCCTGCTCTGCGCCCTGGTGCTGACACTCGCCGCCATGCCGGCCGACGCGGCGAACCTGGTCAAGACGTACAGCTATTTCAGCGTCCGCGGCCGCACTCTGGACGACATCGCAAGCCAGCTGTCGAAAAACGGGCCCGAGGTGAAAAGCACCGGATCGCGACATCCCGGCGCGACCCAGATGGCGTTCACCACGCGCGTCAGCTACGCGCAGACGGCGAATTCCTGCCGGATCGCCAACGCACAGGTCACCATAAGGGTCAAGGTTATCCTTCCTGAGTGGCGACGCCCCCGTAGGGTACAGCCCGACGTCAGGCTGTTCTGGGATACGCTCTCGGCCGACATCAAGCGGCACGAGGAGCGCCATGTCGAGATCGCCAAGAACCATGCCCGGGAACTCGAGGATGCGTTGAAGGCGACTTATCCGCAGCGGACCTGCGATGCAGCAAAGGCCCAAGCCGCCCAAATCACTGCGAGTGTCCTAGCCAGGCACGATCGCGCCCAGGTCCAGTTCGATCGCGTCGAAGGCGTCAATTTCGAAAGCCGCATCCTGCGGCTGCTGCACTATCGCTTGCAGCGCATCCAGAGCGGCCGGTTGGCGCCGGACTGAACGAGGACAGGCAGGCCGGCGCAGGCCAAACATGCCCAAGCATAGTGCCAGATGTGAAAAACTTTCGAGTGGCGGTCGAAATCGGCCTAAATCGAACGACATAAGTCTGGTTCGCAAGCCCGCGAACGCAAGCACGGAACATTCATTTAGGCTGCACACACAGCGGGCCGACCGCCCAGGCCCGGCACTTCCTGGCGGAATGCGCACCAGCCTTGAAAGAACAAGCCATGGATCAGGCCATCGACAACCGCACCGCGATGGGAGCAACCGCCTCGCCGATGAGCGAGAGCGAGAAGAACGCCATTATCGGCGGCGTTCTTCTGTCGATGCTGCTGGCGGCGCTTGACCAGACAATCGTTGCCCCCGCTTTGCCGACGATCGCGCATGCGCTGGGACATGCCGAGTATCTGCCTTGGATCGTCACCGGCTATCTTCTGACGGCAACCGCGATGGCGCCGCTCTATGGCAAGATTTCCGACGTCTACGGACGCCGGCCGGTCATCTACGCGGCCGTGCTGATCTTCCTGCTGGGCTCGCTGGTCAGCGCGCTTGCCCCCAACATGCTGGTCCTGGTCATCGGCCGCGCGGTTCAGGGCGCCGGCGGCGGCGGCCTGTTCGCCCTGACGCAGACCGTGATCGGCGACCTCGTGCCGCCGCGGGAGCGGGCACGCTATGCAGCCTGGATCTCCGGCACCTGGGCAGTCGCGAGCGTCGCTGGCCCCCTGCTTGGCGGCGTCTTCGCGGAGCACCTGCACTGGTCGCTCATTTTCTGGATCAATCTGCCGATCGGCTTCCTCGCAATGGCGATCATCAACAAGCCGCTTAGGAAGCTGCCGATCGCCGCCAAGCACCACCGCATCGATGGGCTTGGCGCGGTATTGCTGGTCATTGCCACGGCGCTCCTGCTTCTGGCCCTCAACTGGGGCGGCAGCGCCTATCCCTGGCTCTCCGCCGAAATCCTTGGGCTGGTAGCCTGTTCGGCTGTGTTCTGGGCCTTTTTCGCGTGGCGCCTGCTCAGGGCGGTGGAACCGTTGATCTCGCTCGAGGTGCTAAGCAATCCGATCGTGCTCGCCGGCACGCTGTCGATGTTCCTGCTGCAGGCGGCAAACATCGGCGCCTCCGTCTACCTGCCGGTCTATCTGCAGTCGGTCGTCGGGCTTTCGGTCAGCGAATCCGGCACGGCCATGCTCGGGCTCCTGCTTGGCACGGTCGCCGGCGCAACCTTCAGCGGCCGCATGATACCGCGCCTTGTCCATTACAAGCGCATTGCCATGTTCGGCATCGTGTTGGCCATCATCTGCATCGGGGTGCTCAGCGCCATTGCCCCACACGCCTCGCTGCTTGAGGTGGAGATCCTGACCACCCTCATCGGCTTGGGCAGCGGAACGACGTTTCCGGTCAGCACCGTGTCCGTCCAGAATGCCGTCGACCGGGCGCATCTTGGTGTCGCCACCGGCGTGCTGACTTTCCTGCGGTCGCTGGGCGGCGCACTTGGCGTCGCCATGCTTGGCGCCGTCGCGCTCGGCTACGGGCTGCCGCTCGCCGCCGAGGGCTCGCTCAGCCATATCGAGTTGACGTCGGCAATGCCCTTCGTGATGATCTTCCTGACGGCGGGCATCACGCTGGTGCTGGCGCTGGTCGCGCTGGCTTTGATGCCGGAAAAACCGCTTCGCGGCCACCCCGAGCAGGCGGCGCCGGCCCTCTCGGAATAGCGCCTGCGGCTTTGCCAGGCGCTAGTCGTGCACGCCGAGCTTCTTCTGCAGGCTTGTCGATGAGGTCGTGTACTGGAAGACGATGCGCTCGCCGGGGCTTACGATCCGCTTGGCCGCTTGCGCCATCAGGGCGACTTCGTGGAATCCGGACAGGATCAGCTTCAGCTTGCCCGGATACCAGTTGATGTCGCCGACGGCGAAGATGCCGGCAACCGAGGTCTGAAACTTCTCGGTGTCGACGGGGATCACGTTCTCATGCAGGTTGAGCCCCCATTCGGCGATCGGGCCGAGCTTCATGGTGAGACCGAAGAAGGGCAGCATGCGGGTGCACGGCACCTCGACATCGCCGTCCGGGCCTCCCTTGACGGTCGCTGACGAGAGCTGGCCATCCGCGCCCGTCAGGCCGCTCACCTGGCCGACACGGAATGACAGATGCTTCATCTCCTGCAGCGCGTACATCTTGTTGACGCTGTCGGGCGCCGCCCGGAATTCCGGACGCCGATGCACGAGGGTAACGCTCTTCGCGATCGGCTGCAGGTTGAGCGTCCAGTCGAGAGCGGAATCGCCACCGCCGACCACGACGAGATCGTGGCCCCGGAAATCCTCCATGCGCCTGACGGAATAGAAGACGCTCTTGCCTTCATAGTCCTCGATGCCCGGAATGGGGGGACGCTTGGGCTGGAACGAACCGCCGCCGGCGGCGATCACCACCACCTTGGCCTCGAACACCTCGTTCTCGTCCGTGGTGACGCGGAAGCTGCCGTCCTCAAGCTTTTCGAGGCTTGAGACCATCCGGTTGAAGGTGAACCCCGGCTTGAACGGATGTATCTGCTCGAGCAATTTGTCGACCAGACCCTGCGCCGTGATGATCGGCCAGCCGGGAATGTCGTAGATCGGCTTTTCCGGATAGAGTTCGGCGCATTGCCCGCCGGGACGGTCGAGAATATCGATCAGATGGCACTTCATGTCGAAGAGGCCAAGCTCGAACACGGCGAACAGGCCCACCGGCCCCGCCCCGACGATGAGTACGTCCGTCTTGATCGTATCGTTCATCAGTTCCGCCCCGTTTTGGGAATGGGATGGGACACTGCATGAGCGATGGGCTGCTGCCAAGCAGCGACGGGAAAAGAAAATCCGAAAGTCGGCTTAGCCCTGGCGTTCCGGCACGCGGACGACAAGCCCGTCGAGCGCGTCGCGCACCTTGATCTGGCAGGACAATCGCGAGTTCGGCTGGACGTCATAGGCAAAGTCCAGCATGTCCTCCTCCATCGCCTCCGGCTCGCCGACCTCCGCCGTCCAGGCGTCGTCGACATAGACATGGCACGTCGCGCAGGCGCAGGCGCCGCCGCATTCCGCTTCGATGCCGGGCACCGCGTGGCGGATCGCGTTTTCCATGACGGTCGAGCCGTTCTCGGCGTCCACGTCGAATTGAGTGCCGTCATTGGCGATGAAAGTCAGCTTGGTCATTTGTCACCTGAAGGAGTCGCAGCCGAGATAATCACTCCGCCGGACAAGTCAACTGCGGCGCGAAAGCGCCACCGAATGACGTTTTTCAGAAGGCGCGCTTTGCCTGGTCAGCGGCTGATGGCGGCGATGAACTCGCGCACTTCCTCGATCAGAGCGCCGAGCCTCTTGAGGACTCGGGCATCGTCGGGTTGCTTTTCGATCGCCTCGGCACATTCAGCAACGCCGAAGGCGCCAATGCCGCGCGCGGAGCCCTTCAGGCCATGCGCAAGCAGAATCCGATCCTTGGGATCGGCATCGAGGATCTTGTCGCGCACCGAAAGCGCCTGTTGCACGAACAGGGCCAGAACTTCCTGCTCGAGCGCGCGATCGTCCATTGTCTGCCGCGCCAGATGGGCTAAATCCACAGGCCGCGACCCTGCTGTCCCCGACGCATCGCCACCGGGCATGGAAAACGCAATACCAATCTCGCCACGCATGCTCGCTGCAACTCCAAAACTGCGCTCGGCCGCGGGAAAATAGGCGGATTCCCGTCGCCAGCGGGTTAACGCTTGCCCTGAAAAAATGTTGTCAGAGAGGCCACCAAATCACGCTTGCGTTAACCCTATATTTAAAGTTTTACGTATCGCCCGGAATGCATGTTTTCTTTACCCCCGTGTGTCATTACGATACGAGGGGTCCACTTTTCAGCCTCCTGCATGGGACCAGACAAGCCAGAATCAGGCCAAAACCATAAGTCCCGCGGCAGCTAGTACAGGGTAGCGAAGGCATGGCGAAGAAGCCAACGACGACGAAGTCTCTTGAGAGCGATGTAGCGGCAGAGCTTGAAAAGGCCCTGGACTTCGATTTCACCGACGACGGCGGTCTCGATATGGCGGCCTCGATGGAGGACCTGGAAGCGCAGATATCGCAGGCCGCGGATGAGCTCGCGCGCGAAGGACGCAACCAGAAGGCCGAGTCAGCTCAAATCCCTGCTTCGAAAGCGGCGTCTCAGGCCAAATCGGCAGAGTTGCGGCCGGTCGAATCGCGCAATGGCGCGCAGCCCACGGGCTTCACTCCGGCTCCCACGGGCTTCACCCCAGCCAATGACGACCGCCAGAAGGACTACCGCACGCTTTTGCACGGCCTCAACCGGCGTGCGTCAAGCACGGTGTACTGGGTCGTGGCGTTCATTTCGGTGGCCTGGATCGCCGGCGCCGGCGGACTCGCCAACCTGCTTTTCGGGTCGGACATCTGGAAGGTCCGCAGCTTCGACCAGCTCTTCGCTCGTCCTGAACTGATCGGCCTTGCGATTGCCGCGATCGTTCCGGTCATTCTGTTCTGGGCCTTTGCCGCGATGGTCCGGCGGGCCCAGGAAATGCGCATTGCCGCGCAATCCATGACCGAAGTGGCGTTCCGCCTGGCCGAGCCGGAAAACCTGGCCCAGGATCGCGTCATGATGATCGGCCAGGCCGTTCGCCGCGAGGTCGCGGCGATGGGCGAAGGCATCGAACGCACGCTGGCGCGTGCGGTGGAGCTCGAAACGCTGGTCCACAGCGAGGTCAACCAGCTCGAGCGTTCCTACTCCGAAAACGAGGTTCGCATCCGCTCGCTGGTCGATGGTCTCGGCAGCGAGCGCGAGGCCGTCGTCTCGCATGCCGAGCGCGTGCGCGCTTCCATCGCCGGCGCCCATGAAACGCTGCGCGACGAGATCGGCGCCGCCAGCGACATCATCCGTGACTCGATCCTCAATGCTTCGACCAAGCTGTCGATGACGATCAACAATTCCGGCGACACGCTGATCGATCGCATCAACGAAAGCTCGATGTCGATCTTCGATTCCGTCGAAACCCGGCTGGATACGATCACCGACCGCCTGTCGACCTCTGGCGAGGCCTTCGCCAGCCTCCTCGACACGCGCATCGCCAAGCTGACCGACACCACCGACGGCCTCACCCGCTCCTTGACGGACCTGCTCGACGACCGCACCAACGGCATGGTTTCCTTGCTTGGCGGCGCCGCGCGCACCCTGAACTCGGAGTTCGAGGCCAGCCTGAGCGGCATCGAGCGGACGCTGGCCGAACGCGGGCAGGCGCTGATCAGCGAATTCCAGACCCGCGCCGAAGCGCTGGATACGGGCACACAGAAGCTCAACGCCGCGCTCGAGGCCCGTGCCCGCCAGATCAACGAGACGCTGGTCGAGCGTGCGCGCGATATCGCCAACACCTTCGCGGAGAGCAAGGACTCGCTGTCGGCCATGATCGATCAGGGCAAGACCCAGATCGGCGCCGACATGGCCGATATCATCTCGTCGACCTCGTCCATGCTCGAGGCCCGCGCCACCGATTTCGCCGGACGCATGGAAGCCGCCCGCCACGTCGTGTCGCGTTCCTTCGACGCCGACCTCCAGCGGCTCGCCAGCGCCCGTGCCGGCATTGACGAGGCGATCGAGGACCACAGCCGCAAGCTCTCCGAAAGCAGCGACCGCATGGCCGCCACGCTGCAGGCGGACCTGGCAAAATTCGCCGAAAGCCGCGCCGATATCGACGCCGCCGTGGCCAACCAGGTGGAGAAGCTCGCCGAGGGCCGCAGCCTGGTGTCGCGCGCGCTGGAAGAGGATCTGCGCAAGGTCAACGAGTCGCACGCGGCCATCGACGCCTCGCTCGGCGCCCATCTCGAGCAGCTCGAAGAGGGTCGCAACCGTCTGTCCCAGGCTCTCAACGAAGACTCCGGCAGATTGGTCCAAGCCCGTACGATGATTGATGAAATGGTCGCCGGCCATGTCGGGAAACTGGCCGAAGGCCGCAGCATTCTGGCGCGCGCGCTGGAGGCTGATCTCGCCAAGTTGGCCGACAATCGCGCCAGCATCGATGGGCTGGTCGCAGGCCAGGTGGAGAAGATCGCCGAGGGCCGCGCGGTGCTGGCCAAGGCGCTCGAGACCGACATCGTTGGCATCAGAAAGCTGATCGAGACCCATTCAGCCAAGATCGCTGAGGATAGGGGTGAGTTGAGCCGCGCGCTGGAAGGCGACCTGAGCGGCATCCGCGACCTCATCGACAGCCACGCCGGCAAGCTCGCCGAGGATCGCAGCCTGCTGTCGCAGACGCTCGAATCCGACCTCGCCAAGCTCGCCGAAAGCCGCGCCAGCATCGACGGCCTCGTCGCCGGCCAGGTCGAGAAGCTCGCTGAAGGCCGCGATATCCTCAAGCGCGCCTTGGAGGCAGACCTCAACACGATCAGGGATACCATCGCAGGACACTCCGACAGGGTGCAGGAAGAGCGCGCGCAGCTGTCGAGGGCCCTCGAGGCCGACCTGCAGGTGGTCGGCGGCGCAATCGCCGACCACCAGAACAGGCTGGTCGAGGATCGGTCGGTGCTGACGAAGTCGCTCGAGGACGATCTGGCCAAGCTCGCCGAAAGCCGCTCCAGCATCGACGGCCTGGTCGCCGGGCAGGTCGAGAAGCTTGCCGAGGGCCGCGACATCCTCAAGCGAGCCTTGGAAGCGGACCTCAACACCATCCAGGGAGCCATTGTCGATCATTCGCAGAAGATCGCCGATCATCGCGCCGAGCTTTCCCGCGTCCTCGATGCCGATATGGCCAATGCGAGCGGCCTCATGCAGAGCCACGCAGACAGGCTTGTCGAGGACCGCGCGACGTTGTCCAAGGCCTTGGAGGACGACCTCGCCAAGCTGGCCGAAAGCCGCTCGAGCATAGACGGACTGGTCGCCGGGCAGGTCGAGAAGCTCGCCGAAGGCCGCGACATCCTCAAGCGCGCCCTCGAAGCAGACCTCGCCAAGCTGGCCGAAAGCCGCTCTAGCATCGACGGTCTCGTCGCCGGCCAGGTCGAAAAACTTGCCGAAGGTCGCGATATCCTCACCCGGGCGCTCGAAAACGACCTGCAGAAGCTCGCCGAGGGCCGCAGCGAAATCGACGGCATCATTGCCGGCCATGTCGGCAAGCTGTCGGAAGGCCGCGACCTCCTCGCCCGCGCTCTGGAGGACGATCTGGCCAAGCTCTCCGAGACCCGCCGGAACATCGACCATTCGGTGTCCGGCCACATCGACCAGATCGCCGCCAAGAGCAGCGACATCTCGGCGGCGATCGCCGCCGATGTCGAAAAGATCGAGCAGGCCTTCAGCCGCCAGACGGGCATCATCGAAGAGCGTGCCGGCACCATGGAGCGGGCCCTCTCGAACGGGGTGGACAATGTCCGCGGCGTTCTCGAAAAGACGGCCGTCTTCGTTGCCGGCGCCTTGCGCGACAAGGTCATGGAAATCACCAGCGCCCTGCATGAGCAGGCCGGTGCCGCCTTCAGCGATGCCGATCGCAAGATCGCCGAGCGCGCCGAGCAGACTTCCGCCGCCTTGCTTGCCAGGGCCGAGGATATTGCCCACGCCTTCGAGGAGGCGGACCGCCGCCTGCACGAGCGCGCCCAGGACACGTCCAGCATGCTCATGGCCCGCGCCGATGAAGCCTCCAACTCGCTGATGGCTCGCGCCGAGGAAACCGCCGACAAGCTGAATGCACGCGTCAGCGACATCGCCGGCACGTTCGACGCCGCCGACCAGAAGCTGGTTGCACGCGCGGTCGAAACCGCGCAGTCGCTGGCGGCACGCTCCGGCGACATCCTGCGCAACTTCGAAGGCGCCGACGAGCGGCTGAGCATGCGCATCACCGAGTCGGCCGAAGCGCTGGCCGCGCGCGCCGCCGATCTTGGCCGCATCTTCGACGCCGCCGACCAGCATCTGATCAATCGCATCGCCGAGGGTTCGGAAGCGCTCTCGTCGCGGGCGTCCGAGATTGCCCGCATCTTCGACGACGCCGATCAGCGGCTGGTGTCGCGGATCTCCGACAGCAGTTCGGCCATCGGCCAGCATACCGAAACCATTGTCGGAGCGTTCGCCACCACCGAGCAGCGCGTCGCCGACCGTGCCCGCCAGACCGGCCAGGAACTTGCCGTTCACGCCCGCGAGATCGAGCAGGCGCTGGCAGGCGCCGACGAGCGGCTGGCTTCGAGTGCAGCCGCGGTCGCCGCCCGCGTCGAGGAGCAGGTCGCGAGCGTCGAAAGCCGTCTCGCGTCCACAGCCGAGACAATGGGCAAGAAGCTCGACGAGCAGGTCTCCGGGGCCGAGGCGCAGCTTATCTCGCGCGCCAACGTCATCGCCGAAACCTTTACGGCGGTCGGACAGCATATCGGCCAGAGCACCAACGAGGCGGCAAAGACCATCGGCGCCAACACCCGCGAGCTCAACACCATGCTGGCCGCGCGCTCCGCCGAAATGTCCAAGATCCTCGACGAGAAGGCCCGGCCGCTGGTCGAGCGTTTCGCCCAGGGCGGCTCGGAGCTGCACAAGAGCATGGAAGAGGTCACGGCCCGCGCGACCGAGAAGCTGCGCAGCGAGAATGCGGCTCTCGTCAACGCGCTTGCCAGCCGCACGGCCGAGACGCTTTCGGCCGTCGAGGGCGCGCGCTCGACATTGGCAGACAGTGTGACCGACCTCATCGGCCGCATGTCCGACTCCAGCGCACAACTCGGTCAGTTGATCGAGCAGGCGGCAGCCAACCTCGGTCACGTCGAGGAACGTCTCACCGGCAGCACGCAGAGCTTCGCGGTGACGACCGAAAAGGCGGCGCAGACCTTCGCCAGTTCGGCGCGTCTCGTCGACACCAACACGACGCGGCTCACCGATCTGTCGTCGGCGACGTTGCGCGAGGTTGCCGCCATCGCGACCAAATTCGACGAGCACAGCCGGCTGCTGTCGAGCGCTTCGACCTTGTTGAGCTCGGCGCAGAGCAATCTCGAGCACACGCTCGAGCGGCAGTCCTCGCTGGAAGACCTTGCTGTCGGCCTGGTCAAGAAGTCGGAAGACCTCGAGAAGGTCATGCGCTCGTTCGAAGACCTCGTCGGCAAGACGATGCAGAACGCCGAGGGCCGCACGAGGGAGTCGGCGGAGAAGATCCGCACGGCAATCGCCGACGTCGTCGATTCGGCAACGCAACGCTTCGCCGACGCCACCGAGGAGATGCGGCGCACCGCCGGCTCGATCAAGAGTGAGCTGGACCTGACCCGCGCCGAACTCAAGAAGGGCGTCATCGAGATGCCCGAGGAAGCCAAGGAATCGACCTCGGCCATCCGCCGCGCCGTCGCCGAGCAGATCAGCGCGCTCAAGGAACTGTCTGACATCGTTGCGAAATCCGGCCGCAGCGGCAGCAGCGAAGGCGCCGAGCCGCGGAGCCTCCGTCCCGCCCCGCAGGCGCCTGTTGCCCGTCCCGCCGAGCAGTCGCTGCGCCGTCCGCCGGCGCCTCAGCCTCAGCCGGAGAGCCGGGCCCCGCAGGCACCGCTCGCCGAAGCAAGCCTGCGCGGCACGCTCGATCTCGAGCGCCCGGCGGAGGCGACCCGCCGCGATCCCAATGGAAAGACGGCGCAGGGCGGCTGGGTGCGTGATCTCCTGACCAATGCTTCGCGCGATGAAGAGCTGAAGCCGGCGGCGCCGGCGGAAGCGCCGCGTGCGGCTCCTGCCCAGCGCTCGCCATTGCACGTCATGGAGTCGCTCAACTCGCTGTCCGTCGACATCGCGCGCGCCATTGACCACGACGCCTCGATCGAGCTGTGGAACCGCTACAGGCGCGGCGAGCGCGACGTGTTCACCCGGCGCCTCTACACGCTGAAGGGCCAGCAGACCTTCGACGAGATCCGTCGCAAATACCAGGCCGAGGCGGAGTTCCGCGCCGCGGTCGACCGCTACTGCGACGATTTCGAGAAGCTGCTCAAGGACGTGTCGCGCAACGACCGCGACAACATCATGGCGCAGACCTATCTGACGTCGGACACCGGCAAGGTCTACACCATGCTTGCCCACGCCAGCGGCCGGCTGCAGTAGTCAGGCCGCGCCGAGAACAAAAAAGGCGGGCAAGTCCCGCCTTTTTGATGTCCTCGGCCGCACCTTCGGCTCGTCGGAGCGCTTGGGACGATTCCCGCTCAGATCACCGAATCCGTCCAGCGGACGATGTCCTTCGCCGCTTGGCCGAAGGCGCTGTCCAGCGCGCCGACATAGGCGGCGTTGCCGCTGCCGGATACCGGCGCGCTCGCGCTGAAGCTCTTGGCAGCGCGCACCTCGCCATTGCGATCGTTGAGGATACGCACGAACAGATCGACCTCGGCATGCTCGCCGCCATTGACGCGAACTTCGAAGGTTCGCACCTCGGCGATGATCCGATAGTCGATCGCCAGCCCCTCGCCCGGCTTGCCGACGCCGGCAAAGCTGCCGGACCGCTGGAAGGTTTCGGCGAGCCTGGCCTGCACGATGAGCGGCAGGCGGTCCGCCCATTGCGCGCCCTTGAGATACTGGATCGACAGATCGGATGGCCTGATCACGATGTTCTGGCTGTCCAGCGCCTTGAGCGCCGACGGCTGGGTGATCAGGATCTGGCGGCGGCTGTGGCCATGCGCGTCGACCATCGGCGCCGACAATTCGAATGTGTCGAGCGGCGCCGGCTTGCCGCCCAGCGCCGCGCAGCCGGCGACCGAGAGCGCAAGCAGCAGCGCGGCCGATTTCACTCCGCCCGATCTGACAGTCGACTTCACGCGAGATCCCCGTTGTCCCCGGATCGTAAGATCAACCCGCAATTGCGGCCCTTGTTCTTGCGGTGGGCGAAGGCCGAAGTCAACGCCGCACCCTGCCGTCATATTGCCGGACCTCGCCCTCGCCGCCCGTCAGGATCCGCTGCGGATTGCGGCTGAGGTCGGTCACTGCTTCCTCGATGCGGTTGATCGACCTGCGGCTGTCCTGGACCAGCGCCTCGACATTCTGCAGGCCCTGGCCGGAGAAGCGGGCCAGATTGTCGGTGATGGTGCCGAGCCGCGCGTTCAGCGTATCGGCGACCTCCTTGAACGATTTCAGCGTCGCCCTGGCGTCGGCCATCACGCCATTGGCCTCGCCGGAGCCAAGCAGGTTGTCGACCTTGACCAGGATGCCGTCGACGCGCACCGAAGCGTCGTTGAGTCGCTGCGCAAGCTGTTTGGCGTCCTTGATCGTCTGGTCGATATCGTCGGCCCGGTTGGCGAATTTGTTCGTCACCTTGGCGATGTCGGCGGCGGCCTGATTGGCGTTGTCGCTGGCCTTCTGGATGTTGGCCAATGCGGTGCGCACCTCCGCCGGATCGATGCCGTCCAGCACGCCATTGACCTTGTCAAGCGTGCCTTGCGTCTTCTGCGCGAAGTCGTTGATCGAGCCGACCGCCGTGTTGACGTTGTTGATGACGGTGTCGAACTGCTTCGAAGTCTCCTTCAGATTGCCGGTCACCGTGTTGACGTTGGCGACAATGCTCTTGATCTGGTCCTTGTCGACGGAATTGAGCAGCCCTTCGGCGGCCTTCAAAGTGCCGTCGAGCTTGCCCGAAACACCCTTCAGCTCGTCGGAGAGCGCGCTGACGCTGGACAGGAACTTGTCGATGCCGTCGGAATTCTTGGCCAGCGCGTCGGAGAAGGTCTGCACGTTCCGGACGGTCTGGGTCAGCGGACCGCGGACGTCCCTGGTAAAGCCTTCCAGCTCGGACAGCACCTTGTCGGCGCGCGTGAAGATATCCTGCGCCGTCTGCAACAGATTGGTCACGGCGGACGGGTTGGCGACGATCTCGGCGACCTTGCCTTCCTTTTCCGCCTGGTCGAGCAGCTTCACCTCCTTGGGATCGGCCCCCTTGAGCTCGATATTGGCCTGGCCGGTGAGGCCGGCGAGCCCGATATCGGCCTGTGTCGACTTGGTGATCGGCGTCATGCGGTCGATTTCGGTGTCGGCGATGGCGACCGTCGGGTTGTCGACGTCGATATAGACGCGCTTGACGTCGCCCACCTTGACGCCGTTGAAGAGCACGAAGCTGCCGCGGCCGAGGCCTGAAGCAGAACCCGGGATGCGCACGCGCAACAGCGTCGTCTCGCCCCTGTCGCCGATCGCGGCCGTCCAATAGACGAAGGCGAAGGCCGCAAGGATCGCGGCCAGCGTGAAGATGCCGACAATGATGTAGTTGGCTCTGGTTTCCATTGCCTCACTTATGGCTATGCGCGGGCCGCGAGATCAAGTTGGCGAGCACGTTTTCCGCGGAAATACGATTTCACCCACGGCTCCTCGCTCTTCAGCATGTCGTCGATCGTGCCTTCGACCAGCACCTTCTTCTTGCCGAGCACCGCCACGTGGTCGCAGGCGGTGAACAGCGTGTCGAGGTCGTGCGTGACCATGTAGACCGTCAGGTCCATCGTATCGCGCAGCTTGACCACCAGCTCGTCGAACTCGGCGGCGCTGATCGGATCGAGGCCGGATGTCGGTTCGTCGAGGAAGACGATATCGGGATCGAGCGCCAGCGCGCGCGCCAGTGCCGCGCGCTTGATCATGCCGCCGGAGAGCTCGGACGGAAACTTCTGCGCCGCGTCCGGCGGCAGGCCGACCAGCTCGATCTTGAGCATGGCGAGTTCGTCCATCAGCTTCTTCGGCAGGTCGAGATATTCGCGCATCGGCACCTGAACGTTCTCCAGCACCGTCAGCGCCGAAAACAGCGCGCCATGCTGGAACAGGACTCCGAGCCGCATGTCGATGCGCAGGCGATCGGCTTCGCTTGCCTTGTCGACGTCGACGTTGAACAGCTTGATCGTGCCTGACTGCTTGGGCATCAGGCCCAGAATGGTGCGCAGCAGCACAGACTTGCCGGCGCCCGAAGCACCGACGAACCCCAGGATCTCGCCGCGCTTGATGTCGAGCGACAGCTTGTCGAGGATGACCTTGTCGCCAAAGGCGACGGTCACGTCGCGCACGGAAAGCACGACTTCGCTGTCGTCCTTGTCCTGCGCTGGCTTGGGTCCGTTCGCGATCGCCATGTCAGAACTCGATCGCCGCATAGAACATGGCGAACAGCCCGTCGAGGATGATAACGACGAAGATCGACTTCACCACCGAGGCGGTGACGTGCTGGCCCAGCGATTCGGCGCTGCCGCCCACCTTCATGCCTTCGACCGAGGCGATGATGCCGATGATCATGGCCATGAAGGGTGCCTTGATCAGCCCGGCAAAAATCGTGCTGATGTCGATGGCGACACGCAGCCGGTCGAGGAATGCGGCCGGCGGAATATCGGAGTAGAGCCAGGCAGCAACGATGCCGCCGGCAAGGGCGGCGAAATTGGCGACGATCGTCAGACATGGCAGCGCGATCACCAATGCCACCAGCCGCGGAAAGACGAGCACGCCGATGGGGTTGAGCCCGATCACCTTCAGCGCGTCGACTTCCTCGCGCATTTTCATCGAGCCGATCTCGGCGGTGATGGCGCTTCCCGAGCGGCCCGCCAGCATGATCGCCGTCATCAGCACGCCGAGTTCGCGCAGGATAAGCACGCCGACGAGATCCACGACGAAAATGTCGGCCCCGAAATAGCTCAGCTGATAGGCGCCCTGCTGCGCCACGATGGCGCCGACGATGGCCGACATCAGCACCACCACGGGGATGGCGCCGACGCCCATGCGATCGATCTGGTTGAAGATGGCGGCCGGATTGACGGCATGGCCGCGGCCGAGCTTCATCTGCGCGCCCCGGATGGTGGCACCAAGGATGTTCATCGACGCGAAAAAGTCGTCGCGCATCTCGAAGACGCGTCGGCCGACCAGTTCCAGCGCGCGCAAGATGATGTTGGGCGGGCCGGCCGGGCCTGATTCGCGCTCGCGGCGGACCGCATCGCCAACCGCGCCGAGCAGGATCGAAGCGACTTCGCTCTGCCCCTGCAGGTGGACTTCGACACCCTTCTTCTCGAAGGCGCTGGCGAGACGGTCGATCAGCCAGGCGCCGGCGGTGTCGATCTTCTCGATCTTGGAAAGATCGAGGATCAGGCTTTTTGCGCCGCTGCGCTTCTCGACCTTGCGCATATCCGCGTCGATCAGCGCTACGGTGCGCGTGGTCCAGACGCCGGAGAACGCACAGCCGAGAACGCCGTCCTCCTCGCCCACGGCGACGCGCGGCTGGTGATTGGCTTCACCGGAGGCCGTGCGGCTTGCGTCGCGTTTGCGGATGTTCAACATGGCGTCCTGTTTAGCGTGGCGGAACTGGCGTGTCGATTTGCCGGCAGACCCGGGCCGCATAGCCGGAGAAGAAAAATATGGCGCGTGTCATTTCGGTCGAGCCGGAGCGCTTTCCCATCGCCGGCGCCTTCACCATCTCGCGCGGCTCGAAGACCGAGGCAGAGGTCATCACAGTCACAATCGCTCACGAAGGTCATATAGGGCGCGGCGAATGCGTCCCCTACAGGCGCTACGGCGAGACCATGGAAGGCGTGCGCGAGGCGATCGAGGCAATGCGTCCGCGCCTTGCAGGCGGGATGGACCGAGCCGCCCTGCTCACGGCCATGCCGGCCGGCGCCGCGCGCAACGCCATCGATTGCGCGCTGTGGGATCTGGAGGCCAAGCTGAGCGGCAGGCCAGTGGCAACCCGGATCTGCGCTGCCCAACCGCACGCGCTTGAAACTGCCTACACGCTCTCGCTCGGTGAGCCGGAAGCCATGGCCGCCCAGGCCCGCGCCAACGCCACGCGGCCTTTGCTCAAGGTCAAGATCGGCGGCGACAACGACTTGGCCCGCATTCGCGCGGTGACCGAGGCCGCTCCGCGGAGCCGGATCATTCTCGATGCCAATGAGGGCTGGACGGACGGCAACATCGAAGCCAATCTGGCCTTCGCCGCCCAACTCGGGATCGCGCTGATCGAGCAGCCTCTGCCCGCCGGCCGCGACGGCATCCTGCGCGAGATCGCTCATCCGGTGCCGATCTGCGCCGACGAAAGCGTGCATGAGGCAAAGGACCTCGATTCGCTGGTCGGCCTCTACGACGCGGTCAACATCAAGCTCGACAAGTCAGGCGGTCTGACGGAGGCGGTCAAGCTTAACGAACGCGCCCGTGAGCTGGGATTCGGCATCATGGTGGGCTGCATGGTCGGCACCTCGCTCGCCATGGCGCCGGCCGTCCTGCTTGCTCAGGACGCCGATTTCGTGGATCTCGACGGTCCGCTGCTGCTGGCCCGCGATCGCGAGCCAGGCCTGGTCTACCAGGGATCGCTGGTATCACCGCCGGACCGGGGACTGTGGGGCTGAACGCGCGGCAAGCCCGATCAGCGCAAGACCGGCAATCGCGATCGGGATCATCACCAGAAACCCGTCGACGCCGAGACGTTCATAGAGCGGCCCGGACGCGAGCGTCACCGCAGCCATGAAGAAGCCGTTGAAGAAATAGGCAATGCCTTGCGCGGCACCCGTACGTTCTTCGGACACCGTTTCTCCGATCATCTTCTGCAGGCCGATCAGCACCATCGCCACCGACACCGAATGCAGCGTCTGGACGCCGAAGAATCCGGCAACACCCAGTCCGAGCGGCCAGACCATCGGAAAGGCGATCCAGCGCAAGATGGCGCCGAAGCCCGCGATCATCATGACCCTGGTCACCGAGACGGAAGCGAAAATGCGGTTGAAGAACAGAAACATGCCGACTTCCGACACCACGCCCCAAGCCCAAAGCAGGCCAACGACCGAGTCGCCGATGCCGATCGACTTCCAATAGATCGACACAAAGCCGTAAAGGAATGCGTGGCTGGCGGTGATGATGCCGACGCCAAGGGTGAAATAGAGAAAATAGGCGTTGAACAGGCTCGGCGCCGAATGCTGCAGATCGGCCGCCGACAGCGGCGACGCCTTGCGTGGCCTTCCCATGCGCGGCGCCAACAAGCCCGCAATCAGCGCGGCCGCGAGCGCAACGAAGAGGATCGCCGGCACGGCTTTGGCTCCGGTTTGCGCGAGGATGAAGCCGCCCACGACATTGGCGCAGAGATAGGAGACGGAGCCCCATTTGCGCATGCCGGTGTATTTGGAGCCGAATCGGCGCACGCCGGACAGCGCCAGCGAATCGGCCATCGGCGAATGCGGCGTCCAGGCGATCGTCAAAAGCAGCGATATGGCCAGCACGATCGCGTAGGTGGCCGGCAGGAAATAGCCGGCCGAAATGATCATCGATGCCGCGACCAGCGCGATGTAGACGTTGGCACGGTCCTTCGCCCGGTCGGCAAAGGCGGTCAGCATGGGTGTCGTCACCACTCGCAGAAACATCGGCGCCGCCAGGATGACGGCGATCTGCTCGGCATGGAAACCCTTGGCCTGCAACCAGAGCGGAAAATAGGGCAGATGGATGCCAAGCGACACGAACAATGTCGCGAAGATCAGGCTCATGCGCAGTTCGAAATGGCTCGGTTTGACGAGTTGCTCGGGCGAAAGTGGCGGCAGCGACATGAATCGATCCAATTACGTTGCGTGGGACGGCCTGCAACGCGTTGCGTTCCCTAACATGAGGCAGCACACGGCGGAACTGCCTGGACCAACCGATCAGGCTGAAACTGTTGAGACGAATTCTCCGGCCCATCGCGGAAGGCGGCCGCGGCTCGCGTCGTGATCGACAATTGGAGGGGTCAGGCGGCCTTGGCCGCCCTGCCCTGGATGCCGACGATATCGACGGGCACGAGCACGTCCTTTCCGGCCGGCGCCTGCGGCTGCACATGCGCCCAGGTCAGGATCTCCATGCGGCCGTCGAAATGCTCGACCACCGCCGTGCAGCTTTCCACCCAGTCACCCGTGTTGATGTACTGGACCTCGCCATAGTTCTCGATCGCCGCGTGGTGGATGTGGCCGCAGATGACGCCGTCGACATGGGAGCGTCGCGCTTCCTCGGAGAGCACCGTCTGGAACGAGCCGATGAAGTTGACGGCCTTCTTGACCTTGACCTTGGCCCAGGACGAGAACGACCAGTAAGGCAGGCCGAGCATGTGGCGCAGCTTCGTCACGACCCGGTTGACCATCATCGCCGCGTCATAGGCGTAGTCGCCAAGATAGGCGAGCCAGCGCCGGTTGTGCACAATGGTGTCGAACTGGTCGCCATGGATGACGAGCATCCGCCTGCCGTCGGCGGTCACGTGGATGGCGCGGTCGGCAACGACGATGCCGCCGAAATGCACGCCCTGGAACTGGCGGGCGAACTCGTCATGGTTGCCGGCAATGTAGGTGATGCTGGCGCCCTTGCGCGCCTTGCGCAGCAGTTTTTGCACCACGTCATTGTGGCTCTGCGGCCAGTGCCAGTTGCGCCGCAGGCGCCAGCCATCGACGATATCGCCGACCAGATAGATGATGTCGGCCTCATGGTGGCGCAGGAAGTCGATCAGGAAGTCGGCCTTGGCCGCCTTGGAACCGAGATGCACGTCCGAAATGAACATGCTGCGGAAAGTGCGGGGCTCTGGACCGGACATCGCTTGTCACCGTTGCTTTCGCGACAGCCTATGCCCCGATTCATGCAACAACCGTATGACGGTTGCGATTGGTCCAGCCCAGGCGCTAGCCTGCCGGACCTATCAACGGAGAAAACCGCCATGGATCTCGGCATTCGCGGAAAGAAGGCCATCGTCTGCGCTTCCAGCAAGGGACTGGGGCGCGGCTGCGCGGTCGCGCTTGCGGAGGCAGGCTGTGATCTCGTCGTCAACGGCCGCAACGCCGAGCTTTTGGCCAAGACCGCACAGGACATTCGCGAAAGATTCGGGGTCGGAGTAATCGAAGTGGCAGGCGATGTCTCGAAACCGGAGGTGCAGAAGGCGCTGCTTGCCGCCTGTCCGGACCCCGACATCCTGGTCAACAACAATGGCGGCCCGCCGCTGCGCGATTTCCGCGAGCTTGACCGCGCCAAGATCCTCGAGGGCGTGACGCAGAACATGGTGACGCCGATCGAACTCATCCAGGCGGTGATCGACGGCATGGCCAAGCGCGGCTTCGGCCGCATCGTCAACATCACCTCGCTGTCGGTCTATGTGCCGATACCCGGCCTCGACCTGTCCTCGGGCGCCCGCGCCGGCCTGACATCGTTCCTCGCCGGCGTGGCGCGCACGGTGATCGACCGCAACGTCACGATCAACAGCCTGTTGCCCGGCAAGCTCGACACCGACCGGCTGCGCGGTCCGCACGAGGCCGGCACGCCGGAGGAGCCGGCCGCGGCCGCCGCGCGCAAGGCCCGCATCAGCGCCGATGTGCCGGCCAAACGCCTCGGCACGCCGGAAGAGTTCGGGCAGATCTGCGCCTTCCTCTGCTCGGTCCATGCCGGCTATCTCACCGGCCAGAACATTCCGGTCGACGGCGGCCTTTACGTCAGCGCCTTCTGATCGCGTGGACTACCCGGCAGCGTCACGGCCACAGAGTCTTCCTGTAACAATCTGAAATAACTTGGCATTTTGCGCTTCGGTAACACGAATGCCAAAATCGTGATTTGGCGTCGCGAAGAATCTTCGCCGCATGCTAAAAGGCTCGAACGCAGCAAGCACAGGGAGGGGCGCAATGGACGGCGAGAGCAAACAAACGGCCAGGTCGGATCTCGATGAGGCCGCGCTCTTCTTCCATAAGCATCCCACCCCGGGAAAACTGGAAATTCAGGCTACCAAGCCGCTCGGCAACCAGCGCGACCTGGCGCTCGCTTATTCGCCCGGCGTCGCCGCACCATGCCTTGAAATCCGTGACGATCCGGCAGCGGCTGCCGATTACACGGCGCGCGCCAATTTGGTCGGCGTGGTCTCCAACGGCTCCGCGGTTCTTGGCCTCGGCAATATCGGCCCGCTCGCCTCCAAGCCGGTGATGGAAGGCAAGGCCGTGCTGTTCAAGAAGTTTGCCGGCATCGATGTCTTCGACATCGAGATCGACGCGCCGGAAATCGAGCGCATGGTCGAGACGGTGGCAGCCCTCGAGCCGACCTTCGGCGGTATCAACCTCGAGGACATCAAGGCCCCGGAATGTTTCGAGGTCGAGGAGCAGTTAAAGGCGCGCATGCGCATTCCGGTCTTCCATGACGACCAGCATGGCACAGCGATCATCGTCGCCGCCGCGGTGCTGAACGGACTGGAATTCGCCGGCAAGAAGATCGCCGACATCAAGATCGTAACCTCCGGCGCGGGTGCTGCAGCGCTTGCCTGCCTCAACCTTTTGGTCTCGCTCGGCGCCAGGGTCGAAAACATCTGGGTCACCGATCGGTTCGGCGTCGCCCATAAGGGCCGCATCGAAGAGATGGATCGCTGGAAAGACCCCTATGTGAAGGACACGCCGGCGCGCACGCTGGCCGATGTCATTCCCGGTGCCGATGTCTTCCTGGGCCTCTCCGCCGCCGGCGTGCTGAAACCCGAACTCTTGCAGGACATGGCGCCGAAGCCGCTGATCCTGGCGCTTGCCAATCCGACTCCGGAAATCATGCCGGAAGTGGCAAGGGCGGCTCGGCCGGACGCCATGATCTGCACCGGGCGTTCCGACTTTCCCAATCAAGTCAATAACGTGCTCTGCTTTCCTTACATTTTCCGCGGCGCGCTCGACTGCGGCGCCAGCGCCATCAACGAGGAGATGAAGATGGCCGCCGTGCGGGCGATCGCCGCACTTGCGCGCGAAGAGCCGTCCGACGTTGCGGCGCGCGCCTATTCAGGCGAGACGCCGATCTTCGGCCCCGATTTCCTCATCCCCTCGCCCTTCGACCCACGCCTCATCCTGCGCATTGCGCCGGCGGTGGCCAAGGCCGCCTGCGAGACCGGCGTGGCAACGCGGCCGATCACCGATTTTGCCGCCTATATCGACAAGCTCAACCGCTTCGTCTTCCGCTCCGGGCTGGTGATGAAGCCGGTGTTCTCCTCGGCCAAGGCCTCGAGCGCCAAGCGCGTCATCTACGCCGACGGCGAAGACGAGCGCGTGCTGCGCGCCGCGCAGGTGGTGCTGGAAGAAGGCATTGCCGAGCCGATCCTGATCGGCCGTCCTGCTGTCGTCGACGTGCGGCTGAAGCGCTACGGGCTGCGGATCCGGCCGGGCGTCGACTTCGGCTTGATCAATCCGGAGGACGATCCGCGCTACCGCAACTATGTCGATCTCTTGATCGAACTCGCCGGACGGCGCGGCGTGACCACCGAGGCCGCTCGCACCATGGTGCGCACCGACAACACGGTGATCGCCGCCCTGGCGCTGAAGCGCGGCGACGCGGACGCCATGGTCTGCGGCCTCGAAGGCCGCTTCGAACGCCATCTGCGCAACGTGACGCTGATCATAGGGGCCCGCCCGGGCATCAAGGACCAGGATCTGTCGACACTGTCGATGCTGATTTCGCAGCGCGGCATCATCTTCCTCACCGACACCCACGTCTCGGTCGACCCGACGGCGGAGGAGATCGCCGAAATGACCGTGCTGGCGGCGGAGGAAATCCAGCGCTTCGGCATCGAGCCCAAAGCTGCGCTGCTGTCGCATTCGGATTTCGGCTCGCGCGATTCGCCGAGCGCACTGAAGATGCGCCAGGCGGCCATGATTCTTGCCCGCATCGCGCCCGAGTTGCAGTGCGACGGCGAGATGCATGCCGACTCGGCGCTGTCGGAGCACCTGCGCCAGCGCGTTTATCCGCATTCGCGTCTGAAGGGCGAAGCAAACCTGCTGGTGTTCCCGAACCTCGATTCCGCCAACATCACGCTGACGGCGCTGCGCGCCATGATGGATGCGCTGCATGTCGGGCCGATCCTGCTCGGCACCGACAAGCCGGCGCATATTCTGACGCCGTCGGTGACATCACGCGGCGTCGTCAACATGACGGCGCTGGCAGTCGTGGAGGCGGCGCACAAGGCCCAGGCTCTCGTGGATCTAAGCTGAGCGTCTCAAGCTGGCGCGAAGCGGAAATGCCCGGTCTGCCGGAAAGCGTATAGCGTGTCCTCCTCGCGGACGCCCTGCCCGATATTGTGAATGAGCAGCGCCCTTTCCGGCGCCGCCGGCGAGCGACTGGACGAGACAATGGCGATATGCGCCAGATTGCCGGGCAGCATCTGGGTGACGAGATCGCCGGGCCGGTAGTCGGCGGGATCCTCGCTGATGGGCAAGGAAACGCCCCGCCGTCCGAAAAAGGCTGCAAGATTAGGGACCCGGCGATGATCTATGTTGCGGTCGGGCGATTTGAGGCCCCAATCTTTCGGATAGGCGGCGAAATTGGCCAGCATGTCCTCATGCACGAGCTTCTGCAGGTCGAGACCGAAGGCACGGCGATAGGCGCGAACCACGACATCCGTGCACACCCCACGGTCCTGCGCGACGTCGCCGCCGGGATAAGCCAGGCGGACATAGGTCGGATCATAGAGCCTGGTGACGCCGATCTGCTGACGCGCCGCATCGACCAATCTGGTCCGCCAATCCGACGCGGCGGGTGTCGCCTCAGCCATGGCGACGGGTGTCGCCAGGCACATAAGACCGAGTTGCAATGCGGTTCGACGGGTAAGGACAGCCACGCTTCGCCCTCGCTCGAGTGCCCTGATTGGAGAACTGGTCCAGTGCGAAAACGTCTTTTTTAGGCTCTCGACTCGGGCATAGTCGGTTAACCGAGGAAGCGTAGCTTCGGACGGAGAGGCAATCGGGGTTTCGAATGAGAGGCGCGGGGTTGAAGCTGAGCCGCGTTGCGACGCTGCTTGCCGCGCTCGCGGCGTCGGTGTTTGCGGTGACCGAGCCGCATGCCGCCTCCTCCATGTGCCGCCAGCTCGAAGCCGAACTCGCCGCCACGCGCGGCGGCGGTGGGGCCAGCCTGATCGCCAAATATGACGACGCCATCACGCGGCAGCGCGAGCAATTGGCAAAAGCACGAAGCCGCGCCAACGCTGCCAGCTGCGGCTTCACGCTGTTTGCGCGCAATGTCAGCCAATGCGCCGCGATCAATGCCTCGATCGAGCGCATGAGTGCCAATCTCGACGCTCTGCAGGCCAAACGTGAGCGGCTGGCCAGTGGTGGCTCGAGCCGTGATCGCCGCCGCATTCTGGCGGCTCTAGACGCCAATGGCTGCCGCGGCGCCGATGAGCTCGCGCAACGACGCATGCCGGCTGAAGAAGTTGCCCGCGACGACGGCAACCTGTTCGCACAGCTTTTTGGGCAACAGAACCGGGAGATCGGGACTCTCGATACGCCTGCAGAGCCCGGCATCCCCCCGGACGACCCCAGCGAGCGCTATACGCGCCGCGTCATCAACCAGCCGGAGGGCATGGACCTGCCGGGAGCGGATGACGAATTCCGTACGGTGTGTGTGCGCACCTGCGATGGCTATTTCTTCCCGATGTCGAACGCCGCCTCCTATGGCGACTTCGAGCGCGACCAGAAGAATTGCGAGTCGAGCTGCCCCGGCACCGACATGCGGGTCTTCTACACCCGCGGCATGAACCACGATCCCGGCTCGATGACCTCGACGGCGACCGGCCGCCCCTATAGCGAGCTGCCGACAGCCTATCTCTACAAGAGGGCCAATTTCTCGCGGCCGCCGGCCTGCGGCTGCAACGCAAAGCCCGAAAACTTCGCGATTGTTGGCGGCAACGCACCCAATCCGCAAGAGTCGCAGCCGGTAGGCGAGAGCCAATCCTTCATCCGGGTTCCGGCCACCAAGCCGGACCCGGCGGTCGATCGTGAAACCGCCGCCAACCAGCAAGGCGGGCTCGACCATGATACGATCAAGCGGCAGACCTCCAAGACGCCAGCCTCGGCGCTGCCGCCGGATCAGCGCAAGGTCAGGGTCGTCGGGCCAGCGTTCCTTCCCGACCCATCAGCGGCAATAGATCTGCAAGCTCCGGCCCGGAAGAGCGGCCAGTAAGGGCGAGCCTCAGCGGCATGAAGAGCGGCTTGCCCTTGCGGCCCGTGGATTCCCTGATCCTGCCGGTCCAGTCCTTCCACACGGTGCCGTTCCACGGCTCTTCCGGCAGAAGGTCGAAGGCCTGGTGGAGGAAATCGCGGTCCTCGCCGGTAAATTCGGCCCGCTCCTGCGGACCATCGCTGAGGATGCGCCACCAGACGACGGCGTCCGACAGGCGGTCGAGGTTGCCGCGCACCGCCATCCAGAAGGGCTCGGCCTTTTCGCCGGAAATGCCAAGCACGATCAGCCGGTCGCGCGCCTCCTCGAACGACATGTGATGCATGAGCGTCCGGTTGAGCACGAAGAGTTCGTCGGGATCGAACTTTGCCGCGGACTTCGACGTCGCGGCCGGGTCGAAATGCTCGGCGAGCTCATTGAGATCGTGCGCGGCCGTGACATTCTCCGACGTGCCGACCAGCACGGCAAGCGAGGCAACGGCCATCGGCTCGATACCGTCCTCGCGCAGGCTCTCGATCGACAGCGCGCCGGTGCGCTTCGACAGCCCCTCGCCCGTGGTCGTGGTCAACAGATTGTGGTGGCCGAAGGCTGGCGGCTCGGCGCCGAGCGCCTTGAAGAGAGCGATCTGCACGCCGGTGTTGGTGACATGATCGTCGCCGCGGATGACATGGGTGACGCCCATATCGATGTCGTCGACCACCGAAGGCAGCGTGTAGAGATAGGTGCCGTCCTCGCGCACCAGCACCGGGTCGGAGAGCGAGGCAAGATCGACCGTCTCGTCGCCGCGCACCACGTCGTTCCAGTGCACCTCGGTGCGTTCCGGCTGCAACGGGTCGCTGGTGAAATTCGGCAATAGAAAGCGCCAGTGCGGCCGGCGCCCGTCGGATTCGTATTCGGCGACCTGCTCCGGCGTCAGCGTCAGCGCCTCGCGGCCATAGACCGGCGGCAGCCCGCGCGTGCGGCGCACCTTGCGGCGGAGGTCCAGTTCCTCCGGCGTCTCGTAGCAGGCATAAAGCACACGCGCCGCCTTCAGCCGCTCTACCGCCGCATCGTAGATCTCGAAGCGCCGCGACTGATATTCGGTGACGTCCGGGAAAATGCCCAGCCAATGCAGGTCGTAGAGGATGGAATCGGCAAATTCCTGTTTCGAGCGGCCGATGTCGGTGTCATCGAAACGCTGGATGTAGCGGCCCTTGTTGTTCACGGCGAACAGCCAGTTGAACAGCGCGGTGCGCGCATTGCCGATATGGATACGGCCGGTCGGCGATGGGGCAAAACGGACGGTAACTGTCATGAGCGGGGCGTAGCGGATGCGTTTGAGCTTGACAAGACGCGCCCCCGCGCGAAGGCAACAGATAGTGCAAGCCAGCTAAAATGAAAAGGCAGGGTTGGTCGGCATCGCCCCAAGACGACTGACCAAGCCGGTCAAGGAAGCACGAATCCGAAGTCGCCAAGCCGCATCGCTGTCCCCGTTATCCACACATGTGACACACAACATGTTGGGGTCACAAAACCTACAAAAACGAATCCTTGACGGTTCAAAACGAGTCGCTCTTTATAGGCCATGCGCTCCTGTTGAGGGCGTGACCGGAGAGTTCAGAGGCCGGTCTTTTTTCCCGGATTTTGTGCGTTTGGCCCACATTTCCGCCTGTTCACGAGGCTGGCGGAAGCGTTGGGATTGTTGGGGCTTGGCTGGGCGAAAGGGAGAATTGTCGGCCTGGAAAAAATGATCTGTTAACACTATATTTAGTGTTTGCAGGCAGGCTGAACCCTAGATAGTGTGGACCTCCCTCTTCCGAGGGAATCGACAAAAAAGTTTCAGTTTTGAGGGACCCGCGGGTCGGCCGGCAACCTGGGTGAACGCCTGGAAGGGCGTTTGCTTGTCTGCATGGCGGCCCCGCGACGAGGAGAATGCCGGCGTCCCTGCGATGCCGGCAAATGGCGGACTGCGCTTATCGGCTTTGGGACAGCAATCCCACAGGAAAAGCGCTATATATAGACAAAAGGGATCGGACCAATGCGCATCGAGCGTCGCTTCACCAAACCAGAGCAGTCGGCCTATGCGGAGATCGAATTCCGCAAGGCGCTGTCGGAGATCAAGAATCCCGACGGCTCGGTGGTGTTTCGCCTCGACAACATCGATGTGCCGGCCCAGTTCAGCCAGGTCGCGGCCGACATCCTGGCGCAGAAGTACTTCCGCAAGGCCGGCGTGCCGGCGCGGCTGAAGAAGGTCGAGGAGAACGATGTCCCCTCCTTCCTGTGGCGCTCGGTTGCCGACGAGGCCGAACTCGCCAAGCTGCCGGAGGCTGAGCGCTATGGTTCCGAGACCGATGCCCGTCAGGTCTTCGACCGGCTGTCCGGCACCTGGACGTATTGGGGCTGGAAGGGCGGCTACTTCAAGTCGGAAGAGGACGCGCGCGCTTTCCGCGATGAACTCGCCTATATGCTGGCCACCCAGCGCGTCGCGCCGAACTCGCCGCAATGGTTCAACACCGGCCTGCACTGGGCCTATGGCATCGACGGTCCGAGCCAGGGCCATTTCTATGTCGACCCCTTCACCGGCAAGCTGACCAAGTCGAAGTCCGCCTACGAGCATCCGCAGCCGCATGCCTGCTTCATCCAGAGCGTGCAGGACGACCTCGTCAACGAGGGCGGCATTATGGATCTGTGGGTGCGTGAGGCGCGCCTGTTCAAATACGGCTCAGGCACCGGCTCGAACTTCTCGATGCTGCGCGGCGAAGGCGAGAAGCTTTCCGGCGGCGGCCGTTCGTCCGGCCTGATGAGCTTCCTCAAGATCGGCGACCGCGCGGCCGGCGCCATCAAGTCGGGCGGCACGACGCGCCGCGCCGCCAAGATGGTCATCGTCGACGCCGACCATCCCGATATCGAGGAATTCATCGATTGGAAGGTCAATGAGGAGCAGAAGGTTGCCTCGTTGGTGACCGGCTCGAAGATCGTCAAGAAGCATCTCGAAGCGATCATGAAGGCCTGCGTCAATTGTGAGGGCAATGACGGCGACTGTTTCGACCCGGCTTTGAACACCGCGCTGAAGCGCGAGATCAAGGCGGCCAAGAAGGACGCCGTACCGGAGAACTACATCTACCGCGTCATCCAGTTCGCCCGCCAGGGCTACACTTCGATGTCGTTCAAGACCTACGACACCGACTGGGATTCCGACGCCTACCTCACTGTCTCCGGCCAGAACTCCAACAACTCGGTGTCGCTGAAGGACAATTTCCTGCGCGCCGTCGAGGCCGATGGTGACTGGCAGCTCACCGCCCGCAAGGACGGCAAGGTGCTGAAGACGCTGAAGGCCAAGGAGCTGTGGGAAAAGATCGGCTACGCCGCCTGGGCGTCGGCCGATCCCGGCCTGCACTTCAACACGACGATGAACGACTGGCACACCTGCGCTTCCGCCGGTGCGATCCGGGCCTCCAATCCGTGCTCGGAATACATGTTCCTCGACGACACGGCCTGCAATCTCGCCTCGATCAACTTGCTGCCCTACCGCAAGGATGACGGGACGATCGACATCGCCGCCTTCGAGCACACCGTGCGGCTGTGGACCGTCGTGCTGGAAATCTCGGTGATGATGGCGCAGTTCCCGTCGAAGGAGATCGCCAAGCTCTCCTACGAATACCGCACGCTCGGCCTCGGCTACGCCAATATCGGCGGCCTGCTGATGACGTCCGGCATTCCCTATGACTCCGACGAGGGCCGCGCCATCTGCGCATCGCTCACCGCGATCATGACCGGCGTCGCCTATTCGACCTCGGCCGAGATGGCTTCCGAGCTCGGCGCCTTCCCGGACTATGACCGCAATGCGCAGAACATGCTGCGCGTCATGCGCAACCACCGCCGCGCCGCTTACGGAGACAAGGACGGCTACGAGAAGCTCGCCGTCAATCCGGTGCCGCTGATCGCCTCCGACCTCAAGCAGCAGGACCTGGCCGAGCATGCCCGCGCCGCCTGGGACCGCGCAATTGAGCTCGGCGAGGAGCACGGCTATCGCAACGCGCAGGCGACCGTGATCGCGCCGACCGGCACGATCGGCCTGGTCATGGATTGCGACACCACCGGCATCGAGCCCGACTTCGCGCTGGTGAAGTTCAAGAAGCTCGCCGGCGGCGGCTACTTCAAGATCATCAACCGCGCCGTGCCGGAAGCCCTGCGCACGCTCGGCTATTCCGAAAGCCAGATCGCCGAGATCGAGGCCTATGCGGTCGGCCACGGCAACCTCAACCAGGCGCCGGGCATCAACCCGTCCTCGCTCAAGGCCAAGGGCTTCACCGACGAGAAGATCGCGGCGCTGAACGCGGCGCTGAAGTCGGCCTTCGACATCAAGTTCGTGTTCAACCAGTGGACGCTCGGCGCCGACTGGGTGAAGGAGACGCTCGGCTTCACCGACGAGCAGCTCGGCG
Organism: Mesorhizobium sp. M3A.F.Ca.ET.175.01.1.1; assembly: GCF_004791945.1. Classification (NCBI taxonomy): domain Bacteria; kingdom Pseudomonadati; phylum Pseudomonadota; class Alphaproteobacteria; order Hyphomicrobiales; family Phyllobacteriaceae; genus Mesorhizobium; species Mesorhizobium sp. M3A.F.Ca.ET.175.01.1.1. Next base: position 232,068 of record NZ_SRTP01000001.1, on the reverse strand, counting down.
ACTTCGCCTTCGAGATGCTGCCGGCCCTGGGCTTCTCCAGGAAGGACATCGACGCCGCCAACATCCATGTCTGCGGTGCCATGACGCTGCAAGGCGCGCCCTTCCTCAAGGCCGAACACCTCTCGGTGTTCGACTGCGCCAGCCCCTGCGGCAAGATCGGCAAGCGCTCGCTGTCGATCCAGAGCCACATCCTGATGATGGCTGCCGCGCAGCCCTTCATCTCGGGCGCCATTTCCAAGACCATCAACATGCCGAACGAGGCGACGGTCGAGGACGCCAAGAACGCCTACATGCTGTCCTGGAAGCTGGCGCTGAAGGCCAACGCGCTCTATCGCGACGGCTCGAAGCTGTCGCAGCCGCTCAATGCCTCGCTGCTCGCCGACGGCGATGAGGACGAGGACGAGGCGGTCGAGCAGCTGATCGCGGCGCCCGCCGCGCAGCGCGCCGTGCAGGTGACCGAAAAGATCGTCGAGCGCGTCATCGAGCGCCTCTACCGCGACCGCGAAAAACTGCCGAACCGCCGCAAGGGCTACACGCAGAAGGCGGTCGTCGGCGGCCACAAGGTGTATCTGCGCACCGGCGAGTTCGACGACGGCCGCCTCGGCGAGATCTTCATCGACATGCACAAGGAAGGCGCCGCCTTCCGCGCCATGATGAACAACTTCGCCATCGCCATCTCGCTCGGCCTGCAATATGGCGTGCCGCTCGACGAATATGTCGAGGCCTTCACCTTCACCAAGTTCGAGCCGGCCGGCATGGTGCAGGGCAACGACGCGATCAAGAACGCGACGTCGATCCTCGATTACGTGTTCCGCGAGCTTGCCGTCTCCTATCTCGGCCGCCACGACCTCGCCCATGTCGACCAGTCGGACTTCGACAAGACCTCGCTCGGCCGCGGCATCACCGAAGGCAAGGCGACACCCTTCTCCAAGGGCCTCTATCGCGGCGCCTCGCCGAGGCTGGTCGGTGCCAGCGAGCCGAAGGGTTTTGGCGGCGCGGCCCCGACGACCACCCCTGCCCGCGCAGCGCCCACCGCCTTCGCCGGCTCCAACGTGCTGGCGCTGAAGCCGGCGAGCGACGAGGCACTCGCCTACAAGCGCGACTATGAGGAGCGCGCCAGGGAACTGGCCGAGGAGATCGTCGAAGAGGAAGCCGCCGGCGCCGAAGCCCTCTTCACCGACGCCGCTGCCAACGAGGCGGCCGAGGCCAAGAAGCTCGCTGCCACCCGCCGCCAGCAGTCGCTGCTGCAAGGCTACACCGGCAACGAATGCTCCGAGTGCCACAACTTCACCATGGTGCGGAACGGCACCTGCGAGAAGTGCGATACATGTGGAAGCACGAGCGGGTGCAGCTGAGATCTAGATGCCACCTCGATTGACTGTTCGCGAGGTTATTCGTTTGCTGGAAGTCGATGGCTGGTACCTGGTTGCAACCAAGGGCAGCCATCGCCAATATAAGCATGAAATCAAAGCCGGTCGCGTCACCGTGGCCGGCAAGCCGTCTGAAGAGGTTGCCCCAGGAACATTGAACAGCATCCTCAAGCAGTCCGGTCTAAAGGAGCGCTGACATGCGTTACGCGGTGGTAATCGAGAAAGCCGGAAACAACTTTTCCGCTTATGTGCCGGACCTACCCGGCTGCATCGCCACCGGCGCGACAGTGCCTGAGGTGGAAAATGAAATTCGCGACGCAATACGCTTCCACATCGAAGGCCTGCGTGCCGACGGGCTCGATGTCCCAAAAGGCGTCAGTTTAGCGGAGTACGTGGAGGCGTAGGCACCATGGACCATGCCTCCATCGACGATGAGACGCGCTTGCTGGTCGCTATCCTCCAGGACACATCGCGATCGACCACATCACCATCGAAGTGAGCGATCACGACAAGAGCAGGCTCTTCTACGAACAGGCCTTTTCGCCGCTGGGCTATCGCCCGTCCTTCGGCAAGGAGAGCGTGTTCTGGGCCTTCGATGTCGGCAATGGCTGCCTGTTCGAGATCCAGAGCACCGACGAGAAGCCGCCGCTCACCCATCTGCATGTCGCCTTCCGGGCGAAGAGCAATCCGAGGTCGATGCGTTCCATCGGACAGCACTCGAGGCCGGTGCGAAAGACAATGGCGCGCCCGGCCCGCGTCCGAATTATGCGGAGAATTACTACGCCTGCCTCGTGCTCGATCCCGATGGCTACAACATCGAGGCGATGATCAACGAGGCGTAGCGGGCGACCCCTCCACTTCGTCATTCGAAGGAGCGAAGCGACGCGCGCAAACCCTAGGATCCATGCCGCTACATCAAGGCGTTGCGGCGGTTCCAGAATTCTGCGCTGTTGCGCCCTACGCAATGGTTACGCATGGATCCTTGGGTCAAAAGCCCGAGGATGACGACGGCGCGGGGAATGGCCCGCTCCTTCTCCCCTTGTAATGGGATAGGCGAGGAAGCGTTCTGCCGATTCTCATGGAACTCGAGACCGAGAACGCAGTTCACTAGTGCGTGGAATCGCAGGGACTTCAAATTTGACGGTCGCGAGGACCCGAAAGCGAATGAACGCGGTGCCGCCGAAGGAAATGGACGTCGTCCTGCAGCAGCTCCCGCTGAGGATCGGCGCCTATGTGCCCGACGATCTGCTGGAGGATTGGTTCGCGCCGGGAACGGGCATGCGTCCCGTCAGCGCGGCAGCGCTTGCCGCCGCCGCCAGCTACGCACGACGGTTCGAATGTGAGTTCAAATACTATCCCGAGAGGATGGAAGGAGTGTTCTGGAAATGGGTTCCTGCGATCTGATTTGGACATCTCCGTGGAGCGACGACGACACGCTTTAGCGGCGTCAGGTGAGGAGCATCGATGAAGGTTGCGGTGTTCGGCGGGACCGGGTTCCTCGGCCGCAGGATCGTCGAGCGGCTCCTGGACAAGGGCTTTGAAGTGCGGGCGGTGTCCCGTCACGCGCGGGCAGCGGTCGGCTCGGCAGCGAAGGCGTCCGACCAGGTCAAAGCGGATATTCTGGACAGATCATCGATCGGCCCCGCGATTGCCGGATCGGATGCGGTGGTGAACGCGGTTAGCCTCTATATCGAGCATGGCGACTTGACCTTCGAAAGAATGCACGTGGCGGCAGCAGCCGATTTGGCGAGCGCCGCGCGGGAAGCCGGGGTCAAGCGGCTCGCCCATATCTCTGGGATAGGCGCGGACCCGAGATCCCGATCGAGATACATCAAGGCACGCGGGCGCGGAGAAGACGCGGTCAGGAACTCGTTTCCCGACACGATCATTTTGCGCTCGGCCGTCATGATCGGGCCGGACGACGCTTTTCTCACGACGCTCATTCGACTGGTTCGGCTGCTGCCCATCTATCCGCTGTTCGGGCAGGGAGCAACGCGGCTTCAACCCGTCTATGTTGGCGACGTCGCTGAAGCGGTGAGCCGATTGCTCGCCGGTCCTATCCAGAATGCGCCTACGTTCGAGGTCGGCGGCCCTCGTATTTTGCGTTACAGCGAGTTGGTTCGCGAAATCGCCCGAATGTTCGGCGCTCGTCCGATCCTTGTGCCCATGCCGTTTGCCGCCTGGAGCGCCCTGGCTGGCGCGGCGGAATTTCTCCCGACGCCGGCCCTCACGCGCAACCAGGTCGATCTCATGCGTCGGGACAACGTGGCGACAGGCGGCATGCCGGGGCTGCCGGAACTCGGTATCGAGCCACGGGATATCGGGCAGGTCGTCCGAATGATTGAAGAACGCGACATCAAAGCAAGGGCTTGAAGCGCGCCGTCTGAATCCGTTCGTCGCGACGCGCTTCAATGCCACCGCTGCGCGCGGAACTCTTCTGCCGTCGGCCTGGGAAATGTCGGCTCCAGCGGCGGAAACTCAGGTGGCGCGTCCGGCGGGATGTCAGGAGGTCCCCTCCCCGGTCCCGGGATGGGATCGGGTGAAGGCGGAGGAACGCCTGGCGGTTCGCCGGGCGGGTTTTCCGGCGGAGCTGGAGGCTGGGACGGCTCGGGACCGGGATCGCCCGGCAACGGTTGGGGATTGTTCGGGTCAGGATTGTTCATTGCGGGCTCCCCAATGATACGGCCTGCCCGACGGGGAAAAGCCTTTGCGGCTCAGGCGGCATGTTCGTATGTGCCCACGAGTTCCGCTGCCTCGATGGCGTGACGCCGGGCCTCCTTCCAGATTTCCTTGACGCCGGTCTGGCCGGGAATGCCGAGGCTCGGCACGTCGAGAGCCGCCAGCCGGAAATGGTAGTGGTGAACTCCGTGCCCAGCCGGCGCGTCCGGGCCATCGTAGGAGGCGTGGCCGAAGTCGTTCTTCCCCTGCTGAAGCGCTTCGGTTCCCGGCTTTCCGTCTTCCCCTTCGGCGAGGTGCTCGACGTCGGGCGATATGTTGAACACCGCCCAGTGTCCGAACGTCCCGCGCGGTGCGTCGGGGTCGTCCACGACGAGAACCAAGCTTCTCGTCCCGTCAGGGATCCCAGACCATTTCAGAGGCGGAGAAATATTTTCGCCATCGCGCGTGAAACGTTCAGGGATCGGATCGCCGTCGGCGAACGCAGGACTGGTCAGTGTCAGTGGCATGTCAGTTCCTTCCGCTTTTGACGCCACTCCCCGGACCAGCTTCGACCGGAACCGGGTCCCGTTCCTTCCGGATGGACAACACGTGCGGTTTGGTCATCGCCTGATTTTGGGAGAGCGTCTGCCTCTAGCCGCACGACGTCCCTGGTCAGTCCAACGAATGCAGTGCCCGATCGTTCCGCCGCGCCAGCAAGTTGCCGCGGGCGTGCAATTGTCGTTGTCCTGTGGGGGTATCGCGAGGTGGGCGCATTGCCGCTCAAGCGTTGACCTACGTCAAAGCCACACTGTCCACGATTCTTATGATGCCTCGGGCTATCCGAAAGCGGGTCAATCCGCGTCGGCGACCATCTGCCGGCCGCCCCCGGCCCAGGCGCGCCACTGCCGCTCGTCGCCGCCGAACACGTTGAGGTCTATGCGGCCGCTTACGCCGTGCGACAGGCCGGAACCGGAGTACTGCCAGAACAGCCACCGGCGGCCCGGATAGACTTTTGACGGGTGTGCCGCGACCGCGCGCAGCCAGAACGGATAGTCGAGGAAGGCGCCGCGCAGATTGTCGCGATAGAAGTCGGGGCTGGTGTAGATGATGGGCCGCTGGCCGTAATGGCGCTCCAGCTTGTCCATGAACACCTGCATCTTCTCCAGCACCTTTTCGCGGGAGGGCCTGCGCTTGCAGGAGGACTCGCCGTTCCACTCGACGTCGATCACCGGCGGCAGCGCGCCCTGGACCCTTGGCACGTTGCGGATGAACCAGTCGGCCTGCTCGCCGGCGGTCCGGCACCAGTAGAAGAAGTGGTAGGCGCCGCGCTTCAAGCCGGCGGCATCGGCGCCGCGCCAGTTCTTCATGAACATCGGGTCGAGATGGTCGCCGCCGTCGGTCGCCTTGATATAGGCGAAGTTGGCGCCCTGGGCGCGTAGCTTGCCCCAGTTGATGTTGCCCTGCCAGCGCGAGACGTCGACGCCGTGCACGGCAAGATGGCGGGGCGAGGCACGGCCGAAATTGATCGGCTTGGCATCGCGGAACCGATAGCGGGTGACGGGGCCGGCCAGCATGGCGGGAGCCGCCCGCGACAGCCGCTTCGGCGGCGAGACCAGCGCTGCGGCCTCGACCTGCGGCTCGGCACTGTCCTGCTGGTCGAGCGCGGGGAACGCTGCCGCCTCTTCCTCGGCGAGGCCGAAGGGCCGCGGATTCTCCTCGTCGGAACCCACATTCCCGTCGGGCAACGGCGCCGGCGGTTCGAAGCGGGTGGCGCCTGTCATCGAGGCGGTCTCCACCGTGGTCTCGGTATCCCTCGTGGCGACGGCCCTGGTCACAGGCGCGCTTGGCCGCACCACGGAGCTCGTCGTTTCGTTGGAAGGCATCTGCAAGGCATCGACGCTCGACGTGGACGAGCAGCCGGCAAGGCAAAGCGAAGCGAGCACGAAACTGACGACGCCAAAAGTCCGCATCTTTGACCTGTACGCAAAACCAAACAGACCGAAGGCAGGAACGACGCCGCCGGAAGCCCCTTTCCTAATGAGAAATTACCAACAAAGTTTGAATCAAAATTTACTTTTGGCCCGTCGGCTCGATTCGCGGCCGTTCCCACCGCCTGAACACGCCGATCATCGGCCCGAGATTCCAGTAGTCGTCGTTGCGGCCGATGGCCGGCGCGTAGAGGCTCGATATGGTGCCGTCGAGGAAAAGTGCGTTCGGGCAGCCGAGCTCGTCGCGGAACAGGCGGGCGAATTCGTGGAATGTCACGACGTCGTTCGAGATGGCGAAGACCGCGACGCCGTCGGCGCGCACGCCCACCCCGTTGCGGATTTTTCGCGAGGCGCTGTCGGGCTGGAATTTCGGATGCAGCTTGCCGTCGATGACCAGCATCGGCCCTGACTGGGTGGCGTAATCCACCCGCGGCGGACGTTTCACAAAATCCCTGGTCGCGCGCACGCCGGCCTTGCCCCCGCTGAGATAGAAGATGCCGTTCGGCTGCATGGAGAAATTGCCTGAGCCGGAGCCGGTCTTCGCCGGCGTCACCTGCCGACCCTCTTCGACATAGAGACCGACCGGCGCAAGATTGGGATGGTACATGCCGGCATTGATGCCGAAGAGCATAGTGCGCCCGGCGGCCTGCTGGGCAGTGCGGAGGTTATGCAGCGACTGGTAGAGCTTGCCGTCTTCGTCCTTCCAGAACAGCTCGATCGAGAAATGCTTCGGATCGGTCTCGCAGACGAGATAGGTCGCGGTTTCGAAGCTGAGATTGCGGCAGGGCGGCAGCGCCGCCAGCCAATGGCCGGCACTCAAGCCCGCGCCGACCGCGGCCGGCAGCGCCGATTTCACCAGCGTCGCCAGCAAAGGCAGTGAGTGCAGAAGCGTTGCCAGATCCATCAGCGCACCCGAAGCTCATGCATGTCGCCCAGAAGTGTGCAGCGGTTCTGGGACAACGACATGCATCAAAAAAGACCTAAAAGCGCGTCGCCAGAATCCGATTCGGCTTGATGCGCTTTAAGGTTCAGGTGTCGATATAGCGGATTCGGAGCAAGCCTCTAACTGAGCCAGCCGACGGCGACACCGATCAGCAGCACAACGCCGAGCAGGCCGCGATAGACGACGAAGGGCCAGGCGGAAAAGCGCTCGAGCACCCGCATCAGCCCCCATATGGCGAAGAAGGCCGAGATCGAGGCGACGACGAGGCCGACGGCCAGGATCGACCAGCCATGCGCGTCGAGATGCGCCTTGTGCAGTTCCCACAGCTCCTTGAGGCCGGCGAGCGCGATCGCCGGCAGACCGAGCAGGAAGGAGAGCCGCGCCGCCTCCGGCCGGGCGTAGCCCAGCCCAAGCGCTGCCGTCAGTGTCGATCCCGAGCGCGAGACGCCGGGAATGAGGGCGCCGACCTGGGCAACGCCGACGAGCAGGGCGTCGAGCACGGAGACCTTGTTGAGGGTCAGCCTGTGGCTGGCATAGATTTCGGAGAGCGCCAGCAACACGGCCATGACGATGCAGGCCCAGCCGATCACGGCCAGCCCTCGCAGCGGTGAATTGCAGGCGTTGAGCACGCTGGAAAGCGCAAGGCCGGCGATAACGATCGGGATGGTTGCGAGCACGATGCCGATCGCCAGCCTGAACTGGCGGTTGGCAAAATCGCGCTGCGCAAGCGCCGCCAGCGATCCCATCGCAACATGCTTCACATCGCTCCAGAAATAGCTGACAACCGCGGCAAGCGCCGCAAGCTGCATGGCCGCCGAGAAGGCAGAGCCGGGATCCTGCCAGCCGAGCACGGCCGGCACGACGCGCATATGCGCCGTCGACGAGATCGGCAGCAGCTCGGTGATGCCTTGCACGATGCCGAGAAAAGCCACCTTGGCATAGCCCAGGCCGACAAAGCCGGTGTCCAGTCCCTGCGTGCAGACGTCGGTCATCCCAGTCCTTTTCCGGTCAAAGTGAATGGTCGTTCGAAAGCCCAGGGACAGGCTTAGCCGCGTCACACCGGAAATCCAATTCACGGATTTGTAAGGTGCCGCTGATCCTGCTTGACAAGGCGAGCAGTCATATTATTCTCCACTAATCTTACACTGTAAGGTGAACTGGAGGAGGATCATGCACAGCGCCGCCCTCTCGGACCTGCAGCCGCTCGTCCCGCCGCATCCACCGGAAATCGCGATCGAGGCGGTCCAGCGTGATATGAGCCGTGCCATCGAGCGCGCCGAGGTCAATGCCTGGCTCGACCTCTACGACGCCGCGCCCGCCGGTTTTGCCGCGCGGCATGGCCTCTCCATCGCGCGTGACGGCGATCTCGTCTGGACCACCTGCACGACGATCCCGTTCATCCATTTCAACTCCGTCAAGAACCTCGGGGTCGACGGTCCGGCCTGCGAGGACCAGGTCGACGCATTGCTTGCGCATTATCGTGCGGCCGGCATCTTGCGACCCTGGTTTTATACGAACCCGCACACCGAACCGTCGCGGCTGCGATGCTGGCTGGAAGCCCGCGGTCTGCAGCATCAGGGCGGCTGGGAACGCATCTTTCGCGATGGGACGCCGTTGCCCGTCGAACCGCTCTTCCCGGCTGAAAATGTTTCTGTCGAGGAGGTCACGCCGCCGACGGCGAGCGAATGGGCGTCTTTCATCGATGGCAAGTACAGGCTGCCCACCTCGCCTTGGCTCGTGGCGCTGGTTGGCCGCCAGGGCTGGCATCACTATATGCTGAAACGTGACGGCGCGGTCGCCGCCGTGCGCTCATTGTACATCGGCCCCGACGGTGCCGCCTGGAGCGGCATCGACGCGCCGGTGCCCGGCATCATGGCGCCGAGCTTCGATCTCGACGCGGTGCTTGGCGAGAGGATCGTTCGCGACGGCATCATCGCCGGCGCGAAACTGTTCGTCGCCGACATCGAAGCGCCGAGCCCCGACCGCGACGGACCGGCCTGTCGCAACTATGATCGGCTCGGCTTCAGAATTGCGTATTTTCGCGACCACTACAGCTACCTGCCGGCGCATTCGAGCTGACGGAGGGCAAGGCTTTAGCGGTACAGCCATTGCTTCAGGCAGCTCCTGGCCACGACATGCGCAGGGGGCACGACCGCTTGATCGATGCGCGAATCGTCGGCAGCCCTGTCGCGAGCCCTCTCCAGCAGCCTGCGAAGCTCCGCCGGCTTCACATGATCGCGTTCCATCACGAGTTGAATGATCGGGTCGTTCAAAAGCTCGTACAGGGTGTTGATGCGCTCGCTCATCCGTCGCCTCCTCGATGCCTCCGCGTGAGCGCTTAGATAGGCAGGCAATGATGGCCCGCCAATGACGCTTTGCCGGCTATCTCGTGAATCGAAGATGAAATTTTTGTGCAGGCCTGCGGCGAAATGAGTCAGGCCGGCGGCGGCCCTGCGTGTTGCGGCAGGCCGTCGTCCAGCCGCACCCAGGGTTGCATGGAAGCGGTCCAGAAATGCATGTCGGGCTTGAACAGGGAGGGGTCGTCGAGCGAGCCGGAGGTGATGCCGAGGATGCCTTTGGAGTCGCGCCGCGAGAACATCGTCGTGCCGCAGGCCGGGCAAAAGCCGCGAAGGAGATCCGGCGAGGAATTGACCGTTGCCACCGGTCCCTCGATGGTCACGTCATCGATGCGGAACAGCAGTCGCGCGTTGAAGGCCGCACCGATCGCCTTCTGGCAGAGCCGGCAATGACAGATGCGCTCGTTGATCGGCGAGGCCTCCGCGCGATAGCGCACCGCGCCGCACAGGCATCCGCCCTGGTATTTCGTCATCGCAAACACTCGCTTCGTGAGAATGCCGGCACGGTAGCGGCCGGCGATACAGCGTCAATTGAAAAGCGTTGATGCGATGCGATCGCCTGCGTTGATGCAGACGGGACATGGCGACAAGGTCAACGCCGCCGTGCGTGGACGAAATAGGCGTCGATCGTCGTCTCGCCCAGCCATTTGGCGGCTTCGAGCCGATGCAGCCCTTCGATCAGAACATGCCGCTTGCCGTCATGGCGCACCTGGATCGGCATCTTCATGCCGTTCTCGAGAATGTCCTCGGCGAGTTGGCGCACGGTCTCGGGGTGCAGGGTCTTGCGCCGCGCCGCAGGCACGTAGATGTCGTCGACCTTGATCCTTTGCACGCGCAGCATCTCGGCTCCCGATACTGAACATCCCTCAGCATGAGATAATCCCTTTGCCGCCAATGGCCAAGCGCTGGCTGGCCCGATCGTTTCCATTTGACGCTTGGCCGGCCAATGGTCTCAATGACGGCATGTTGGTTTCAGGTGTCCATTGACGCGACTGCCCACCGAGTTTCCCGATTTCGGGCTGACGCCCGAGCAGCGCCGAGAGTCGGTGCGCGGCCACTATTACGAATGGCCGGGAATGGATGGCTCGAGCGGCGAGATCTGGTGCTATAGCGACCGTTTTTCCTATCGCCCAGGCGAGACGGTGAGCCTGCATGTCAGCTCGACGGCGTCGGATTTTAGCATCGTTGTCACCCGCGACGGCGGCGGCGAGACCAAGCTCCTCGCGAAGACCAGCTTGACGGCACGCTGGCAGGACACGCCGGACCAATGCTCGGTCGAGGGTTGCGGCTGGGAACCTTCCTTCGAATTCCGCATCGACGACGACTGGCCATCCGGCGCCTATCGCGTCACGGTCTCGGCCGTCGGACGCGGCGGCAAGCCGATCCGGAGCCATCACCTCTTCATCGTAGCACCCCTGCCCGGCCGCAAGCCCGGCCGCTTGCTGCAGGTGGCCGCGACCGGCACCTGGCTTGCCTACAACACCTGGGGCGGCTCCAACCACTACCAGGGCATCACCGGTCCGGACCGGGACCAATATGCCACGACGGTGTCGACGCAGCGCCCCTGGTGCCGCGGCTTCGTCGTGCTGCCCAAGGATGCGCCGCGCGTGCCGCTGGAAGTCGCGGTGCCGCCCAAGACCGTGCCGCGCTATCCACATATGGAATGGGCTTACGCCACCGGCCATTCGAAGAAATACGCCTCTTCAGGATGGGCGAGCTACGACAGCCATTTCTTCCGCTTCGCCGAGCGCGCCGGCTATGCAATCGATCTCGCCAGCCAGCACGAATTGCATTTCTCGCCTGAGATTCTCGACGGCTACGATTGCGTCGTCTTCGTCGGTCATGACGAATACTGGACCTGGGAGATGCGCGACGCGGTCGATGACTATGTCGAGTGCGGCGGTCATGCGGCGCGCTTTGCCGGCAATTTCATGTGGCAGACCAGGCTGGAGGACGAAGGCCGCCGCCAGGTCTGCTACAAGTACAAGGCCCGCGCCGAGGACCCGGCCTATCGCGGAAGCGATGTCAGACGCGCCACCAATTCCTGGGAGGCGCCGGAGATCGGCCGACCGGGCAGCGCCACATTCGGCCTCAATGCAACGCGAGGGGTCTATGCCGGCTGGGGCGGCTGTGCGCCGCGCGGCGCGCGCGGCTTCCCCGTCTACAGGCCGGAGCACTGGGCCTTCGCCGGCACCGGCATCTATTATGGCGACCTGCTGGGCGCCGACAGCCACGTCTATGGCTATGAGGTCGATGGGCTCGATTTCGAGATCCGCGGCGGCCTGCCCTACCCGACCGCCGCCAGCGGCGCGCCGGACGGTTTGCAGGTGCTGGCCGTCGGCATGGCGAGCCAGGTCGAGGAGAGCGCCGACATCCCGATCGAGGACCAGTTCCTCACCGACGAGGATGGCCGCTTCACTGCCGAGACTTTGTTCGGCGAGGCGAGCGACGCCAATCTCGACAAGGTAAAGCGCGGCAACGGCATGATCGTCAACTTCCCGCGCGGCAAGGGCGAGGTTTTCCATGCCGGAAGCTGCGAATGGGTCGCCGGCCTGCTGCGGCAAGACGCGATGGTCGAACGCGTAACGAAAAATGTCCTCGACCGCTATCTTGGCCTCGACAAGAGAGGTGAATGAGCGCCGTGCAGTCCGTTGAAACCAACCGCCGACCGAACCTTTTCCATTTTACCCGGCGGCCCCAGCCGACGGTCGACCGAGCCGAAGGCATCTACTTGTGGGACAAGATCGGCCGTCGCTACATCGACGGATCGAGCGGCGCAGTGAACGTCAATGTCGGTCACGCTAACCGCAACGTCATCGAGGCGATGAAGCGGCAGTTGGATCGCGTCAGCTTCGCCTACATCTTCCAGTTTGAGAATGAACCAGCGATCGAACTCGCCCGGGCGCTGGCCGACCGGCTGCCGAACGGGCTCGACCGCATCTATTTCGTGTCTGGCGGTTCTGAAGCGGTCGAGGCCTGCCTCAAGCTCGCGCGCCAATGGGCTGTGGCGACGGGCCAGGACAAACGCTGGAAAGTCATCGGGCGTATGCCCTCCTATCATGGCATCACGCTCGGCACGCTCGCCGTCACTGGCGATGACGTCCTCACCAAGACATTCGACCCGGTCGGCCGGCCCATGCCGTTGGTGCCGGCCCCCTATGCGCACCGCGACCTCGACAACCTGTCGATGGATCAGCGAGGCATCCGCTATGCGGACATGCTTGAGCAGAAAATCTTGGAGGAAGGGCCGCAAAGCGTGCTCGCTTTCATCATGGAGCCGATTGGCGGCGCCGCGACCGCGGCGCTCGTCCCGCCCGACAGTTATTTTCCGCGCATCCGCGAAATCTGCGATCGCTACGGCATCCTGCTTATCCATGACGAGGTGATGACCGGCATCGGACGCACCGGCAAATTCCTGGGCGGTGATCACTGGTCCTGCCGGCCGGATATCGTCGCGCTGTCGAAAGGGCTGAGCTCAGGCTATGCGCCACTCGGTGCGCTTGCGGCGACGCAGAGGATCGTCGGGCCGATCGTTGAAAAAGGCGGGTTCCTGCATGGCCATACCTATGGCGGCAACCCTGTCGCTTGCGCGGCCGGCGTTGCCGTCCTTGACGAAGTCGACCGCCTGGGCCTGATCGAGAATTCCGCCGCCATGGGCGAGGTGCTGAGGGGCGAGCTCGAAGCGCTGTCCGGCCGCTTTCCTTTCATAGCCGACGTGCGAGGCAAGGGTCTGTTCATGGGTGCGGAACTCTACGCCGACCCCGTGGCCAAGACGCCGCTCGCCCAAAGTCTCAACGCCAATTTGCGGCTCATCGATCTGGCGTTCGATCGCGGACTGATCATCTACTCACGGCGCGTGCGTGGCGGGCCGGTGAGCGACAATTTCATGGTTTGCCCGCCATTGATCACGACCCGCGACCAGATCGGTGAGATTATCGCCATCCTCTCCGACGCGCTGGAAGCACTTGCCATCGAACTTGATCTGCCAGTCAATCGCTGAGGCGCAAGGAAATGCCAGGAAAAGTCATCATCACCTGCGCGGTAACCGGTTCGGTGCACACGCCGTCGATGTCGCCGCATCTGCCGGTGACGCCGGACCAGATAGCGAAAGATGCGATCGCCGCCGCCGAGGCCGGCGCCTCGATCCTGCACCTGCATGCCCGCGACCCGAAGGACGGCCGCCCGACCGCCGATCCGGACGTATTCATGCAGTTCCTGCCGCGCATCAAGCAGGCGACAGCGGCGGTGATCAACATCACCACCGGCGGCTCGTCGCTGATGACGCTCGAACAGCGCCTGGCGGCCCCGTTGCGAGCGCAGCCCGAAATGTGTTCGCTCAACATGGGCTCGATGAATTTCGGTCTGTTTCCAATGCTGGAGCGGCCGCGTGAATGGCAGCACGAATGGGAGCCGAAGCTGCTCGAGGCGACGCGCGACGCGATCTTCAAGAACACTTTTGCCGACATGGAAATGATCCTGGAGAAGCTCGGCAAGGGCTGCGGCACGCGCTTCGAATTCGAGTGCTACGATGTCGGCCACCTCTATTCGCTGGCGCATCTGCGCGACCGCGGTCTGGTGTCAGGGCCGCTGTTCCTGCAGTTCGTGCTCGGCATTCTCGGCGGCATCGGCGCCGATCCGGACAACCTCATTCACATGAAGCGCATAGCCGACAAACTCTTCGGCGACACCTATCAGTTCTCGGTGCTGGCCGCCGGCCGTCATCAGATGCCGCTGATCTCGATCGCAGCCGCCATGGGCGGCAATGTTCGGGTCGGGCTGGAGGACAGCCTCTATGACGGAAGGCAATTGGCGAAATCGAACGCCGACCAGGTCCGCCGCATCCGCGGCATTTTGGAGGGCCTGTCGCTGGAGGTGGCCACGCCTGCCGAAGCGCGCGAAATGCTTGCGCTCAAGGGCGGCGACCGCGTGGCGTTTTGAGGATGGTTGAGATGACGGCGCCCAGCATCACCCCCCTCTGGTCTGCCGACCATCTTGAGGGGGAGATGTCCGGCAGACCAGAGGGGGGTGCCTGGGCGCCCTACCTATCGTGAGCAAAGCAGTTCTCCTCCGCCCGGGCCGCATCGATGACGTCGACACCATCCACACAGCCCTGCTCCGCATGAGCACCCATATCGGCGCACATCAGGAGATCAAATCCACGCCGGAAGACCTCAGCCGCTACGGCTTTGGCGACCAACCCGCCTTCTCGACCCTGATCGCAGAGGTACACGGCGAATTTGCAGGGCTCTGCCTGCATTTCCCGATCTTCTCGACCTGGATGGGGAGGCCCGGTGTCTATGTGCAGGACCTCTATGTCGAGGACCGCTTCCGTGGCCGGCGGATCGGCGAAAAACTGCTGCGGCGCGTGGCCAGGGAGTGCCGCGCCGCCGGCGGCGTCTATCTCAGGCTCTCCGTCGACACCGACAACGACACTGCCAAGGCCTTCTATGAGCGGTTGGGCATTGGCTGGGCGAACTATGAACAGGTTCACAAGATCGTCGGCGACGCGTTCTGCGCCTTTGCCGACGCGCCGGAGGAATGATGATGAAAGTATTCTATGCCGAGGAACAGAAGCATCACGACCCGAAGGCCTTTCTCTCCAGCGGCGCCCAGCAGCCAAATCCCGAGAAGCCGGAACGTATCGAAAGATTGTTGGCCGGTGCAAAAGCCGCTGGCCTGGCGATTGAACGTCCAAGAGACTTTGGCCTCGCCCCGATCGCCGCGGTGCATTCGCCCGAATACCTCGACTTTCTGGAGCACATTTTCGAGCGCTGGCAGCGCATCGAAGGCGCCTCGGCGGAGGTCATCCCGAACATCCACCCGATAGCCCGCAATGGCTCTTATCCGGCCTCTGCGGTCGGCCAGGCGGGCTATCACATGGCCGACACCGCCTGCCCGATCTCGGCAGAGACCTGGAACGCCGCGCTGTGGAGCGCCTGGAGCGCGGTGGAGGCGGCGGAAGCCGTGCTGGCGGGAGCACCTTCGGCCTATGCGCTCTGCCGTCCGCCGGGGCATCACGCCTTCGTTGATGTCGCCGGCGGCTTCTGCTTTATCAACAATTCGGCGGTCGCCGCGCAGGTGCTGCGCGGACAAGCGGCGCGTGTCGCGATCCTGGACGTCGACTTGCATCACGGCAACGGCACGCAAGGCATCTTCTACGCCAGGCCCGACGTGCTGACGGTCTCGCTGCATGCCGATCCGGTGCGCTTCTATCCCTTCTTCTGGGGCCACGCCGACGAGCGCGGCGAAGGCGCCGGCCTCGGCTACAATTTCAACCTGCCGCTGCCGCGCAAATCCGGCGACGCGGCATTCCTGGAAGCGCTGGCTGCGGCCTTCCAGCGCATCCGCGCCTTTGCGCCCGAAGCGCTGGTGGTGGCGCTCGGCCTGGATGCATTCGAGGGCGATCCGTTCGGCGGCCTTTCCGTGACCACGCCCGGCTTCTCGCGCATCGGCGAGGCGATTGCCGGGCTCGGTCTGCCGACGGTGATCGTCCAGGAAGGCGGCTACCTCTGCGATGCACTCGGCGAGAACCTTACTGCCTTCTTGACCGGCTTCGGCGGCAGGCGGAGCTGAGTCAGGAACGCTCCTGCCGCAGCATCGCGACAACGCGGTGCACGCTTTCCAGCGCCTCTTCGATCTCGGCCGCTGTGTTGTAATGCGCAATGCCGATGCGCACGACGCCCTGCTCGGCCGGGATGCCAAGCTGGTGAACGATCTCCCACGCATAATTGTGGCCTGACCACAGGAAGATGTTGTCGGCGTTCATCTGACGCACGATCGTCTCCGGCGCGATCCCTTCAACGGTGAAGGAAACTGTCGGCACCCGGTGGCCGACGCGTCCCGGGTCGGTGATGCCGCGGATGCTCAAGCCCTCGATTTCGGACAATCCTTCGATCAATTGCCGGACCAACCCATTCTCGTGAGCGATGGACAGTTCGAACGCCTTGGCGATCCGTTGCCGCCGCGAACCGCCCTCGCCGGCCGCCGCGCCGAGATCCGCGAAATAGTCCACCGCTGCGGTCAGCCCGGCCATCAGCTCGATCTGCGGCGTGCCGAGTTCGAACCGCTCCGGCAAGCCGTTGGAGGAGCAGCGGCATTTGTAGGGTTTCAGCGCATCGATCATGTCGCGGCGGCCCCACAATATGCCCAAATGCGGCCCGAAGAACTTGTAGGCCGAGCAGACCAGGAAATCGCAGCCGAGCGCCTGCACGTCGATCAACCCGTGCGGCGCGAACTGCACGGCATCGACGTAGACCAACGCGCCGGCCTGTCTGGCGACGGCCGTCAGCGCCTTGACGCGATTGATCGAGCCGGTGAGATTCGAGGCGTAGTTCAGCGCCACAAGCCGCGTCTTCTGCGAAACCAGCGCCTGCAAGGCGGCCTCCTCGATCTGCCAGCTCTGCTCGTCGAATGGCAGGAAGCGCACGACGAGGCCGAGATCCTCGGCAAGCTGCAGCCACGGCGAGACGTTGCCCTCATGATCCATGCGCGTGACGATGATCTCGTCACCCGTCTTCATGGTCCGGCCGAGCGTGCGCGACATGTGATAGGTGAGCGTCGTCATGTTGGCGCCGATGATGATTTCCTCGGCGCTGGCCGCACCGAGGAAATCGGCCATAGCCGCATGGGCGTCGTCGGCCACCTGTTGCGCCGCGATCGTCGTCTCGAAGAACCCGCCGAGATTGGCATTCGTCGTGAGCAGGCAGCGCGACACCGCATCGGCCACCGCCTGCGGCACCTGCGTGCCGGCAGGATTGTCGAGATAGATTCGGCGGCGGCCTTTGTCGGTCAGTGAAAGTGCCGGAAATTTGCCGCGCACGGCCTCGATCGGAAAGCTCGCCATAGACCTCCCCCTAAATTGCCGTTACGGGCAAGGATTGCCGACGCGCTGATGGATGGCGTCGACCGCTTTCTGCATATCCTCGGTCCAGGTCACCTCGACCGAGGACAGCGCCATATCGAGCTGCGCGACACTGGTGGCGCCGACGATGTTCGAGGTCACGAACGGCCGGCTCGCCACATAGGCGTTGGCGAACAGCGCCGGCTCCATTCCGAAGGAGCGCGCCAGCTCGCTGTATTCGAGCTGCGCTTCAGCCGCGTTCGGCGTCTCGTAACGCTGGCCGCGATTGAAGAGCTGCGAGCGCGAACCTGGCGGCCGCGCGCCGTGATCGTATTTGCCGGTCAGATAGCCCTGCGCCAGCGGAGAGTACGGAAGAAAGGCAATCTGCTCGCGCTCGCAGACCTCGGCCAGGTTAACCTCGAAGGTGCGGTTGACGAGATTGTAGGCGTTCTGCAGCGACGCCACGCGCGGCCCGACGCCCTTGTCGGACTCGGTGACGTAGCGCATGACGCCCCAGGAGCTCTCGTTCGACAAACCGAAGTGGCGAATCTTGCCGGCCTTGGCCAGCTCTTCGAAAACGGCGAGCGTCTCGGCAATCGGCGTCTCGCCTGCCGGAGCCTCTGCGGCATCGGCGCGTCGCGGCGCGCCGACCCGCGTGGGATTCGAGCCCCAGGGAATATCCCGGTCCGGCCAATGGATCTGGTAGAGATCGATGTAATCGGTGCCGAGCTTGGCAAGCGACTTGTCGATCGCATCGAAAATATCGCCGCGGACCAGCTTCGAAGGCCGTTCGCCGCGAAACCAGCTATTGGCCGTGCGACCGACCACTTTCGAGGCGATGACAACCTTGTCGCGGTTGCCCTTCGCCTTGATCCAGCTGCCGATGATCTTCTCGGTCCGCCCCTGCGTCTCTGCCTTGGGCGGGATCGGATAAAGCTCGGCCGTGTCGATGAAATTCACGCCGCGCGAGAAAGCCAGATCCATCTGCGCATGACCTTCCGCTTCGGTGTTTTGCTGACCCCAGGTCATCGAGCCCAGGCAGATTTGCGAAACAAGGAGATCGGTCCGACCGAGGCGGCGTTTGTGCATTGAATGTCTCCGGCGGGATGGTTTGCGCGACTGCGCTGGGAGGAAATCCAAGCATAAAGCAAAGGCCGGAGGTTCTCCAACCCCGCCGGCGCCGACTTTTGCGTGAACGCCGAGTGTCTTCTGCATGTCGCGCAAAAGTGTGCAGCGGTTTTGCGAGACGACGTGCATAGAGACAAATATCTAGCGCGTCGCCTGGATCCGTTTCAGCGCGATGTGCTTTAGCGCCGCGCTGCTGCCAAGGCTCGCCGCTTGGCCTCGTCGATCAGCATATTGGCCACCTGCATTCGGATCATGGCGCGCTGGCGCAGATGAGGGGCGACGCGGTCGGGATGGTTGGCGAAGGCGAAATTGCGCCGGATACGGCCAAAATCCGGAGCCTTGCCCGGACGGTCGAGGCCGAGCTCGCCAGCAATCGATTCGGGATCGATCGGCGGCAGTTGTTCTTCCGGCCGGTGCTCTTCTGCGGCGAGCGTCAGCCTTGCCTGATCGAGAAGCGCCCCGAATTCGGCGGCAAGATCAGCACCGGCCTCGCGATATTCGGCGGCAAAGCTCTCGCCGGAAACCTTGATGCGTCCGGAGTGAAGCTCATCCGCCACCGATAGATAGTCGAACGGAATAGACGGCCGGGCGCCCTCTTCCTCGCCCTTCTCGGAGGCGACGAACAGGTCGTCGAGCAACGAAGCGAAATCCCGCTTGCTCCCGGTGCCGATCTCAGCCTCCTTTGTCGCGGCCGCGTGCGCTGTCGGTTCGAGAGCTTAGGGCCGTCTCGTTAAGAATGCATGCCGCCGATATTAAGAATTGTCTTGCCCTGCGAGGCCAAGGGCACATGGTCAAAAGGGCCGGACTGCATCTGCTGCAGCCCGGCAGGGTCGCCAGGAGTGGCGAGGAAAAGCCGGCCCAATGCCAGCACCGTGGGCTACGTTCCAGCTTCCGTAAAAGTTTCAGAAAAAATTCGATTGTGACGAAAAAAAACCTCTGGGCATGGCAGCCATGCAATTGCTGCACTGCACAAACAACGCAAATCACCTATCCTTGGGCCGTGGAGGATCAACTAGGGGCCTGAGGAATGGGGTTCTTCACTGAAATGTTCGCCCGGCCGCGGCCGGCGGAGCAGCAGCGTTACCGCGCGGCACTCGCGCTTCTGCACGCGATGAGCAACGCCGATCGAGCCGATATCGGCATCAAGCCGGCGGATTTTCCGCGTATCGCTCGCGAAATGTCAGTGCGCTGAAAGCGCGCCGGAGCGGTTCCGGCAAGTGCCGCCCTGTCGGGCGGCATCGCGCAAAGTTTCGAGCAAAAGAGAGGTTCACGGCGACATCTGGGAACCGCCGATGTCCGCTCACCGGTTTCCAAGGAAGACCTGCTTACCGAGCGGAACGCCATTGTGCCGCAGGATGTCGTAAGCCGTCGTGATGTGGAAATAGAAATTCGGCATGGCCGCGTTGAGCAAGTAGTGCATGCCCTGCATCGTGACTTCCCGTCCGCCTAGCCGCAGTTTGATCGTCCGCTCTTCCGAGCCATCCAGGTCACCCGCCGAGAATGTCGCCAGATGATCGAGCGTCTTGGCGATGCGCGCCTGCAGGTCGGGGAAGTTGGCTTCATTGTCTTCGTATTTCGGCACCTCGCGGCCCGCAAGCCGCGACGGCGCGCCCTTGGCGTGATCGGTGGCGATCTGCACCTGCCGGATCAGCGCGAACATGTCCGGCGCAAGCCTTGCCGTCAGGAACACATGCGGGTCGATCTTTCGCTCGGTAGCGTTCTGCTCTGCCAGGGACAGGACATTGGACAGCGCCTTCAACCGCGCCGAAAAGACCGGCACGCATATGTCGTACATCGATATGGTCACGTGAGTATCTCTCCAGTCGGCCCCAGCGCCGCGGTCCATGAGCTAGCGCTTCGCGGCCCGATTCTTCAAGCAGCCCTTCCCGAAGCGTCACCGCATCGCCGCAATCGACGTGGTAGTGTTTTCGTTATCGAGCGGAGATTCCCGATGAGACGCGTCCCTCTGGCAGCGACTGCCCTGCTCTCCCTTGCCAGCATCGGCCAGTTGGCGAACGCCGCCGAGGCACCTTATCTCGACGACCGGTCGGACGCGGCAGCCGTCATCCGCTCGCTCTACAGCGCGATCAACCGGCATGAGTTCGCCCGCGCCTGGGGATATTACGGCGACACAAAGCCGGCCAAGGATTTCAACACTTTCGTCAAGGGTTATGACGGCACCGACACCGTCGAGGTCAAGACCGGTGCGGTATCGGATGAAGGTACCGCCGGCAGCATCTATTACAATGTTCCGGTTGCCATCCAGGCGACCGACAATAAGGGCGAGGCCAAGGTCTTCGCCGGCTGCTACACGCTGCGCCAGGTCAACACGCAGATCCAGGAGCCTCCCTTCCAGCCGATCTTCATCGACAAAGGCGCACTCAAGCCGTCGAGCGAGGACTTCGACCATGCTGTGCCGGCAAGCTGCGGGGACGGCCCACCGCCGCCGAAGAAGGATGAAGCACTAGAGCAGGCCAGGAAGGCCTTTGTCGCGACCTATGGCGACCAGTGCGACAAGCAGACGCCGGACGGCAAGCCGGTCGCCGAGCCCTCCGCCTACTCCATCCATTACAAGGACAAGGACGCGGGGGCCGACGAGCCGGAGCGCGAGACGCGGCTGTTCCGCTTCTTCTGCTCGATGGCCGCCTACAATGAGAGCGCGGTCTACTACATCTCTGACGATGTGTCCGGCGTCAGGCAGTTGCAGTTCGCCGCGCCGGAGCTCGACATCCGCTACGAGAACAACAACAGCGAGGGCAAGGTCGAGTCGATCCACATCATCGGCTTCCAGACTGACGATCAACTGGTCAATTCGGACTATGACGACAAGACCCAGACGATCACCGCGATGAGCAAATGGCGCGGGGTCGGCGATGCCTCGTCGAGTGGCACTTACCTGTTCCGCAACGGCAATTTCTCGCTGGTGCAGTATGACGTCGATGCGTCCTACGACGGCGAGATCAATCCCGAAACGGTTCTGGATTACAACACGCCGCCCTGAGCGACGCTGTCAGGCCTAAGGCGCCTTGGTCAGCATCCAGTTCAGCGTGCCGCGCCAATCGACCATGCGGATCGGCGTGCCATGCGTGCCGGTCTCGAAACGTACGAAGCGGGTCGGATAGGGATAGGCTTTCGATCTGGCGATGATGGAGCGGAAGAAGGCTTCCTGCTTCTCGATGGGAAACACCGGGTCCTTGCTGCCCTGGCCGAAGAAGACCGGGACGTGGCGCCTGAAGGCGGGGCTCACGAGGAAACTCTCGTCCCACAGCGAGCCGAGCAGCAACAGCCCGTTGATGCGCCGGCCGGTGTCGTTGCGGGCAGCAAGCTTCCAGCACAGCGATCCGCCCATCGAGCCGCAGGCGACGAAGATTTTGGCGCTGGGCGATTTCTCGGCATAGTGATCGATCAGCGCCGCCACCTGCGCTGCGCCCTTGTCGCCGAAATCGGAAAAATCCGGTGACAGATAGAGGCCGCTATTTTCCGCCATCAGATTTTTGATGCGGTTGAAATTGCCGCCGAAGGTGAAGTCGTCGACGCCCTGCTTGCGGCTGCCGCCCTGCCCGTGCAGGTAAAGCACGATGATGGCGGCGCCCTCGGTTTTGCCGACCGCCACATGCCGGACATCGCCGGCATCGGTCTTGAGCATCATATCCTGCTGCGTCTTGCGCACGCCGGGATCGGTATATTCCGCATGCACGCGCTTTTCCGGCACCTCGTCGCGCTGGTTGATATCGCGCATCTCGCGATAATCGAGCACCATGTAGGCGCCATTGTCGCCGGTCGACAGCGTCGCCGGATAGGCGAAAAGATCGTCCTTGAAAGGTTTCAACGAAAACGTGTCGGCGTTGGCGGCCGTGGAAAACAAGAAAAGCATTCCTGCGAGAACAGCGCGGCACGCCCCCCTCTGGCCAGAGGGGGGTAAGCACGGACGGGACGTCAAATGGAGAACCATAAGTCGAGCCATGCGAAATTTGGCTTCGGTTTGTCAATCCTGCAGGACGCCGCCCGCCCTTTCCAGCGCTTCGCGCGTGTCGACGTCGATCGAGGCGCCCTGCCCGATCTCGACATCGATGACGTCGAGCCCCTCGACCTCGACCAGATGGCGCGCGCCGGTATCGCCCTCGAGATGCGCGACCGCGGAAAACAGCGAACGCGGCAGCAGCACCGGATTGCCGCGCTTGCCCTGGTGCGCGGCGCGTACCACGGCGCGGCCGCCAGATTTGGCGAATGCGTCTATCAGGCTGTCGATATCCTTCGACGAAACCCCCGGCATGTCGCCAAGCACGATCATGGCACCGGCGGCGTCAGGCGCGACCCGCGCTATGCCCGCCTTCAACGACGAAGCCAAGCCATCGGCGAAATCCGGATTATCCACGAGCGTCAAGTCGAGACCGGCAAGCGCGGAACGTACGCGCTCCCGCTGGTGGCCCGTGACGACGATGGTGCTGACGGCCTTCGATCCCAGCGTCCGCTCGGCGGTACGGCGCACCAGCGGCTCGCCGTCGAACAGCGCCAGGAGCTTGTTCGGCCCACCCATGCGGCTGGAGCGCCCGGCGGCGAGAAGAACAATATCGACCCTCGGCTCCGATCCTGCCGATTGTGAGACCGGCAACGGCTCGCGCGGCTGCGGCCTTGTCGGGATTTCCATCAGCAATCCGCCGACGCCCATGCCGGCAATGTCGCGGGCCGTCACATCGAGCCCTGCGATCAGTCGGTCAAGCACCCAGTCGAAGCCATTCTCCTTGGGGCTCCGGGCGCACCCCGGAGCGCCGATGACGCGCTTGCCGGCTAGCGTGCCCAGCACCAGCAGATTACCGGGATCAACCGGCATGCCGGCGCGGACAACGGTTCCGCCGGCCTTCTCGATCGCGGCCGGCACGACATCGGCAAAATCGCTCATGGCCGAAGCGCCGAAGATCACCACCATGTCGTTGTCGCGCGCCAGCGCGGTCGCTGCTTCCGCCACCGGCGCGACCTCATGCGGCGTGCGGCGTTCCGCGGTCAGCCGGCCGCCGGAGCGCGCCAGCCGCGCGTCGGTGACGCGCAGCGTCTTGTCGAGCACGCTCGACTTGATGCCGGGCAGCACTGTCTGGATGACGCCGACATTGACCGGTCGATAGGCGTGGACGGCGAAGATTTCGCCGCCGGCGCAGATCTTCACCGCCGCATCGACCAGGCTCGCCGCGACGGCAAAAGGAATGATCTTCACCGTCGCCACCATCTGGCCCTTCTCGACCGGCGCATGCTGCGCCAGCGTCGCGATGGTGATTGCCGGATCGACTTCATTGATGGCGTCGATCATCTTGGGATCGACGGTGAAGACGCCGGCGGTTCCGGCATGCAGGTTGACCCGCCCCGTCGCTGCCGGCTTCACTTCGACGTTGCGGTGGTTCATCGCGGCGGCGATTTTTTCGGCTGCCGCATCCTCGCCGAGATCATCGGCGGACAGGACCGCGGCAACGACTTCCCTGACGCCGGCCGCCTTCAGCGCCGCGACATCGTTGCCGCTCAACCTGTGCGCCTTGCGCAAACGCCGCCCGCCAGCCGCCGTCGCGTGGGCAAGCACGGCGCCCTCCGCCTCATCGATCGGGACCGCACCGAACTTCACGCCACGGCGCCTTTCGCTTCCAGGCCGCGCGAGCGGAATGCACCGATCGTCTGCGCAAGGATGGCGACGGCGATCTCGCCCGGACTGGCGGCGCCGATGTCGAGCCCGATCGGCGCGTGGATGCGGGCGATCTGATCGGCGCCGGCGCCCAGTGCCAGCAGGCGCTCGACGCGCTTGGCATGGGTCTTTCGGCTGCCGAGCGCCCCGACATAGAAGCAGCCGGCATCGAGCGCTGCCTTCAGCGCGAAATCGTCGATCTTCGGATCATGCGTCACCGCGACAAGCGCGGTGTAGCTGTCGAGCGGCTCACGCTTCAGCACGTCCTGCGGCCATTCGGCATATAGTGCGACATCCGGGAAGCGCTCGGGCGTGGCAAAGGCCGTGCGCGGATCGATGATCTCGACCGGATAGCCGGCGATCCTGGCCATCGGCGCCAGCGCTTGGCTGATATGCACTGCGCCGATCACAACGAGGCGCGGCTGCGGCAGATGCGCATTGAGAAAGAAGCTGCGGCCTTCCACTTCGACGGATGCGGAATTGCCGGTGCGGAATGCCGTGGCGACCGCTGCCCCGAGATCGCCTGCCACGTGATCGCCCTCGCGCACGACGCGGTCGCGGCCGTCACCGAGATCGGTGACCAGCACCGCGGCACGCCGGGCGCGGCGTTCTTCGTTCAAGGTTTTCAGGACATAGGGGTCCATGAATGATCAGCCCAGCCGCTCGACATAGACCTTGATGCGGCCGCCGCAGGACAGGCCGACCTGCCAGGCGGTCTCGTCGGCGACCCCAAACTCCAACATTCTTGCCTTGCCCGAGCCGATGACGTCGATCGCCTCCGTCACCACCGCGCCCTCGACGCAACCGCCGGAGACGGAGCCGTGGAAATTGCCTTCGGCGTCGATGACCAGATGACTGCCGATCGGACGCGGCGCCGAGCCCCAGGTCTCGACCACGGTCGCGATGGCGACATCCTTGCCGTCCTTCATCCAGCCTTCCGCGATAATTAAGGGATCGCGGGCCTCATCGAGATAAATGCTCTTGGCCATCGTCGCTTCTCGCAAAATCTGTTTCTCTCGCCGCGCTCCCGGCAAACATATGGCTACTCCGCGCGCTTCCCGCCAGTTCTGAGCCAGCGGCGCGGGTCGACTGAAAAGGCCGGGCGCTGGTCGAGCGAAGCGCAGAGGTCTGCGAGCGCATCGAGATTGTGAACCGCGCGGAACTCGTCGACATGCGGCAGCATCGCCTTGACGCCCCGGGCGCCCGCCTCAGCGAGCGGTCGGCGACACACTCCGCGCCGGTCAAAAGGTCGAGCGTTTCGTCGATCGATTCCGGCGCGAGGCGCGGCGCGGTCATCTTGTCTCCGTGGATGCCGCCTGCCCGCTTCACAGAACGTGATAGCCGCGGTTGTGATAGATCAGCGGCCGCAAATTATCGCCGATGCGCAGACCTGTCACCTTGCCAAAAAGCACACGGTGGGTGGCGAGATCCTTGGTGTCGATGATCTCGCAATCGAAGACGGCAAGCGCCCCTTTCAGCGTCGGTGCGCCGGTCGAGATCACATCCCATTCGCCGAGGGCAAAGCGCTCTTCCGGCGGTAGGCCGGTCATGCCGGAAAAGCCGGCTGAAAGCGCCTCCTGGTCCGACGCAAGCGTGTTGAGGGCGAAGTTGCCGTTCTTGATGAAAGGCTCGTTCTTGGGGTTTTCGCGGTTGAGGCAGACCAACACGGTTGGCGGCGTGTCGGACACCGAGCAGGCCGCGATCACCGTCGCGCCCCGCCGGCCAGCGGGACCATCGGTGGTCACCACGTGAACATGGCCGGCAAAATGCGCCATCGCATCGCGATACGCCTGCGGCCCTATATCATTGATCTTCAGCACCTGATGACCACCTGTCAAAAACCAGCTCGTTATATATGGCGGCATATCGCATGCCACAAGCGAAGTGCTTGACCGCAATCCGCAAATTCGCGTGTTGCGCCCGGCTTAGCCAGCCTTTAGGTCTTTGCTGGAATAGTGTCGGACTATAGCTTCGGCACAGAGGAATTTTTCGCCCGAATGCGCCATATCACGACGACATTGGCCGCGCTGTTCTGGCTCTCGCTGGCCGCGAGCGCCCATGCCGACGGTCTGGTCGGCGTCGCGGCACCGCTCTCCGGTCCCTCCGCAGTCCTTGGCAAGCAGATCGAGAACGGCGCCAGCCCGGCGGCGCAGGCGAATGGCCTTGCCCTCAAGATCGTCGACGACGCTTGCACCGCCGATGGCGGGACAGCGGCCGCTCGGCAATTCGTGGACGCCAAGGTCGATGTCGTGGTCGGCTTTCTCTGCACCGAGGCGATCGAGGCAGCGCTTCCGATCCTCAAGGATGCCAATATCCCGGTCATCACGGTTGGGGTGCGCACCGAAAGCCTGACCGACAGGCGCGCCAAGACCGGCTGGCCGGTCTACCGGCTTGGCCCGCGCGGCGATGACGAACGCAATGCGGCGGCTACGATCCTCACCCGGCTCTGGAAGGACGATTTGTTCGCCATTGTCGATGACGGAACGATCTACGGCCGCGAGATGGCCGAGACATTGCGCGCAGCCGCGGAGCAGGCGGCGCTGAAGCCGGTCTTCGTCGACACGTTTCGGCCCCAACTGGACAACCAGATCGCGTTGATCGGGCGGCTGAAGAGGGCCGGCGCCACGAAGGTGTTCGCCGGGGGCGATGGCGACGACATCGCCATCATGGGCCGCGATGCCGGCTCTCTCAATGCAGGCATCACTTTTGCCGGCGGTGAAAATCTGCGCACGCCGCCGGGCGAGGTGCCTTTTGCTCCCGGCACGCTGATGATCGCGCCACCCGAATGGGCTGAGATCGCCGATCAGACGGTGGTGCAGGCCTTTGCTGCCAGCAAGATCGTTCCGGAAGGGTATACGCTGCCCGCTTATGCGGCGGTCGAGATCGCCAAGGCCGCACTCGCGGACGCGCAGAGCACCGGCAAAACGCTCGCCGAGACGTTGACCGGGCATGACTTCGAAACCGCGATCGGCACCATCCGCTTCGACGAAAAGGGCGACCTAACCCAGAACCCATTTCGCGTCTACCGCTTCGACGGCACGCATTTCGTGCCGCTGGAGGTGGAGTGATGTTCCGCGCCGGGCCGCGCAACCGGATCACCGACGTCGCCGGACTGAGCGTCGGCAATGCCGCCGATGCCCAGTTGAAATCAGGCGTCACGGTCGTCCTGTGCGATGAGCCGGCGGTGGCCGGAGTGCAGGTGCTGGGCGGCGCGCCGGGAACGCGCGAGACCGACCTGCTCGAACCGCACAACACCATCGAAACCGTCCACGCCATTGTGCTTTCGGGCGGTTCGGCCTTTGGCCTGGATGCGGCCTCAGGCGTTCAGGCTGCGTTGCGCGAAAGAAACATCGGCGTCGAGGTGGGCGGCTTTCGCGTGCCCATCGTGCCGGCAGCGATCCTGTTCGATCTCCGCAATGCCGGCGACAAGGATTGGGGCCGCTATCCACCCTACCGCGAACTCGGCTATGCGGCGGTGCAGGCGGCAGCGGTCGATTTCCCCATCGGCACGGCCGGCGCTGGAACCGGCGCGCTCACCTCTGGGCTTAAAGGCGGGCTCGGTTCGGCCTCCACGCTGCTCGACAGCGGCATCACCATCGGCGCGCTCGCCGCCGTCAACCCGATCGGCTCGGTGACGGTCGGGCGCAGCCGCCATTTCTGGGCCGCTCCCTTCGAGATCGGCGAGGAATTCGGCGCGCTGGGCTATCCCGATCCAATGCCGGAAGACGCCCGGCGCATCCTGTTGAAATTCCGCGACCGCCGTTTCGGGGCGCAGGCGGTGGAGGGTGGCAACACCACCATTGCCGTTATCGCAACGGACGCCGTGCTCTCCAAGTCAGCCGCCAAGCGGCTGGCGATCGCGGCGCATGACGGCTTCGTGCGTGCCATTTGGCCGACGCACACGCCGGCCGATGGCGATCTGGTCTTTGCGCTCGCCACCGGCCGCAGCGGCATCGAACTCAGCGCCGACGCCGCGATCGACCTCTATACGGCGGCGGGCGCCACCATGGCGCGCGCCATCGCCCGAGGCGTCTTTGCCGCGACACCCGCCGAAGGAGATATTTTCCCGGTTTGGTCGTCGCGCTAGTCTGGAGCCTTGAGGACGCCCATGGCGGCCTTGCGTCCGGAACTGCGGCAAGACGCTCCGAGAGCGCCGATCAGGTCGGATCGGATTTTTCCTCCTCGAAGGATACCGCGACATCCGAGTTCGCCGACAGCCGGACCTTTTGCCCATCGATCTCGGCCACCAGGCTCAGCGGAATGTAGTGGTGATGGCCCTTGTGGGAACCCATGCCGCTGTCGGCCTTGGTCAGCTTGATGCGCCGGCCATCGACCCTGTCGACGGTGCCGATATGGACGCCGTCGGCGCCGATTACTTCCATATGCTCGCGAATTTCGCTGGCGTCGGTCATGGTGGATCTCCCTTGACGTTGTCCACAACAACAGACGGCGAAGATATTGGATGCGTGCCTGAAGCGGCAGAATGACGTTTTCACCCTCCCGTACAGGGAAGTGATGAAATTGGGAGGTGAAACGCAGTCCGATGGGGCATCTCTGCCCTGCTTGCCGCCAGTCCGCTTGGGTTCGCAGCACCAATCGCGCCAGCATCTGGTTTGCGCCAGCGACGTTGAGCATTGGACCGGCCTCTGTTAGGACGCGGCCAAAACCTCTCCCAGGCAGGACCCGTACGATGATCCCTCGCTATTCCCGGCCCGAAATGGTCGCCATCTGGTCGCCCGAAACCCGCTTCCGCATCTGGTTCGAAATCGAGGCGCATGCCTGCGACGCGCTGGCCGAGTTGGGCGTCATCCCGAAAGAGGCCGCGAAAACCATCTGGGAAAAGGGCGGCGCCGCCAAATTCGACGTCGACAAGATCGACGAGATCGAACGCGTCACCAAGCACGACGTCATCGCCTTCCTCACCCACCTTGCCGAATTCGTCGGACCCGATGCCCGATTTATCCACCAGGGCATGACCTCCTCGGACGTGCTCGACACCTGCCTTGCCGTGCAGTTGACGCGCGCCAGCGACATCCTGATTGCCGATCTTGACGCATTGCTTGCGGCGCTGAAGCGCCGCGCCTTCGAGCATAAGAACACCGTCACCATCGGCCGCAGCCACGGCATCCATGCCGAGCCGACCACCTTCGGCGTCAAGCTGGCCTTGGCCTATGCCGAGTTCTCGCGCTGCCTGGAGCGGCTGGTGCATGCACGCCAAGATATCGCCACCTGTGCGATTTCCGGTGCCGTCGGCACCTTCGCCAACATCGATCCCTATGTCGAGGAGCATGTGGCGAAGAAGCTGGGACTGCAGCCGGAGCCGGTGTCGACCCAGGTTATCCCACGCGACCGCCACGCCATGTTCTTCGCCACGCTCGGCGTCATCGCCTCGTCGGTCGAACGCCTCGCCACTGAGATCCGCCATTTGCAGCGCACCGAGGTGCTGGAGGCGGAAGAATATTTCTCGCCGGGGCAGAAGGGCTCGTCGGCGATGCCGCACAAGCGGAATCCGGTGCTGACCGAGAATCTCACCGGTCTCGCCCGCATGGTGCGCTCCTTCGCCATGCCTGCCATGGAGAATGTGGCGCTCTGGCACGAACGCGACATCTCGCATTCCTCGGTCGAACGCATGATCGGGCCGGATGCGACGGTCACTCTCGACTTCGCGCTGTCGCGTCTCACCGGCGTCATCGACAAGCTGCTCGTCTATCCCGACAACATGCTGAAGAATATGAACAAGTTCCGCGGCCTGGTGCATTCGCAGCGCGTGCTTCTGGCATTGACACAGGCCGGCGTGTCACGCGAGGACGCTTATCGGCTGGTGCAGCGCAACGCCATGAAGGTGTGGGAACAGGGCGCTGATTTCCTTGAGGAACTGCTTGCCGACAAGGAAGTGACCGCGGCACTCCCCGAAGCCGATATCCGCGAGAAATTCGACCTCGGCTACCACACCAAGCATGTCGACACGATCTTCAAGCGGGTGTTTGGAGAGGCTTGACCTTTCCTTCTCCCCGTTCACAGGGAGAAGGTGCCCGAACGGTGGATAAGGGGCGGCGCTGGCCTCGGCTTGAAGTGGATCAAGCCTTGCCAGGCACCGTCCTGATCACCGTGCCCCACGGATCTTCCTGTGTCCTCTCGGCGTTCACATTGTCCGAACGCATTTCGACCCAGGCGAGCCCTGAGCGGAACGGATCGCGACGGCCGGCGCCGGCGCTGCGCCAGGCATTGGCACCGATATGATGGTGATAGTGCCCGGACGACAGGAACACCGCTTGGCCGCCATATTTGGCCACCGTGTCGAAACCGAACTCGTCATGCCACCAGGCCTCGGCGTCTTCTGGACGTCCGACGCGAAGATGAACATGGCCGACGATGGTGTTTTCCGGGGCGCCCTGCCAGCCGGCATCGCCTGCCGGCACGCTGGCAACAACCGCCGGCAGGTTCAGCCGCTCGGTCGACATGGCTATTCTGTCACCGTTCCATTTCCAGTCCTGCGGACGCCGGTCGGCATAGATTTCGATGCCGTTGCCCTCGGGATCGGTGAGATAAAGCGCCTCGCTGACCAGATGGTCGGATGCTCCTTCGATGGCGATCCGCTTGGCGGCGGCGTGGCTGATCCAGCGGCCGAGATCGGCGCGTGACGGCACCAGAAAGGCCGTGTGGAACAGACCGGCACTGTGCGGATCGTCGGGTTTCGCCGAGGCGTCCTGCTCCAGGACCAGCAGCGGACGATTGGCGGCGCCAAGCGTGATCGCGCCGTCGGCGCGGCCCAGCTCCTGCAGGCCGACAACGGCGCGGTAATAGGCGGCCAGACTTTCCGCGTCACGCGCCTTCAATCCGACCCGCGAGACGCTGACCGGTGTGGTCGCGGCAAAAGGCAATTCACTCATCGAACTCTCCATTGGGCTGCAGCCACTCCAATGGGAAGTGCGTAACCCGGTTTGTTGTCCTCGTCTTCTCCCTTCAGATCGTCCACTGCGATCGTTCACACAAGTCGGAAAGAATCGAACAGGTTGTTCACAATTGTGATGTGCCACCTCCGCCGTCATGGTTGCACGAGACAAGGCCGCTCGCTACATGCGCGCCATGAAAGTCAAGGATGCAGATATTCTCATCGTGCCGGGCTACACCAATTCCGGACCGGAGCACTGGCAGACGCGGTGGCAGTCGAAGCTGTCGACGGCGCGTCGCGTCGAGCAGGCCGAATGGACGAAGCCGGTGCGCGAGGATTGGACGGCGAGCGTGGCGAACGCCGTCAACGAGGCCGAGCGCCCGGTCGTGATCGTCGCCCATTCGCTTGGCGTGGCGGCGGCGGTGCAGGCCATTCCGCAGTTCAAGAAGCCGGTCGCCGGCGCCTTTTTCGTGGCGCCTCCGGACGTTGCCAATCCGGAGATCAGGCCGAGGCATCTGATGACCTTCGGCCCCTATCTGCGCGATCCCCTGCCCTTTCCGTCGATCGTGATCGCCAGCCGCAACGATCCGTTCTGCGCCTTCGAGGTTGCCGAAGACATTGCCGCCGCCTGGGGATCGCTGTTCATCGACGCCGGCGAGGCCGGCCACCTCAACCAGGATGCCGGCTTTGGCCCGTGGCCGGAAGGCTCGATGACGTTCGCCAAGTTCATGACCGAGCTCAAAGAACCTTGAGCGGGCGCAAGGCGCTCAGGAGCCGATCGAATCCCGCATGCTTTTCAAAAGCGTCTTGGCGCCGAGCGAAATCAGCGTGTGGTCGGAACCCATGGCGAGCAGCCGATAACCCATCGACACGACACGGCCGGCGACTGCCGGTTCAATGACGTAGATCGCCGCGTGCTTGCCGGCCTTGCGCGTGCGCTCGGCGATTGAAGCCACGGTTTCCATCATGCTTTCCAGTGTCGAATTGACGGTCGTGCCGCTCGACCAGGCGATCGAGAAATCCGACGGGCCGACAAAGATGCCGTCGATGCCGGGCGTGTCCAGGATGCCGTCGAGCGCCTCGAAGGCTGCGCGTGTCTCGACCATGGCGAAAGCCATGGTGCGCTGGTTGCTGTCGCGCAGCCATTCGGCATGGTCGCCTCTGCCATGGCGCGGGAAGGCATAGGTGGGTCCCCATGAACGCTCGCCCAGCGGCAGATATTTCATCGCCGCGGCGAACTGCCTGGCGTCGGCCACCGAATTCACCATCGGCGCGATCACAGCCTCGGCGCCGAAATCGAGCGCCCGGCTCGCCATGTCGAAGCGACCGACGGGAATGCGCACCAGCGCCGGCTTGTTCGCGGCGAGCACCGGCACCAGGCCGCGCAGCACGCTGTCTTCGTGGTGGCCGCCATGCTGCATGTCGAGGGTGACGGCATCAAAACCCTGCTTGGCGATGATCTCGACCGTCAGCGCGTCCGGAACTCCCGACCATGCGGTGAACAGGGTTTCATCGGCAGCCAGGCGGGACTTGAGCGACATCGGAACTTCCTTGTTGACGGCGCGCAGTTCATCCGGAAACGGCAGCAAAGGCAAAGAAAAACCGCCCGGCGAGGCCGGGCGGTCGATTGGTCCAGCTAGAGCATGATGCCGAAACCTGTGGAGCGGCTGTCGGGCGACATCATGCTCATCTCCAGCGTCAGCTGTTTTTGATCTGCTCGATCGCCTCCGCCATCAACTCGTCCATGGTGCGGCGGATCTGATGGTCCGACTGGTGGACGCCGGCTGCGTCGAAATCCGTGCGGATCTTGCGGAAGACATCGTGGTCGCCGGCTTCCTCGATGTCGGAAACGACGACCTGCTTGGCATAGGCCTCGGCGTCGGCGCCGCTCTTGCCCAGTTTTTCGGCGGCCCACAGGCCGAGCGCCTTGTTGCGGCGTGCCGAAGCCTTGAAGCGAAGCTCCTCGTCGAAGACGAACTTGCGCTCGAAGCCCTCTTCGCGGTCTTTCATGCTGCTCATGACGTCCCTCCGGTCAATCCGATCCGCTAGGCCTGCAATATGTGTGCTGACCCAGCACAAACCAAAAGGTCGCGACCCGGTCAATATGCTTGATCGAATGCTGCGCTGCGGCATTCGGTCCGGAAACTGGTTGATTGGCAGGATTTGCCGATTGAGCAAACATTACGATTGCGATAGACACCGGCATTGAACGCCACCGTCGCCACAACTAATTTAGGCAGACGGACAGGAACTGGTCGCTTGCCGCCTGCCCGCCAATCCAGAGAAAAAATCAGATGAAAAATCGCCGCCGCATTTATGAAGGCAAGGCCAAGATCCTCTATGAGGGCCCTGAGCCGGGTACGCTTATCCAGTTCTTCAAGGATGACGCCACCGCCTTCAACAAGAAGAAACATGAGGTGGTCGATGGCAAAGGTGTGCTCAACAACCGCATTTCCGAGCACATCTTCAACCATTTGAACCGTATGGGCATCCCGACCCATTTCATCCGCCGCCTCAACATGCGCGAGCAGTTGATCAAGGAAGTCGAGATCATCCCGCTCGAAGTGGTGGTGCGCAATGTCGCCGCCGGCTCGCTGGCCAAACGCCTCGGCATCGAGGAAGGCACGGTGCTGCCGCGCTCGATCATCGAATTCTATTACAAGGCGGACGCGCTCGACGACCCGATGGTTTCGGAAGAGCACATCACTGCCTTCGGCTGGGCAAGCCCGCAGGAAATCGACGACATCATGGCGCTGGCCATCCGCGTCAACGACTTCCTTTCCGGCCTGTTCCTGGGCGTCGGCATCCAGCTCGTCGATTTCAAGATCGAGTGCGGACGCCTGTTCGAGGGCGACATGATGCGCATCGTCGTGGCCGACGAGATCTCGCCGGATTCCTGCCGGCTGTGGGATGTCGCCACGCAGGACAAACTCGACAAGGACCGTTTCCGCCGCGACATGGGCGGCCTGGTCGAGGCCTATCAGGAAGTCGCCCGCCGCCTCGGCATCATGAACGAGAACGAGCCGCCGCGCCCCACCGGCCCGGTGCTCGTCGCCTCCTCCGAGCCGTCGAAGGGCACGAAGCACTGATTAGCGACCTGCCGCAACAGCAGGTCCGCCAGCACCACCGATCACTCAGGAGTACCGATGAAAGCCCGCATCACCGTCACTCTTAAGAACGGCGTTCTCGACCCGCAGGGCAAGGCGATCGAGCATGCGCTGTCGGGCCTGGGCTTCGACGGCGTCGGCCAGGTGCGCCAAGGCAAGGTCTTCGATGTCGAGCTTGCCGGCACCGACAAGGCCAAGGCCGAGGCCGACCTCAAGGCCATGTGCGACAAGCTTCTGGCCAACACGGTGATCGAGAATTACGCGGTGGAGATCGCCTGACCATGAAATCAGCCGTCGTCCTCCTGCCTGGCCTCAACCGCGACCGCGACATGATCGCGGCGCTGACCAAGATTTCCGGTCAGGCGCCGGTGACCGTCTGGCAGACCGACACCGAGATCCCGGACGTCGACCTGATTGCCATCCCCGGTGGCTTTTCCTTCGGCGACTATCTGCGCTGCGGCGCGATCGCCGCGCGCATGCCGGTGATGCGGGCGGTGGCCGAGAAGGCAGCCAAGGGCGTCACAGTGATCGGCGTCTGCAACGGCTTCCAGATCCTGGTCGAGGCCGGGCTGCTGCCCGGCGCCCTGATGCGCAATGCATCGCTGAAGTTCGTCTGCCGGCACGTCAAGCTCGAGATTGCCAACGCCAACACCATGTTCACGCGCCGCTACAAGCCCGGACAGATCATCCGCTCGCCGGTGGCGCATCACGACGGCAACTATTTCGCCGATGCCGAGACGCTCGCCCGCCTCGAAGGAGAAGGCCAGGTGGTGTTCCGCTATGCCGAAGGCACCAATCCCAACGGCTCGATCAACGACATCGCCGGCATCGTCAACGAGAACGGCAATGTGCTCGGCCTGATGCCGCATCCGGAGAACCTGATCGAGGCCGCGCATGGCGGCAGCGATGGCCGCGCGCTGTTCGAAAGCGCGCTCGGCGTCGCCGCTTGATCCTTTCAGACATTCCTTGCAGACCGCAGCGGCGAGGCCTGACCATGAGACTGACGATTGCTCGCCTTGCTCTGCTGGCCGCCGCCGGCGTTTCGCTGGCCTCCTGCCAGTCCGCTCCGAAGACCGCGCCGGTGTCGTCAGGCAAGAGCGCCTCGCTGCTTGCCATGGAGCAGGTGGCGATCGCCGCGCATAAATGCTGGATCGCCAGCAAGGATCCGGCCTTCAAGTCCTACCAGATGGCCAATGAACTCAATTCCTACAGCGGCACGCCGCGCTTCCTGCTGGTGCCGGCCAAGCATTACGGTGGCAAACCGCTGCTGGTCGTGCAGGCACAGGGCAATTCCAGCAAGGTCGACGTGTTCGGGCCGCTGATGGCCGAACCGCTGGGCGCCCGCATCGGCGCCGACATCGCCCGCTGGCAGGCCGGCAATCCATCCTGCGCCGCTGCCGCGTGAGGCAGCGGAGAACGGCGGCGCCAGCGTCGCGATGCGGCGCCGGCCGCCACTGTTTTCTGGGGCTATTGCTGCTCGCCATGTTTGTCGATGACGGCATCGCCCGCCTGCGGTAGTGAGCCGCAGGCCCGGTCGGGATCGCCCGAAAGCGATCAATCCCAGAATGCCCTGATGCCTTCGCGATGCGCATCGCAGCGCGAGATGCCGATATCCTTGAGCTGCTCGTCCGTCATCTCCAGCAGCGCAAGGCGTCCGCGCCGGCGCTGCAGCATGCGGTCGATCTGCATGACGACGGAACGGAACACGAGCGCCACGCGACCTGCAAAACCGCGGCGGGCCAAGGGCTCGGTCTGCGCGCGCAGCGCCGGGCCAGCGTAGTCAATTGTCTCGATTGTATCCATTGCCGTCCTGCCTTGTCTCGATTGCACCCTGACAATCGCCCCTTCGATATGCATTGACTCATCAGCCGGTGCAATATAGAAAATTGTCACCATGACAAATTGGCTCCCCGATCTCTCCGTTGGCTCCGGCCCTCTGTATCAGCGCCTTGCTGACAGCATTGAGTCAGATATCGACAAGGGCGTCATCGATGCCGGTGCGAAACTGCCGCCGCAGCGCGATCTCGCCTACGACATCGGAACAACGGTCGGCACCATCGGCCGGGCCTACCAGCTGCTGCGCGAACGCGGACTGGTGAGCGGCGAGGTCGGGCGCGGCACCTATGTGCTCGCTCAAAGCGCCGGAGACTCGAAGCCGGACCTGGAGCCTGCCGTACACGGCACACGCCCCATCGATGCGCCGGCGGGCAAGCTGCGCTTCGACAGCACCGCCGCGCCCGATATCGGCCAGGACACGATCATCGCCGAGATGCTGGCGCGAACGGCGCGGGACCATCCGCATGAGATTTCGAGCTACACGAGGGATTTCCCCGAACGCTGGTTTGAGGCGGGCAGCCGCTGGCTGGCGC
Organism: Mesorhizobium sp. M3A.F.Ca.ET.175.01.1.1; assembly: GCF_004791945.1. Classification (NCBI taxonomy): domain Bacteria; kingdom Pseudomonadati; phylum Pseudomonadota; class Alphaproteobacteria; order Hyphomicrobiales; family Phyllobacteriaceae; genus Mesorhizobium; species Mesorhizobium sp. M3A.F.Ca.ET.175.01.1.1. The sequence continues at coordinate 195,751 of NZ_SRTP01000001.1, read as the reverse complement.
GCAATTCCTTCCGCCCCTCGCCGGATTCCATCGTGCCGACGCTCGGCACGCATGCGGCGGTGATGGCGGCGATCGCCGCGCTGACCATGCCGGGCGACTATGTCGTCTTCGAGCACCTCACCTATTCACAGATCGCGCGCAGCGCCGGGCTGATCGGACGGCGAACCGCATTGGTCTTATCGGACGATGAAGGCATCGACCCCGACGATTTCGAGCGGGTCTGCGCACAGAAGCACCCGAAGGTCATGTTCCTGATGCCGACGGCGAAGAACCCGACCCTGGTGACGATGCCGGCGGAGCGGCGCCAGGCGATCGCGCGCGTCGCCCGCGAATATAATGTCGTGCTGGTCGAGGACGATCTCTATGGCGACCTGACCGACGACCCGACGCCGCTGCTTGCCGAATATGCGCCGGAGCGCACGATCGTCGCCGGTGGCCTGTCGAAGTCGGTCGCGGCCGGCGTGCGCGGCGGCTGGCTGTCCTGCCCGCCGGCCTTTCGTCATCGCATCCGCGTCGCCCACAAGATGATGACCGGCGGGTTGCCCTTCCTGCTGGCCGAGGTCGGCTCGAGGCTGGTGATGTCCGGCGAGGCAAGCGATATCCGCATGCGCTGCGTCGCCGAGATCCAGACCCGCGTCGTCACTGTCCGCGAGATGCTCGCCGGGTTCGATTTCAGAACAAGGGACAATGTGCCGTTCGTCTGGCTGACCTTGCCCGACCCTTGGCTCTCCGGCACTTTCAAGAATGCCTGCCTGGCGCAGGGGGTGCTCCTCGACGATGAGGACGAGTTCAAGGCCGGCCGTTCCGAGCAGGTCTTCCACGGTGTTCGTTTCGGCGTATCGCAGCCCCGGCAGAACCAGGATGTGGCCGGCGGCGTCGCAGTCATTCGACGGCTGCTGGACGAGGGCCGCGCCGGCTACGACAGTTTTTCCTGAGCGCCCGGCGGGCGGACGGGCTGGCTTTCATCGGCGAGGCGGTTTCCGGCGTTTTTCGTGATCCGGAGGGGTGTATCGCGCGAAAGCTTGCGATAAGAGGAGACTCAAAAATCCCCTCTCCCACGGACATAAATCGCCGCTCATGACCATTTCCAATTCCGTGCCGATTACCCCGGAACTCGTCGCCGCGCATGGGCTGAAGCCGGACGAATACCAGCGCATCCTCGACCTGGTCGGACGCGAGCCGAGCTTCACCGAGCTCGGCATCTTCTCGGCGATGTGGAACGAGCACTGCTCCTACAAGTCGTCCAAGAAATGGCTGCGCACGCTGCCGACCAGCGGCCCGCAGGTGATCCAGGGGCCGGGCGAGAATGCCGGCGTGGTCGACATCGGTGACGGCGACTGCGTCGTCTTCAAGATGGAGAGCCACAACCACCCTTCCTATATTGAGCCATACCAGGGCGCGGCGACCGGCGTCGGCGGCATCCTGCGCGACGTCTTCACCATGGGCGCGCGGCCGATCGCGGCCATGAATGCGTTGCGCTTCGGCGCGCCGGATCATCCCAAGACCCGGCATCTGGTGGCCGGCGTCGTCTCCGGCGTCGGCGGCTACGGCAACTCCTTCGGCGTGCCGACGGTCGGCGGTGAGGTCAATTTCGACCCGCGCTACAACGGCAACATCCTGGTCAACGCCTTTGCCGCCGGCCTGGCCAAGACCAACGCCATCTTCCTGTCGCAGGCCAAGGGCGTCGGCTTGCCCGTGGTCTATCTCGGCGCCAAGACCGGACGCGACGGCGTCGGCGGCGCCACCATGGCTTCTGCCGAGTTCGACGACAAGATCGAGGAGAAGCGCCCGACCGTGCAGGTCGGCGACCCCTTCACCGAGAAATGCCTGCTGGAGGCCTGCCTCGAACTGATGGCTTCCGGCGCCGTCATCGCCATCCAGGACATGGGTGCCGCCGGCCTCACCTGCTCGGCGGTCGAGATGGGCGCCAAGGGCGATCTCGGCATCGAGCTCGATCTCGACAAGGTGCCGGTGCGCGAGGAGCGCATGAGCGCCTATGAGATGATGCTGTCGGAAAGTCAGGAGCGCATGCTGATGGTGCTGCGCCCCGAAAAGGAGAAGGAAGCCGAGGCGATCTTCCGCAAATGGGACCTCGACTTCGCCATTGTCGGCAGGACGACCGACGACCTTCGCTTTCGCGTGCTGCATCAGGGCGACGAGGTCGCCAATCTGCCGATCAAGGAACTTGGCGATCAGGCGCCGGAATATGACCGCCCGTGGGTCGAAGCGAAAAAGCCGTCGCCGCTGGCCGCCGGCGATGCGCCCAAGGCCGATGTCGCCGACGCGCTGCTCAAGCTGCTCGGCGGGCCGGATCTTTCCTCGCGCCGCTGGGTGTGGGAGCAGTACGACACGCTGATCCAGGGCAACTCGCTGCAGCTTCCCGGCGGCGATGCCGGCGTGGTCCGCGTCGAGGGCCATCCGACCAAGGCTCTCGCCTTCTCCTCCGACGTGACCCCGCGCTATTGCGAGGCCGATCCGTATGAAGGCGGCAAGCAGGCAGTGGCCGAATGCTGGCGCAATCTGACCGCCACCGGCGCCTTGCCGCTCGCGGCGACCGACAACCTCAATTTCGGCAATCCGGAACGCCCCGAGATCATGGGCCAGCTGGTCGGCGCGGTGAAAGGCATCGGCGATGCCTGCCGCGCGCTCGGCTTCCCGATCGTCTCCGGCAATGTCTCGCTCTACAACGAAACCAATGGTCGTGGCATTCTGCCGACGCCGACCATCGGCGGCGTCGGCCTGATCGCCGACTGGTCGAAGATGGCGCGCATCGGTTTTGCCGCCGAGGGCCAGATGATCGTGCTGGTCGGCGCTCCGTCGAGCTGGGGCAGCCATCTCGGCCAGTCCGTCTATATGCGCGACATTCATGGCCGTGCCGACGGCCCGCCGCCGCCGGTCGACCTCGCGCATGAAAAGCGCGTCGGCGACCATGTGCGCGCGCTGATCGCGTCCGGCGTGGTGACCGCGGCGCACGACGTTTCCGATGGCGGCCTGGCCGTGGCACTGGCCGAAATGGCGATGGCCTCCGGCATCGGCGCCACCGTCCCCGGGCTTAACGGCGCCGACCCGATCCCGGTCTGGTTCGGCGAGGATCAGGGGCGTTATCTCCTGACCCTCTCGATCGACCCGCAAGGCAGCGACTGGGAAAGGATCCGCGAGGAGCAGAGCAGGCTCGGCATCTTCGCGCCGTGGATCGGCACCACCGGCGGCAGCGCGCTGAAGCTCGGCGACACGCGTGCGATACCGGTCAGCGAATTGACCGCCGTCCACGAGGGCTGGTTCCCGCGCTTCATGGACCAGGCCATTTGAACAGCCTCGCCGCCCGGGCGCTGCTGGCAGTCGTCTTCTGGCCGTCGCTGTTCTTCTTCTGGTTTCTCGGCCCGTTCGTCTTCTTCCTGCTGTCGACGACCTCGAGCGAGGTGTGCCCGCGGCTGGAAACGCGGGCCGAGTTCCTTGCCGCTGCCAACGGCACGCTGCCGATGCTCGCTGTGCAGACCCTGATCTATGCGGTTCCGATCGTCTGCCTGCTGCTATGGGACCGGCTATCGCCAGACCCGGCGCGAGCAAGGCATGTCGCCACCTGCACCAAGCTGTTTGCAGTTGCCGCAGCGATCAGCGTGTTGTGGCAGTATGGCTCGTCGCTTGCCTGCGACGGCTACGGCCAGCCCTTCTTCTTGGCGCTGTGGCGGATGACAAGCTATCTTCCAACGGTCGGTCTGGCCATCAACATCCCACTCTATGTGCTGACCTTCAGCCTCGGCCGCTCATTTTCGACCCGCGACGATATCGGCGAGAACGGTGCGGTCCATCCTCGGCAGGACAACGCATAGAGCTCTGTGGACGCAACGGCTTCAATCCGGACCAGAAAGGTTCTAGGCTTGCTTACGACTCTTATCGTACGGGCTGCACTGCGCTCGAAAACAGGATTTTGACATGGCAATGGACGCGCACGACATCGAACGGCTGATCAAGGAAGGCATTCCCGACGCCAAGGTGACGATTCGCGATCTGGCCGGCGACGGCGACCACTACGCTGCCGAAGTGGTGGCGGAGAGCTTCCGCGGCAAAAGCCGGGTCCAGCAGCACCAGATGGTCTATGACGCCCTGAAGGGCAATATGGGCGGCGTTCTGCATGCGCTGGCCCTGCAGACCAGCGTTCCGGACTAGATGCATGTCGCCCAGAAGTCTGCAGCGGTTCTGGGACAACGACATGCATCGAAACAAAAAAGGCATTGCCACTTAAGGCTTGGCACAAATCGCGCCATCTCTTGCGCCATTACCGAGGCGTCGCGGCTAACGTCTTGTTTCGGCCAACCTATGGGTTTATCTGATGGGCATGCTTCGAGCCTGGTTGTCACAGGCGTGAAAGGATCGTCCATGAGCGGCATCAACGACTACATCGACAATGAAGTGAAGAGCAACGACGTCGTGCTCTTCATGAAAGGCACGCCCGGCTTCCCGCAGTGCGGTTTTTCGGGCCAGGTGGTGCAAATCCTCGACTATATCGGCGCCGACTACAAAGGTGTGAACGTCCTGGATTCGGCGGAACTGCGCCAAGGGATCAAGGACTATTCCAACTGGCCGACTATCCCGCAGCTCTACGTCAAGGGCGAGTTCGTCGGCGGTTGCGACATCGTGCGGGAGATGTTCCAGGCCGGCGAACTGCAGGATTTCCTGGTCGAAAAGGGCGTCAGCGTCAAAGGCGCCGCCTGATTTGAGTTCGCTCCGGCCGGCTTAGCCGGCCAAAGCATTCCTGGAGCAGTGCGCAGCGGCTTTCCGTCGGAATGGCGCCAACCAACTGCTGGAACGGTTCGGCCTTCATCGAAGCCGATCGTCCCAGCGCAAATTCCGAGGCCGCCCCCACCTCGTCACGATGGTTCCCGGACAGGGAACGAGCGAAGCTGCGCCGGCCTCCCGACGCATGTTCGTTTGAAGATCGGACTTTGCCGTGGACAAGCAGGTAGAAGCGCAGCAACGGGCAAGCAGCTTGCCTATTCCGCGCTGGGAATTCATTGCGCTCTGCGCAGCGCTTATGGCGCTCAACTCGCTGGCCATCGACATCATGCTGCCGGCTCTGCAGCAGATCGGCGCCTCGCTCGGGGTCGAGAACGAGAACCATCGCCAATATGTGATCACCGCTTATATTTTGGGCTTTGGCAGCGGGCAGCTTTTCTTCGGCCCGGTCTCCGACCGGTTCGGGCGCCGCGCGCCGCTTGTCGTTGGGCTGGTCATTTATGTGGCGGCCGCTGCCGCGGCTACGGTTGCGCCGAGCTTCGCCATTCTGCTCGCTTGCCGGCTCGTGCAGGGAATCGGCGCCGCGGCGACCCGCGTCATCGCGGTCTCGATCGTGCGCGATACATTCGAAGGCCGCCGCATGGCCGAAGTCATGTCGTTGATCTTCATGGTCTTCATGGCGATCCCGGTCGTCGCGCCCGGCATTGGCCAATTCATCATGCTGTTCGCCACCTGGCACTGGATCTTCGTCACCATGGCCGTCGGCGCGCTGATCGTCTCGGCGTGGTCGCTGCTGCGCTTGCCGGAAACGCTGCACCCGGAATACCGCCGCCCGCTAACGATGCAATCCATAGTCGGCGGGTTCCGTATCGTGCTCACCAACCGCATCGCGCTTTGCTATGCCTTCGCCAGCACCTTCATCTTCGGCGCGATGTTCGGGTTCATCAATTCGGCGCAGCAGATCTATCTCGACGTCTTCCATGTCGGCGAGTTGTTCCCGCTTATCTTCGCCGGCGTTGCCGGTGTGCTTGCCTTCTCGAACTTCCTCAACGCGCGGCTCGTCGGCAAGATCGGCATGCGCCGCCTCTCGCAAAGCGCGCTGCTGCTGTTTCTCACCATCAGCCTAGTCTGGCTCGTCGTCTCGCTGGAGATGCGGATGCCGCTCTGGCTGTTCGTCGGCTTCTTTGCCGCCGCCATGCTGCCGTTCGGCGGGCTTGGCGCGAATTTCAACGCTTTGGCCATGGAGCCGCTCGGCGAACTCGCCGGCACGGCCTCATCGATCCTCGGCTTCATGCAGACCTTTCTCGGCGGCATCCTCGGCACGCTGATCGGCCAGGCTTTCAACGGCACGGTCACGCCGCTGGCCGCCGGCTTCTGCACCGTCTCATTCGCCGCCCTGCTGATGATCCTTTTTGCCGAGCGCGGACGGCTGTTCCAACCGCACAACCCGCCAGTGTGATCTGGCGGTTTAGTCGGCCCAAAGTTCGCGGCGCAACTCGTCCCAGCTATTCCTGTCCGGCGCTACGAGCAGACCGCCGCCGACATGAGACGGCAAATAGGCGCTGCCGTCGATGCGGGCGGCGTAGCCGCCAGCTTCCTGGTGGATCAGGACGCCGGCAAGATGATCCCACGGCATCAGCTTGTTGTAGACGACGAAATGCGCATGGCCGCTCGCCAGCAGCCGATATTCGTGCGCCGCGCAACGATAGCCGAATTGCGACAGCGCCTTGGTCTGGTTGCGGGCGAGCCGCGAACGCTCCGGCTCCTTCAGATACTGCCAGGATACGGCGCCCGTCATCTGTGAGATCGCCACCGGTGCGGCGACACGCACCTTCTCCAGCGCGCCATGCGCATGACGGATATGGCTGCCCGCCCCCCTGGCGCCGATAAGCCAGTCCTTCCCGACCGGATCATGGATGATGCCGGCGACCGTCTCGCCCTTGACCACGACGCCCAGCATGACGCCGAACAGCGGCACGCCCGACGCAAAGTTGAAGGTGCCGTCGACCGGATCGATGACGAAGGCAAGAGCTGCCTCGCCGAGCCCGGCCAGCAAGGCTGGATTGTCCTCGCAGGCCTCTTCGCCGATCACCAGGGCATCGGGGTAGCGTTCGCGCAGCCGTGCGGTAATCAGCCTTTCGGCATTGACATCGGCCTCGGTCACGAGGTCGGCAGCCGACGTCTTCTGGCGGATATCGCCTTCGCCCAGCCGGCGGAAGCGCGGCATGATTTCGATCCTGGCGGCGTCGGCGAGGAGATCGGCCAGCCAGTCGATCGCTTCATCGTCAAATGTCATCGGAAATGCCTTGCCCTGTGGTGAAGCGCGCATCGAGCGCGGCGAAGTCGAAGAGTTTTCGGTCGAGCAGATGCGACGGCCGCACATTCGTCATGGCGCGGATCATGGTGTCCTTCCGGCCGGGCATGCGCTTCTCGATATCGTCCAGCATCGCCTTCATGGCATTGCGCTGGAGACCTTCCTGGCTGCCGCAGAGGTCGCACGGAATGATCGGGAACTTCATCGCTCCGGCGAATTTCTCGAGATCGATCTCGGCGCAATAGGCGAGCGGGCGCAGAACCATGACGTCGCCCTCGTCGTTGATGAGCTTCGGCGGCATGGCGGCGAGACGCCCGCCATGGAAGAGGTTCATGAAAAAGGTCTCGAGGATGTCCTCGCGATGGTGGCCGAGCACCAGCGCCGCGCAGCCCTCCTCGCGCGCGATGCGGTAGAGATGGCCGCGCCGCAGCCGTGAGCACAGCGAGCAATAGGTGCTGCCCTCGGGCAACTTGTCGGTCACCACCGAATAGGTGTCCTGATACTCGATGCGATGCGCGATGCCGTTGGCGTTCAGATAGTCCGGCAGGATGTGTTTTGGAAAATTGGGCTGGCCCTGGTCGAGATTGCAGGCGAGCAGTTCGACCGGCAGCAGCCCGCGCCATTTGAGGTCGAGCAGCAAGGCGAGCAGGCCGTAAGAATCCTTGCCGCCGGAGAGCGCCACCAGCCAGCGCTCGCCGGGCTTCACCATCGCGAAGTCTTCAATGGCCTGGCGCGTCAGTCTCAGCAGCCGCTTGCGCAGCTTGTTGAACTCGACCGAGGACGGCGCATCGCGAAACAGCGGATGGCAGCCGTCGCCGCCCATCGGCTCCAGGGATTTGGCGTCTGGCAGCATGTTCATGGCGCTGAGGCCCCACGGTTCTGTTGCGCACGGATTAGCGGACGCGGCCGACAAAGAAAAGGCCGCCTCGATGGGCGGCCTTCGATCGTGAGGCTGACGGCCTGCTATCAGCGCGAATAGAATTCAACGACCAGGTTCGGTTCCATCTGCACGGCAAACGGAACGTCCGACAGGCCGGGGACGCGGTTGTAGGTCGCGGTCATCTTGTTGTGGTCGGCTTCGATGTAGTCCGGCACGTCGCGCTCGGCCAGGCCGACGGACTCCAGCACGATGACGAGCTGCTTCGACTTCTCGCGCACCTCGATGACGTCGCCCGGCTTGCAGCGATACGAGCCGATGTTGACGCGCCTGCCGTTGACGTTCACGTGGCCGTGGTTGACGAACTGGCGGGCGGCGAAGATGGTCGGCACGAACTTGGCGCGATAGACGATCGCATCGAGGCGCGACTCGAGCAGGCCGATCAGGTTCTCGGAGGTGTCGCCCTTGCGGCGGTTGGCCTCTTCATAAACCTTGCGGAACTGCTTTTCCGAGACGTCGCCATAGTGGCCCTTCAGTTTCTGCTTGGCGCGCAGCTGCAGGCCGAAGTCGGAAAGCTTGCCCTTGCGGCGCTGGCCATGCTGGCCGGGGCCGTATTCACGCTTGTTGACCGGGGACTTCGGGCGGCCCCAGATGTTTTCGCCAAGACGGCGGTCGATCTTGTATTTCGCGGATTCGCGCTTGCTCATCGCATTCCCTTTCAAAACGATATACCCGGAAACCCCATGGCCCCGGGTGAAGGAAACGCGCCCTCCTCTGGCCTCCGTTTTCGAGACCTGACAGGGTTTTCCACGCAACGCGACGGAAGACCCACGGGACACGTCAATTCGAGCAAGACCACCGATAGGCTGGCGTCGGTCTCGCCCATGCAAAAGAAACCACCGGGCGTTGCCACCCGGTGTTGGCAGGGTCGTTAAACGGAGATTTGAGCGCTGTCAAGCTTCTGACTGGCGCAGCCGGCACCCATCCGGACGCGCCGATCATCCAAGCTTCTTGCGGCGGAGGACTGAAGGCCGCGCCTTTCGGGCCGCTCAGCTGTCCTTCTTCTTCGGCAGGTCCTTGCGCTTGGTTTCGGCGAACTCCTCGAGCTGCTTCTCGCTCATCGATTCATACATTTCGCGCGAAGCGCCTTTGAGCTCGCTCTTCTTGGTCTCGCCGCGCTTTGCCGAAAGCGCGGCGCCGGCAGCCTTCTGCTGGGCTTGCGATCTGGCGGGCATGGCGGTTTCTCCTCTTGCTTGAGGAGAATCAACGCGGCGCTGCCGGCGCAGTTCCAGGCTCAAGCCGCGGTCAGCCCAAAGCCTTGAATGAGACGCCTGATGGCGAAATCGGCCTTGCCGGAGGTGAAGACGGCGATGTCGGCCTCGTTCTCGCCCGACGCTGCGCCACTGGGATCGAGCAGCGACAGGGCGCGGCGCGCGATCGCTTCGGCCGGATCGATCCAGTCCACCGGCCAGGGCGCGGTCTTGCGCATGCGATTGGCAAGAAACGGATAATGCGTGCAGGCAAGCACCACGATATCGGTGCGCTGCCCGTCATGCTCGATGAAGCACGGCGCGATCTCGGCGCGCACGGCCTCCTCGTCGACAAAGCCCTCGCGCATGTAGATCTCGGCCAGTCCCGCCAGCCGGTCGCTGCCGACCAGGCGGACATGGCACTTCTGCGCCCATTTGCTGATCAGGTCACGCGTGTACTGGCGTTTCACCGTGCCGGGCGTCGCCAGCACTGAAACGAGGCCCGAACGAGTGCGCTCGGCCGCCGGTTTGATCGCCGGCACCGTGCCGACGAAGGGATGGCCGGGGAATTTCTCGCGCAGCGCTTCGATCACCAGGGTCGAGGCGGTGTTGCAGGCAATCACCGAGATCGATGGCCGGAAACGGTCGAGCAATTTGCCGAACAGCGAAAGAATGTGTTCCTTCAGCGCCGGCTCCTCCCAGGCGCCGTAGGGGAATGCCGCATCGTCGGCGACATAGATGAAACGGCGGTCGGGCATCAGCACGCGCGCCTCGCGCAGCACCGTCAGCCCGCCGACCCCGGAATCGAACATCAGGATCGGGCGCTGGCTTGATCGTTCGTTCATGTCATCGGGACCGCAAGAAGAGCCTGGCCGGTGATTGGCCACTGGCGCTTCTATCTGGAACGATCATGGTGTTGAAGTGACAAATGCCAGCAGCTTTTGCGCAGCTTTAGAGTCCCCGCTTGCCGAAACCCGCGGGCCGCGGCCGGCCCAACGGCTGTGCTGCAGGTGCCGGTCGCGCGGCCGGCGCGGCGTTGCGCGAGGTGGCGGGCGCGGCTGCGCTCATCGCCATCCGCTCAGCGCGCGTTGGCGCCGGCACCGAACCGTCGAAGTCGAAAACGGATGTCAGTTCCTCGATGTTGCTGCCGGCAACCGGCTTCGCCCAGAGGATCGTGGCCCAGAGGCCGAATATAGACAGACCGAGCAGGTTCAGACCGCCAGGCGTGCTTTCTGGATTGCCGAACTCGATGACCAGCAGCGTGCCCGCCTGCAGGAGCGCGTAGATGGCGGAAAGCACGAAATAGGCCCAGAAGATCCAGGCCGCCCCATTGGCGTCGCGGCTCCGGCGCCAAGCGACATTGCCTCGCGCCAGAACGATCGCGAGCGATACGACCAGAACGGCGCCCGCCATTCCTTGCCGCGACGGGCCCGGCGGCGAATTGATCAAGCCCTCAAAGCCGATCGTTGCGGAAATGCAGACGACAACCGCCACGATTTCCGCCACCGTCAAGGCGCAAGAGTAGAAAAAGAAGCGCAGGCGACCGATATTGGACGTAAACATCCAGCACCCCCAGTTTCCGGCATGCTGGATCAAACCGAATAAGATTCGGTTACTGGCGAGGGTCCAAGTTAAGCGGTGCTATTCTTTGTCCTGCGCCGGCTTGCTTCGCTGAGCCGCCGCGGGAAGCCGTCTCGGATCGTCCGCCGGAGAGCCGTCGCCGCGCGGCATGGCCGGCGAGAACCTATCGAGCGACGAGATGATGCCGCGCAGCACCTTCAACTCCGGCTCGGCGAACCCCGCCCGCGTCAGCACCGCGCGCAGATTGTCGACCATCTTCGGCTTCTTTTCTTCCGGGCGGAAATAACCGCGCGCCTCGAGCGCGCCTTCGAGATAGGCAAACAGGCTGTGCAGTTGTTCCTTGCTCGCCGGCACGAGTTCCGGTCCGGAGAAATTGGTCGCGGTCTCCTCAATGAGGCCGGACTTCATCCACTCATAGGACATCAAGAGCACGGCCTGCGCGATGTTGAGCGAGGAGAAGCCGGGATCGACGGGAAAGGTCACGATCTCGTCGGCCAGGCCGACTTCGTCATTGTAGAGACCGAAGCGCTCGCGGCCGAACAGGATACCGGTGCGCTGCCCCGCCGCGGCGCGGGCCCTCAGCGCCCTGCCAGCCTCCACCGGACCTCGCACCGGCTTGAAGCCGTCGCGCTCGCGTGCCGTAGTGGCAAAGACGAAGTTGAGGTCGGCGACGGCCGAGGCCAGGTCGTCGAATACCTTGGTGGTGTCGATGACATGGTCGGCACGGCTGGCGGCAGCGCGCGCCTTCTCGCTCGGCCAGCCGTCGCGCGGATTGACCAGCCGCAGCTCGGCAAGGCCGAAATTCGCCATGGCGCGCGCGACCATACCGATATTTTCGCCAAGCTGCGGCTCGACGAGGATGATTGCCGGCCCGGCGGCAGCGGTATTGGGTAGGTCTTCACTGGTGGACATAGCTGTCGGTAATCAGGATTTGCGGCGTTTCGGCGTCCCCTGCCACATCCGACCCGGAAAATGAAGCACTCACAAGAACGAGACTTGCCATAGTGCTGCGGATCGCGGTTTGCGCGCTCAAAAAGGCTTTGATATACGCTCCGCAACCCCGGCCGAAAGCCATGTGCGCGAGGCCGTTCAGATCCCCAGCAACGAGGCATTCTTTCATGGCGAAGATCAAGGTGGCGAACCCGGTCGTCGAGCTCGACGGCGACGAGATGACCCGCATCATCTGGCAGTTCATCAAGGACAAGCTGATCCACCCCTATCTCGACATCAAGCTGGACTACTACGACCTCGGCATCGAGCATCGCGACGCCACCAACGATCAGGTGACGGTCGACTCGGCAAACGCCATCAAGAAATACGGCGTCGGCGTAAAATGCGCGACGATCACGCCCGACGAGCAGCGTGTCGAGGAATTCAAGCTCAAGAAGATGTGGAAGTCGCCGAACGGCACGATCCGCAACATCCTCGGCGGGACCATCTTTCGCGAGCCGATTATCATGAAGAACGTGCCGCGCCTTGTGCCCGGCTGGACCAAGCCGATCATCGTCGGCCGTCATGCCTTCGGCGATCAGTACCGCGCCACCGACTTCCGCTTCCCCGGCAAGGGCAAGCTGACGATCAAGTTCGTCGGCGAGGACGGCCAGGTCATCGAGCACGACGTTTTCGACGCGCCCTCGTCCGGCGTTGCCATGGCCATGTACAATCTGGACGAATCGATCCGCGAGTTCGCCCGCGCTTCGCTCAACTATGGCCTGCTGCGCAACTATCCGGTTTACCTTTCGACCAAGAACACCATCCTCAAGGCCTATGACGGCCGCTTCAAGGACATCTTCCAGGAAGTCTACGAGCAGGAATTCGAGGCCGAGTTCAAGTCGAAGAAGCTCTGGTACGAGCACCGCCTGATCGACGACATGGTCGCCTCCAGCCTGAAGTGGTCGGGCGGCTATGTCTGGGCCTGCAAGAACTATGATGGCGACGTGCAGTCCGACACAGTGGCTCAAGGATTCGGCTCGCTCGGCCTGATGACCTCGGTGCTGATGACTCCGGACGGCAAGACGGTGGAAGCGGAGGCCGCTCACGGCACCGTCACCCGCCACTATCGCCAGCATCAGAAGGGCGAGGAGACCTCGACCAATTCGATCGCCTCGATCTTCGCCTGGACGCGCGGCCTCGCCCACCGCGCCAAGCTCGACGACAATGCCGAGTTGAAGCGCTTCGCCGAGACGCTGGAAAAGGTCTGCATCCAGACCGTCGAGGCCGGCTTCATGACCAAGGACCTGTCGCTGCTGATCGGCCCCGACCAGCCCTGGCTGTCGACCACCGGCTTCCTCGACAAGATCGACGAGAACTTGCAGAAGGCCATGGGGTGAGGAGCGGTGCGCGAAGCGTTTGAAAAGCCCCAAAATGGGCTTTTCAACCAACGAGCGCCCGGAGCCATAGCGGAGGGCCGGACCGCGTGGCAAAGTCCCGGCATACCGAAGGCTCCGAAAGGAGCCTTCACTTTTTGGTACGACCGCGAGGGAAGGGAGAGCTGATCGATGGCCAAGCCAACTCTCTACGGTGCCGACTACAGCGTCTATGTGCGCATCGCGCGGATGACGCTGGAGGAGAAGGGCGTCAACTACGAACTCGTGCCGCTCGATATCTTCGCGGCTGAAGGCATTCCCGCCTGGTATCTGGAGCATCACCCGTTCGGCCGCATCCCGGCTTTCGAACATGACGGTTTTCGGCTGTTCGAGACCGGTGCCATCGCGCGCTATGTCGACGAGGCCTTCGATGGTCCGGCTTTGCAGCCGGCTGACGCCCGCGGCCGCGCGAGGATGAACCAGATCATCGGCATGTTCGACGCCTACGGCTACCGCGCCATGGTCTGGGACGTTGCAGTGGAGCGGCTCGAAAGGGCGCCGCCGGATGAAGCGCTGATCGCCGGCGGTCTCGCTCAGGCTGAGACGGTGCTCAAAGTGTTGACATCTCTAAAGGCGAAAGGACCTTGGCTGCTCGGCGATCAGTTGACGCTGGCCGATCTGCACGCGGCGCCCGTCATCGCCTATTTTGTGAAGGCGACAGAAGGGAAGGACCTGCTCGCCCGCTTCGCCGAGATCCGCGACTGGTATGCGCGCATCGCCGCCCGCCCGAGCTTCGCGCACCGAAAAGGCCGAATAGGCATCAATCGGGAAGATAAATTTCGGCCTTCATGAAGGTCCTGGCGCGGCCCGTGATCAGCACACGGTCGCCGGCGAACTCGCACAGCAAATGGCCGCCGCGCTGCGAGCACTGGAATGCCGACAGCCAGGTCTTGCCAAGTTTCTCGAACCAATAAGGCACCAAAGTCGCGTGGATCGAGCCGGTCACCGGGTCCTCGGGAATGCCAGCGCCAGGGGCGAAATAGCGCGACACGAAATCATGTGTGTTCCCGCGCGCGGTCACGACCACGCCAAGCGGATGCAAGGCCGCAATCTTCATCAGGTCGGGAACGAAGGAGCGCACGGCTTCTTCGTCGGCAAGCTCGACGAACAGGTTCTCGAAATTGCGGAAACAGGCGACCGGCTGGGCGCAGACACTGTCATGCAGCGCTTGCAGCAGATCAGCCTCGACAGGCTCGGGTGAAAAGCCCGGCAGGTCGAGCTGATAGGCCTCTTGCCTGCGTGCAGCCCTGATCTCCCCCACGCGCGTCGCAAAAGCCATGTCGCCCTGCACCCTGTAGGCCTCGGCAAGCACATGCGCAGTCGCAAGCGTTGCGTGGCCGCAGAACTCGGCCTCGTGAATCGGCGTGAACCAGCGCAGATCCCACCTTTTGCCATTCGGCCGCGCAAAAGCCGTTTCGGCAAGGTTGTTCTCATTGGCAATCGCCTGCATGACGGCTTCGGGCAGCCAGTCCTCCAAGATGAGAACCGCCGCCGGATTGCCTTGGAATATCCGGTCGGCGAAGGCGTCGACCTGGTACATGGTCAGCGTTGGCACAGGCTTCTCCTAGTGGCTTCGACTTTTCAAGCTCTGGCTTGCCCAGCCTCAGAAGCCGATTTCCGGTCGGGTCACCATCAGCCAGAGAATGGCAAGCACCGCGCCAAAGGCTGGAAAACCGCAGGCAAACCAGATGCGGAAGAGGTGCTTTTCCTCGTCCGGCAACGGCGCTCCTTCACGCATCGCCTGTTGCGCCAGATCGCGCATGCGCATCTGGATCCAGACCACCGGCAGCCAGAAGGCGCCGGTGACGACATAAAGCAGCAACGAAAACACGATCCAGCCCTGCGTGAGGGGCCAGCCGATCTCGCGCGCCAGCAGAACGCCGGTGATCGGTTGGAATACGACTGCTGTTGCTGTGAAGATGGCGTCGGCAATCACGACGGTCCCGGCGACGCGAGCGACAATCTGGGGCTTGCCCGTCCGTTGTGCCATGAGCATGAAGAATGCGATGCCCGCACCAGTGCCGAACAGCACGGTGGCACCGATCACGTGCAGCCATCGCAATATATCGGCCCAGATGCTCATCGCTCTTCCAAAATCGCGAGGGCGACCAGGACGAGGCATAGCGCGGGCACGGCCTTCACCATTGCCCCGAGAGGATCAAGCCACAGGTCCGGCGCAAGCGCCGTCGCTGCCGCAAGATAAGACAAGGTGATGGCAATCATCGCCACCAACGCCGCGCGCGCGAAGGAACGCACGAGCACCGCGGCGCCGACCAGTATGTCGGCCACGCTTCCGACAAGCACCGCCCCCAGCGCGAGGGTTGGTGACAGGCCTCGCGAGACGAGAATGTCCGCGGCCGCATCGTGTCGAACGACCCCGACGATCCCGGAGGTCATCCAGAACATCGACACAACGGCAAACACGACCGGCTTCAGTAGCCAGAGGCGCGCGAACCATCGCTCCTGCACATGTGCGGGCATGGCCGCCAGCGTTGCTTCGAGCGCGCGGGGTGGATGGCCAGTAATCTCGGACCAGGTCTTGGCATCGCCGGTAATGCCTTTTTCGAGCGCTGCAAGTGCGGCACTGCGCAAGGGAGATCGCCACCCGAGCAGGCCAAGTCCATCGGCGACCGCGCCAGCGAACCGGCCGACTATCGCCGGCACCTCAATGACTGGCGCCTTGGGCAAGCCCAGCCAGGCACGGAATTCACGAAGGACCGCCGCAAGAGGTCTCGCCCGTTTCTCGACGAGATCGACTACCTGTGCGCGCGGCAGGCCGCCGGCGACGGCGCGGGATACTGCCTCGGCGACATCCGCCACCGATACCGTCTGGATTGGCCGATCAGCCAGCACGGCAGGCACAATGACGGGAGCCGCAGCAAGAGCACGCAACAAGGCCGTGCCGCCATAGGCGGCGGGTGCGATGACAAGACCCGGCCGCAGGATCGTCCAATCCAGGGACGATGAGGCAACGATGCGGTCGCCTTCCGCCTTGGTGCGGAAGAAGGCGTTGTCGGAATCGAGGTCTGCGCCGATCGCGGAAACCTGCACCAGCCGAGGCACACCGGCCTGCTCGCAAGCAGTGACCAGAGCGGCAACCGAACCCCGGTGGATCGCGTCCAGCTGGTCGCGGGGGCCATCCTGCAGAGCGCCGGCAGCGTTGACGACCGCTTCCACGTCGGCAAGCATAGGCATCCAATCCGTCGCGCAGAGCAGCCGCGACATATCGGCCGCGACCCAACGGACCTGCGGTTTTCGCCGCTGCGCCTGGCCGACGTCGCGACCGAGCCCGACAAGGTCGTGGCCGTCTTCGATCAATCGTTCAAGGACGGCTTCGCCTATCAGTCCGTAGCCGCCGAGAACAAGGATCTTCATCCGGCTTCAAGCGGCTTCGAGTGCAGCCCTCACCGCCGCGATCGCGTCGTCGGCCTTGGAGGCATCGGGGCCGCCGGCTTGGGCCATGTCGGGACGTCCGCCGCCGCCCTGCCCGCCAAGTGCAGCCGAGGCGACGCGAACGAGATCGATCGCGCTGAAGCGGTTGGTCAGGTCGTCGGTGACCGCAACCACCACGCTTGCCTTGTTGTCCTCGCCGGCGCCGACGAAGACGATGACACCGGAACCCAGTGTCTTCTTGCCGGCATCCGCCAGCGGCTTCAGGTCTTTCGGCGCGACGCCGCTGACCGCCTTGCCAAGGAAGCCGACGCCGGCCACCGTCTCGTTGGTGGCTGGAGCATCGGCTACGGCAGTGCCGCCGCCCAGCGCCAGCTTCTTGCGCGCCTCGCTCAATTCCTTCTCGAGCTTCTTGCGCTCCTCGAGCAGGGCTTCCACGCGCGCCGGCACATCGGCTGGCGAGATCTTCAGCGTCGCCGCCGCGGCCTTGAGGCGCCTGTCCTGCTCGTCGAGATGCCTGCGCGCGGCCTCGCCCGTCAGCGCCTCGATGCGGCGCACGCCGGCCGCGACGGCGCTATCCGACAGGATACGCACCAGGCCGATATCGCCGGTCGAGCGGACATGCGTGCCGCCGCAGAGCTCGACCGAGTACGGTCGGTTGGCCTTTGCGCCATGCAGGCCCGTGCCCATCGACACGACGCGCACCTCCTCTCCATACTTCTCGCCGAACAGCGCCATGGCGCCCTCGGCAATGGCGTCGTCGACCGACATCAGGCGCGTCGTCACCGGGCTGTTCTGCACGACAATCTCGTTCGCCATGCGTTCCACTTGCTCGAGGTCCTCGGACGGGATCGGCTTGTTGTGCGAAATGTCGAAGCGCAGCCGGTCGGGCGCGACCAGCGAGCCCTTTTGCGCCACATGGGTGCCCAGCACCTCGCGCAGCGCCTCATGGATCAGATGTGTCGCGGAATGGTTGGCCCGCAGCTTCGAGCGGCGCGCATGGTCGACCTTCAGCTCGACGGCGGCACCGGTCTTGACCGTGCCGTTCGCCACCTTGCCGAGATGGACGAACAGCCCGTCGGCTTTTTTCTGCGTGTCGGATACCTCGATGGAGAAGCCGTCGCCGGAGATCACGCCGGTGTCGCCCATCTGGCCGCCGGATTCGCCATAGAACGGCGTCTGGTTGACGACCACGGCGACCGCGTCGCCCTGGCCCGCGCTGTCGACGACCTTGCCGTCCTTGACCAGTGCCTGGATCAGGCCTTCCGCCTGCTCGGTCTCATAGCCGAGGAATTCGGTGGCGCCGGTTTGCTCCCGCACCGGGAACCACACCGTTTCGGTCGCGGCTTCGCCGGAACCCGCCCAATGCGCGCGCGCTTCCGCCTTCTGCCGCTCCATCGCAGCGGTGAAGCCGGCGAGATCGACCGAGATGTTGCGCTGGCGCAGCGCGTCCTGCGTAAGATCGAGCGGGAAGCCGTAAGTGTCGTAGAGCTTGAAGGCGGTCTCGCCGTCCAGCATGTCGCCGGCGCCGAGCGTCTCCGTCGCATCCGACAGAAGGCCGAGCCCGCGCACCAGCGTCTTGCGGAAGCGCGTCTCCTCGAGCTTCAACGTCTCAGTGATCAGCGCCTCGCCGCGGCTGAGCTCGGGATAGGCCTGGCCCATCTCGCGCACCAGCGCCGGAACCAGCTTCCACATAAGCGGCTCCTTGGCGCCGAGCAGCTGCGCATGGCGCATGGCGCGGCGCATGATGCGGCGAAGCACATAGCCGCGGCCCTCATTCGACGGCAGCACGCCGTCCGCGACCAGGAACGAAGTCGAGCGCAGGTGATCCGCGATCACGCGGAACGAAGCGACGTTCTCCTGATTGTGACCGTGGCCGAGCACGGAGCATGTCGCATCGATCAGATGCCGGAACAGGTCGGTCTCGAAGACGCTGTCCACCCCCTGCAGGATGGAAGCCATGCGCTCCAGGCCCATGCCGGTGTCGATCGACGGCCGCGGCAGGTCGATGCGCTCTTCCTTCGTCACCTGCTCATACTGCATGAACACCAGGTTCCAGAATTCGAGGAACCGGTCGCCATCCTCTTCCGGGGTGCCGGGAGGACCGCCCCAGATATGCTCGCCGCGGTCGATGAAGATCTCCGAACACGGCCCGCAAGGCCCGGTGTCGCCCATCGCCCAGAAATTGTCCGACGTCGGGATGCGGATGATGCGATCGTCGGAGAAGCCGGCGATCTTCTTCCAGTAGCCGGCCGCCTCGTCATCGGTGTGATAGACGGTGACCAGCAGCTTGTCCTTGTTCAGCCCGAAATCCTTGGTGATCAGGTTCCAGGCAAGCTCGATCGCGCGCTCCTTGAAGTAGTCGCCGAACGAGAAATTGCCGAGCATCTCGAAGAAGGTGAGATGGCGCGCGGTGTAGCCGACATTGTCGAGGTCGTTGTGCTTGCCGCCGGCGCGCACGCTCTTCTGCGCCGTCGAGGCGCGCGAATAGGGCCGCTTCTCCAGCCCGGTGAAGACGTTCTTGAACTGCACCATGCCGGCGTTGGTGAACATCAACGTCGGGTCGTTGCGCGGCACCAGCGGGCTGGAGGCGACGATCTCGTGACCCTCCTTGCGGAAGTAGTCGAGGAATGTCGACCGGATGTCGTTCACGCCACTCATGGATACTGCCTTTTTCGCGAGAACCGCCGGACAGGCCGGCGGCAATATGGGCTCTGCACTGCAGAAGATAGATTGGCCTTTTAGCGGTAGCTCTTGACCCTGTCCAGAAACACGGATCGGGGCATGTCGCCCAAGGGTGAGCGGCGGTTTTGGGAAGACGACATGCACAAAACCAGGACGCAAAGCGCGTCGTCAGCGAAACGCGCTTTGGCCCAATTTTCCAACTGACGGCTCTTATCCGCGCCGCCCGCAAACGCAAACCGCCGGCACCAGGGCCGGCGGTTCGGAACACGGGATTACAGAACGCGATTACATAAGCACAGTTTAATACACCGGGATTGTGTCACCTACATGGCGCCGGCTTCGTCTCCGAAACCGTCGTCGCCACCTTCCGAGCCGCCATTCTCCAGGAATTTCTCGGCGATCAGCCCGGCATTTTGCCTCAGCGCGAGCTCGATCTCGCGCGCCGTGTCCGGATTGTCGCGCAGGAACAGTTTTGCGTTCTCGCGGCCCTGACCGAGACGCTGCGAATTGTAGGAGAACCAGGCGCCAGACTTCTCGACGACGCCAGCCTTGACGCCGAGATCGACGAGTTCGCCGGTCTTCGACACGCCCTCGCCATACATGATGTCGAACTCGACCACCTTGAAGGGCGGAGCCAGCTTGTTCTTGACCACCTTGACGCGGGTCTGGTTGCCGACGACCTCGTCGCGATCCTTGACCGAGCCGATGCGGCGGATGTCGAGGCGCACCGAGGCGTAGAATTTCAGCGCGTTGCCGCCCGTCGTCGTCTCCGGCGAACCGAACATGACGCCGATCTTCATGCGGATCTGGTTGATGAAGATGACCATGGTGTTGGAGCGCGAGATCGACGCGGTCAGCTTGCGCAGCGCCTGGCTCATCAGGCGGGCCTGAAGACCGGGAAGCGCATCGCCCATCTCGCCCTCGATTTCGGCGCGCGGCGTCAGCGCCGCGACCGAATCGACCACCAGCACGTCGATGGCGCCGGAACGCACCAGCGTGTCGCAGATCTCCAGCGCCTGCTCGCCCGTGTCGGGCTGCGAGATCAGGAGGTTTTCGAGATCGACGCCGAGCTTGCGGGCGTAGACGGGATCGAGCGCATGCTCGGCATCGACGAAGGCGCAGATGCCGCCCTTCTTCTGGGCTTCCGCAACCGTGTGCAGCGCCAGCGTCGTCTTGCCCGAGCTTTCCGGTCCGTAGATCTCGATGATGCGGCCGCGCGGCAGGCCGCCGACGCCGAGCGCGATGTCGAGGCCGAGCGAGCCGGTCGGCACGGTCTCGATCTCGACCACCTGCTCATTCTGGCCGAGCCGCATGATCGAGCCCTTGCCGAAAGCGCGCTCGATTTGCGACAGCGCCGCATCCAGAGCCTTTGATTTGTCCACTGCCTTATCCTCTACAAGCCGCAAAGTATTCTGAGCCATGATACATCACCCCTTGGTCGTCAATGAAGGCCGGACAATCCGTGATCCCTGCCGTTTTGTACCTTTTTTGTTCTCATTTGGCAAGGGGAGACAAATAGCTGAAAAACAATCAATATCTGGATTTGTTCTATCTTTGTCTCACTAAAGGTAGAGCGAACCAGGGCCATTGGTCAAAAGAGGCTTCCATATCCAGCGGCCCGAATCGCGCTCCCCGATTGCGGGGCGATGCGCCCAAACCTAGTGTGCGGACGCCAACAATCAACGAAGGCCATCTTAATCGCATGCCGACATCTCCAAGAATCCTGGCGCTGGGCGGCGCCCATATCGACCGGCGCGGCCAGGTCTCGGGCACTTACGTGCCCGCCGCCTCAAATCCCGGCATCATGCGCGAGGATGTCGGCGGCGGCGTTTTCAATGCGCTGCGCAGCGTGGTGAGGCGCGGCGTCTCGGCCTCGCTCATATCGGTGCGCGGCGGCGACGCGGCGGCGGAGACGGTGGCATCGGCGATCGCCGGAGCCGGCATCCTCGACCTCTCGGTGACATTCCTCGACCGCACAACGCCGAGCTACACGGCGCTGATCGACAGCGCGGGCGAGCTGATCGTCGGCTTTGCCGATATGGGCCTCTACGACCTCGCGTTTCCCAAGCAGCTCCGCCGCGCCAAGGTCCGCGAGGCGATCGCCGAGACGGACGCGATCCTGTGCGACGCAAACCTGCCGACGGCAGCACTCGAGCGTCTCGTGGCACTGACTGGCGACCGGCCGGTCTTTGCCATCGCCATCTCGCCGGCCAAGGTCGTGCGGCTGGAGCCGGTGCTCGGCAATTTGGCGCTTCTCTTCATGAACCGCCGCGAGGCCACGGCTCTCGCTCACGCCGAGCTGTCCGGGCATGACCTTGTCAAAGAGCTCAGGCGGACAGGGCTGAGAGCAGGTGTGGTAACGGCCGGCAGCGGCCCGGTTCTTGGCTTCGACCAGACGGGCGCCTTTGCCATCGACCCGCCGGCGCCGCGACGCATCGCCGATGTCACCGGCGCTGGCGATGCGCTTACCGGAGCCACGGTCGCCGCGATGTTGCGCGGCCTGCCCGTGCGGGCGGCCCTGCGGGAAGGTGTGGCTGCGGCAATGCTGGCCATCGAAAGCATGGACGCGGTGCCCTCCTTCACAGCGGCAAGCTTCGCCCAGGCGCTGGCCCTTGTGCCGGAGACGCGGGAAGTGGCATAGGGCCGCAAGCTCATTGTGCCGGAGCGTCTTGCTCCGGATCGGAGACAGACATGACGCCCGAAACAGCCCGCCCCTTCATCGACATTCACTCGCCAGTGGCCGAAGCGCTCGCCGCCGGGCGGCCTGTGGTGGCGCTGGAAAGCACCATCATCACGCATGGCATGCCCTACCCCGACAATGGCGCCATGGCAGCCAAGGTCGAGCAGATCATCGTGGACGGCGGCGCCGTTCCGGCGACGATCGCCGTGGTCAACGGCCGCATCAAGATCGGGCTGTCGGACGGCGAGCGTGAATCGCTCGCCATGACCGGCGGCGCCATGAAGCTCTCGCGCGCCGATATCGGCTTTGCCGTCGCCCAAGCGCGCACCGGCGGCACCACCGTGGCCGCCACGATGATCGCCGCTCACATGGCCGGCATAAGGGTGTTCGCCACCGGCGGCATCGGCGGCGTCCATAAGGGCGCGGAGAAGAGTTTTGATATTTCGGCCGATCTCGACGAACTGGCGCGCACGCCTGTTATCGTCGTCTCGGCCGGCGCCAAGGCGATCCTCGACATCGAAAAGACGTTGGAAGTGCTGGAAACGCGCGGCGTCCCGGTCATCGGCCATGGTTGCGAGATGATGCCGGCCTTTTGGTCGAGGCAATCGCCATTCCGTGCGCCTTTGACGCTTCACACAGCTGAAGACATCGCGCATTTCTACCGGACGCGCCAGGTCCTGGGCCTGGGCGGCGGCATCCTGGTCGCCAATCCGGTGCCGCAGAACGACGAAATCCCGGCGGCTGAGATGGACTTCTATATCCAGGCTGCCCAGAAGGCGGCCGAGGCGCTGAATGTCACCGGCAAGGCGGTGACGCCTTTCCTGCTGTCGAAGATCCTCGAACTGACCGGCGGCCGCAGCCTCAAGACCAACATCGCGCTGGTCGAGAACAATGCTCGGCTGGCGGCGGAGATTGCGAAGGCATTGTAGCCCTAGCCATTCGCCCGTCGCCCCGCCTCATAGGCGCGCCGCGCCCAGACGGCCATTTCATCGGGATCGTCGAAGGCGCTGTCGGGAGTGCTCCAATAGGGCATAGCCACCTCCTTGCCATGCCGCGAACCGGTATAGGTCCACCGGCTGCAGCCGGCGGCCTCGAAATCGGGGATGCTTTCTTCGTCTGCCTTGAGCATCAGCTCACCGCGAACGACGACCGCGACGATGACGCCGTCGCAATAGATGCCTTTGCCGCCGAACAGCTTTCGAATGCTGATCGGCCCCAGGCTTTCGAAAAGTTCCTCTATGCGTTCATTGTCCATGGGGCGATGATGTCACCTGCTTTCGGCCTTGTCATCGCCGCAGCCAAACCATGCTGACAGGTCGAGAGACGAGAAATTCTGGAGGATCCGCCATGCCTGTCCTGCTCAAAGGCTCCTGCCGCTGCGGCGCCGTCGAATTCGCGGTGGAAAGCCACACACCGGTGCCGTTCATGCTCTGCTATTGCTCGATCTGCCGCAAGCAGCAGGGCGGCGGCGGTTTTGCCATCAATCTCGGCGCCGATTACGAGACGATGAAGGTCAAGGGCAAACGCAGCCTCGGCGTCTATCGCGCCGAGATCGAGGACGATGAGCATCCGCATTGCGACGTCTCGACCGGCGAGCGCAATTTTTGCAGGAAATGCGGCGCGGCGCTCTGGCTCTACGACCCGACATGGCCGGACCTCGTCCACCCCTTCGCCTCGGCCATCGACAGCGATCTGCCGAAGCCGCCGGAAAAGGTGCATCTGATGCTGAAATACAAGGCGAACTGGGTCGAGCCGGTGATCGGGAGGCAAGACAAGGTGTTCGACGTCTATCCGGAGGAATCGATCGCCGACTGGCACAAGCGCACGGGCATGTGGGTGGATTAGCTCTCTTCTCCCCGTTTCACGAGGAGAAGATGCCAGCAGGCAGATGAGGGGCGGCGCAAACTTTGGAATGTGAAGACAGATAGGTCGGCGCTGCCCCTCATCCGACCCTTCACCTTCTCCCCGTAAACGGGGCGAAGGACGAACTCAGGAGGCCCGCGCCTCGGCTAGCGCCTTGAGATCAGCCGGTTTCAGCTCGACGGATTCGCCGCAACCGCAGGCCGAGCTCTGGTTCGGATTCTTGAAGGTAAAGCCGGTGCGCAGAGTCGTCTGTTCGAAATCCATCTCGGTGCCGAACAGGAAGAGCGCCGCCTCCGGCGCGACATAGACATGCGCGCCGTCGCGTTCGATGTGATCGTCCTTGGTGTTCGGCTCGGTCACCAGATCGACCGTGTATTCCATGCCGGCGCAGCCGCCCTTCTTGATGCCGAGGCGGATGCCATGCGCGTTGTCACGGGTGGCAACGATCTCGCGCACCCGCTCAGCGGCCTTTTCGGTCATCGTGATGACGGCGAAGCGTCCCATGTCATTCTCCACGTTCGCGCAGGTTCAAGGCCCGCGGAATGAGTCTGCCCTTAAGATGGTGAAATTTCAGCTTTGCTTCAAGCCAATGAATCTTGCCAGGCCGATAGCTCAATACCACCCGACCGCGACCTGCGCCTCTTCAGACATGCGCTCGGGTGTCCATGGCGGATCGAACACCATGCTGACCTCCACGCCCGAAACGCCTTCGACGGCGCCGACGGCGTTCTCCACCCAGCCCGGCATCTCGCCAGCCACCGGGCAGCCCGGCGCGGTCAGCGTCATGTCGATCTTGACCGAGCGGTCGTCCTCGATGTCGATCTTGTAGACCAGGCCGAGTTCATAGATGTCGGCCGGAATTTCCGGGTCATAGACCGTCTTCAGCGCCGACACGATGTCGTCGGTCAGCCGCGCCAATTCGTCGGCCGGGATAGCCGAGGCCGAAACGACGCCGTTCGCGGATTCCGGAGCGGTCTCTGCTGTGTTCACGTCTTCCATGCTCGTCACCCGAAGAACTTCCGCGCCTTCTCCAACGCATCGGCCAAAGCGTCGACTTCGGCCCTGGTATTATACATGCCGAAGGATGCCCTGCATGTGGAGGTCACGCCGAAGCGTTTCAACAGCGGCTGCGCGCAATGCGTGCCCGCGCGGACAGCCACACCTTGTCTATCGATCAGCATCGACACGTCATGGGCATGAATGCCCTGCAATTCGAACGAGATGATGGCGCCCTTGCCGGGCGCGTCGCCGAAGATGCGTAGCGAATTGATGGCGCGCAGCCGCTCATGCGCGTAGGTCTTGAGGTCCGCCTCGTGGGCGGCGATGCGCTCGCGGCCTACCTTTTCCATGTATTCGAGCGCCGCACCCAGGCCGATCGCCTGCACGATCGGCGGCGTGCCGGCCTCGAAACGATGCGGCGGCTCGTTGTAGGTGACGAGGTCCTCCGTCACCTCCTCGATCATCTCGCCGCCGCCCATGAAGGGCCGCATCTGGTCCAGCAGGTGCTTCTTGCCGTAGAGCACGCCGATGCCCGACGGGCCGTAGACCTTGTGCCCGGTGAAGACGAAGAAATCGCAGTCGAGGTCCTGCACGTCGATCGGCATATGCACGGCGCTCTGGCTGCCGTCGACCAGCACCGGAATGCCGCGCGCATGCGCGATGCGCACGATCTCCTTGATCGGCGTCACCGTGCCCAGCGCGTTGGACATGTGGGTGATGGCGACGAGCTTTGTGCGCGAGGTCAGCCGATTTTCGAATTCCTCGATGTGGAAAGCGCCGAGATCGTCGACCGGCACCCACACCAGCTTCGCGCCCTGCCGTTCGCGGATGAAATGCCAGGGCACGATGTTCGAGTGGTGCTCCATGATCGAGAGCACGATCTCGTCGCCCTCGCCGATCTTCGGCATGCCGTAGCCATAGGCGACCGTGTTGATCGCCGAGGTGGTGTTGGAGGTGAAGACGATGTTGTCGGTCCCCGGCGCGTTGAGGAAGCGGCGCACCGTCTCGCGCGCCTTCTCATAGGCGTCGGTCGCGGCATTCGACAGGAAATGCAGGCCGCGGTGAACGTTGGCGTATTCCTGGCTATAGGCGTGCTGGATCGTGTCGAGCACCGCCTGCGGCTTCTGCGCCGAGGCGCCGTTGTCGAGATAGACCAGCGGCTTGCCGTAGACCTGGCGCGACAGGATCGGGAAGTCGCGGCGGATCGCCTCGACGTCGTAGGGGGCGGTTTCGATCTTCTGGTCCATTTCGAAATCCTTGCCGGCCGGGGCCGCGATCCTCAACCCCTCACCCGTGCGTCAAAAACCAGCCGTCGAGCCGCGCCTCGAGCGCGTCGACCAGCGCCTCGTCGTCCAGTTCTTCGATCACCTCCGCCACGAATGCCTTCACCAGCAGGCCACGCGCGGTCTTCTCTTCGATGCCGCGCGCCATCAGGTAGAACAGATGGTTGTGGTTGATCTCGGTGACCGTGGCGCCATGGCCGCAGACGACGTCGTCAGCGAAAATCTCAAGTTCCGGCTTGGTCGAGAACTCGCCGTCGTCCGACAGAAGCAGCGTGTTGCAGGCCATCTTGGCGTTGGTCTTCTGCGCGTATTGATGCACGTTGATGCGGCCCTGGAACACGCCGCGCGCCTTGCCGGTCACAACGTTGCGGATCACTTCCGTCGAGGCGGTGTGCGGCACGGCATGGTCGAGCACCATCGTGGTGTCGGTATGCGTGTCGCCGGCGAGAAGATTGATGCCGCGCAGCTTGAAGTCGGCGCCTTCGCCGGTCGTCCTGACGACGACCTCCTGGCGCACCAGCTTGCCGCCCGCATTCATGATGAACAGCGTCAGCTTCGCATCCTTGCCGATATGCGCCTTGAACTGCGCCAGATGCGTAGCCGTGTCCGGCTGCTCCTGAACGATCAGCCAGGTCACCTCGGCGCCGTCGCCGACAACCAATTGGCTGACCGAACTGACAAGCGCGTCGCCGCCCTCGCCAGTCTGGCGCTCGACGATGGCGGCCTTGGCACCGGCGCCGACCCGCGTCAGCAGCCGCACATGCACCTGCCCGCCGGCCTGCAGGTTCTGCAGCTCGATCGGCTTTTCCAATTGGGTGCCTTCGGCGATGTCGACGAAATAGCCGTCGGCGACGAAGGCGGTGTTCAGCGCGCCGATCGCATCATCGCTGCCATAAGGATCAAGCCCGGGCGCGACGCTGCCATCGGTCAGCTTTTCCGACAGGCGCTGCACCGTGACGCCTTCGATCTCCGGCACCTTGGTGTTGGAAACCCCGTTCATCACCGGCAGCACCGCGGAGCCGTCGAGAACCGGCTCGAGCACCTTTGCAACGGCGTCGGCCTCGAAGCCAGGCACCGAGGTCAGCAAGCGGCGCAGATCCGTATAGTGCCAGGATTCGACGCGCCGGGTCGGCAGGCCGTGCTTGATCGCCTCGATCGCGTCGTCGCGCTTCAGCATCACCGCGCCGTCACCCGGCAGCAGCGATAGCCGCTCGCCGAAGGCATCGATCAGCGCCGTCTCGGCCAATGTGCGCTGGGGCTGTGCGTGCATGTTCATTGCTCTCGCCTCATTTGCGCCCATTTCACGCGGCTTGGCCGATCACGCCGGCATAGCCGTTGGCTTCAAGGTCGAGCGCCAGCGACTTGTCGCCCGACTTGATAACCTGGCCCCTGTAAAGCACATGCACGCTGTCCGGCACGATGTGCTCCAACAGCCGCTGGTAGTGGGTGATCACGACGATGGCCCGGTCGGGCGAGCGCAGCGCATTGACGCCGTCCGAGACGATCTTCAGCGCGTCGATGTCGAGGCCGGAATCGGTCTCGTCCAGCACGCAGAGTTTCGGCTCCAGCAGCTTCATCTGCAGGATCTCGGCGCGCTTCTTCTCGCCGCCGGAGAAGCCTACATTGAGCGGCCGCTTCAGCATGTTCATGTCCATGTTGAGTGAGGCGGCGGCATCCTTCACGCGCTTCAGGAAATCCGGGATCTTCAGCGGCTCCTGGTCGCGCGCCTTGCGCTGCTCGTTCATCGCCACTTTCAGGAATTCCATGGTCGCGACGCCCGGTATCTCCATCGGATACTGGAACGCGAGGAAGATGCCGGCGGTGGCGCGTTCGGCCGGATCCATTTCGAGGATCGACTGGCCGTTATAGAGGATGTCGCCTTCGGTGACCTCGTAGTCCTCGCGACCGGCGAGGATGTAGGACAGCGTCGACTTGCCCGAACCGTTCGGGCCCATGATGGCGGCGACCTCGCCGGCTTTGACCGTCAAGTTCAGGCCACGGATGATCTCGGTGCCGTCCTCGACGATGCGGGCATGCAAATTCTTGATCTCAAGCATATCTTTTTCCTGAATATCTTTTTGCGGTCAGCCGACCGAACCCTCAAGGCTGATGCCGATCAGCTTCTGCGCCTCGACAGCGAACTCCATCGGCAGCTGCTGGATGACGTCCTTGACGAAGCCGTTGACGATCAGCGCGATCGCCTCTTCCTCGGGAATGCCGCGCTGCATGACGTAGAACTTCTGGTCCTCGGAGATCTTCGACGTCGTCGCCTCGTGCTCGAACTTCGCCGTCGCGTTCTTGGCTTCCATGTAAGGCACGGTGTGCGCGCCGCACTGGTCGCCGATCAGCAGCGAGTCGCAATTGGTGAAGTTGCGGGCGTTGGTCGCCTTGCGGTGCGCCGAGACCTGGCCGCGATAGGTGTTCTGCGAGAAGCCGGCGGCGATGCCCTTGGAGATGATACGGCTCGACGTGTTCTTGCCGAGATGGATCATCTTGGTGCCGCTGTCGACCTGCTGATAGCCGTTCGACACTGCGATCGAATAGAACTCGCCGCTGGAATCGTCGCCGCGCAGGATGCAGCTCGGATATTTCCAGGTGATCGCCGAGCCGGTCTCGACCTGCGTCCAGGAGATCTTCGAACGATCGCCACGGCAGTCGCCGCGCTTGGTGACGAAATTGTAGATGCCGCCCTTGCCTTCGGCGTCGCCGGGGTACCAGTTCTGCACCGTCGAATATTTGATCTCGGCGTCGTCCAGCGCGATCAGTTCCACGACGGCCGCGTGCAGCTGGTTCTCGTCGCGCTGCGGCGCCGTGCAGCCTTCAAGGTAGGAGACATAGGCCCCCTCCTCGGCGATGATCAGCGTGCGCTCGAATTGGCCGGTGTTCTTCTCGTTGATGCGGAAATAGGTCGACAGCTCCATCGGGCAGCGCACGCCCTTCGGCACGAAGACGAAGGAGCCGTCGGTGAACACCGCCGAATTCAGCGTGGCGTAGAAATTGTCGGTGGTCGGCACGACCGAGCCCAGATATTTCTGAACCAGCTCAGGATGCTCGCGGATGGCTTCCGAGATCGAGCAGAATATGACGCCGGCCTCGGCCAGTTCCTTCTTGAAGGTGGTGACGACGGAAACGGAATCGAACACGGCGTCGACCGCCACGCGGCCCGACTTGTAGACGTTGTCGTTGGCTTCCTCCAGTTCCGAGGCGTCTTCCTTCTGCACGCCGGCGAGGATCTCCTGCTCCCTCAGTGGAATGCCGAGCTTCTCATAGACCTTCAGCAGTTCGGGATCGACCTCGTCCAGCGACTTCGGACCCGGCGTGCTCTTCGGCGCGGCGTAGTAGTGGATGTCCTGGAAGTCGATCTTCGGATAATTGACGCGCGCCCAGGTCGGCTCTTCCAGCGTCAGCCAGCGGCGATAGGCGTCCAGACGCCATTCCAGCATCCAGTCCGGCTCGTTCTTCTTTTCAGAGATCAGGCGAATAATATCTTCGCTCAGGCCCTTTGGGGCCTTGTCCATCTCGATCTCTGTCTGGAAACCGTATTTATACTGGTCGACG
Organism: Mesorhizobium sp. M3A.F.Ca.ET.175.01.1.1; assembly: GCF_004791945.1. Taxonomy (NCBI): domain Bacteria; kingdom Pseudomonadati; phylum Pseudomonadota; class Alphaproteobacteria; order Hyphomicrobiales; family Phyllobacteriaceae; genus Mesorhizobium; species Mesorhizobium sp. M3A.F.Ca.ET.175.01.1.1. The sequence continues at coordinate 166,171 of NZ_SRTP01000001.1, read as the reverse complement.
TCGATCTTTCGAACCCGATCGATCGTCTCCTGCACAGCAGGCATAAGCGTTCTCCATCCACGCCGGGGTCAAGGCCCGGCAGTTTTCAAACTATGGCACCGCAGGGCAACCGAGAGGCACCCGGGCGGAGTAAGCTCCATATAGTGCGTCTCCACCGGGAATTCACCCGGCCAGGCAGAAACGCACGGCTCTACCAGGCCACCAGGCCCGAATTCCTATTTCAGCGCCGGCATTTCGAGACCCGCAAATGGCCTCCATGCAACGCTTTGCCGCACTTCAGGCGGCCTTTTCCTTGCCGGCCTTGTCCCGGCCGGCTTGCCGCGCGGCGATGTCCGCCAAGGCAGTCCGGAACAAGGCCACTTCTTCCGCGCTCGTCGCCGCGCCGATCGAAACCCGCAGCGCGCCGAGGCTGTCGCCGTGCCCCATTGCTTTCAGGACATGGCTCGGTCCGACTTTTCCAGACGAGCAGGCGGAACCCGCCGACAGCGCCACGCCGGCAAGATCAAAGGCGATCTGCGCCGTCTCGGCCTTGACGCCCGCAATAGCGAAGAATGTCGTATTGGCAAGCCTCGGCGCGCCATTTCCGAAAATTTCCGCATCCGGCGTCAATTCCCGCACAATCGCCTCGATGGCATCGCGCCGACGCGCGACGGCACGCATGGCGTTCAAGCCGGCGAACGCGACCCGCGCGGCGGCGCCGAAGCCGGCAATGCCGGCAAGGTTCTCGGTGCCGGCGCGATGGCCCTTCTCCTGGCCGCCGCCGTTGACCAGCGGCTTCGGCATCATCAGGTCGGATGCAGCGACGATGGCGCCGACACCCTTCGGGCCGCCGATCTTGTGCGAGGACAGGATCAGGTAATCGGCATAACCGGCCGACATATCGATCGGAATCCGGCCCGCCGCCTGCACGGCGTCGACGATCAGCACGCCGCCAGCAGCCTTGACGATCTCGGCGATGCGGCCGATCGGCTGGATCACCCCGGTCTCGTTGTTGGCGGCATGGATCGCTACCAGGGGCAGGCCGTCGGCCTTGTCATGCGCGGCCAATGCCTTGGTCAGCGCATCGAGATCGGCAATGCCATTTCGGTCGACGCCGGTCCGCGTCACCTGCCCCGCCGCAAACCGCCCGCCGCCTAAGATGCAGGGATGGTCGGCCTCCGAGACATAGAGATGGCTCATCCGAACGGCGCCGCGACCCATCTGCCAGTCGGAGGTCAGCAGCGTCGATGCAGCCTCCGTCGCGCCTGAGGTGAACACGACATGTTCCGGCCTTGCGTTGACCAGCCTCGCCACATCGCGCCGGCCATCCTCGATCAGCCGCCGCGCTGCGCGGCCCTCGCTATGAACCGACGACGGATTGCCGGCGACATCGAGCGCAGCGACCATCGCCGCCCGCGATTCCGCGATGAGCGGCGCGCTGGCGTTGTAGTCGAGATAGGCGCGGGTTGCGGCCATTTTCCTTCGGTCGATCCTGTCAGCAGCCATTCCGCGAGGATGGAGCGTTATTTCCTTGAAATCACAAGGCAAGCCGTCCTATTTACGCGGCTTGCGGCGCGGGCGGACGGACGGATGTGTTCGGCCACCCAGTTTTGAACAATTCTAAACTAGCTTCTAGGAAGACGCTTGCCCGGCGTCAAGGCCACAGTCGGGCCACAGAAGAGTTCCGGGCCTGCGCCTTCGTATGCCACGTGGAGTGTTTTATGCCTGAGGTCATTTTCGCCGGTCCGGCCGGTCGCTTGGAAGGTCGTTACCAGCCGTCCAAGGAAAAGAGCGCGCCGATCGCCATCGTGCTGCATCCGCACCCGCAATTCGGCGGCACGATGAACAACAAGATCGTCTACGACCTCTTCTACATGTTCCAGAAGCGGAATTTCACCACGCTTCGCTTCAATTTCCGCGGCATCGGCCGCAGCCAGGGCGAGTTCGACCACGGCACCGGCGAACTTTCGGACGCGGCCGCCGCACTTGACTGGGTGCAGTCGCTGCATCCGGATTCCAAAAGCTGCTGGGTCGCCGGCTATTCGTTCGGATCGTGGATCGGCATGCAGCTCCTGATGCGTCGTCCCGAGATCGAAGGCTTCATCTCGGTCGCGCCGCAGCCCAACACCTACGATTTCTCCTTCCTCGCGCCCTGCCCCTCGTCGGGCCTGATCATCCACGGCGATGCCGACAAGGTTGCGCCGCCGAAGGACGTGCAGGCGCTGGTCGACAAGCTGCACACGCAAAAGGGCATCACCATCACGCAGAAGACGCTGTCGGGCGCCAACCATTTCTTCGCCAACGACACCGAACTGCTGATCGAGGAATGCGCCGACTATCTCGACCGGCGGCTGGCCGGCGAATTGGCCGATCCGAGGCCGAAGCGGCTGAGATAGGTTTTCGGGCCCTCAGGGCTCCTCCAGGGGTAGCTGGCCGACAGATGCTCGCGGCTCTATCACGCCAGCGATGTTTTTCTCTTCGACCTGTTGGGCCATCGCAGCCGGAAGGTGCGCTTGGACACCGGCCTTGCCGAAGACGGCCGGCGGAAGATGAAACCCAGCCGCGCGAACACCAGCCCTGACGCAATCGCGAAGGCGAGGCCAAGCCCGAAGCCGGCCACCGTGTCGCTCGGATAGTGCGCGCCGACGAAGACGCGCGTCGAGGCAATGCAGGCGGTGGCTGCCAGCGCGATATGCCAGCGCCTCGGGAAGAGAAGCAGCAGGACACCAAAAACCGCGCCCATTGTCGTGGCATGACCAGAAGGAAAGCCTGCAAAGCGCGCGTCCATGGCGAAGGGATGCAGCGACAGCACCCCAAAACTGTCGAAATAAAGCGGCCGCGCGCGGCCGATGCCGTATTTCAAAAGATTGACCGCGAGCCCGGAAAGTCCGACGGCGCAAAGCACCAGGAAAGCCAGGCAGGTCCAGTTGTAGACGAACAGGCGCGACTGGCGCGAAAGGCTCCGCCAGTCCGTCAGATTGGCCGCCACGAGGCAGAGCGCCGCGGGGATGAGATACCAGCCGCCGAGGCCGAAATCCGTGAAGAAATCGGTGACGTGGACGAAGCTCGGGCCCCACCCTGCGCGAAGCCTGCCGGCGCCGCTGTCGAGCATGAGGCCGACAGCAACGGCCAACAGAAGCCATCCTGCCACCCAAACGAGCCACGGAATCTCAGGATAGCGCGCCCGGCGCACGGCAAAACGCCGCCTCACGATCGCGATCGTATCGACAAGATTGCCGAGCGAGCGGCGGTAGAGGGTGACGGCGGACATGGCCGACGCAGAGCCTGCGGGAGCTTTCGATGGCCCGATGCTGTTCACGGAGCCACTCGATAAAGGCCGAGCGCCAGCTTGTCTCCTGACGAATAGTTGAGCCCGTCGATTTCGGTAAGGCGCTTTGCCGTCTTGCCCTGCCCCGCAAGCAAGCCGTTGAGTTTCTGCTCTTCCCCAACCGGCGCCAGCCCGAGCGCGCAGGCCGGATCGGCCAGCAGGTGCTTGGCGACCCCGTCGACATCGGTGAGCAAAGTCTTGGTGCCGACGAGGAAGACGAGGCTCGGCTCATGATAGGGCGCCGAGGCGAGCACGGTGGTATCGCATGGACGGTTGGCCTCGACCGCTGCCTTGATGGCCGGGCTCAGCCAGATCGGCTTCAGCGAGGGCGCAATCACGCCGAACAGCAGGCTGAAGGTGATGCCTGCGCCGACAGCAATCGCCGCGATGCGCCCGAGCGGGATCTGCAATTGTCGCGGGAAAGCCAGCCAGCCGGTGACGAGCGCCGCCATGGCCGCCGGGACGCTCCACCAGGAAAAGCTCTTCGACAGGTAAAGAGGGGCTCCGATGCATATCACCGCCAGGCCGACCGCAACCACGCCTAGGCCGAAGGCGGTCGCCCACCACAGCCATGTCTGCCAGCGCTTCAACGGTGCGTTCGCCTCTTCGGCCGGCAAGGTCAGCAGCCAGCCGATCAGCAGCGCCATGCCGGGATAGGCCGGCATCACATAATGCGGCAGCTTGGTCGGGATCGCCTCGAAGACCAGCCAGAACGGTATATACCAGGCTAGGCAGAAACGCAGGCGCGGGTCGTCCCAGAAGCGGTTCATGGCCTGCAGGCCCGCGCCGACCGCGATCAATCCGAACGGCCACATGAACAGCGAATAGGTCAGCATGTAGAAGCCCGGCGGCAGCCCGTGCGATTCCTCTCCCTGAGCCACCTTGTTCAGCATGTCCTTGCCGACCGCTTCCTGGAAGAAGGCGCCGCCGCTCTTCAGCGTGATGAGGATGAGCCAGGGCAGCACGATGACGAGCACGATGGCGATGCCGCGCACGAGCTTCAGTTTCAGGAGCCATCGCCAATCGCGCTCGAACGCGAACAACGTGGCGGCCGTCAGCAGCGACAAGACCGGCGCCACCGGGCCCTTGATGAGGATGCCGAGTCCCTGCGCGATCCAGAATATCCACGGCAGTTGCGCCGCCACCGGCTCGTTGCGGCGCGCCGCCAGGTAGACTTGCGCCAGCGCGCCTTGCGCGGCCACGCAGCAGGCCAGAAGCATGGCGTCTGTCTTTGCGTCGCGGCCCTCGAAAGCAGTGGCGAAGATCGCCGCCATCATCAGTCCGGCGGCGAGACCGGCTTCGGCGCCGAATAGCTTCTTGCCGGTCCAGGCGATGCCGACGACGGCAAAGGCGATGCCGAGCATCGAGACCAGCCGGTAGACCCAGATCGGCGCCGCGGCGCCGTCGCCGCTCAGCGCCACGACCGCCGACTGAAGCCAGTATATGCCGACGGGCTTCTTGTAGCGCGAAGTTTCCTGGAAGAGGATATCGACATAGTCGCCGGTCTCGACCATCTGTTTCGTCGCCTGCACGAAGCGGGACTCGTCGCGGTCGATCGGCGGCAGGCTGACCAGCCCGCCGAAAGTCATCAGCAGGCTGAACAGAAGGAGGATGAGGTAGTTTCTGTTCATCGCGGGAGCGTTCCGGACATGATCTGCGGGATTGCCCCGTCGCGGCGGCTTGTGGGCCGCCCTTGCGCGGGCGCCTCATTACGCCAGCAGAAGGGATGAGGCAAGGACGTGCGCCCGGCCGCAAGGCGGACTCGAACCGACCAACGGCGGATCGCTGGCTTGGTTTGGCGGGCGATCGGACGCAAAACCGGAAACCACTTTTGCTGATCCGCCCGTCTTTGCCTGGCGGGCGATCGGACGCAAAACCGGAAACCACTTTTGCTGATCGCCCGCGGATGCTAAACGCGCGCCTTCATGTCACGCCTGGCTGAGAGCCGGGCGATCTCCGGGAAGAAACAGATGTCCGCCTACAAGTCCGATTTCCTGCGCATCATGAGCGAGCGCGGCTTCATCCACCAGATTTCGGATGAGGCCGGCCTTGACCAGCTCTTCGCCACGGAGACGGTGAGTGCCTATATCGGCTTCGACGCAACGGCCAAGAGCCTGCATGCCGGATCGCTGATCCAGATCATGATGCTGCACTGGCTGCAGCAGACCGGGCACCGGCCGATCGCGCTGATGGGCGGCGGCACCTCGATGATCGGCGATCCATCCTTCAAGGACGAGGCGCGCAAGCTGCTGACGCCGCAGGATATCGAGGACAATCTCGTCGGCATCCGCCGCAATTTCGCGCCTTACCTGAAGTTTGGCAGCGGCGCTGGCGATGCGGTCATGGTCAACAATGCCGACTGGCTAATGGAGATCAACTACGTCAATTTCCTGCGCGATGTCGGCCGGCATTTCTCCGTCAACCGCATGCTCGCCTTTGACTCTGTCAAGCTCAGGCTCGATCGCGAGCAGTCGCTGTCCTTCCTCGAATTCAACTACATGATCCTGCAGGCCTATGACTTCGTCGAGCTCTACAAGCGCCTCGGCTGCCGCCTGCAGATGGGCGGCTCCGACCAGTGGGGCAACATCGTCAACGGCATCGACCTCGGTCACCGCATGGAGGGCGTGCAGTTGTTCGCGATGACCACGCCGCTGCTTACCACCTCTTCAGGCGCCAAGATGGGGAAGTCGGCCTCGGGCGCGGTCTGGCTCGACGGCGACATGCTGTCGCCTTACGAGTTCTGGCAGTACTGGCGCAACACCGAGGACGCCGACGTCGGCCGCTTCCTGAAGCTCTATACGACGCTGCCGCTGGACGAGGTCGCCCGCCTCGAAAAGCTCGGCGGCTCGGAGATCAACGAAGCCAAGAAGATCCTCGCCACCGAGATCACTGCCATGCTGCACGGCCGCGTGGCCGCCGACACTGCCAGCGAGACAGCCCGCAAGACCTTCGAGGAAGGCGCGCTCGCCGACACGCTGCCCAGCGTCGAGGTGGCCAAGGGGGAGCTCGAGGCCGGTATCGGCATCCTGTCGCTCTTCGTCACCGCGGGGCTCGCCACCTCCAACGGCGAGGCACGCAGGCACGTCCAGGGCGGTGCAGTGCGGCTCAACGACCAGCCGGTGACGGATGACCGGCGCATGGTGACGCGCCAAGATCTGGGCGCTGAGGGCGTCGTAAAGCTCTCGCTAGGCAGGAAGAAGCACGTTCTGGTGCGTCCGATCTGATCTGCCGGATCAGCGGTATTCGAAGATCGACCGGAATATTCCGGGCGCAATCACCGAGAGCGGGTTGATGTCGAGGCTCGGCTTGTTGGCGTTGCCCCTCAGCCGGAAGGTGACGCCGATCAGGCCGCGGTCCCGGCCGTTGCCGAGCAGCGGACCGAAAAGCGGCAGTTCGCCGAAGATGCGGTTGAGGCCGTAGACCGGCATGAAGGTGCCGGTCATATCCATGTTGTTGTTCTGATCGTAAAGGATGCCCTGGAAGGTGGTGCCGATGCGCGGTCCGCGCAGCACGCCGTTCGCCAGCCTCAGATAGCCCTCCCCCTTGTCGATCTCGGCAAAGCCGCGCTCGAACTGAACCCTCGATGTGTCGATGTCGGCCTTGACCGCCTGGTTCAGGCTGCGCGTGTCGCCGGCGGGCTTGGTCGACACGATCGAGGCGAGCTTGGGCTCGTTGACGACATAGAAGTTGCTGGCATCGACCTGGCCCTTCATCGGACCGTCGGCCGCACCCGAGAGCGACAGCGTGATCGCCCCACCCTCCATGTGCTCGTATATGTTGAGGAACCGCAGGATCGCACCGGCATCGGCCGACTTCATCCTGAGCGTGCGCCCGGCGTCGCCGGTGGTGTTGCTTACGCTGACCGCGGCGCCGGAACTCGCCGTTGCGCTGACTTCGAGTCCCTTCACCTTTGACCCGGCGCCGCTGTAATCCAGCTTGAGATTGGACAAGACCTCGTCGTGAAAGCCGGTCAGCGATTTCACGTCGGCGCTGACCGAGATCGCATCGGCCCCGGCGCCTTTTGTGGCCGTATCGACGTCGGAGGTGAACTGCTTGATCAGCGAGCGGGCATCGAGCGACTCGCCGCTGACATCGACCGCATAGCTCTTGCCCGACCGCTTCACCGAGACGGCGACATTGTCGCCCCGGTTGAGCGCGACCTTGCTGAAGCGGGCCGAGGTCAGCGCGCCGTTGACGAGAGTCACATCCCCATCGATGGAGAAGCTTTTTCCGTCGAGATCGAAATCCGACAACGTGGTGGTGCCGCCGGACTTGGCCATTGTGAAGTTAACCTTCGCGGGGATGCCGGCGCCCTTGCTCCACCCCGCCCATGGGATATCGAGTTTCGCACTGGTTAGGTCGGCGGAGACCTCCTGACTGCCCTCGCCGCTCTTGTCGATCGCCACCTTGATCGTTCCGGAAAGCAGCGGCGACAGCCCCGGCATCATCGCCGCGCGCGTCTGGTCGTCGATCAGGAGCGTAACCTTGCGGCCCCGCGGCGGCCCGTTGTCCTCGAGCGGCTCGACCAGATCGAGTGCTGCCGGAATACCGTTGAGCCTGGCGTCGGCCGAGATCACCGCCCGGTCGGGGCTGACCGTGATCGAGCCGTCGGCTTCCGTGACCGTCTGGTCCTCGAAGGGCTTGGCGAGCGACAGATCCTTGTAGTCCAGAGCCACCTGCCAATCGAGCGTCGAGGTGTCGACACCGGAGGTCAGCGGGATATCGGCGCGGACGTGTCCGGTAACCGTTCCGGTCAGGTCTTCCGGTGCCAGTCCGACATGGCGCATGGCGTTGATCGGCTCATAGGAAGCGAGTTCGGCGATCGCCGGCGCCTCGCCGGCGACGTCGATGTCGAGCGCGCCGATCACCGGCGAGTGGTTCGCCTCCTTCACCGTCAGCGTGCCGCCGCTTGCTGCCACCGTGCGGCCGCTCGCCATGAAGACGCTGCCCGAGGAGAGCGAGATGTCGACGTCGTTGCCGTGGAAGGCGACGACGCCGACCGCGTCGCGGATCGGCGGGATGCGTCCCGCCGTGTCGAAACGCGAGCCCTCGACCTGGAAGCGGCCGAACACCTCGTTGCCCGAGAGCGGAACGCCATTGCCGAGCCGGCCCGGCGCCACCTGGAACTGCAGGTTGGCATCGACGACGCGTCCGCCGAACAGATTGTCTAGCACCCAAAGGCGCGCGTTGCGCGCCGAGAACCAGGGCCACAATTGCTTGACATGCGAGACCGGCATGTCGTGCACGTTGAGCGAGAGGGAAATTCCCGGCGGACCATTGTCGATGAAGGCGAGCGCCGCCGAACCCAGTACCTCGCTCTGGCTGCCGGAGCGCACGCCGATCTGCTCGGCGACAAGCTTGCGGCTCTTCGTCTGGTAGACGCCGGCGATGCGGGCGAGGAATTTGAGCGCCGGCTCCGGCGATTCCGAAGGCGCAAGCGTCGAGCCGTCGCTGGTGAGGTCGTAGCGATAGGAGGGCTCGCCCGCCGCGCTCGCCGGCTTCGGCCCGATCGAGCCAGCGAAATCGAAGCTCGAGCGGCCGGTCTTGATCTGCAGCCTGTCGACAGAAATCTTGTTCGAGCCAGCCACCAGCGTGGCATCGGCATCGACATCGGCCGACAGTTGGCCGCGCGTGCCGAGATCGAGCACCGAGCCGGTGAGCGCCAGCGAGACCGACAGGCGCGACGGCGTTTCGCCGGACGCTTCCGCGCCCGAAAGCTTCAGCGCAACCGTCCCGAGCCGGCCTCCATCGGCAGCCGCTGTGTCGCTGGCGGTTGAGTGTGCGGCGGCGTCAGCCATCTGAAGATCGGCGTCGAGCGTCGCCACCCGCCTGGCGTTGGCGTCGCGGGTGGCGGATGCGATCAAGGTGACGTGCCTGCCGTCGACATCGGCATCGGCTGAAAGCTGCATGCTGCCCGTGCCGCTTTGGGCGACCGTCGCGTCGCCGACAGTCACGCGCTTTATCGGTCCCGAATTGGGTAATTCGAACTCGACATTGCGAAGCTCGATCCGGCGCATCGAGTCCTCGCGCACGGCGTCCAGCGCATCATTGACGCCGGCAAACACCACGGCCGCCACCTTTTCGGGATCGACAAGCCCGTCCTCGTTGCGCAGCGCCGCCGCCCAGTCGCCGCCGCCGGACGGCATTGCCGCGGTCACGATGCGCGCGTCGGAGAACCTGGCGCTCGTCAATCGCACCTCCCCCGACAGGAGCGGCAGAAGGCGGATGCCGAAGCGGACGCGACCGACATCGGCCATCGGCCTGCCGTCGGCGCTTTTCAGGCTGACATCGCTGACCTGCAGGGCAACGAAGCTCGATCCGTCGAGCGTCAGCCGCGCCGGGCCGACGGCGACGTTGACATCGACGCCGGCCAGTTTCTCGATCGCCGCCTCGGCCTCGGCCCGCAGCCGATCGGTGCCGATGCCCGAGGAGCCGAGCACATAGAGTGCAGCGGCGGCGAGAAGCACGAGCGTGCAGAGCCCGGCAAACAACCGGCCGAGAATACGGAAACGGCGGCGGACCGAAGCCCGGCCGAGCGGCGGCACGCTGCACGCGGACGGAAACGTCCCCAGGTCGGTGATCTCGTCACGCCTGAACCTGATCTTCTCGTGCTGCGGTTGCTCCTGATCCACGCAATATTCCGTTGTGACGAACTCGTCATGGACGAATCCCCGCTTCACGTTATATCGATGCCTTCCCGCGCGTAACCATAAACAGGGGCATCGATATGGCAGATCTCGAGGTGGGCGACCTTGCGCCGCAGTTCGATCTCCCGCGCGACGGAGGCGGCACTCTCAGCCTCGCCGCGTTGCGGGGAAAGCCAGTCGTACTCTACTTCTATCCCCAGGACGACACCACGGGCTGCACCAACGAGGCGATCGGCTTTTCGCAGCTGAAGCCGGAGTTCGAGAAGGCTGGCGCCGCAGTAATCGGGCTTTCGCCGGACAGCGTCAAGAAGCACGACAAATTCAAACAGAAGTACGACCTCACCGTCGATCTCGTCGCCGACGAGGAGCGGAAGGTGATCGAGGCCTTCCACCTGTGGGTCGAAAAGGCCATGTACGGACGCAAATACATGGGCGTTGAGCGCGCCACCTTCCTGATCGGCAGGGACGGACGCATAGCCCGCATCTGGCGCCGGGTGCGGGTCAAGGGTCATGCCGAGGACGTGCTGGAGGCGGTGCGAACCCGCTGAGGCTCCCGGTCCCGGCACCGCAGGGCACTCTCGCGGCCGCATACATTCGTTACCGCGAGCATCCAGTCCGCAAAGCTTTGTTAACCCTAATAATGTGTAATTCGGGCTCGTCGTCGGCGTTGCAACGAAAGCTCGGTCCCGTGAAGTCAACCGGTCAGTCAGCAGTTTTCGGCAGGCGCAAGGAACCCCACACGGTCATCATCGCGCGCGGCAACGAGATCCGGCATTTCACCATACGCCCCTGGCTGGCGGCCCTCATCGGATCCGCCCTGGCGGCAATCGCCATCGGCTACCTGCTCGCCACGTCCTATCTGGTGCTGCGCGATGACCTGATCGGCGCGGCTACGGCCAGACAGGCGCGCATGCAGCAGGCCTATGAGGATCGCATCTCCGCGCTCCGCGCACAGGTCGACCGCATTACCAGCCGCCAGCTTCTCGACCAGCAACTCATGGAAACCAAGGTCGGCGAGCTCCTGGCCAGGCAGACCCAGCTCAGCCAGCGTCACGGACGGCTTGGACCGCTCCTTGAACGCGCCGAAACCGAAGTCGGCGATGCGCCGGCGACCGGCGATGCGGCGACCAAACCCGACGACCGCGCCGAAGTGACGGGCAGCATCTCGCAGGCGCCGACCTACTCCGTCAGCCTCGGCGCCGGTGACACCAGGCCGTTCTCGCTGTGGGCGACGAGATCGGATCCGCTGGACAACGAGACTGCCGCCGATCGCGCCGACAAGCTGTTCGTGTCGATCAACGCCTCGCTCAAAGCCATCGAAACCCAGCAACTCTCCCGCATCGCCACCCTTGCCGACAACGCCTACCGGAACGCCGACGCGATCACGCAAGCACTGCAGACAGCCGGCCTGCCTGTCGACAGCGAACTCGACAAGAACGACGTCGGCGGCCCTCTGGTCCCGCTCGATTCCGCGATGATCTTCGACAGCAAGGTCAAGGAGCTGGACGAGGCCCTTGATGCGCTTGACCAGATCAAGAAAGAGGCACGTAAGCTGCCACTTACCAACCCTGCCCCCGGCCATAACGTGACCAGCCCGTTCGGCGTGCGTACCGACCCGATCCTCGGCACGGCGGCCTTGCACACGGGAATGGATTTCAGGGCCCCGATCGGCATGCCGGCCAAGGTCACCGCGGCAGGCACCGTCACCAAGGCCGGCTGGGCCGGCGGCTACGGCCGCATGGTCGAGGTCGATCACGGTAACGGCTTTTCCACACGCTACGGGCATCTCAGCGAAATCGACGTGACCGTCGGCCAGAAGCTTGCCGCCGGCGACGAGATCGGCAAGACCGGCAGCAGCGGCCGCTCGACCGGCCCGCATCTCCACTATGAAGTGCGCCACAACGGCGAAGCGGTCGACCCGCTGCGGTTCCTGATCGTCGGCAAGAAGCTCGCGCAATACCTCTAAGCTTGCAAAGCCGGCGACCCGAGAGGGGGCGCCACGGCAGACTTGTTTCGGTGATCCGACGAAATGGTGGGCGATGACGGGCTCGAACCGCCGACATCTTCGGTGTAAACGAAGCGCTCTACCAACTGAGCTAATCGCCCGCTCCGGGCCGGACCTTTAAGCAGTTAGGGCGGCATTCGCAAGGCCAAATGAACCGACGCGAGGCTGGTCGTCGAGCGGAATTCCGCAACTGCTGTGTGCCTGTCAAAAAACCTTCTCCTGTTTGCGTTTATGAACAAATGCCGCGCTTGACACCCGCAGGCGAACCCCTTATCCAGCGCCCCAACGACGAACACGGCTGACACGTGCTCGTCAGTGCGCGGGTGTAGCTCAGTCGGTTAGAGTGCCGGCCTGTCACGCCGGAGGTCGCGGGTTCGAGCCCCGTCACTCGCGCCATTTGGATCACGGATAATCCTGCCTTATCGCCGCGTCATGACATCCAGGACCGTCGTTCGCTTTCTCGTGGCAGCACTCTGCGACCGCGAGACGTCCGATCTGGGATAGTCGTGGAAACTCCATAACCCGACGAGCGCGTCGAACCAATTCTTCGCAAGACCCGATGCGGTGCCCGCAGAAAGCGGTCAGCTCCCACCAGCAGCGGTATTTTGACCTGCTCCCGATGCGAGAAGGCCGGGAGTGAGTTCACCCCTGGCCTGCCCATGGAAGACTTCTCTGCCTGCGACGCGAAGCCCAATGCGACGACCTGTGCGAGCCGTGTGTCGGAACCAATCCGGTGCGCACCGATTTCGAACTTGAAGGGATGTCAAATCCGAAGGAAGGGCAATGGCCGAAATCATCAGCTTTGAACTGGCCCAGGCGAGACAGCGCCTGAAGCGGGCCGAGCGGGCTCTTAACCGCGCTAACGAATTGCTCGACGATGGCTGCGGCGGCGTTGGTCTCAATCTTGCGCTTTGCTGCAGGATCCGGTCCGAACAGGCGCGAGTGATCGACGCACGAACGCGCCTCGGGAAGATCAATCTCACCGCGCACTACTGAGGGTCACCTCACGATCGCGACCTTCGCCCTCGAGACTGCAAAAACATAGCGACTCGTATCGTGCGGCCAGGCTTGCGCTTTTGGCTACTGGGTTATCCGGCACATCGCTTGCGCCAAATTCGCCACCGCGAGGCAAAAGTCCTTGCTGACGGAAATCAGCGCCCGGCCAGCAGCGCCTCGACTTCCTCCAGCGTCGGCATCGACGGGGCGGTGCCGGGTCGGGTTACCGAAATGCCGGCGACCGCGCAGGCAAAGCGCACGGCGTGCAGGGGCGCATCGCCCTTGGCCAGCGCCGCCGCCAGGCCGCCATTGAAGGCATCGCCCGCCCCGGTGGTCTCGACCACAGGGCCGGCGTTCACGGCGCCGACATGGTCCGAGCGATCTTTCGTGTGCAGCAGCGCGCCCTTGTCGCCAAGGGTGATGATCGCCGCGCCGCAGCCCTTCGCGAGCAGCTTGTCGGCGGCCCGGCGCGCGTCGTCGACCGACGACACCTTGATGCCCGTCAGTCCTTCGGCTTCCGTCTCATTCGGCGTGACATAATCGCAAAGCGCATAGATGCGGTCCGGCAGGCTGGCGGCCGGTGCGGGGTTGAGGATGGTGGTCACCCCTGCCCCGCGCGCGATCTCCAGTGCCTTCAGCGCCGCCTCGATCGGCTGCTCGAGCTGGGTGACGAAAACGCCCGCTGAGCGGATCAGATCGGCATGCGCCTCGATATCCGCGGGCGAGATCAGCATCGCCGCGCCCGGGCTGACGATGATGGCATTGTTGCCGCTACCCTCCTCCACGAAGATATAGGCGGCACCGGTGTAGCTGTCCGGCGTGTCGATGACGGCGCTCTTGACGCCAGCGCCGCCCCAGGTCTGCTTCGCCATATCGGCGAAGGCATCCACGCCGAGCCTGGTCAGGAAGGTGACGTCGGCGCCGAGCTTGCCGGCGGCCACCGCCTGGTTCGACCCCTTGCCGCCCGGCCCCAGCTTGAACGAATTGCCGAGGATCGTCTCGCCCATGCGCGGCTGGCGATCGGCGCGGTAGGCGGTGTCCGCGACGAAGACACCCAAAATCACGATAGGCTTAGTGACGACAGACTTGCCGGCAGCCATCTCCTTACTCCGCGTCCGGCGGAATGACGCCCTTGCGGAAGGCGAAGCAGCCATAGAAGCGGCGCTCACCGGTCTGGATGACGCAATAGGCCTTCTTGGCCCGCTCATAGAAGGCGTAGCGCTCGATCGAGATCATCGGCCACGACTTGCCTTCCGCCGCGTCGATCTCCTTCTGCACCTCCTTCTGAACCGGCGGGATCTCGTTCGGCTTGCCGACAATCTCCATGCGGGCGGCTGCATCGTTCACAAAGGTGTCGAGCGGATAGATGGACAGCACGGCCTTCGCCACCGCCGCCGCCGGCGCGTCGATGCGCAGCAGCTTGCCGAGCACGGTCCGTTTGGCAACCGAGTCGGAGGGGAAATTGGTGTCGGCGATGATCAGGTCGTCGCCATGTCCCATGGCGCGCAGCGCCTGGAGCACATCAGCATTGAGCAGCGGATCGATTCCTTTGAGCATGATTCCCTCATGAAGTCTGGTTGCGGTCAGAGACGAATGCCGGTCCCTGCGTCGAAGAGATGGACATGGTCGAGCCGCGGCCTGAGCTTCAGCGTATCGCCCGGCTTGAAGTCGTGGCGCTCGCGGAACAGCGCCACCATTTCGCCCTCGCCGAAACGCACGAACACCAGCGTTTCCGAGCCGGTCGGCTCGACCACCGAGATCGTGGCCGCGACGCCTTCGGGATGAATCTCCAGATGCTCCGGCCGCACGCCATAGACGACGGCCTGTCCTTCCTGCGCGGAACTGCCGGCCGGAAGCGGAAACGCCGTGCCTGCAATGTCGACAACCGCCTTCTCGCCTTTGCGCACGGTGCCCTTGAGCAGGTTCATCGCCGGCGAGCCGATGAAGCCGGCAACGAACAGGTTGGCCGGCCGGTCGAACAGCTGGAGCGGCGCCCCGACCTGCTCGATGCGCCCATCGCGCATGACCACGATCTTGTCGGCCATGGTCATGGCCTCGATCTGGTCGTGGGTGACATAGATGGTGGTGGTCTTCAGCCGCTGGTGCAGTTCCTTGATCTCGGTGCGCATCTGCACCCTGAGCTTGGCGTCGAGATTGGAGAGCGGCTCGTCGAACAGGAACACCTGCGGATTGCGCACAATGGCGCGGCCCATGGCGACGCGCTGGCGCTGGCCGCCGGAAAGCTGGCGCGGATAGCGCTTGAGGTAGGGATTGAGATCGAGGATGTCGGCCGCGCGCTTGACGCGTTCGGCCACCACCGCGGGATCGGTTTTGCGCAGCTTCAGAGCGAAGGCCATGTTCTGCTCGACCGTCTTGTGCGGATAGAGCGCATAGTTCTGGAACACCATGGCAATATCGCGCTTGGCGGGCGGCAGGTTGTTAACAATGCGGTCACCGATCGAAATGGTTCCGCCGGAGACTGTTTCCAGTCCCGCCACCATCCTCAACAGCGTGGACTTGCCGCACCCCGAAGGTCCGACCAGAACGACGAACTGGCCGTCGGCAATGTCGACGCTGACCTCATGCAGAACCTTGACGGGTCCGAATGCCTTGGCCACATTGGTAATCGCGACTTGAGCCATCGTCTCCCCTATCGTTTTGGGTCAAGCTAGCCATTGCCAACAGCAAGGGCAAGTCGGTATCTTATAGATAAAAAGCCATTCTTGTTGACAGGGTAATCGATTACGCGAATAGTGGAGTGCGCCAATCCGAACAACCGATCCTTGTCCCCGGAATCGGATCTCCAGGCGACGCAGGGTGGGGTCCGACGTCCCCCTATGGTATAGGAGAACCGCAGACGTTTCGGCGTCCGAGAGATTGGCAATTCAATTCACGACTGAAGTTCTGGGAGGAACCTTGCGATGAGAGTCGATCTTTACGAAAAACTGGTGCGTGCCGGGGCGTCCCGCCGCGATGTGTTGAAAGGTGCGGCCAGCATGGCTGCAATCGCCGCGGCATCGGGCGCCGGGCTTGGCGCGCTGACCCGGCCGGCCGCTGCGGCTGACGATCTGCGCGCGAAAATCCTGCAGATTCCGGGCGTCGGCAAAGGCCAGCCGACGGACGCCGACTTCCAGAAAGTCGGCGAGCTTTGCCTGGAAGCGACCAAGGCGAACGTCAAGGAAGGTGAATTCGCCGGCGTCGAGCTCACCTTCATGGGCCTCAACAACCAGAACCTCCACAACGTGCTGTTCCGCGGTTTCCTGAAGCCTTGGGAGGCCTATACGGGCGCGAAGATCAGCTGGATCGACCTCGCCCAGGCTGACTACAACGCCCGCCTGCAGCAGTCGATCGCCACCGGCACCGTCGACTTCGACATCATCGAGATGGGCGCGCCCTTCGAGGGCGACGTCTGCGGCAAGGGCCTTACCTCCGAAATGCCCGATTGGGTCAAGAAGCAGATCGACATGGACGATCTCGTCAACTACCTGAAGCCGCCGGTCGGCACCTGGGACGGGAAGCAGTACCGCGTCACCATCGACGGCGACACGCACAACTTCAACTACCGGACTGACGTGTTCTCCGATCCGGACCTCGCCAAGGCGTGGAAGGAAAGCGGCGCGACGACCGAATGGGGCGTTCCGAAGACCTGGCAGGAAGTGCAGGCCGTCACCAAGTTCCTCAAGGGCAAGCAGTTCAAGGGCCAGGACGTCTACGGCTATCTCGACGCGCCCAAGCCCTGGGGCGGTTTCGGCTTCTACTTCCTCGGCAGCCGCGCCAGCGCCTATGCCAAGCATCCCGACGACAAGGCCTGGCTGTTCGATGCCGACACCATGAAGCCGCGCATCAACAACCCAGCCTGGGTGCGGGCCATCCAGGACGTGATCGACGCGCTGCCCTCCGAGCCGCCGGATCAGATCAACGCCGACCCGAACACCACCGGCTTCCAGCAGTTCCTGGCCGGCACAGGTTCGATGATCCCCTGGTGGGGCGACATCGGCTCCAACGTCAAGACCAACGATTCCTCGGTGATCGGCGACGTCACCGGCTTCTCGATCCTGCCGGGTTCGGACGACGTCTACAACTCCAAGACCGGCAAGTGGGACAAGCTCGCCAGCGGCCCGAACTATGCGCCGAACTGCGCCTATCTCGGCTGGGGTGTCTATGTCATGGCCCGCGTCGACAGCGACGAGAAGAAGAAGAAGGCGGCGTGGTCGGCCGCGGCCCATCTCGGCGGCAAGGACCTGTCGCTGTGGTGCGCGGCCTATCCTTCCGGCTTCCAGCCCTACCGCAACTCCCACTTCAACATTCCGGAATGGGTGGCTGCGGGCTACGACGAAGCTTTCATCACTTCCTATCTCAAATCGGAAGGCGATTCGTACAACCATCCCAACGCAGCCATCGAGCCGCGCATCCCCGGCATCTTCCAGTATTATTCTACCGCCGAGGACATCCTGGCCAACACCTTCGCCGGCAAGATGAAAGCGCAGGAAGGCGCCGACGCGATCGCCGCCGCCTGGGAAAAGCTGACCGACCAGATCGGTCGCGAGAACCAGATCAAGCTCTACAAGGCCTCGCTTGGCATGTAGGCAGGCGTTATGATCAACTCGTGGCCCGGCGGCATGTCGTCGCCGGGCCATATTTTTAGACCGGCAGGACGGTCATCGGCGCAAAGAGGCGAACGGCGTGGCTGATCAGATTTCGACCGCGAATGCGTGGCCGGCACATTCCGCTTCCACCGATCTTGTTCCACCGGGCCGCAAGCGCCTCGGCTGGGCCTTGATGGCCGCGGCCTCGCTCGGCCTTCTGGCGATGATCGTGGTTCAGATTCTCTACAAGACTGAAGTCGACACGGTCGGCTTCGACAATTGGCGTCCCGTCGTCTACGCCTACGTTCTATGGGGCATAGCGCTTGGTGTCGGTCAGGTTCTGACGCGCGGCGAGGACGGCCAGCGCGCGCTGTTTCTCCTGCCGGCGCTGCTGTTCACCATCGCCATGGTGGTCTTCCCGACCCTGTTCGGCTTCTACATCGCGCTCACCGACTGGAACCTCAGCTCTTTCTCGGGCCGAAAATTCAACGGACTCGACAATTTCTGGCAGATGCTGCGCGACCCCTACTACCGCAATGCGCTGTTCAACATGGTGCTCTATGTGCTGGCGGTGCTGGTGGAATACGTCATCGCCTTCGGCTTGGCACTGCTCCTCAACGCGCAGATCAAGGCGCGAAAATTCTGGCGCGTCGTCTTCCTTCTGCCGCTGATGCTGTCGCCGGTCGCCGTGTCGTGGATGGTCGGCAAGTCGCTGATGGAATATCGGTTCGGGCCGGCTGCGACGCTGGCACGGCATCTCGGCTGGGATAACCCCGCCTTCTTCTCGAACCCGATCACGGCCCGCATCTCGATCATGGTGCTCGATGCCTGGACTTTCATCCCGTTCATGATGATCATGCTGCTTGCCGGCCTGCAGGCGATGTCGCGCGAGGTGCTGGAGGCGGCGCGCGTCGACGGCGCGACCCCGTGGCAGACCTTCTGGCAGGTCACCTTCCCGCTGATGCTGCCGGTTTCGGTGACGGCGGTGATCCTGCGCATCATCTTCAAACTGAAGCTTGCCGACATCATCATCACGGTGACCTCCGGCGGCCCCGGCGGCGCGACCGACTCGATATCGAGCTTCATCTACCGCGAGTACCGCGACCGTTCGAATGTCGGATACGGCACGATGCTTGCCATGGCGTATCTGATCATCATCATCGTGTTCGTGACCTGGCTGCTGAAACTCGCCAGCCGCTTCGTGCGTAACGTCAACTGAGCGGTCGAGATCATGAGCGTCCAGACCACCGATTACACCGTCTCCGACATCCGCTCGCCGGCCGCCTTCATCACCAGCCGCATCTTCATTTACGGAGCGCTGGTGTTCTGGGCCTTCATCTGCCTGTTCCCGATCTATTGGACGATATCGACGTCTTTCAAATCGGCGGTCGACGTCACGCAAGGCCATCTCATCCCCTTCGTGGATTACCAGCCCGACTGGAAAGGCTGGCGCTCGCTCGGGCTGTCGCCGGACTCGATCTTCCAGACCTCCACCGTGCGTGACGAGTTCCTCAAGCGTTTCATGAATTCGGTCATCACCTCGGTCGGCGCTTCGAGCCTTGCCATCGTCATCGGCAGCCTCGCCGCTTACGGTCTCACCCGCTATCGCTATCACTTCGCCTGGTTCAAGAACGAGGATATCTCCTTCTTCTTCCTGTCGCAGTTGATCCTGCCCCCAGTGGTTCTGGCGCTCCCGTTCCTGGTCCTCTACCGGGAGGTCGGGCTGCTCGACACACGCATCGGGCTGGTCCTGCTCTACACGCTGATGGTGCTGCCGATCGTCATCTGGATCATGCGCGACCAATTCAATTCGATCCCGGTCGAGCTCGAGGAAGCCGCCCTCGTTGATGGGCTCACGATCTGGGGTGCCTTCTTCCGCATCGTCATGCCGATCGCCTTGCCCGGCATGGTCGCCGCCTTCATCCTGGCGATGGTGCTGTGCTGGAATGAATACTTCTTTGCCGCGCTGCTGACATCCACCGACGCCAAGACCATCCCCGTCATGGTCGCGAGCCAGACCGGATCGCAAGGCATCAACTGGTGGTCGATGGCGGCCCTTGCCACCGCCGCCATCACCCCGCTGGCGGTCATCGGCATCCTGCTCGAACGCTACCTGATCATGGGCATGACCGCCGGTGCGGTGAAGTAGCAGTCCGTGCGGATCAATTGGCGGGCGAACCCGGACGACAGACCTACATCGCCTCAGCCGGCGCAAAGAAGCAGTTCTCATGCTCTTCGGTCGGATGCAGGCAGATGTGAAATCTCTCGTCCCCTGATGGAATGACGCTGTCATAGGGGACGAAATAACGATTCTGGTGGGTAACCTTGCGATGATCGCCCGGTCGAAGGATGATCACATAGCCACCAGCTTCAGGCGTGACCGTCATGCTGGGAATGCTGCCGCAGTCGCCTGTAGTCCTATCACCCCGACAGCAGGCTGGCGGATATGTCCAGCCGCCGTCAGCTTTGTGCGCAGATGCAGACACAGGCTCAAGGATCGCAGTCATGACAATCATGCCTGCAATGCACGCCATTCGTCGGCCTACGACCCCGCGCACCGGATGGCTCCATATGCCCTCGGCGTTGGTCGCATAGTATAATATTATGAGTATCTAATATATAGGGAGCCTTGCCACGCCTGAGAAGCGACCATCAGCGCGCCGTGAGCGCCGTCCGCAAATGCTCGAGGATCATGGCGACGCCCGTCTGGCCCAGCTCGGCCGACGCGTCCGATGCGCCTTTCGTGTACCAGCTTGTATTGTCGGCGAAGCGGCCCGCATCGACCGCCTCGGGACAGAGTGCGAGCATCAGCGAGGTCTCGCCGATGCCGGCATGGTCGAACGGATACTTGCCGATCACCGCGGCCGGCATCAGCGGGTGCACCTGGACCCAGTTGAAGACGTTCTCGCCCTGGGCGTGGCCGGCATAGTAGTCGGCCATCTTGTCGGAGCCCCACCACCCCTCGCCGCGCTCCTTCTCCAGAAAGCGAAAGATCGCTTGCCGGCCGGCGGTCTTGAAGGCGAGATCGGTCGGCATGCCGGCGACGAAGTTCTCGGTCTGGTGGTGGACAATGGCGTGGATGTTGCGAAAGCCGACGCGCAGCAGGCTGAAGAACAGCTCCTCCGCGAATGGCGCCAACTGTCCGCCGCCGACCTGGATCGATCCGCTGCCTTCCGGGGCCGCCACCGCATAGCTCGCCGCGCCATAGTAGAAGGGCGGCAGGATGACGATGTCGGCCTCCTTCTCGAACAGCTCCAGCATCTTGACGACCGCCAGCGTGTCCATGCCGACCGCCATGTGCTCGCCGTGGTATTCGAGCACGCCAAGCGGCAGCACGACCGGCCAGTTCTCGTCGATCGCCGTGCGGATCTGGTGCGGCAGCATCAATTCGTAGCGCATCGCCCTACTCCATGTTCGTATGGCGGGCGCGCATTGTTTCCGGCGTCGCGCCGGTGAGCGCCTTGAGTTTCAACACCATGATCTCGAACAGCAGGAACAGCGCGCCTTCGAACAGCGAGCCCATCGGCAGCACCGAGGTTCTGGCGGCCCCCTGATCGCTGGCCATGGTCTGCGCCGGAATGAGCAGCGCAAATTCGGCGAGCTTCGTTGCGCTGCCAGCGGCCTCCGCCGTGACCAGCAGCCGCTTGGCGCCCGCCTCGCGCGCCACCCGCATCAAGGTCAGCACCGTTGTTGTCTCGCCTGGTCCGGAACTTGCCAGGAAGACATCGCCCGGCCCCAGCGGCGGCGTGGTCATGTCGCCGACGACCGAGACCGGGAGACCGAGATGGAACAGCCGCATGGCGAAGCCTTTGAGTTGCAGTGCTTCGCGGCCACAGCCATAGACGACAATCTTGCCGGCGCCGGCCAGCATTTCGCAGGCGGCATCGACCCGGGTGTCGTCGATGCGCCGCACGACGGCGGCAAGCTCGTCCAGCGCGGTATCGAACATCTGCGTCATGACGGTTTCATCCTATCGACACTGGAAAGGCGGAACGACCGCGACAGCATTTCCAGCGAAAGGCTTGTTTTTGTTCATGCTATCACCGCGAAAATTCGTCGCCAACGAGCCGCGGCGCTTTTGCTGAGCCGCCAGCGTGATAGTGTCATGTCTGACAAATCAATCCAGGATATCGCAGCAGATGAAGACACGGCATTTCGAACGTATCGGCAATGGCGGCATCACCTTCACCGAACTCGGCTTCGGCACCGCTCCGCTCGGCAATCTCTACCGCGCCATCTCCGACGAGGACGCCAACGCCGCACTTGAGGCGGCATGGCAGACCGGCTGTCGTTACTTCGACACCGCGCCGCTCTACGGGCTCGGCTTGTCGGAGACCCGACTGAACCCGTTCCTGCGATCGAAGAAGCGCGACGACTACGTGCTCTCCACGAAGGTCGGGCGCCTGATGCGCGCCTGCCCGCCGGGCGAACGCACCGGCATCGGCAAGTTCTTCGACACGCCCTCGCGCAAGGAGGTCTACGACTACAGCTATGACGGCGTCATGCGCTCCTTCGAGGCCTCGCTGGAGCGGCTGGGCGTCGACCGCATCGACATCCTTTTCGTGCACGATGTCGACATCTTCACGCATGGCAGCAAGGAGACGTCGGACCGGCGCATCGAGGAATTCATGTCGTCCGGCTATTACGGCCTGCTGGCGCTGCGCGACCAGGGCGTGATCAAGGCGTTCGGCGGCGGCATCAACGAATGGCAGGTCTGCCAGACTTTGGCCGAGCGCGGGGATTTCGACCTCTTCCTGCTTGCCGGCCGCTATACGCTGCTCGAGCAGGAGGCGCTGGCTACCTTTCTGCCGCTCTGCGAAAAGCGCGGCATCGGCATCGTTCTCGGCGGCCCCTACAACTCCGGCATCCTGGCCACAGGTCCGAAGCCCGGCGCCTTCTACAATTATAGCGAGGCGCCAAAGGATGTGCTTGACCGCGTGGCGCGCATCGAGGCGGTCTGCAAGCGCCACGGCGTGCGGCTGATCGAGGCGGCGTTGCAGTTCCCGCTTCGGCACCCTTCAGTCGTGTCGGTGATCCCCGGCGGCCAGCGTCCGGCCGAGGTTCAAGGCAACCGCGCGCTGCTCGACACCAAGATACCGGCTGGCCTGTGGGCGGATCTCAAGCAGGACGGGCTGATGCGCGCCGATGCGCCGACGGCCTAGTCTAGTTCGAAGCTTTGGCTTTCCGAGGCGGGGGCAAAAAGAAAAGCCGGGCACGCCCGGCTTTTCTGGACTTAAAGAAAAAAGGTCTTAGTTGACCGCGTCCTTGAGGCCCTTGCCGGCCGAGAACTTCGGCACCGTGCGGGCCGGAATCTTCACTTCGGCGCCGGTCTGCGGGTTGCGGCCGGTCGAAGCAGCGCGTTTTGACACGGTGAAATTTCCGAAGCCGACAAGCCGGACATCGCCGCCCTTCTTCAATTCGCCAGTGATCACGGAGAACACCGCATCGACGGCCGACTGCGCGTCAGCCTTCGAAATGCTTGCGGAGTCGGCGACAGCGGACACCAGTTCGTTCTTGTTCATCAAAATTCCCTTCCATGAGAAAACCGGGACTTACGACTCGTCCCGGCAGGAAACGGACTTTAGAAAGAAGCGTCTCGGAACCCAAGTCGAAAAGCGACCGGGAATGCGAAAAAAGCCCGGAATTCTGCGGTTTTTAACATGAAAAAGCCGGGCGCGAAGCCCGGCTCTCTCTTTGTGCAATGCAACCTTAGCAAGATCTAATGCGCGAGCGACTTGCCAGCGTCGTCCCCGGCCTCGACATCGGCCGGAGGATTGACAGGCTCGACCCACTCGATCGGCTCCGGCATGCGGACCAGCGCATGACGCAGGACCTCGCCGACCCGTGAGACCGGGACGATCTCCATGCCGTTCTTCACATTGTCCGGAATCTCCGCCAGATCCTTGGCGTTATCTTCCGGGATCAGCACCTTCTTGATGCCGCCGCGAAGCGCTGCAAGCAGCTTCTCCTTCAGGCCGCCGATCGGCAGCACCCTGCCGCGCAGCGTGATCTCGCCGGTCATCGCTACATCGGCCCTGATCGGAATGCCCGTCAGGACGGAGATGATCGCGGTGGCCATCGCCACGCCGGCCGACGGGCCGTCCTTGGGCGTGGCACCCTCCGGCACGTGGACGTGGATGTCACGCTTGTCGAACAGCGGCGGCTCGACGCCGAAATCGAGCGCTCTGCTGCGGACATACGAAGCCGCCGCGGAGATCGATTCCTTCATCACGTCGCGCAGATTGCCGGTCACCGTCATGCGGCCCTTGCCGGGCATCATAACGCCTTCGACAGTCAGCAGTTCGCCGCCGACTTCCGTCCAGGCAAGCCCGGTGACCACGCCGACCTGATCGTCGGCCTCGACCTGGCCGAAGCGGAAGCGCGGCACACCGAGATAGTCGGCCAGATTGGCCGGCGTGATGTTGACCGTCTTCTTCTTCGTCCTCAGGATCTCGGTCACAGCCTTGCGTCCGAGCTTCATCAGCTCGCGCTCCAGGCTGCGCACCCCGGCTTCCCTTGTGTAGGTCTGAATGATGCCGCGGATCGCGTCGTCGGAGACGGAGAACTCCTTCGCCTGCAATGCATGATCGCGCACCACCTTGGGCATCAGGTGCCGCTTGGCGATCTCGATCTTTTCATCCTCTGTATAGCCGGCGATGCGGATGATCTCCATGCGATCCATCAGCGGCGCGGGGATGTTCAACGTGTTCGCCGTCGTCACGAACATCACGCTCGACAGGTCGTATTCGACCTCGAGGTAATGGTCCATGAACGTCGAGTTCTGCTCGGGATCGAGCACCTCGAGCAGGGCCGAGGACGGATCGCCGCGGAAGTCCTGGCCCATCTTGTCGATCTCGTCGAGCAGGAAGAGCGGGTTGGACTTCTTGGCCTTCTTCATCGACTGGATGACCTTGCCGGGCATCGAGCCGATATAGGTGCGCCTGTGGCCACGGATCTCGGCCTCGTCACGCACTCCGCCGAGCGCCATGCGGATGAACTCGCGGCCGGTCGCCTTGGCGATCGACTTGCCGAGCGAGGTCTTGCCGACGCCGGGAGGACCGACGAGGCACAGGATCGGCCCCTTCAGCTTCTTCTGGCGGCTCTGCACGGCAAGGTACTCGACAATGCGCTCCTTGACCTTGTCGAGGCCGAAATGGTCGGCGTCGAGCACGTTCTGCGCGAAGGCGAGATCATGCTTGACCTTGGAGTTCTTGCCCCACGGGATCGACAGCAGCCAGTCGAGATAGTTGCGCACGACGGTCGATTCAGCCGACATCGGCGACATCGACCTGAGCTTCTTCAACTCGGCCTCCGCCTTCTCGCGGGCCTCCTTGGAGAGCTTGGTCTTCTTGATGCGCGCCTCGATCTCGGCGGCCTCGTCGCGGCCGTCCTCGCCCTCGCCGAGTTCCTTCTGGATCGCCTTCATCTGCTCGTTGAGGTAGTATTCGCGCTGGGTCTTCTCCATCTGGCGCTTGACCCTGCTGCGGATGCGCTTCTCCACCTGGAGCACCGAAATCTCGGCTTCCATGAAGCCCATCGCCTTCTCGAGACGCTCCTTGACGGACAGCGTAGCTAGCATCTCCTGCTTCTCGGGGATCTTGATGGCGAGGTGCGAGGCAACCGTGTCGGCGAGCTTGGAATAATCGTCGATCTGGCTAGCGGCGCCAACCACTTCGGGCGAGATCTTCTTGTTCAACTTCACGTAGTTCTCGAAGTCGGTGACGACCGAGCGGGCCAGTGCCTCGATCTCGACCTCTTCCTCCTCCGGCTCGACCAGCGCGGTGGCGCAGGCCTCGTGGAAGTCGGGACGGTCGGTGAACGAGACGATCTTGGCGCGCGAGGCGCCCTCGACCAGCACCTTCACGGTGCCGTCGGGAAGTTTCAGCAGCTGCAGCACGTTGGCGAGCGTGCCGATGTCGAAGATGGCATCCGGCTCGGGATCGTCGTCAGCCGCGTTCATCTGGGTGGCAAGCAGGATCTGCTTTTCCTGACCCATCACTTCTTCCAGCGCCTTGATCGACTTTTCGCGCCCGACGAAGAGCGGGACGATCATGTGCGGAAACACAACGATGTCGCGCAGCGGGAGGACCGCGAAAACGCCGTCGCCGGAAGCCCTGGATGTTTTGGCCATTGTCCAACCTTTCATGTCGCGGCCGCTAATCAAGCCAGCCGCGAATCTTATATTAACGACCGAGCGTCGTTCCGCCTACCACCCTTTGTGACGGGAGTTTTACAGCACAGAATTCGGCACCTCGGCCTTCCGCTGTTAGGTGGATGCTTGCGCGGCAAAGATCAAGGGTCAACATGTCCGCTGATCCATTCCGTGAACTGGCGAGCCCCCCATTGAAGGCCCTTCACAGCAAAACGGCGCCGCACCGGCGCCGTTCCACGAAAATTGCGGCTTCAGGTCCATTTCAGGCGCTGACGTTGCCCTTCTTTTCCTTCTGCTCGGAATAGATGTAGAGCGGCCTGGCGTTGCCGGAAACGACCTCCTCCGAGATCACCACTTCGCGCACGCCTTCCAGCGCGGGAAGCTCGAACATGGTGTCGAGCAGGATCGCTTCCATGATGGAGCGCAGCCCGCGCGCACCGGTCTTGCGCTCGATGGCGCGCTTGGCGATGGCCGACAGCGCGTTCTCGTGGAATGTCAGGTCGACATTTTCCATCTCGAACAGCCGCTGATACTGCTTGACCAGCGCGTTCTTCGGCTCGGTCAGGATCTGGATCAGCGCCGGTTCGTCGAGATCTTCCAGCGTTGCCAGAACAGGCAGACGGCCGACGAACTCAGGGATCAGGCCGAACTTCAGCAGATCCTCCGGCTCGACCTGGCGGAACAGGTCGCCGGTGCGGCGATCCTCGGGCGAGGCGACGGTGGCGCCGAAACCGATCGAGGTCTTGCGGCCGCGATCCGAGATGATCTTGTCCAGCCCGGCGAAGGCGCCGCCGCAGATGAACAGGATGTTGGCGGTGTCGACCTGCAGGAACTCCTGCTGCGGATGCTTGCGGCCGCCCTGCGGCGGCACCGAGGCGACGGTGCCTTCCATGATTTTTAGCAGCGCCTGCTGCACGCCCTCGCCCGACACGTCGCGGGTGATCGAGGGGTTGTCCGACTTGCGCGAGATCTTGTCGATCTCGTCGATGTAGACGATGCCGCGCTGCGCCCGCTCGACATTGTAATCGGCCGACTGCAGGAGCTTCAGGATGATGTTCTCGACGTCCTCGCCGACGTAACCCGCTTCTGTCAGCGTCGTGGCGTCGGCCATGGTGAAGGGCACGTCGATGATGCGGGCGAGCGTCTGCGCCAGCAGCGTCTTGCCGCAGCCGGTCGGCCCGATCAGCAGGATGTTGGACTTCGCCAGCTCGACGTCGTTGTTCTTGCCGGCATGCGCAAGGCGCTTGTAGTGGTTGTGGACGGCCACCGACAGCACGCGCTTGGCGTAGGGTTGGCCGATGACGTAGTCGTCGAGGACCTTGAGGATCTCCTGCGGGGTCGGCACACCCTCGCGCGACTTCACCATCGAGGTCTTGTTCTCCTCGCGGATGATGTCCATGCAGAGCTCGACGCATTCGTCGCAGATGAAGACCGTCGGACCGGCAATCAGCTTGCGCACTTCGTGCTGGCTTTTGCCGCAAAACGAGCAATAAAGCGTGTTCTTTGAATCACCGCCGTTGTTGCCTACCTTGCTCATTTTCCTGTCCTTTCATGGACGCCCGCCGATGGTCTGACTGCTGGGCGTCTACCCCAATCTATCGCGGGAACCCGCCGGCGCCAGTGTCCCGGCTCACACAGCGAATTCCGTACGAAACACAAATCAGAAAACGCGGCAATGATTCGCAGCACCCCCACGCAAAGCTAAGCCGTCGAAAATCAACATAGCCTTAACGTAGGCAATCCCATCCGTCGAGGGAACAGGCAATTGTGGCCGAAATGCCGCAAGCCGCGCCAAAAGCACGTTTTCCCGCTATTCAGCTGACAATCAGGGCCTATGCGAGGACGCCCTCGACCGGCTCTCGCGTGGTGATGACCTTGTCGATAAGGCCGAACTCCCTGGCCTCGTCGGCGGTCATGAAGTGATCGCGGTCGAGCGTCCGCTCGATCTCGTCATAGCTCTTGCCGGTGTGCTTGACATAGACCTCGTTGAGCCGGCGCTTCAGTTTGATGATGTCCTGCGCATGACGTTCGATGTCTGATGCCTGACCCTGGAAACCGCCGGACGGCTGATGGACCATGATGCGGGCGTTCGGCGTCGCGAAGCGCATGTCCTTGTGGCCGGCGCAAAGCAGCAGCGAGCCCATCGAGGCCGCCTGGCCGATGCAGAGCGTCGACACTGCCGGCTTGATGAACTGCATTGTGTCGTAGATCGCCATGCCCGAGGTGACCACGCCGCCCGGCGAATTGATGTAGAGGTTGATTTCCTTCTTGGGGTTCTCCGCCTCGAGGAACAAAAGCTGTGCACAAACCAGCGTCGCCATGCCGTCTTCGACCGGGCCGGTGATGAAGATGATGCGCTCTTTCAGCAGGCGCGAGAAGATGTCGTAGGCGCGCTCGCCGCGATTGGTCTGTTCGACCACCATCGGAACGAGGTTCATGTAGGTTTCGACGGGGTTCTTCATGGATTACCCTTGTTGGATAAGATTCCGGCGCCGGGAACGATGAGCATTCGGGCAGAATCGGTTCTGGATCGTTAGGACCTAAATAGGATGCCGGCTCACCCTAGCGCAAGGCCGCCACTCCTAGCCACCTGGTTAAGTCGAATCAAGCGTCCGGACCGTTGAACACCTTGATCGCGCCCTGGGAAAACGGCTCTGCCGACCCGCCCCGAACGCCGCCGTCCGACACGATAGCAATTTCTTAACCGCACCGCTTAACGAAAAGCTTTGAAAGCCCTGTGCGGCAACGGAGCTTTGGCTACAGTCCTGCGTTGAACCGGCGTCCTTTTTTCAACGGGGGAATGTCATGATCCGCAACAGCTCCGTCTCCCTGGCCGCGGCCAGCCTCGCCATGCTTGCCACCATCCCGCAAACCGCAGCCGGCGGCCGGGTGCTCGAATGCTACGAAGCGCGGCACCGGCCGGCCCTCTATGACACTGTCTATGAGGATGTGATGGTCAGCCCCGGCGGGCAGTTTGTACACTATGACGCGCCCATCTACGGCACGCGCGAGAGCGTAGAGCCGATCGGTCCGGCTCGCGTCACTTATGAAGCGGTGCCGGCGGTCACGCGCACAGTCTACCGCACGGTCAAGGTCGACAATGGCGGCTACGGCTGGGAATGGCGCGTCATCCATGGCCGCAAGGTGCTGTGCAAAGTGTGGCGCAAGGCACGCTATGCGCGCATCGCCGAGACTGTGGTCGTCGAGCCTGAGCGCGTCCGGCGCGTCGTTCTGCCGGCGGAGTATGAAAGTGTCGCGCGAGAAGTGCTGGTGCGGCCCGGGCAGCGCCGCATCACAGAAATCCCGCCTTCATACCGGACCGTGGCGCGTCGGGTGGTGCTGCGGGACGGCTCGACCAGTTGGCGCCGGGTGCATATCCGGCAGCACTGTCCGGGTTAGCCGGTGGTCCGTCTGAGCTTGGTTCCGACCGGGCAGTCGCGCGCCCGGCCGGCGATGGCTTGGTTTAGCCGAGATCGATATCGAGGATCGCCATCGAGAAATTGTAGTCGCCGTCGTCCTCGTCCTTGAAGACGATGCCGAGGAACTCGTCGCCGACATAGACCTCGGCCGAGTCTTCCTTGCGCGGCCGCGCCTTCACCTGCAGCTTGGGGTTCTGGAAGACGCGCTTGAAATAGGCGTCCAGCTTTCTGATCTCGTCAGGCTTCAAAAGTCTTCTCCGAAATGTCGGGCTTGCTCGTTGGAGCGCGCTTCTGACACGCCGACAATGGCGATGTAAAGGCAAGCTGGCAGATAACCCGGGACAACAACCCGGAAACGGCGGCCGCAGCCCGGCCGCCGTCGTCGGCCGCCCAATGCACGCCGGCCGGAACACGACATCAAATCAAAAACATAAAGCGCGTCGCCTGAATCCGTTCGCCACGACGTGCTTTAAAAAGTCAGATGTCGAAGCTGACGACGTGATCCATCGTCTGCGACGGCAGAAGCTGGTCCATCTGCCGCGAAGGCTGGTCGCAACCGGTCTCGCCGACGACGCGTGCCGGCACGCCCGCGACCGTCTTGTTGTGCGGCACGGGCGACAACACCACCGAACCGGCCGCGATCTTCGAGCAGTGGCCGATTTCGATGTTGCCGAGGATCTTGGCGCCGGCGCCGATCAGCACGCCACGGCGGATCTTAGGATGGCGATCGCCGCAAGCCTTGCCGGTGCCGCCGAGGGTGACGCCATGCAGGATGGAAACGTCGTCCTCGATGACGGCCGTCTGGCCGACCACCAGGCCGGTGGCATGGTCGAGGAAGATGCCCTTGCCGATGCGGGCGGCTGGATTGATGTCGGTCTGGAACACCGAGGACGAGCGGCTCTGCAGATAGAGCGCGAAGTCCCTGCGGCCCTGGTTCCACAGCCAATGCGCCAGCCGATGCGTCTGGATGGCATGGAAGCCCTTGAAATAGAGCACCGGCATGATGAAGCGGTCGCAGGCCGGATCGCGGTCGTAATAAGCCTGGATGTCGACACGAACCGTCGTGCTCCACTCTGGATCGTCGGTGAGCATCGCCTTGAACGTCTGCCGGATGAGATCGGAACCGATATCCTGATGCGCCAGACGTTCGGCCAGCCGGTGAATGACCGCTTCCTCGAGGCTCTCCTGGTTGAGGATGGTGGAATAGAGGAAGGCCGCGAGCAACGGATCGCGATCGACTGCTTCCATCGCCTCGTCGCGGATCGAGCGCCAGATCGGATCGACCGGCTGCACCATGCTGGGGCGGGCAATCGTAATGCTGTTCATCGGCGTCTCCGGCTTGCCGGCTCTTTTTTCCGGCCGCACATATAGGCCAGATCATAGCACGGGTGAACTCAATTTTCCTTAGTGCTTTGTCAAATGGTTTTGGTTCACGCAGATTCAAGCGGCCATGGAAAACGAACCCTTGATCGACGAAGCCCTGAAAAGCGAGCTTTCGGCCCTCTATCAAGCCGAGGATCGGCACTACCACAGCCTGGCTCATATCGAGGCCATGCTGGCCCTGGCCGCGGACTGCAGGCACCTGCTCCATGACCCGGATGCCGTTGCCGCTGCGATCTGGTTCCACGACGCGGTCTACGACAGCCGGGCCAAGGACAACGAACCAAAAAGCGCGGGATTGGCGGAGCAGAGATTGTCCGGCCGCGCCGACGCGCAGCGCCTCGCCCGCATCGCAGCAATGATCAATGCCACCGCCACGCACCAGCTGCCGTCGTTCGCCGATACGAAGGCGGCACATGACGCGGCGCTGTTCCTCGACATGGACCTCGCTGTCCTCGGCGCCGAGCCGGACGCGTTCGAGGCTTATGAGACGGCAGTCCGGCGCGAGTACGATTGGGTCGAAGAGCCGATGTGGCGCGCCGGCCGCGCGGCGGTCTTGAAGAATTTTCTAGCTCGCCCGCACATCTATCACACCGACGAATTTCGGCAGCGTTTCGAACCCCAAGCCAGGCGGAACCTGGAACGCTCGCTCGCCGCGCTCCAAGCCGGGTAGCCTCGTTCAGAGCGGGTTTTCGGCATAGAACTCCAGCACGCGTTGCTTGAAGCTCTTGTCGCCGACCGCAAGCATGTGATCGCGGCCCTCGATGTGAAAGGCCGTTGCATTGGGCATCAAGGCGGCGAGTTCGTCGGGCGAGCCGCCGATGTCGTCCTTCGTTCCGACGGCGACCAGCGTCGGCGGGGCTATGCGCGCCAGGTCGTGCTCGGTCAGCAATGCGCGCGAGGTGGAAATGCAGGCGGCGAGCGCATGGCGGTCGCTGCGCGTCTGGTCGGCGAAGGCGCGAAACGAGCGGCCGCGCGGATCCGTGATGGTCGCCGGATCCTGCGCCAGCAGCGCTGCCGCGATCGGGTCCCAGTCGCCGACGCCGTCGACCATGCCGATGCCGAGGCCGCCGAACACCAGCGTCGCCACCTTGTCGGGGTCGGAGAGGGCCAGGAAGGCGGAGATGCGCGCGCCCATGGAATAACCCATCACGTGCGCGCGGCCGATGCCGAGATGCTCGAGCAGCGCGGCCGCGTCCGAAGCCATCTTCGGCGGCGTGTAGTCGGCCTCGTCATAGCTCTTGGACGACGAGCCATGGCCGCGGTTGTCAAAGGCGATCGCCCGGTAGCCCGCGTCGTTCAGCGTCTTGAACCAGCCGGGTGCCACCCAGTTGACATAGTGGCTCGACGCAAAGCCGTGGATCATCAGGACCGGATCACCCTGACCCGATGCAGGCTGGCGATCGAGGTAGGCAAGCTCGAAACCATCGTGGGAAAAGACTTGCATCGGTGCCGCCGCGATCAGTCGGAGCCGGCGTGGGACGCCTTGGCGATCACCGGATGTCGCAGAAGATCGCCGTCCTTGAGGCCTTCCTTTGCGGCCGTTCCCGCCTTCAGCTCGAGCACGAAGCGAACCGGTTGCCCCGGCGAGATGATCGCCTCCGATTCCGGTTCGCCGCGCTTGATCGCCTTGATCCTTCCGTCCTGGCCGACAAAGACCAGGTCGAGCGCCATCGGCGTGTTCTTCATCCAGAAATTCACCTCGCCCGCCTTCTCGAACACGAACAACATGCCGTGATCGTTGGCCATGGTCTGGCGGAACATCAGACCGGCCTCGCGCTCGGCCGAGCTGTCGGCGATTTCGATGGAGAAGGAATGCTTGCCGGAACCGGTTACCGCGACCAGCGGCGCGGGATCCACCGGCAGCACCATTGCCTGGCCGTCCGCCGAACTCGGCTGCAGCGAATAGACATGGACAAGGACGACGATCGCAGCGCTGACAACGCCAGCAGTCAGCCAGTTCCGACGAGCCATTCGATATCCTCTGCCGGTCTCGGCCCTAGTGCGAGACCGGCAAGGTGCCCATATCGGGATGAATTTCGGCAGCCATAAGGCCTTTGTCGCCGCGCCCGAAGCGAACCAGCACGACCTGGCCGGGCCGCAGCTCGGTAATGCCGTACCGGCGCAGAGTCTCCATATGGATGAAAATATCCTCGGTGCCCTCGCCCCGGGTCAGGAAGCCGAAGCCCTTGGTGCGGTTGAACCACTTGACCAGCGCCCGCTCGAGGCCGCTCTCAGGCGTCACCGTGACATGCGTGCGCTGTTCCTGCTGCTCGGCCGGATGGATCGCGGTCGAAGCGTCCATCGACAACACA
Organism: Mesorhizobium sp. M3A.F.Ca.ET.175.01.1.1; assembly: GCF_004791945.1. Classification (NCBI taxonomy): domain Bacteria; kingdom Pseudomonadati; phylum Pseudomonadota; class Alphaproteobacteria; order Hyphomicrobiales; family Phyllobacteriaceae; genus Mesorhizobium; species Mesorhizobium sp. M3A.F.Ca.ET.175.01.1.1. The sequence continues at coordinate 133,364 of NZ_SRTP01000001.1, read as the reverse complement.
CGGAAGGCCTGCAAGCCACGTTCGCCCTGCCTGACGAGGCAGACGACGCGCGCGCCCTCCAGCGCGGTCTGGAAGCCGTCTCTTCGAAGGCAGGTCACATGGAGGAGGACATCGCCCGAAACGCCATCGTCCGGGAGAATGAAACCGTAGCCCTTGGCCACGTCGAACCATTTGATTGCGCCGGCGATTTCGACAAACTCGGCGGCATCGCCGCCGCTGTCGCGTCTCAAGGCGTCCTCAAGGCTTCCGTCTCGCCTCGTGAAAGAGGCTTTTTCCCCCATAAGAATGCCCCCTTTTTTCAACTGCAACCGGTGCTGATTCTTGACATGAGATTAACACTGCCGCTTCCGGGGTGTGCAAGACCTGACGTGCCTTTTTTCACCGTTGAGCACCGGAAAGCCTTAATAGTTGTTTGCCGGAGCTGCCGGACGCCTGTCTGCACGAGCTGAAATCGACCGCACCACCCGCTTTTTGTCGGACGATTGCCCTTTGGCCGGGCGACTTCTATGGTGCACTGCAACGCAACTCGCGAGGACTCCCCATGCGCTACCTCCACACAATGGTCCGCATCACCGACATCGATCAGTCGCTCGACTTCTACTGCAAGAAGCTCGGCATGAAGGAAGTGCGCCGCTACGAAAACGAGCAGGGACGCTACACGCTGATCTTCCTTGCTGCCCCGCAAGACGAGCAAAGCGGCATCGCCGACAAGGCGCCACTGGTCGAGTTGACCTACAACTGGGATCCGGAAGACTACAAGGGCGGCCGCAATTTCGGCCATCTCGCCTATGAGGTCGACGACATCTACGCCACCTGCCAGAAGCTGATGGACAATGGCGTGACCATCAATCGGCCGCCGCGCGACGGCAACATGGCCTTCATCCGCTCGCCCGACGGCATTTCGATCGAGTTGCTGCAGAAAGGTCCGGCAAAACCCAAGGCCGAGCCCTGGCTCTCGATGCCGAACACGGGGAGCTGGTAGCCGTCAGTCCAGCGCAACGCGCTTCTTATCGTAAGTGGCTTGAACAGCTCGATTTACCTGCTCGTCGATCGCGACATCAGCCTCGATGAATAGAACTTGGTGGCCCTCGTGGCGCAGCCTGGTCTCCAAGGCACGTCCGGCGTTGCCATTGCGGTCGACAAACGCCACTTTCGCGCCCTCCTCAAGGAAAGCAACCACTGATGCTGCACCTGCGCCGTTGGCGCCTCCGGTTATTAGAGCGGTCTGCCCTTCCAATCGATTGCGCTTACCCATACGTCTCCTCAGTCGACCTTTCTATCTGATCCAAGGCCCCATCCCGGCCTGTTGGCGCATTGTCGGTCCGTTTGATGGCCTGCGCCAGCATAAGGACTTGGCTTTATCCTGAACACCATTTTTGCATAGCGACCGAGGCCGGTTTCGAAGCTGCGCCGGGAACTCTGGCTCGCGCAAATTTGAAGCCGTTCCGGTCCAGGCGAACGAGAGCGCCCAATGGGGGCAGCGGGTCGCCCTCGCGTTTCGCAACAGGGTGCCTATCTATGCAGCTGACGGCAGCCGGCCAGGCTGACGCTTTTTCTGATCCGCGAGGAGAATTTTATGCTGACCAGCCGCGCCGACGTCGCCACCGAACATGCCAGTCGCTATCTGCAGCAGCTCTGCAAGCATTGGGCGCACAAGTTTCCGGTCGAATTCGACCCGCATCACGGCGCCATTCAGCTGTCGCTCGGCCGCACCGTCATGGATGCTGATGCCGCCGCGCTCCACATTGCTGTCGCCGCCGATGATGCGGCCACGCTGGAACGGTTGGAAACCGTCGTCGCCGACCATATCAAGCGCTTCGCCTTCCGCGAGGAACTGACCTTCGATTGGAAGCAGGCTCCAAGCGAGGCTGCATAAAACGGCTATGCGTGACCGGCCTTGCCCGCCATCTCGAGCAGGGCAAGGACGCTGCGCCAGTTCCGCGCCGTGACCGGCACCTTGAGCGTTCGCCCGATGAGATTGGCAAACACCGATTTGCCGAGCCCGTCCGGCGCATGCAGATAGAGCACGTCACCCTTGATCTCGAACCGCTCCGGCCCGGTGCATTTTTCCGCGAGCCGCTTTGTCTCCTCCGCGGTTGGCTCGCGCTCAAGCACACAGGCGTGCAGCTTGGTCGGCTCGCCGGCAACCTCCGGATAGGGGTTGTCCTTCACCATCTGCTCGAACCAGGCACAATCGCGCACCATGATGCGCGAATGGAATCCCCATTTCTTCTCGAAGGCCGCTTCGAGTTGCTTCCTCAGCGCCGCGGCATCCCCATTCGCGCAGAACACCGCGTTGCCGCTCTGCACATAGGTCGCGACGCCGCGAAAGCCGAGTTCCTCGAAGAATGTCCGAAGCTCCGCCATCTTGACGATGCGGTTGCCCCCGACATTGATGCCGGAGAAGAGCGCCACGAAGGTCTTTGCCTCGGGCCCGCTCATATGATGAACCCGGCCAGCGTCTCGTTGTCGGTGATGTCCTGATATTGCACGCCCTCGGCGTCGAAATTGGCTTTCAGCAGGTCGAAATTGCGTCGGTCCTTGGTCTCGATGCCGATCAGCACCGAGCCGAAATTGCGCGCCGACTTCTTGAGATACTCGAAGCGAGCGATGTCGTCGTCCGGACCGAGCATCTCGAGGAAATCGCGCAGTGCGCCCGGCCGCTGCGGGAAACGGATGATGAAATACTTCTTCAGGCCCTCGAAGCGTAGCGCCCTCTCCTTCACGTCCGGCAACCGTTCGAAGTCGAAATTGCCGCCCGAAACCACCGCGACGATCGTCTTGCCCCTGATCTCCTTGCGCGAAAAATCCTTGAGCGCATCGATTGCCAATGCGCCGGCGGGCTCGAGCACCACGCCTTCGACATTGAGCATTTCGATCATCGTCGCGCAGAGCCGGTTCTCCGGAATGAGCCGCATGGCGTCGGCCGTGAATTCCTTCAGGTAGCGCAACGGCTCGCGACCGATTTCCGCCACCGCCGCGCCATCGACGAAATTGTCGACCTTGGCAAGCCTTACCCGCTTGCCGCTGGCGAGACTCTCCTTGAGGCTTGGCGCTCCCGCCGGCTCGCAGAAGACGAAGCGCGTGTCGCGGTGCAGGTCGGCGAAGTAGTGCGTTACTCCGGCGGCGAGCCCTCCGCCTCCGACCGGAAGCATGATGAAGTCGGGCATGCGCCCGCCGGGCATCTGAGCGGCGATCTCGCAGGCGACCGTCGCCTGGCCCTCGATGATGTCTTTGTGATCGAAGGGCGGCACCATATGCGCGCCGGCGCTCTCGGTGAATTCGAAGGCGGCGCGGTAGCAATCGTCGAAGAAATCGCCGATCAGCCTGATCTCGACGAAATCGCCGCCGAACAGCCGCGTCTTGTCGATTTTCTGCTGCGGCGTCGTCACCGGCATGAAGACGACGCCCTTCTTGCCGAAATGGCGGCAGACGAAGGCGAAGCCCTGCGCGTGGTTGCCGGCCGAGGCGCACACGAACAGTTCCGCGTTGTTGCCGGCGGCGAGCGCCTTGCGGAAGAAGTTGAAGGCCCCCCTGATCTTGTAGGAGCGGACTGGCGTCAGGTCCTCGCGCTTGAGAAGAATGCGTGCGCCGGTCTTCTTCGACAGATAGTCGTTCTCCTGCAGCGGCGTTTCCGGAAAGATCCCGCGGATCGCCTCGGCCGCAGCGGCGACACGAGAAGGAAAACTATTCATCAGGCTACCGGCTCCGGGATCACATGGTTTGCTGCAAGCCTATTGCATAGTTTGCCTTTTGCGGCCACCGATGCAGGGTGGCCTCGCCGGGGCCGCCCCCACGATAGTCCCCGCGGAGCCCTAACCATGCCCGTTTCGGCCGTTGCCCTGAAGACCGTGTCACTCCCAGAATTCGGCGAGCCGACGGTGATGCCGCGGCTCCCGCGCTCCGCTTACCTGGCACGTATCGAAATGCTGCTGGAGCGCGCCGGCAAGGCCGGCTTCGACGCCGTGGCCGTATATGGCGACCGCGAGCATGCGGCCAACATCGCATATCTTTCAGGTTATGACCCGCGCTTCGAAGAGGCGTTGCTCGTCGTCGCTCCCGGCAGGGAACCGAGTCTGCTGGTCGGAAATGAGGGCTGGGGCTACGCCGAGCTTTGCGACGGGCCCTATCGGCGCATCCTCTACCAGACCTTTTCGCTTCCGGCGCAGCCGCGCGACCGCTCCAAGGCCTTGCCCGACATACTGGCCGATTGCGGTTTGAAAGCCGGTCAGCGCATCGGAGCCATCGGTTGGAAGCCATTCGGCGCCGACGATGCCGGCTTTGGCCAAGCGACGCTCGATCTGCCCTCCTTCATCGCCGACAGCTTGCGCGGACTTGCCGGCGAGCGCGGCTTGGTTCTGAACGCGGCGGACCTCCTGATGAACCCGGCGGATGGCCTGCGCGCCATCAACGAGGCCGACCAGCTTGCCAGCTTCGAATTCGCCGCCACCTATACCTCGCAAGGGCTGCGCAACGTCCTGCAAGGCATCGAGCCCGGCATGACCGAATTGCAGGCCGCCAGGCTGATGGGCATCAACGGCCTGCCCCAGTGCTGCCATCCGATGCTCTCGGCCGGCCGGCGTGCTGCTTACGGCCTGCCCAGCCCCAGCCTGGACTTAATCAAGCGCGGCGATCCGATCACCATGGCCTACGGTATCCGGGGCTCGCTCAATGCCCGCGCCGGCTTCCTGGCCGAAAGCGCCGCCGAACTGCCGAAGGCGATCGGCGACTACGTCGAAAAGCTGGTATCGCCCTATTTCGCCGCGGTCGTCGACTGGTACGAGACGATCGGCATCGGCGTTCGCGGTGGCGACCTGTGGAAGGCAATCCATGACCGGATCGGCGACCCGTTCTTTGGCGTGTCGCTCAATCCCGGTCACCTCATCCACATCGACGAATGGATGCACTCTCCAGTGTTCCCCGGCTCGACGATCGAGCTCAAATCCGGCATGGCGCTGCAGGTCGACGTCATCCCGGCGACCGGCACAGACTACTTCACCACCAATATCGAGGACGGCATCGCTCTCGCCGACCAGGCGCTGCGCGAGGAAATCGCGGCGCGATACCCGCAGGCCTGGGCCCGCATCGAGGCGCGCCGAGCCTTCATGGCCGAGGCGCTGGGCATCCGGCTGAAGCCGGAGGTGCTGCCCTTCTCCAACATTCCGGCCTTCCTGCCGCCCTTTTGGCTTTCGCGCAACAGTGCCATGGCCGTCACCCGGCGCTGACGAAATTTCCCCTGGGCGCGACTTACTTCCGCCGCACTTCGCCTGTCGGGGAGATTTCGCGGAGGCAGTTGGCCATTTTGGGCCGGAGCGGATTTTTCGACGTGCATCTGAAGACGATTTGCATCATTGCCCTGGCCCTGTTGACGGCAGGCTGCGGCGGGCGGAAGACAGAGGAAATTCTGGGCAGCGTTGTCGTGCCGACGACGGCGACGGAGATCGCCGGCAACCACTCGATCTTCATCGCCACCACGCGCAAGCGTTCCGACGACCCGAACCAGGTCTTCGACGGCGAACGCTCGGCGACGCTCAACTACGCCCGCGTCAACGTCACCGTTCCGCCGGTTCACCAGACTGGGCAGATCGAGCGGCGCTCGCGCGGCAAGTCGAACGACCCGACCAAATATTTCATGGCTTCCGAGGTCGTCGGCTACGACACGCAGCCGAAATTCGCCAGCGCCCTCAATACCGACATCGACGCCCGCGGCGGTCGCGTCATGGTCTTCGTCCACGGCTACAACACCGGCTTCGACGACGCCGTCTACCGGTTGACCCAGATAGTCCACGATTCCGGCTACCCCGGCACCCCGGTGCTGTTTTCCTGGGCCTCCGGCGCCAAGACCACCGACTATGTCTATGACAAGGAAAGCGCCAGCGCCGCCCGTGACCAGTTGGAGGTGACGCTGAGAATGCTCGCGCAGACAAGCGCGCGGCGCATCGATATCGTCGCGCATTCGATGGGAACCTGGGTGACGATGGAGACGCTGCGGCAGCTCGCCATCACCGGCGACCGCGATCTGAGCGGCAAGCTGGGCGACGTGGTGCTGGCCTCGCCCGACATCGATGTCGACGTCTTCAAGAGCCAGATGCGCCGCTACGGCAAGCCGGACAAGCCCTTCATCCTGCTGCTGTCGGACGACGACCGCGCGCTGAGACTGTCTGGCCTGATTGCAGGTGCCCGGCCGCGCGTCGGCGACTACAAGGACGCCGCCGACCTTGCTTCCTACGGCGTAACGGTTGTCGACCTCTCAACCATCAAGGGCAACGACAGTTTCAACCACACCAAGTTCGCCGATAATCCGGTGCTGGTGAAAATGATCGGCCAGCGGCTGCGCGAGGACGACGGCTTTGCCAGCGACCGCGAGGTGACCGACCGCATCAGCCAGGCTGCCGGCCAGTAGCTCACCTTTTCGGCGCGTGGCCAGAGCGCACCGCTGCGCTCGCACCGAACTGGGATTGTTCCGGCTTTATCGGAACAGCCGGAGACGCTATAAGAATGCGGTGCCCTTGGGGGATCCTGGGTGGTCGTGCGTTCGAAGATCGTCGTGCTTGCGTTCGCGCTCGCCCTTGCCGGCTGCGCCGGCCGCAACACCCATGAGCTGTTGAACAAGACGAATGTCGCCGTTCCCGCCTCTGCCATCGCCGCGACACATGAGATTTTCGTGGCGACGACCCGTGAGCCGGCGACGAAGGATCCGCGCCAAGTCTTCGACGGTGACCGCTCGCTGACCACCAGCTACGCCCGGGTCGACGTGACCGTGCCAAAGCTGCACCACCTCGGTGCGATCGAGCGCGCCAAGGGTTCCACCGACAGCGATCCTGCCAAGCAGTTCAGCGCCACCGAGGTGGTCCACTATGGCGACGCGCAGCAGTTCGCCAAGGCGGTCGGCGCCGACATTTCCGTTCGCGGCGACCGCGCTCTGGTCTTCGTGCACGGCTTCAACAACGGCTTTGACGACGGCGTCTACCGGCTGACGCAGATCGCGCATGATACCAATTATCCCGGCACGCCGATCCTGTTCTCATGGGCGTCGCGCGGCAAGGCGACCGGCTACATCTACGACAAGGATAGTTCCACCGCCGCACGCGACGACCTCGAGGCGACGCTGAGGATGCTTGCCAAAACACGGGTGAAGAGCATCGACATCATCGCGCATTCGATGGGAACCTGGCTGACGATGGAGGCGCTGCGCCAGCTCGCCATCACCGGCGACCGCGATCTTGGCGGCAAGATCGGCTATGTCGTCCTGGCGTCCCCTGATATCGACGTCGATGTCTTCAAGAAGCAGATGATCCGCTACGGCAAGCCAGACAAGCCGTTCGCCATCCTGCTCTCTGGTGACGACAAGGCGCTCAAGCTGTCCAGCTTGATCTCAGGCGACAAGCCGCGCGTCGGCGACTATGGCAATGCGGCCGACCTCGCCAGCTACGGCGTGGTCGTTGCGGATCTGACCAAGACCAAGAGCGGCGATCGCTTGAACCATGCCAAATTCGCCGACAATCCGGTCTTGGTTCAACTGCTCGGCGACCGGCTGCGCACCCCGGCGGCCCTGCGAGCGGCCGAACCCGAATCGGCCCGGTTGGACAATATCGGCCAGGGTATCGGCAAGGCCGTGGGATCGGTCGCCGAAGTGGTCATCACCACACCCTTCAAGGTGCTGACCATCGCCACCGACGGCGAGTGATCAGCCCAATAAGAGCGCGACAGGCCGTGATGCATGTCGCGCAAAAATGTGCAGCGGTTTTGCGAAAACGTTCATAAAACAAAGACTTAAAGCGCGCCTGGATCCGTCTCAGCGCGACGCACTTTGGACGAAAAGGTCGACCTTCTGGAACGTCGTCACGTCGACCAGGCCGACATCGGAAATTCTGAGTTCCGGAATGACGACCAGCGCCAGCAGCGAGTGCTGCATATAGGCATTGTTGAGCGAGCAGCCGACCTTGCGCATGGCTTGCGTCAACTGTTCGGCCTTGGCCGCGACGATCTCCGCGCGCTCGTTTGACATCAGCCCCGCGATCGGCATCTCGACCAGCGCCAGTTCCTTGCCTTTGGAGTAGAGCACGACGCCGCCGCCCACCTCGGCCAGTCGGTTAACAGCCAACGCCATGTCCTGCTTGTTGGTGCCGACGACGATGATGTGATGGGCGTCATGCGCCACGCTCGATGCCATCGCGCAGTCCTCGACATAGCCGAAGCCCGAGACGAAGGCGTTGGTGACGCCGCCCGTGCCCCGGTGGCGTTCAACGAGGGCGATCTGGCAGACGTCGTTGCGGCGGTCCATGGCGACCAGCCCGTCCTCGACCGGCAGGTCGGCCTCGAGCGCCCGCGTCGGCGCCTGGTTCTCGATCACGCCGATCACCCGGGCCCGCACCTCGTTGGCGCCCTGAGGTGCGGAGATGTCGAAATCCGCGGCGTTGAGTTTCTTGCCGAGCCTGACCGTGTTCTTCGCCGATTTCGGATAGTCGTAGGCGGGAATGTCGATCTCGAGCTTGCCGGCCTTGGCCAGCCTGATGCCGCGGCCATAGACCTCGTCTATTGCCATTTGAGCAAGATCCGAGACGATCAACAGGTCGGCCAGCCGCCCCGGCGCGATCGATCCGATTTCGCGCTCCAGCCTGAAATGCTGCGCTGTGTTGAGCGTCGCCATCTGGATCGCGGTCACGGGCTTCAGGCCTTGGCTGATGGCATGCCGCACCACCCTGTCCATATGGCCTTCGTGCACCAGCGTGCCCGAATGGCTGTCGTCCGTGCACAGGATGAAATTACGGGGGTCGATGCCGCCTTCGGTGACCGCCTTGATCTGCGCTGCAACGTCGTACCAGGCGGAACCCAGCCGAAGCATCGCCTTCATGCCCTGGCGCACCCTGGCGATCGCATCCTCCGCTCGCGTCCCTTCGTGGTCGTCCTCGGCGCCGCCGGCGACATAGCCGTGAAACGGCAGCCCAAGATCGCGCGAGGCATAGTGCCCGCCGACCGTCTTGCCTGCCCTGACAGTCTCGGCGATCTCGCCCGACATCACCGGGTTGTTCGCGGCGACGCCCGGAAAGTTCATCACTTCGCCGAGCCCGATTATATTTTCCCAGGTCATCGCCTCGGCAACATCGGCGACCGTCAGTTCGGCGCCGGCATGTTCCAGCCCTGGCGCCGACGGCACGCAGGAGGGCATCTGCACATGCACGTTGATCGGCATTGCGACGGCCTCGTCATGCATCAGGCGAACGCCCGGCAGGCCCAGCACATTGGCAATCTCATGCGGATCGATGAACATCGAGGTGGTGCCGTGGGGGATCACCGCGCGGCAGAATTCCGTCACCGTCACCATGCCGCTCTCGACATGCATATGCGCGTCGCAGAGCCCCGGCACCAGATAGCGACCGTCGGCATCGACCACCTTGGTCCCCCGCCCGATCGCATGGCCGGCATTGGGCCCGCAATAGGCGAACCTTCCGGCCGCAATCGCGAGATCCGTGCCAGCGATGATCTCGCCCGAGTGGACATTCACCCAACGTCCGTTGCGGATGACGAGATCGGCGGGCTTGCGCCCCATCGCTACGTCGACGAGATGCGTCGCCACCTCCGTCCAGGGCTTGGGCTTTGCGGCGTTTGCGGGTCTGGCATCTGTCATCGGCGTGTCCTCTGTTGCTGCCAATCTGGCAAAAGTCGGCACCCGGAGCCAGAGCCGTTTGCCCGACCGCGGCGGGCAAGCGCCAATGTTGACTATTCGAGTGAGAAAGCGATGCTGCGTATCCACTGAACTGTAAGAGGGAACCATGACCCGTTTCTGGAAAGCGTTCGCCGCCGTCATCCTGTTCATCACGTCAACCACGTTGGTGGCTGCCGAGGAACGCTGGCAGACCTTGCCGGAACCGGCCGGGATGCCCAAGCCGGAGCAAAGCGGCTATGCGCCGGTCAACGGCATTCAGATGTATTACGCTGTTTTCGGCACAGGTGAGCCGGTGCTGCTCATTCACGGGGGGCTTGGCCATGCCGACATCTGGGCCAGCCAGGTGGCAACACTCTCCAAGACCCACAAGGTGATCGTCGCCGACAGCCGCGGCCACGGCCGTTCTACCCGCACGGATGAGCCCTTTGGCTACGACCTTATGGCCTCCGACTATCTGGCGCTGCTGGACTACCTCAAGATCGACAAGACCGCCCTTGTCGGCTGGAGCGACGGCGGCATCATCGGCATCGACATAGAGCTCCATCATCCGGAGCGGCTGACGAGGCTGTTCGCACAGGCCGCCAATGTCACCACCGACGGCGTCGACCCCGGCGTGATGACCAACAAGACCTTTGCCGCCTACATCGAACGCTCCGGGCGGGACTACAAGAAGATGTCGAAGACGCCGGACCAGTATGACGCCTTCGTCGCGCAAATCAGCCACATGTGGGAATCGCAGCCGGCCTGGACCAAGGAACAGCTCGGCAAGATCACCACGCCGACAGCCATCGTCGCCGGCGACCATGACGAGGCGATCAAGCGCGAGCACACCGAATACATGGCTTCCGTCATTCCCGGCGCGAAGCTTATCATCCTGCCCAACGCCAGCCATTTCGCCATGCTTCAGGCGCCCGACAAATACAGCCAGGCGGTGGCGGACTTCATTGACGCCAAGTAGCGCAAATTCACACGGCTTCTAGCGGACGGAAAAATGGCACAGACGGTCCGCTTTGCAATCTTCGCCGCATCGGCCGGCTTGGCTGGCCTCGCCTTCTTTGTCCTGCATTCTTTCTGGACGTGGGCCGGGCCGGTCCTGATCGTCGTCGTCGGCTCCGTGCTTGCCGAACATGCTTTCAAAAAGCTGGCCTCCCACGACGACAAGCAGCGCGATCTGGAAGACCGCGTGCGCAATCCACCGATGTAGACCAGTGTTGCATGGAAGCAATTCCGTTTCGCTGAGAATGCGTCTAGGTTGTGGCGAGGAGTTTTTCGAAACCGCCATTTCGGAGCGCTCGATGCGTCGGCTGACATTTGCCAGTGCTGGCTTTCTCACCCTGATGTCCGGGTCGGCTTTGGCCGCGGATGTCGGCGCCGACCTGCCCATGACCGCGCCCGGCTTTGACTGGACCGGCTATTATGCCGGCATGCAGGCGGGCTATGGCTGGGGATCGGCTGACATTACCGGCACCGAGGGCGAGCCTTTTTCGGTCTCGACCAGCCCCAAGGGCGGTTTCGTCGGCGGTCATATCGCCGGACTCTGGCAGTTCGACCAGGCGGTACTGGGCGCGGAAGCCGACCTGAACTATGCCTCGATCAATGGCACGACCGAAGCAGAGCCTGGAAACACCTTCGGCACCGACATCACCTGGTTCGGGTCGATGAACGCCAAGGCTGGCTATGCGGCGGATCGCCTGCTGGTTTACGGCATCGGCGGCGTCGCCTTCGCCGGCATCGAGACCTCGCAGGCTGCGGGCACGGCCTTTGCACAGACCCGCACCAGCACCGGCTGGACGCTCGGCGCCGGCGTCGACTATGCATTCACCAACAATGTCGTCGTCGGCGCGCAGTACCGCTACTACGATTTCGGCACGGAGCACTTCGATGTCCCGGACGGCTTCACCGACCGCGACCAGGACGTCAAGCTTCAGACGCTCGGCGTGAACTTCAGCTACAAATTCTGATTGCCGCCGTCGTAACCCGCGAAACATTGACGTGGCCGGCGCCCGCAGGGGGCGGGGGGAATGGGTTGGACCTGATGGACGCCGGCCTCGGCGGATCAGGTCCGCCGCATGCACCATCTTAGACTTCTCCCATGGCGGCGAAATTCCGTGATCGCACCACTTTCCGGCCCGCCTTCGGACCCCAGGGAGACGACGGAGAACCTCGCAATAAGCCAGACTGTTGCATGTTCGGCTTGGTCGCGATCAGGCTGCCGACGCCGCCTTTCCGGTGGGCATGGCGGCGAGGCATTCTTCAAGCCGCTCCAGCCGCGCCTTCTGCCGCCGCAGTTCATGCGCGATCTCGTGCAGGTTCCATTTGGCTTTCGAGTTGGCGGCCTGGATCAGATCCAGCTCGAGCTGGACGATCTCGCTGCGCAACTGCAGCGCCTCGGCTTCCCGCAGTCCCTTGATCCAGCCCGCCCCACGCATGGTCTGACGCGTTCCCAGCCGTCTACGCCCTCGGATATGATGGCGCCAAGGTGCTAACGAGAGTGATCCGCACAATCTCGCATTTTAAATACCGCTAACATTGCGAGGCCTCTCAGGCAGGCGTTTGCGCCATGCATCTCGCCATGTCCCACAGTGCTCTAACCGATCTGCGGCTGAAATGACGCGGTCTGCTTTGAGCAGTTTCATGGCAGGGCCAAGCATCGAGCATGGCGGGACGACTGGTTCACAAGAATGATCATCGCCTGGCCCCCTCATCCATAAGGAGAGGAGTGGAGGAATTGCAACCGTTGAGGCCCATGCGGGTTGCTGCTAGGCTGTTCGGGCGGCAAGGAGAGGAAGGGGGAATGCACATGCTCAGTCGCAGCTCATTCTATCGCATGGCCGTCATTTGCGGCATGTTCGCGATCTCGGTGGTCGGCAACGGTCTGGACATCCCTGCAGCGCAAGCAAAGGCAGTCGTGATCCAGAAGACGACTATCTACATCACCACGCTGCCCAAGGGATGCGTGAAGACCACCTACAGCGGCGGAATCGTGGTCTGGAAATGCGGCACGAAATATTACCAGCCCTACAAGGGCCGCTTCGTCCTGGTTTACATCAAGTAGGCCGCTCGGTCCGCGAGGGATAGCGAAACCAGCCGGGCAAGATCTGTCACCGGCCGCGGTCCATCCGGGGTTCCCCGTTGGGCGTAGGACTTGCTTTGCCCGAAAGCACCGCAGACTCCTGGTGCGGACGACGGGAATCGAACCCGTACGATCGGAGATCGAGGGATTTTAAGTCCCTTGCGTCTACCACTTCCGCCACGTCCGCGCCCGTTGCTTTTCGAGGCTCCGGATCAAAACGTCAACCGCTCAAAGCCTGCCGCGTGGGCGAAAGTGCCGAACCTACCCGACGATCGAGCGCAATTTCCGATGCTAGATCGGGATGATGGTCTTGGCATCGATGATGATGCGGCCGTCGGCAGGCCGACCAGCGACGCAGGCTGGGACAGTACCGGCCGACAACACCACTCAGCGCGAGCGGCGCGCACAGGCCGGCCCGGGGCCCCGCATGTAGTAGAGCTCCGGCCGGTAGCGCGGTGCGACGAATTCGCGAAAGGCTGAGGCCAACCGAGTGATCAAGGACCACATGAAATGCCTCCTATGACCTTGTGACGGTCGGCGGACATGGCGGCAAAGACCGCGACGCCGACGCCGATACGGCCGCAGCTGATGCACCGCTTGAACAAAAGATTGAATGGGATTGGATTTCAGTCAGAAGTCGCCAGGCAGTCTCGGATGAGAAGAAGGCTATCCCGAGGGCCGTGGCCAAGAACAGTGCGGGAAGTCCAAACAGAACCTTGTGCGACAGCATTGTCCCAACCTCACACACGCCGGTGTTGATGTGGAACAGGGTCTACGCGCCCGGCGCGCCTGAAATTGCAACAGCAAGAACCGTGCCACGCTTGCATACGGACGAAGGAACTGCCCGACCATCAGCAGAAAGCCTGCGCTGCCGGGCAGCCAGCCTTGCCGCGTCGGCGAAAGTGCCGAATCTATCCGACGATCGCGTGCAATTTCAGATGCTGGATCAGGATGATCGTTTTGGCGTCGATGATACGGCCGTCGGCAATACCGGCCAGCGCATCGTCGAGCGACACTTCCAGAACCTCGATGTCCTCGCCCTCTTCCGGCGCGCCGCCGCCGTCGGAAATGCGGTCGGCGGGCGTGTAATGCGCTATGAAGAACCAGAGCCGCTCGGTCACGCTGCCGGGGCTCATATAGGGCGAGAACAGCCGTTCCACGTCCCTCAACCGATATCCGAGCTCCTCCTCCGCTTCCTTGCGGATGCAGGTTTCCGGGTCGTTTTCGTCGAGCAGACCTGCACAGGCCTCGATCAGCGGCTCACGATGGCCGGTGACATAGGCCGGATAGCGGAACTGCCGCACCAGAAGCACGGTCGACCGGTCCGGATCGTATGGCAGGATCACCGCGCCGTCGCCGCGATCGTATGTCTGCCGGACCTGTCGCTCCCAGGTTCCGTCACGGCGGCGATAGTCGAGCACCGTCTTTTTCAGAACCGCCCAGTCATCGGACAGGATTTCCTCGGAGCGGACGCGAACGCGATCTTCCATGACGATCTCCCTGCTGAGGCGGGCAGCGGTAGCCCGGAACTTGTCCCCGTGCAATCCAGTGAAGCTGCTGGTCCAGCAGGTGTTTGACTTCTCGTCTGGCCGCGGCCGCATCACTTGCCTAAATAGGCTTGTCCCTTCCGGAGCCCTTCCATGACCTCATCGCTTTTCCGGCCGATCACCCTTGGCGGCATCACCTTTCCGAACCGCATCGCCGTGGCGCCGATGTGCCAGTACTCGGCGCAGGACGGCTCGGCCAGCGATTGGCATCTCTACCACTGGATGAATCTGGCCATGGCGGGTGCCGGCATGGTCACGGTCGAGATGACCGATGTCGAACGGCGCGGACGCATCTCGCATGGCTGCCTTGGCCTCTATTGCGACGATAACGAAGCGGCTGCGCGGCGCGCGCTCGATGCCGCCAAGCGTGTCGCCGCGCCCAACACCAAATTCGGCGTCCAACTGGCTCATGCCGGCCGCAAGGCCTCCAACCGCAAACCTTGGGAAGGCGGAGGTCCCTTGCAGCCCGGCGAGGACCCCTGGCAGACAGTCTCGGCCTCGGCCGTTGCCTACGACACTGGCTGGAATGTACCGCGCGCGCTCGGGGAAGAAGAAATCCTGAGGCTCGTCGAGCACTTTGCCGACGCCGCCCGGCGGGCCGAACGCGCAGGCTTCGATTTCATCGAACTGCATGCCGCGCACGGATATTTGATCTTCCAGTTCCTCTCGCCACTCTCCAATCAGCGCACCGACCGCTGGGGTGGCCCGCTGGAAAACCGCATGCGCTTTCTCCTTGAGATCGCCAGGGCGGTAAGGAAAGCCGTTCCGAACCTGATGCTCGGCGCTCGTCTTTCGGTCAAGGAATGGGTCGATGGCGGTTTCGACGTCGAGGATGCCATCGAAGTCGCTAAGGCGCTGAAGGCGGAGGGCCTTGCCTATCTCTGCTGTTCCAGCGGCGGCAATTCGCCGCTGCAGAAGCTGCCGAGCGGGCCGGGCTACCAGGTGCATCTGGCCGAGGCCGTGCGCAAGGGTGCCAGCATTCCGACGCGCGCGGTGGGATTGATCGACGATCCGAAACAGGCCGAGGCGATCGTCGCCGATGGCCGCGCCGACATGGTGGCGCTGGCGCGCGCCTTCCTTGCCGATCCACGCTGGGGCTGGCGCGCGGCGGCGGCATTCGGCGAGGAAATCCACCCCGCGCCGCAGCTGGCGCGTTCGGTCACGACGATGCGGCACTGGATGAAGCCGGCCAGCTGAATCTGCGAACCGACGCAGGCTGAGACCTTTGGGCGCAGGGGTTTTGCCACGATTGCAACCAAATTGCCCGCTTTGCGTTGGCGGCCATGACAGACAACAAGCCGTTTGAAAAGCCGGTGGTGGTCGAGCTCGGCCATGTCGGCAAATATCGCCAGATCCGCAGCACCCGGGAAGCCGCCGAGTGCCTGATGACCGTGTGGCCACTCAATCGCGGCCAGCGGCATCGTGATGCGTTGGACACTTGCCTCAAGGCGCTGGAGGGATATCGTTCGACCGCGGACGCTCGCCGCGCCTTGATAGAGGCAGCCGAGGAATCGGAAGTATTGGTTCCCGAAGACAGGTTGCCGGACGCAAGACTGCATTGAGCAGGCAGGAGCTTCTGAAGCGGAGGATCCCATGGCGAAACTGACCTACAAGATCGTCGAGCACGATGGCGGCTGGGCCTACAAGGTCGGCTCGACCTTCTCGGAGACGTTCCCCACCCACCAGGACGCGCTGCGCGCTGCCGAAATCGCTTCGGCCGAGCAGCAGATCGCCGGCACCACTGACGGCATCCAGTACGAGGACGCCGACGGCAAATGGCACGACGAACTGGCCGACGGCCGCGACCGGCCCCAAACCGAAGTGTCGGACTAGCTCTTCGCCTCTCCCGCCCCCGCGGAGCGCGCCCGAGCCGTTCATTCCGGCCGCTCGGAGCGGGACGGTCACTTGCCGCAATACCCGTCGTTGACGTTCTGCCCGACATCGGCGCCAAGCCCGGGCGCACCTTACCCTGTCACAAGAGCGCAAATTGCTTGTCGCATTGCTGCCTCGCACAGGTCGCGCTATCTCAGGCGACCCTCGTCCGCCGGAGCTCGCCATGCCTGAAATCGTCACCGCCGCCATGCTCGTCATCGGCGACGAGATCCTGTCCGGCCGCACCAAGGACAAGAATATCGGTCACCTCGCCGACATCATGACCGCGATCGGTATCGACCTGAAGGAGGTGCGCATCGTTCCGGACGAGGAGGACGAGATCGTCGCCGCCGTGAACGCCGTTCGCTCCCGCTACGCTTACGTCTTCACCACCGGCGGGATCGGGCCCACCCACGACGATATCACCGCCGATTCCGTCGCCAAGGCGTTCGGCGTGCCCTGCGAATACGACGCCAAGGCCTACGCCATGCTGGAGGCAAGCTATGCCCAGCGCGGCATCGAGTTCACCGAGGCGCGCAAGCGCATGGCGCGCATGCCGCGCGGCGCTGACCACATCGACAATCCCGTCTCGACCGCGCCCGGCTTCCGCATCGGCAATGTCCATGTCATGGCCGGCGTGCCAGCGATCTTCCAGGCCATGCTCGACAATGTCGTGCCGACGCTGAGGGCCGGCACCAAGATGCTGTCGGCGACTGTGCACTGCCCGTTCGGCGAAGGCCTGGTCGGCGGACCGCTGGCCGACATCCAGAAGGCGCATCCGCACACAATCATCGGCTCCTACCCGAAATATGGCGACGGCAAGTTCTGGACCGAACTTGTCGTCCGCGCCCGCAGCGAAGACGCCCTCGAAGCCGCGCGGAAGGACGTCGAGGCCATGGTTGCGGGCTTCGCCACCGCTGGTTGACCGGCGGCGCTGCCCCCGCCGGAACCAAGCGCCGCACTGGCACGTTTCCTTGGCGCGCCGATGCGCCGGCAATTTGAGGGAACCATCATGCGCTTCAAGACAATCGTCGCCATTCTCCAGAACGAACAGGACGCCGAGCGTGTGCTCGACTGCGCCATTCCGCTGGCCGAGCGTTTCGAAAGCCATCTCGTCGGCATCCACGCCGAGGCGCTCCCGGTGCCTTACACTTCCGCCACCGGTTTCCCCGACACCGAATTCCTGCAGGTCTCGTCGGAGATGAACAAGGAGCGCGCCGGCAAACTTAAGGCTGTGTTTCTGGGGCGCGTCGAGGAATCCGGCCTGTCCTTCGAATGGCGCAGCCTTGAGAGCTTTTCCGGCGACAGTGCGCTGACCGGCATTTCGAGCGTTCGCGCGGCGGACCTGATCATTGCCGCGCAGCGCGATACCGGCGGCGATCCCGGCGCCGATG
Source organism: Mesorhizobium sp. M3A.F.Ca.ET.175.01.1.1 (assembly GCF_004791945.1). Taxonomy (NCBI): domain Bacteria; kingdom Pseudomonadati; phylum Pseudomonadota; class Alphaproteobacteria; order Hyphomicrobiales; family Phyllobacteriaceae; genus Mesorhizobium; species Mesorhizobium sp. M3A.F.Ca.ET.175.01.1.1. Next base: position 115,811 of record NZ_SRTP01000001.1, on the reverse strand, counting down.
TCGACACGCTGGTCTACGATGCCGGCCGCCCGGTGCTCGTCGTGCCGCATGCAGGCCCGAACATCACCACCTTCAGGCGCGTGCTGCTTGCCTGGAACGGCAGCAAGGAGGCGGCCCGCGCCGCCTTCGATGCCCTGCCCTTCATTGTCGAGGCGGACAAGACCGACATTCTGGTCATCGATCCGCCGGAGACGCTCGACGAAACGCCGGAGGCTGCCGGCGCCGAAATCGCCGCGGCACTTTCCCGCCATGGCGCCAATGTCAGCGTCTGCGTGCAGAAATCGGCCGGCCATTCCGTCGACGACATGATCCAGGCCAGGATCGCCGAATCCGGCGCCGATCTGCTGGTGCTTGGCGCCTACAGCCACTCATGGCTGCGCCAGCTATTGTTCGGCGGAGTCACGCGGACGGTTCTGCGTACGGCGGACGTGGCGGCATTCCTTTCCAGATAAGTCCAGCCTTCGCCAGCCCGACCTTGCCAAGCCAGGTTCTTTCCGGCTAATTCCGCCTGCATTCCATCGTGTTTGCGCGCTCGGCGCGCGCCTTGCGGAGTGCGTCAATCATGTCCCTTCCCGAAAAAGCCTTCCCGGTCTCCTGGGATCAGTTCCATCGCGACGCCCGTGCGCTCGCCTGGCGGCTTTCAGGCACCAACAAGGGGCAATGGAAGGCGATCGTCTGCATCACGCGCGGCGGCCTCGTGCCCGCCGCCATCATCTCGCGCGAACTCGGCATCCGGGTCATCGAGACGGTCTGCGTCGCTTCCTACCACGACTACACCAGCCAGGGGCAGTTGCAGGTGCTGAAGGAAATCTCCCCGGCCCTGCTCGCTGACGACGGCGCCGGCGTGCTGATCATCGACGACCTGACCGACACCGGCAAGACCGCGGGCATCGTGCGCGCCATGATGCCGAAGGCGCATTTCGCCACTGTCTATGCCAAGCCGAAGGGTCGGCCGCTGGTCGACACATTCGTCACCGAAGTCAGCCAGGACACCTGGATCTACTTCCCTTGGGATATGGGCTTCACCTACCAGAAGCCGATCGCCGACGATCACGCCGGCTGATTCGTCAAAAAAGTTATTTTCTGTCCGGCCCTCCTCCAAGAGCATGCTTTGCTTCGCCACGCCCTAAGCGAAAAGGACGATATTTCGTGAAATCGTCCCACTTTGGTTGAGCTTAACCAATCGGAGTGAAGTTTTTTACTTTTGTTGTCCACGATACCTCGTAAGATTCGGAAGGTGATAACGATTCTGGAGGCTGGGGGCAGCTTCTTCAATGCTGACGAAGCCGACGATGCACAATCTCATGGCCGAAAGAGTCCGCAAGCTCTTCGGCACGGCGCCGTGCCGTCTCCAGGTCGCCGCCCTGCCTTGGCGCGAGGGCGAAGACGGCGTCGAGATCATGCTGATAACCAGCCGCGATACCGGACGCTGGGTCTTGCCTAAAGGCTGGCCTGAAGCCAGGGAGCCGCTTTGCGAGGCGGCTGCCCGCGAGGCGGGCGAAGAGGCCGGATTGCGCGGCACCATCTCGCATTTCGAGGCCGGCCGTTACTTCTACGGCAAAGTGCTTGCTTCCGGTGAGGAAGTGCCCTGCGAAGTGGTCGTGTTTCCGCTCAAGGTCGAGCGTATCGCCGATCGCTGGAAGGAAAGGCGGGCGCGGACCCGCAAATGGGTCGGCTCCGCGGACGCGGTTCGCATGGTCAACGAGCCCGATCTTTGCCACATCATCGCAAATTTCTGCGCCGATCCTCATCGGCTGGGCTGAGTCATCAAACAGCACTGCAATTTGCAGCCTGAACGCGTCGCACTGGAACGGATTCGGGCGTCGCGCTTTAAGTGTTTGTTTTGATGCATGTTGTTGGCCGGAAATGCTGCACGCGTGAGGATGACATGCATCAAAGCGCGTCGCGCTGAAGGGACGCGCATTGCGCCCGGCTTGATTGGGTGCTTTGTTGCGGCATCCGGGGGCGGAGATTTGTCTTTTGGCGTTTTGTTATGGCCAGCACCCGAAACCCGCCCGAACAGGGCTCCAGCGAGCATCGACGCCAGCATCGCCAGCGGGTGCTCAAGGGTGGGACGATCATCGCCGGCATCCAGAATTCCGAGGTGAGTTGCACCTTGCGCAACCAGAATGCCGGGGGCGCCGAGTTGAAGGTCGCGCCGGAATCGCGCGTTCCTGATCAGTTTCTGCTCTACGTTCCGGTCGATGGAGTAGCCTACCGGGCACAAGTGCGCTGGCGCCGCAATGACCGCGTCGGTGTCCAGTTCACCGGCACCGAGCCTAAACCCAGGCTGCACTACGGCTGACGGCTCAGGCGGCACCCGGCAGAAGCCCGATGCCGCTGCTTCTTCAGGCGACGAGCCCCTTGGTGAGCTCGAGCGCCTGGCGTTCGAACAAGCGACGGTAGACGCCACCGCTCAGGCGGATCAATTCGTCATGCGCACCTTCCTCGATGATGCGGCCGCGGTCGAACACCATGAGCCGGTCGAGCGCCCGTACGGTCGAGAGCCGGTGCGCGATGACGAGCGTCGTGCGCCCGACCATCAGCCGCTCCATCGCCTTCTGGATCAGCACCTCCGATTCCGAATCGAGGCTCGATGTCGCTTCGTCGAGGATCAGGATGCGCGCATCGGCCAGGAAGGCGCGTGCGATCGCCACGCGTTGGCGCTCGCCGCCGGACAGCTTCACGCCGCGCTCGCCGACCAGGGTTCCGTAGCCCTTGGGCAGGTTGGCGATGAAATCGTGCGCGCTGGCGAGCTTCGCTGCCTGCTCGATCTCGGCCTGGGTGGCGCTCGGCCGGGCATAGGCGATGTTTTCGGCCAGCGACCGGTGGAACAGGATCGGCTCCTGCTGGACGATGGCGATCTGGCTGCGCAGCGAGGCTTGCGCCACCTGGGAAATGTCCTGGCCGTCGATCAGGATGCGGCCCGCATTCACGTCATAGAGACGCTGGATCAGCTTGACGAAGGTGGTCTTGCCCGATCCCGAATGCCCGACCAGGCCGATGCGCTCGCCCGCAGCGATCTCGACCGAGAAGTCGCGATAGAGCGGCAGCCGGTGATTGCCGTAGTGAAACGTCACCTTGTCGAAAGCGATGCGGCCGTCGCTGATCAGGATCGGCCCGGCTGCGGGGCGATCCTCGATCCCGAGCGGCTCGGACTGGAAGTCGACCAGTTCCTCCATGTCGTTGACCGAGCGCTGCAGGTTGCGGATATGCGTGCCGATATCGCGCAGATAGCCTTGCAGGACGAAGAACGAGGTCAGCACGAAAGCGACATCACCAGCGCTCGCCTCGCCCCATGACCAGAGCACCAGAGACAGGCCAATGACGGCTGCCCTGAGCAGCATCAGCATGACGCCCTGAGTGGTGCCGTTGATGGTACCGCGCACCCAGGTGCGGCCGGTGCGCAGGCGCCATTTGCCGACAACGCGGGCAAGGCGTGCCTCCTCACGCATCTCGGCGCCGAAGCTCTTGACGACAGCGTTGCAGCTCACCGCGTCGGCCAGCGCGCCGCCGAGGCGCGTGTCCCATGCGTTGGCGAGCCGTGCCGCGGGCGCGACATAGCCGAGCGAGAGCGCGGCGGTGACGGCAATGAACAGCACGGAGCCGGTGGCGACCACCAGGCCCATCAGCGGCCAGAACCAGCCGAGCAGCAGTGTCGAGCCGACCAGCATCACCAGCGACGGCAGCAGCGCAATCAGGATTGTGTCGTTGAGCAGGTCGAGCGCCCACATGCCGCGCGTGACCTTGCGCACGGTGGACCCGGCAAAGGCGTTGGCGTGCCAGTCCGTCGAGAACCGCTGCACTCGGTGAAAGGCATCGGCGGCGATGTCCGACATCATCTTCAGCGTCAATTCGACGATGCCCATGAACGCGGCATTGCGCAGCATGACGCCGGCCAGCGCCAGTGCCACCAGGATCGAGAAGGCCGTCATTGCGGCTTGCCACGCCATCGCATCCGCGCCGGCGCTGCTGGCGACCGCATCGACCAGCCGGCCGGAATAGAGCGGCGTCAGCACGTCGGCCAGAGTCGAGAGCAGGAACGCGACCATGATCAGCGACAGCCGCCACGGCTGGCGCCGCCAGTGCGCGAGCGTGAAGCCGAGCACGCTGCGGAAGGCGCTCGCGCGCAGATCGATCTTGAAACGAGCCATGATGTCATCCAGGCGCAAACGAGCCCGGTCCTATAAATGCGAAATTGGAAAACCCGCGTCGGCGCCGTGCAGCGCCTGGGTAGGCGGAGGTTCAGTATGGTCGGCCGCGCGCCCTAAGGACGGTGACCGGCAGCGGCAAAGGCCTTTGCTGGTGCGGCCTTCCGAACGAACTTCGGAATGCCGGAGCAGAGCTAGGCTTCGCGGCCTCGCACAACGATGTCAAATCCTGCCATACGGTCCTCCCGCAAGGGAAAGCGCGGAGAAGCTCTTATAAGGATGCGCCATCGAGCCGCCAAGACAGACCATGACTGAAAGCGGATCTGCTCCAAGCACTGAGGCGATTTTGCAACAGTAGTGGGTACGCGGCTAACCGCGATCGCGAAATCGGTTGGTGATCGGGTAGCGGCGGTCGCGGCCGAAATTCTTCCTGGTGATCTTCACACCGGGTGCTGCCTGCCGGCGCTTGTACTCGGCGATGTAGAGCAGGTGCTCGACCCGCGTCACGGTCGCCCGGTCATGGCCGCGCGCGACGATCTCCTCGACGCCCATCTCGTGTTCCACCAGGCATTCGAGAATATCGTCCAGCACCGGATAGGGCGGCAGCGAATCCTGGTCGGTCTGGTTTTCGCGGAGCTCGGCCGACGGCGCCTTGTCGATGATGTTCTTCGGGATCACCTCGCCCGAGGGGCCGAGCGCGCCCGGCGGCACATGCGAATTGCGCCAGCGCGACAGCCCGTAGACCTGCATCTTGTAGAGGTCCTTGATCGGATTGAAGCCGCCATTCATGTCGCCATAGAGCGTGGCGTAGCCGACCGACATCTCGCTCTTGTTGCCGGTGGTGACGACCATGGAGCCGAACTTGTTCGAGATCGCCATCAGGATCGTGCCGCGTGCGCGGCTCTGCAGGTTTTCCTCGGTGATGCCTTCCTGCGTGCCCTCGAAGAGCTGCGTCAGCGCATGTCGGAAGCCTTCGACAGGCTCCGAGATCGGCACGATGTCGTAGCGGCAGCCCAGCGCCCTGGCGCAGTCCTCGGCATCCTTGAGCGAATCCTTCGAGGTATAGCGGTAGGGCATCATGACGGTGCGCAGCCGCTCCTCGCCGAGCGCGTCGACTGTCAATGCAGCACAGATGGCCGAATCGATGCCGCCCGAGAGGCCAAGCACAACGTTCTTGAAGCCGTTCTTGTTGACGTAATCGCGCAGGCCCAGCATGCAGGCCCGGTAGTCGGCCTCCTCGCGCTCCGGGATCTTCGACATCGGGCCTTGCGAACAGACCCAGGTGCCGTCCTTTCGCTTCCAGGTGGAGACGTCGACGGTCTCCTCGAATTGGCTCATCTGGAAGGCAAGCGTCTTGTCGGCGCCGATGGCGAAGGAGGCGCCGTCGAAGATGAGCTCGTCCTGGCCGCCGAGCTGATTGGCGTAGATCATCGGCAATCCGCATTCGATGACCTGCCGGATCACCACCTGATGGCGGACGTCGATCTTGGCGCGATAATAGGGCGAGCCGTTCGGCACCAGCAGGATCTCGGCCCCGCTTTCGGCCAGCGTTTCGCAAACGGCGATATCGCCCCAGATGTCCTCGCAGATCGGAATGCCGATCCGCACGCCGCGGAAATTGACCGGACCTTGCAGTTCCGGCCCGGCCTGGAAGACACGCTTCTCGTCGAACTCGCCATAATTCGGCAGGTCGAGCTTGTAGCGCTCGGCGATGACCTTGCCGCCATCGGCGAAGATGATCGAATTGTGTGTGCCGCTCTTGCGCTTCAGCGGCGTGCCTATGATCACGCCAGGCCCGCCGTCGGCCGTCTCCTTGGCGAAATCCTCCGCCGCCTTTTCACAGGTCCTCAGGAAGGCCGGCTTCAGCACCAGGTCTTCCGGCGGGTAACCGGCAAGGAACAGCTCCGTATAGAGGACGAGATCGGCGCCCTGTCGCGCTGCATCGGCCCTTGCCTCCCTCGCCTTGGCAAGGTTGCCGGCGACGTCTCCGACGGTTGGATTGAGCTGGGCGACGGCGATGCGCAGGATCTCGGGAGCGGACTGGGTCATGCTGCGGATTTAGCGTGGCGGCAATCGTCCGGCAATGGCCATTGCTTGTGCCACCCAGGATCGATCGACCCTTGTCGATCGTATCCGATCGATCGAAAGATCGTATCCTGCCCAATCTCCTGCCTAGGCCTGCTCGCCCATATATTCGCGCAACGCCTCCGGCGAGTGGTTTTCGCCAATAGACATGGCCAGGATGCGGGATATGTGCCGCCGTGGCAGCCCGGTTTCCCCCGACCAATGGTTGATCTGGCCTTGGATCTTGTCGAGATCGCGCTTTGAGCTGGGGCTTTCGGCGATGTCCAGGCCAGCGTCTCGCAAGGCCGCCGCCATGTCGGCCGTGACGATGAAGGTGTCCCACTCCAGCCAGCGCAGGAAATACTGGCCGGTGTTGCCGCCAAGCCGGCTGCCGTGCTTGCCGAGATAGGCTGTCAACCCGACCTGATCGTCGGCCGGCCACTCGGCGAGGAATTTGCCGAAGCCGCCATGCTCCTTCGAGACGCTGTCGACGAAGGCTGCGTTATCGCGCACGGATCTGATCTTCTGCGGATTGCGCACGATGCGCTTGTCGGCGGCGAGTTCGTGCCAGAAATCATCCGGCTGGAACAGAAGCCGCTTCGGCTCGAAGCCGAGGAATGCCTCCTCGAAGCCAGGCCATTTCTGCTCGATGACGCGCCAGACGAAGCCCGCGGCGAAGATGCGCTCGGCCATGGTGGAGAGAATGCGGTCATCAGGGATTTTCGCCACCGCCGCGTTATCGGGGATCGGTCCGAGCAGAGATGCCAGCGCATCCTCGCCGCCCTTGCGGCTTGCCGCCCGGGCCCGGATCGTCTCGAAATCAAGCATCTCAACCTCGCTGGTTTCGGGGCAAATCTATCCACTTCCCGTCCGGACCGGTAGCCTCTACCTCTATGAGCAATTCCAGGAAAAGTGTGCTGCGGTTTTCCGTCCGGAATTGCGTGAAAAAAAGAGCAATTCCAGGAAAATTGTGCTGCGGTTTTCCGTCCGGAATTGCGTGAAAAAAAGAGCAATTCCAGGAAAATTGTGCTGCGGTTTTCCATCCGGAATTGCGTGAAAAAAAGAGCAATTCCAGGAAAAGTGCACCGCGGTTTTCAGTCCGGAATTGCGTGAGAACGAATATGTGGTGCTGAAGACGGAGGCGAGGATGAACAAGACGATCGACGACCTGGCACACCGCTGGATGAAGCGCAAACCCGACGGCCTCTCGGCGCTCGAAAGCCGCGTGCTGCAAAGCGCGCTCGAACGCACCACCATCACCAAGGATACCAACAAGGCCGTCGCCTTTCACTCGACCTATGGCGATCGCGTCGCCGACACCATCGCCCGGATCGGCGGCTCATGGTCCTTCATCCTCGGCTTCATTGCCTTTCTCATCCTTTGGACTTTCGGCAATGTCTGGCTTTTGACGCGCAATGCCTTCGATCCCTACCCGTTCATCTTCCTCAATCTCGTCCTCTCAATGGTCGCCGCCCTGCAGGCGCCGGTGATCATGATGTCGCAGAACCGGCAGACCGAGCGCGACCGCATCGACGCCGCTCACGACTACGAGGTCAATCTGAAGGCCGAGATCGAGATCATGGCTCTGCACGAAAAGCTCGACGAACTGCGCCACAGCGAGATCATCGGGCTGCGCGACGAGATCCTGCGCATGGCCGATCAGATCAAACGGATAGACGAGAAGCTCTCGGCCTGGCCGGCAAGCCGATGACCGAAACCATCCATCGTCTCGTCGAGCAGTATGGGCTGGTCGCGGTCTTCCTGGGCTGTGTCGCCGAGGGCGAAAGCGCCGCCATCCTCGGCGGCTTCTTCGCGCATCAGCATGTGTTCGTGCTCTGGCAGGCATTCGTGGCAACGTTTCTGGGCGCCTTCGTGGGCGACACCTTCTTCTTCACGCTCGGCCGCAGCTTTGCTGATCACCCCTACGTCGTCAGACTGCGCAAGCGGCCCGGATTCCACCGCGCCTACCGTCTGCTCAACACGCACCCGAATATTTTCGTGCTGACCAACCGCTATGTCTACGGAATGCGGCTCGTCGGCGGGATCGCCGCCGGCCTTTCGAGCGTGTCGGTGCCACGCTTCGTCGTCCTCAACGCCATCTCATCCGCCGCCTGGGCGGCCCTGTTCGGGACCCTCGGCTATGTCTTCGGCTTGGGCGCCGAGCGCATGGTCGGCCAGGCGCTCGCTCGCCACGAGCGAGTCGTTGTCGCGCTCGCGGTTGGGGTAGGCATCGCTGTCCTCGCCTGGCTGGTCGCTCGCCATTTCGCCGGAAGGGAGCGCGCCAAGGACGCGCGGGAAGGCCAGACAAATCAGTGAGGTTGCTCTCGTAGGGGACTAGATCGGAACCCCGGTCAAACGTTCGATGAGGGCGATCCCCCAGACGCCGGCAACGATGACGATCGAGATCAGGACGGCCAGCGAGCCGCAGTCCTTGGCGAGTTGGATGTCGACGTTGAATTCGCGGCTGAAGGCGTCGCAGGCCGCCTCGATCCCGGTGTTGAGCACCTCCACGATGATCAGAAGCAGCACCGCGGCGATCAAAAGCGCGTAGCCGCGCCATGATACAGAGATGAACCAGCCGGCAGGCAGGGCAAGCGCCAGCAGCAGCAGTTCCTGCTGGAAGGCTGCTTCATGCCCAGCCAGCTTGCGGAAGGCCCGCACGGAATTGATGAAAGCGTCGATCAGCCGCTGCATGCTCAGCCCTTTTCCCATTAACCGGCAGGGGATATCCCAATGGCCGGATCAAGGGAATAAGGCAGCAAGCCCAAAATTCATTCGTCCGCGACCTTGACCGATGGGGTCGACTTCTCGAACTGCGGCAATCCGTCGTCGATGGAGTAGTAGTCGCCCTTGTCGCCAACGAAGATGTGGCAGAGCCCTTGGAGTCCTGTCGGTTCCTCGAACGACCCTGCCAGCACCGATGTGTAGGCATGGTCCCTCGGCTTCCAGAACAGCAGCGAGCCGCAGTTCCTGCAAAAACCGCGTTTCGCAAAGGAAGACGCCTCATACCAGCTGATGTTTTCCGTGCCTTCGATTGCGATATTGGCGTCGGGAATATTGGTTGCGGCATAGAAGGATCCGCTTTGCTTGCGGCACTGAGAGCAGTGGCAATAGATCACTCCGCGCAACGGCCCTCTGGTCCTGAAACGCACCGCGCCGCACAAGCATGACCCACTGTGATTTTCGTCCATTCCCAGCTCCTTCCCATGTCGCCCGATTCGGTCACTGTCGGACAGAATTCCATTTTGCGCTCGTCGGGGCATAGGCAAATGCGACACCGGATTGGCGCTATTCGAAGGCCGTCCGCACCGGATTGCATCCTGTGGTAGCAGAGACGATGAGGAAATTCCGGCCATTAAGGAAACTTTAGCGCGGCTGCACATATGATTTATGCAAGCGAAGGTCGCGTTGGGGACGCGCCGCCGCATCGCATTTCTCAATCAAATCCCCGTATGCGCGACGTCTGGCGGTGGCAGATTCCCGGTCGCTCTGAAGGGGTACAGTGAAGCAGAATATGCAGCCGGCAGCCGTCCCGACCGAGAGGAACACCGACCTCGCCAGCAGCGTGGTGGCGACCATGCGCCAGCTCGGCGTGCTTGGGTTGCCGCGCAACTACGAGATCTTCTACGAGGCGCTCAGCGGCAGTAACCACGAACTCAGCCTTGCCGTCGTCTCTTTGAGCAATCGGCCGACCCAGGAGGATCTCGACCGCATCGGCCGCACCTTCTTCCCCCAGCATCACGGCCCAGCGATTGTCGAGCATGCCAGGGAAGTGGTCGCGAAGGAACTCGAGGACGTTGCCGCGCTGCTGCGCAGCGAGCGCACGCATGTCGAGAAATACGGCCGCATCCTCGATGAGACGTCGAGCGGCTTGAGCAATCGCAGCCTGCTGTCGCAAGAACTGCTGCACAAGATTGCAGGGGCCATGTCAGCCGCCACCAGCTCCACGCTGGACCACAACCGCCAGATCGCCAGCACGCTCAGCGAAAAGACCGCCGAGCTCGAGAGCGTCAAAACCAAGCTCGAGGAATACAAGCGGCTGGCCGATACCGATCCGTTGACGCAGATCAGGAACCGTCGCGCCTTCGACAAGGAAATCACGCGCATCTACAACAGCAATCGCGGCATCCTGTTCAATGCGCTGATCCTTGCCGACATCGATCGCTTCAAGGACATCAACGACCGTTTCGGCCACCCGGTTGGAGACAGGATCATCCAGATCGTCGCCGAAATCTTCCAGTCCAGCGTTCGCGGCGACATGTTCGTGGCTCGCACCGGCGGCGAGGAATTCGCGCTCATCGTCGAAGGCGCCAGCGAGGACACCACTTTCGAGATCGCCGAGCGCATCCGCGTGCTGATCGAGCAGACGCCGTTCACCAGCAGCCAAACCGGCATGAACTACGGCACGGTGACCGTCTCCATGGGCGTTTGCATGGCTTCCGAGGCCGACAGCCCCGAGGATCTGTACACCAAGGCCGATCGGGCGCTCTACCGCTCCAAGGTGAGCGGTCGCAACCGCGTGACCAGGCACTCGAGCATGGCGGGCCGCAACGGCAAGGGTTGGCAGCTCTACAAGAAAGACTGACGCTCAGCGCGACTCTTTCCAAATGAATTTCTGTGACTTATATTTTCCACAGAAATAGATGGGTGCGCACATGCAACGTCCAGTCGCCGCCGCGACGGCGGCAGAGAATGCCGTCATCACCAAGGCCACGCTGCGAGCGGCCGACCTGCTCGACATCACCGCGAGAACGCTTTCCCTCGTCATCGGCGTCTCGGAGGCGAGCGTTTCGCGCATGCGCAAGCAGGAGTTCCTGCTCGAGCGTGGCACCAAGCCATTCGAGCTTGCAGTGCTGTTCGTCCGCCTGTTCCGCTCGCTCGATGCCATCGTCGGCGGCGACGAGACCGTCGCCCGGGCGTGGCTGAAGAACCCGAATACCGCGTTCGACGGCACGCCGCTCCAAAAGATCCTGACGATTGCCGGACTTGTCGATGTCATTGCCTACCTGGACTCCCGACGCGCTCTTGTCTGAGGCCGTGAGGCTCGAAGGCAAGTATTGGCGCATGGTGGAGGCGCAGCACCGCGTCTCGACGTTGAAGCTCGTCGACACGCTCGACGAGCAGGGCCTGCTCGAGGATCTCATCGAGGACACCAAGCCGCAGATCCCGCTGGAATGCCGCCATCTTCACTACCTGCTGGCGACGCCCTTCCGCTACGGCTCGGTCTATCCGCACGGCTCGCGCTTTCGCCGGGCGGGCAAGACCAAGGGCGTCTACTATGCCGCTGAGACGGTGCTCACGGCAGTGGCGGAGATGGCCTTCTATCGCTTGCTGTTCTTCGCCGAGTCGCCACAGACCCAGTGGCCGAGCGATGCCGCGGAATACACGGCCTTCGCTGCGGCGATCAGATGCGAGCTGGCCATCGACCTCTCCCGGCCGCCGCTCGACCACGACGAGACCGCGTGGACGCGTCCGACCGACTATGCCGCCTGCCAGGCCATCGCCGATGTCGCGCGCGAGGCCGGGATGCAGGCGATCCGCTACCGCTCGGCGCGCGATCCGAAGGGCGCCAACATCGCGCTCTTGACCTGCAAGGGATTTGCCAAGGCCAAGCCGCTGGAGCCCCACACCTGGCGCATCCGCATCGGCCCGCTGGGTGTCCAGGCGATCTGCGAATTTCCGGACAGGCGCCTCGAATTCTCGCGGACAGCTTTTGCCGATCCGAGGCTGGCGAACATGCGCTGGGAGCGCGGCCGCTAGTGCATGTCGCCCACAAATGTGCGCGGTTCTGGGCCAACGACATGCATGAACAGCAAAGCCAGCCTCCTATCCCAGGATATTCACCGCCCGCGCCGCCACCAGCGCGATCGTCAGCAGCGAGATCATCGCCTCCGCCATCATCAGCAGCTTGGCGCGCTGGGAGAGCGGCAACGTGTCGGTCGGCGAAAATGCGGTCGCGTTGGTGAACGCCAGGAAGACATAGTCGACGAAGCCGGGCAGCCACCCCTGGATTTCCCGGTCGGGCAGAGTCATCTGCGGAAACAGGAAGTCGGCATGCGCGCGCTTGACCAGGCCGCAGGTCGGGGGACCGCCACGATCGGTGCTCCAGAACCACAACGCGAAGACGATGACGTTGGTGAGCCAGATGTTGAGCGCATCGACGAGCAGCGTCGTGCCGGCGCCCGCATGCCCTTCGAGCAGCGCCCGCACCAGGAAGACCAGCGCTCCGCAGTTCATGAAGCTGATGACGCCGGTCATGGCCAAGGCGGCGCGTCGAATGAAGAGTCTAAACCGGCCGATCGCGTACCAATGTTCGTGGTCGACGGCCTTCTGCGTCGCCATTTGGGTCCACGCCGTTGCGATTGACAGCGGAGCAAGCAGCGCCGCTTCGATCGACGGCGCCAGCCAGCGCGGGCCGAACGATAGATCGTTGATGACCAGAAGCTGCAGGCAGATGACGACGAGCACGGCGGCACGCGCGGACCAGAAGTCGACCGCGCGGTGATGAATGATGGCATGCTCGTGGCGCATGAGGATCGCGAACAGGTTCAAATGCAGCGATGCATTCCAACGCAATCCCGGTTTTGCAATGGCCGCGCAGGGACACTTTTTTGTCAGTCCGACGTGACCGCACTCCGTCTGTTTCATCGCACAAGGAAAAGGCGCCGGATCTCTCCAGCGCCCGATCAGTCAATCAAATATCGCAACAGTTCAGCCGTTGGCAGCCTGCTTGTGCTGGATCGAATGGCTCTTCTTGAGCAGGTCCGAGACCAGGAAGGCCAGCTCGATCGCCTGGTCGGCATTCAGGCGCGGATCGCAATGGGTATGATAGCGGTCCTGCAGGTCTTCCGCCGTTATGGCGCGAGCGCCGCCGGTGCATTCTGTGACGTTCTTGCCGGTCATCTCGACATGGATGCCGCCCGGATGCGTGCCTTCGGCGCGGTGCACCTCGAAGAAGGTCTGCACTTCCTTGAGAATGCGGTCGAAAGGACGGGTCTTGTAACCTGCCGCCTCGATCGTGTTGCCATGCATCGGGTCGGACGACCAGACCACGCTGCGGCCTTCCTTCTGCACCGCGCGCACCAGCTTCGGCAGGTGCTCGGCAACCTTGTCCGAGCCGAAACGTGCAATCAGCGTCAGCCGGCCCGGTTCGTTTTCCGGATTGAGCAGGTCGATGAGTTCAAGCAGTCCGTCCGGCGTCAGCGACGGCCCGCACTTCAGGCCGAGCGGGTTCTTGATGCCGCGGCAATATTCGACATGCGCATGGTCGGGCTGGCGGGTGCGGTCGCCGATCCAGATCATGTGGCCCGAGGTCGCGTACCAGTCGCCGGACGTGGAGTCGACACGGGTCAGCGCCTCCTCATAGCCGAGCAGCAGCGCCTCGTGGCTGGTGTAGAAGTCGGTCTCGCGCAGCGCGAAATTGGTTTCCGACGTGATGCCCACCGCGCGCATGAATTCCATCGTCTCGGTGATGCGATTGGCGAGCGACTCGTATTTCTCGCCCTGCGGGCTGTCGGCGACGAAACCCAGCATCCAGCGGTGAACGTTCTCCAGGCTGGCATAGCCGCCCTGCGCGAAGGCGCGCAGAAGGTTGAGGGTCGCCGCCGACTGGCGGTAGGCCATCTCCTGCCGGGCAGGATCGGGGATGCGCGACTTGGCGTCGAACTCGATGCCGTTGATGATGTCGCCGCGATAGCTCGGCAGCGTCACGCCGGCCTTGGTCTCGTTGTCGGAGGAGCGCGGCTTGGCGAACTGGCCGGCGACGCGTCCGACTTTCACCACCGGCTGGGCGCCGGCGAAGGTCAGCACCACCGACATCTGCAGGAAGACGCGGAAGAAGTCGCGGATATTGTCGGCGCCATGCTCGGCGAAGCTTTCGGCGCAATCGCCGCCCTGGAGCAGGAAGGCGTCGCCCGCGGCAACCGCGGCCAGTTGCTTCTTCAGCTTGCGCGCCTCACCGGCGAAGACCAGTGGCGGATAGGTGGCAAGTTGGGCCTCCGTGGTCTTCAACGCGGCAAGGTCCGGATAGGCAGGGACCTGCTTGATCGGCTTTGCTCTCCACGAATTCGGCGACCATTTCGTCATCGCTGTACCCAACACTTCTTCCCGGCGAGCGCCCTCGCCCGCCATTGCTGCCCCAATACGAGGTGGCGGCTCCTTACACGAAGCCGATTTGCTATTCTAGACGGGAATTTCGGCAGTGGCGAATGCTTGTCCTGCTGGAAACCCGTGGCGTGCCGGTTAGGCGGCTTTGTCGACCAAACGCGCCAATTGCGTCATGACGACAGCGGAGCCCGCCAAGCGCTTTTCAGCGTTCGGCCATTCGCGCATGAAGACGACGCTGTGGTCCGCCCTGATCTTGGCCAAGGAGCCCTGTTCGCCGATGAACTTGACCAGCCCGACCGGGTTGGGGAACTCGCGTTTGCGGAAATGGATGACGACGCCCTTGGGGCCGGCATCGAGCTTCTCGACATTGGCCTTCCGGCACAGCGCCTTGATGAAGACGATCTTGAGCAGATGCGTCACTTCCTCGGGCAGCGGCCCGAAACGGTCGATAAGCTCGGCGCCGAAGCCATCGATTTCCTCGGTCGTCTCGAGGTCGCCAAGACGGCGGTAGAGTGCCATGCGGAGCTGCAGGTCGGGCACGTAGCTCTCCGGGATCATCACGGCGGTGCCGACCGCGATCTGCGGCGACCAACCGCCGTCCTGCACCTCGCCTGAATCCTTCACCTCGGCCACCGCCTCTTCCAGCATCTGCTGGTAGAGCTCGAAGCCCACCTCCTTGATATGGCCGGACTGTTCTTCGCCGAGAAGATTGCCGGCGCCCCTGATGTCGAGGTCGTGGCTGGCGAGCTGGAAGCCGGCGCCGAGCGTGTCGAGCGACTGCAGCACCTTCAGCCGGCGCTCGGCCGTGTCGGTGAGCTTGCGGTTTGCCGGCAGCGTGAACAGCGCATAGGCCCTGACCTTGGAGCGGCCGACACGACCGCGCAGCTGGTAGAGCTGCGCCAGGCCGAACATGTCGGCGCGGTGGATGATCAGCGTGTTGGCGGTCGGGATATCGAGGCCGGATTCGACGATGGTCGTCGACAGCAGCACGTCGTACTGGCCGTCGTAAAAGGCGTTCATGATGTCGTCGAGCTCGCCCGGCGGCATCTGGCCATGGGCCACTGCCACCTTCAGCTCCGGCACTGATCCCTTCAGGAAATCATGGATTTCCGAGAGGTCGCTGATGCGCGGCACGACATAGAAGGAATGGCCCCCGCGATAGCGTTCGCGCAGCAGCGTCTCGCGTATGACCAGCGGATCGAAGGGTGAAATGAAAGTGCGCACGGCCATGCGGTCGACCGGCGGCGTCGCGATCAGCGACAATTCGCGCACGCCGGTCAGCGCCAGTTGCAGCGTGCGCGGAATCGGCGTCGCCGACAGCGTCAGCACATGCACGTCGTTCTTGAGCTCCTTCAACCGCTCCTTGTGCTTGACGCCGAAATGCTGCTCCTCGTCGATGATCAGCAGGCCGAGATTCTTGAACGAGATCGAGCTGCCGAGCAGCGCGTGCGTGCCGACGACGATATCGACCGTGCCTTCGCTGATGCCCTTCTTCGTTTCCGCCAATTCCTTGGCGCCGACCAGGCGCGAGGCCTGAGCGATACGGATCGGCAGGCCGGAGAAGCGTTGCGAGAAGGTCTTGAAGTGCTGGCGAGAGAGCAGCGTCGTGGGCACCACGACCGCGACCTGGAAGCCTTCCATTGCGGCGATGAAGGCAGCGCGCAGCGCGACCTCCGTCTTGCCGAAGCCGACATCGCCGCAGACCAGCCGATCCATCGGCTTACCGGCGCCGAGATCATCCATGACGGAATCGATCGCAGTCTGCTGGTCGTCGGTTTCCTCATAAGGGAAGCGCGCGGCGAACTCGCCATAAAGCCCATCCGCGGGGATCATGGCGGGTGCGGCGCGCATCTGCCGCTCGGCAGCAAGCCGGATCAACTGGCCCGCCATGTCGAGCAGCCGCCGCTTCAGCCGCGCCTTGCGCGCCTGCCAGGCGCCGCCGCCGAGCTTGTCGAGCGGCGCTTCGGCCGAATCCGAGCCGTAGCGCGACAAGAGCTCGATGTTTTCGACCGGCAGGAACAGCCGATCATCGCCGGCATAGTGGATTTCGAGGCAGTCATGCGGCGCGCCGACCGCCTCGATGGTGCGCAGGCCGATGAAGCGGCCGATGCCGTGGTCGGCGTGGACAACGATATCGCCCGAGGACAGCGACGAGGCCTCGGCGATGAAATCGGATGCCTTCTTCTTGCGCTTCGAGCGGCGAATCAGCCTGTCGCCGAGAATGTCCTGTTCGGCAACGACGACCATGGCGTCGGTTTCGAAGCCGGATTCCAGCGGCAGCACGGCGAGACCCGCCTGCCCCGGCTCGAGCTTTTCGACCTCGGCAAGCGTCGCAACCGGCTTCAGATTGCCAAGATGATGTTCGGCGAGGATCTGGCCGAGCCGGTCGAGCGAGCCTTCGGTCCAGCCGGCGACGATGACGCGGCGGCGCGCGGCGCGCTCGTCGGCGATATGCTTCACCACCACGTCGAAGACGTTGGTGTTGGGATCGGCGCGCTCCTCGGCGAAGCTGCGGCCGTGCCGCGAGCCGGCGTGAAAGACCTTTTTAGCTCCAACGTCTGGCGCGTCGAAAACGGTGAAGTCGATGTCTTCACGCGGGCCGAGCGAGGCTTTGAGGTTCTCCGGCGAAAGATAAAGCAGGTCCGGCGCCACCGGCTTGTAGGGCACCGCGTCCTTCAGCGCGCTGTCGGCCTGCTTCCGGCGCGCCTCGTAGTGGTCGAGGATCAGCGTGTGCCGCTCAGCCAGCGCCTCATGTGCCAGATGGTCGAAGACGACAGGCGCATCCGGCAGATAGTCGAACACCGTCTCCAGCCGCTCGTAGAAGAAGGGCAGCCAGTGTTCCATGCCGGCAAAGCGGCGGCCTTCGCTGACTGCCGCATAAAGCGCGTCGTCGCGCGACGGCGCGCCAAAGGCCTCGATGTAGGAGCGGCGGAAGCGGCTGATCGTCTCCGGCGTCAGCGCCACCTCGCTCATCGCTTGCAAGGACATCGACTTGCGCTGCCCGGTCGTGCGCTGGGTCGCCACGTCGAAGACGCGGATCGATTCCAGTGTGTCGCCGAAGAAGTCGAGCCGCAGCGCCTCGCTCCAGCCCGGCGCGAAGAGATCGAGGATGCCGCCGCGGACCGCGAATTCGCCCAGGCCGCGCACCGTCGGCACGCGCTCGAAGCCGGAGGTCTCCAGCCGCGCGATCAGCGCGTTCATGTCGACCTGGTTGCCGGGCTTGGCGTGGAAGGTCTGCGCCTCGATCAGTTCGGCTGGGGGAATGCGCTGCAGCAGCGCGTTGGCGGTGGTGAGGATCACGGCGCGATGCGGCTTCTTCGCCAGCGCGATCATGGCGGAGAGCGCATCGAGCCGCCGCGCGGCCGCATCCGCTCCCGGCGAGACGCGGTCGTAGGGTAGACAGTCCCAGGCCGGCAGTTCCAGCACCGGCAGGCCGGGCGCCGCAAAGGCGAGCGCCTCGATGATCGCCGGCAGCCGCTGGCCATCGCGCGCCACGAACAGCACCGGCTTGTCGGGAGCGATCTCCTGCGCCGTCTGCACCAATGCAAAGGCTTCATAGCCGTCGGCGACGCCGTCGACGATGAACTGGCCGGCCCGGCCCTTTGGCAGACCGATGATAGGAATGAGGCTCATGCTTGATACGTTCAAAATGTCATCGTTCGGCGCGACGCCAGGATCTTCTGCAGCACCGCGCAATCGATATCGGGCGGAACCGGGCGCTCGCCGGTGATCAACGGAAGGAATTCGGTATCGGGGATTTCGAGGAGCTTTTCATATTGGGCGATTTCGTCGCCGGTCAAGGCGCCGATCTCGGCATCGGCGAAGGTACCCAGGATGAGATCCATCTCGCGCATGCCGCGATGCCAGGAGCGGAACAGGAGCTTGCGGCGGCGGGCATCCAGCCCCTCGCTTGATCGCTGTGTACCGGTCATGGCGCCGCATCCCTGTTCGAAGCGGCGCATATAGCGTGGATAGAGATCGGTGTCAGCCTTGCAAGGCAAAGTAAGACAGCCGACAATCAATTTGAAATGACTGCATTCCTTCATGCCCCCCTCGGTCCTGCCGGACATCTCCCCTACGAGGGGGGAGATCAGCCTGCACGTCCGTTTTCGCCAACCTTCAACGTTACGGAATGGGTGAGGCGCCGAAGCTGGCAATCTCCCCCCTTGTGGGGGAGATGTCCGGCAGGACAGAGGGGGGCGCGAAGGAACTCGGCCTTTCCGGATACGCAACAGGCGCTGCGCTGATGCGTCCCTCCGTCCTCGACCCATTATTCGTTCCGATAACCTCGCTTGCCGGCGTTGGTCCGAAAGTGGGAACGCTGATCGAGCGGGTCGTGCCGGCCGATCTCGGCGACCGCGCCGCGCGCGCCGCCGATCTTCTGTTCGTACTGCCCAACACGGTGATCGACCGGCGCAACCGGCCCGGCATCGCGCTCTCCGCCGAGGGCCAGATCGTCACGCTCGAGGTGCGCGTCGACCGCCATCAGCCGCCGCCGCGCGGCAACAGGTCGGTGCCCTACCGGGTCTACGCTCACGACGACACCGGCGAGATCGCGCTGACCTTTTTTCATGCCCATGCCGCCTATCTGCAGAAGATGCTGCCGGAAGGCGAACGGGTCGTCATCTCCGGCCGCATGGAATGGTTCAACGGCCGGCCGAGCATGGTTCATCCCGACCATATCGCGCCGATTGACGAGGCCGAGGGCCTGCCGTTGGTCGAGCCGGTCTATCCGCTGACGGCAGGCTTGTCGGCTAAGGTGCTGCGCCGAGCCATCGGGCAGGCGCTCAGCCGTCTGCCCGACTTGCCGGAATGGCTGGATGACGCTTTCATGCGCCGCCACACCTTTCCGTCCTTCGGCGACGCGCTCGCCCGCATTCATTCTCCCGCCGACCCGATCGACGTTGCCGTCGAAGGCCCGGCCTGGCGGCGCCTCGCCTATGACGAATTGCTGGCCGGCCAGGTCTCGCTGGCGCTGGTTCGGGCAAAGATCCGTCGTCTGTCGGGCCGCCCGCTCACTGGCGACGGCCGCATTGTCGAGAAACTGCGCTCGGCCCTGCCCTACAAGCTCACCCCTAGCCAGGAATTCGCGCTCGGCGAGATCAATGCCGATCTCGCCGATCCCGAGCGCATGCTGCGCCTGCTGCAGGGCGACGTCGGCTCCGGCAAGACTGTGGTCGCGCTGCTTGCCATGGGCCGCGCGGTGGAGGCTGGCGGCCAGGCCGCGTTGATGGCGCCGACCGAAATCCTGGCGCGCCAACACCTGGCAACCATCGCACCATTGGCAGAGCAAGCCGGCCTGCGCACCGCTATCCTCACCGGGCGCGAAAAGGGCCATGAGCGCACAGAGACGCTGGAAGGCCTCGCCAGCGGTGCGATCGACATCGTCGTCGGCACGCATGCGCTGTTCCAGGAATCCGTGACCTTCCACGACCTCGTCCTTGCCGTGGTCGACGAGCAGCACCGCTTCGGCGTCCACCAGCGGCTGGCGATCACCGCCAAGGGCGACGCGCCCGACATGCTGGTGATGACGGCGACGCCGATCCCGCGCACGCTGGTGCTCACCGCCTTCGGCGACATGGACGTTTCGAAACTGACCGAAAAACCGGCCGGCCGGCAGCCGATCCGCACCGTCACCTTGCCCCTGGAGCGGCTGGATGAGCTGGTCGCACGGATGCGCGATGCCGTCGCCGAAGGTCAGAAGATCTACTGGATCTGCCCGCTGGTCGAGGAATCCGAAGAGATCAAGCTGATGTCGGCGGAAGACCGCTTCGCTTCACTCAAGCCGCTCTTCGGCGACCAGATCGGCCTGGTTCACGGGCGCATGAAGGGGGCCGAGAAGGACGAGGCGATGCGCGCCTTCAAGCAGGGCGAAACACGCATATTGATCGCCACCACCGTCATCGAGGTCGGCGTCGATGTGCCGGACGCCACGATCATCGTCATCGAACACGCCGAGCGCTTCGGCCTTGCCCAGTTGCACCAGTTGCGCGGCCGGGTCGGGCGCGGCGACAAGCCCTCCTCCTGCGTGCTGCTCTACAAAGACCCGCTCGGCGAGACGGCGAAGCGCCGTCTGTCGGTTATGCGCGAGACTGAGGACGGTTTCCGGATCGCCGAGGAGGACCTCAAGCTGCGCGGCGAAGGCGAGCTTCTTGGGACCCGGCAATCCGGCACGCCTGGCTTCCAGGTCGCACGCATCGAGTTCCATGCCGACCTGCTCGAAGGCGCGCGCGACGACGCAAGGCTGATCCTGTCGCGCGATCCGGAACTGCAGTCCGAACGCGGACAGGCGCTTAGGCTGTTGCTTTACCTGTTCGGGCGCGATGAGGCGGTGCGGCTGCTGCGCGCCGGCTGAGCCGTGCCGAGCGCCGGATTGGCGAGCGCCCCCTCGATCGGCTCGCCGTTCAGCGTCACCAGCTTGGCCTTGACCTCCGGCGCCACCATGCCGGCCGAAACGATCAGCTTGGCCCCATCCTCGATCGTCATGTCGAGCAGCACGATCTCGGATTTATGCACATACATCAGGAAGCCGGTGGTCGGGTTCGGCGTGCACGGCATGAATACCGCAATCAGCGGATCGCCTTCCTGATCGAGCTTCTGGTTGATCTCGGTTTCCTTCTCGCTGGCGACGAAAACCAGCGACCAGACGCCTTTTCGCGGATACTCGACCAACCCGACCTGGCGGAACATGTCGCCCTTGTTCGACAGCACCGTCTCGAAAATCTGTTTCAGCGAGCGATAGATGCCGCGCACCAGAGGCATGCGGCCGAGCAGCCGCTCGCCGGAATTGACGATGGCACGGCCGACGATGTTTGCCGTCAGGAAGCCAATCAGCGTGATCAGCACCAGCGCCACGATCAGCCCGAAGCCCGGAACCGGAAACGGCAGATAGGTATCGGGGTTATAGCGCGCCGGGATGTAGGGCTTCACCCAGGAATCGACCCAGCCGATGAGTGACCAGGCGATATAGGCGGTGATCGCCAGCGGCGCGCAGACGATGAAGCCCGTCAGGAAATAGTTCCTGAGCCGGGTCATGCCAGAAGTCTTCAGGGCGTCGGACATGGGTTCACCGCAGCGCAGGTTGCGGTTGAACATTAGTGAACCGCAAGCCGCTTTGGAACTGCGAAGTTTTTAAAGAATCCGCGCTATGCGGCGGCTTCGAGCGGCACGATCTTCTCGAGTTCCGCCGCGATCTTCATCGCTTCGGTCTCCAGCTCATAGGCCTTCTGGAAGTTCATCCAAAACTCAGGTGTGGTGTTGAAGAACCTCGCAAGGCGAAGCGCCGTGTCAGGCGTCAGGCCTACCTCTTCCTTGACGATACGCTCGATACGCGTACGCGGAAGATTGAGCTTTTTTGCGAGCGCGCCAGCACTCATGCCGAGAGGAACAAGATATTCCTCGCGGACGAATTCTCCAGGATGGATGGGGCGTGCGAACTTGAGCATAGCTCAGTATCCTCAAAGGGTTAGGGCGAGTGCCCGCTCATGGTAATCAACGATCTCCACATCGCCTTCCCGGCGGCGACCGCTTCAACTGTCTTGCCTTTGAATGAAGTGCAAGGCCATGTATCATTAATTGATACAGCTCGGCGTATCGTTATGTAGACCTATTCCACCGTCACCGATTTGGCCAGATTGCGCGGCTGGTCGACGTCCGTGCCCATGAACACGGCGGTGAAATAGGCCAGCATCTGGATCGGCAGCGCGTAGATGATCGGCGAAATGATCTCCGGCACATCGGGCAGGATGATCGTCTCCATCGTCTTGATACCCGCCTGCGCGGCGCCCTTGGCGTCGGTGATGAGGATGATCTTGCCGCCGCGCGCCGCCACTTCCTGCATGTTCGACACGGTCTTCTCGAAGATGCGGTCATGCGGCGCGATCACGATCACCGGCATGTTCTCGTCGATCAGCGCGATCGGGCCGTGCTTCAGTTCGCCGGCCGCGTAGCCCTCGGCGTGAATGTAGGAGATTTCCTTGAGCTTCAGCGCCCCTTCCATGGCCAAAGGGAAATTGGTGTCGCGGCCGAGATAGAGCACATCCTTGTAGCGCGAGAGTTCGCGCGAGATGCGTTCGATCTGCTCGTCGAGCTTCAGCACCTGGGTGGCGAAGCGCGGCGCCTCGGAAAGCTCGCGCACCAGCCGCTTTTCCTCATCGCGCGAGATCGCTCCGCGCGCAACGCCAGCCCGCACCGCCAGCGACGCCAGCACCGACAGCTGACAGGTGAAGGCCTTGGTCGAGGCGACGCCGATCTCCGGCCCGGCGAGCGTCGGCAGCACGACATCGGATTCGCGCGCCATGGTCGATTCGCGCACGTTGACGACCGCGCCGATCTTCATGCCGGCCTTGCGGCAATAACGCAGCGAGGCGAGCGTGTCGGCGGTCTCGCCCGATTGCGAGATGAAGAAGGCCGCGTCATTGGCCGACAGCGGCATCTCGCGGTAGCGGAACTCCGAGGCGACGTCGATGTCGACCGGCAGCCGCGCATAGCGTTCGAACCAGTATTTGCTGATCAACCCGGCGAGATAGGCCGTGCCGCAAGCCGAGAGCGCCAGCCGGCCGATCTTGGCGAAGTCGAACGGCAGGTCGAGCGGCTTCGACACGCCGGAGACGAAATCCACGTAATGCGCCAGCGTGTGCGAGATCACTTCCGGCTGCTCGTGGATTTCCTTTTCCATGAAATGCCGGCGGTTGCCCTTGTCGACCATGAAGCTGGTCGACAGCGACTGCTGGCGCTTGCGGTCGACCTTGTTGCCGTCGATGTCGTAGATGGTCACGCTGTTGCGGCGCACTTCGGCCCAGTCGCCGTCTTCCAGATAGGTGACGGCGTTGGTGAAGGGTGCCAGCGCAATGGCGTCGGAACCAAGGAACATCTCGCCGTCGCCATGGCCGACGGCCAAAGGCGGACCGTTTCGGGCGCCAACGATCAGATCCTCGTCGCCCTTGAACATGATCGCCAGCGCGAAGGCGCCTGACAGCCGCTTCAGCGCCTTGTGCGCGGCCTCGACCGGCTTCAGCCCTTTCGCAAGCTCCCGCGCAATCAGATGCGCAACGACCTCGGTGTCAGTCTGCGACGAGAAGCTGTAGCCGTCGCGAACCAATTCATCGCGCAATTCGGCGAAATTCTCGATGATGCCATTGTGGACGATGGCAACGCCGTCGGAAAAATGCGGGTGCGCGTTGGTCTCGTTCGGCACGCCATGCGTCGCCCAGCGTGTATGGCCGATGCCGATCGTGCCGTCGAGCGGGTCTTCCTTCAGCCGGCGTTCGAGGTTGACCAGCTTGCCCTCGGCCCGGCGGCGGCCGAGCTCGCCGTTTTCGATGGTGGCGACGCCCGCCGAATCATAGCCGCGATATTCGAGCCGCTTCAGCGCATCGACGATGAGCGGCGCGACCTGCTGCTGGCCGACAATTGCAACGATACCGCACATACCCTGACCCCGATTCCCAGCGCAAACCCAGCGCTATCTAAGGATTGCCGGCTTGCCGCGAAAGTCACTTTGCGTTTCGTTCCGTATCAGCCGGAACGGTCTTTGATGCATGCAACATGACACGCCGCACTTGCAACCCGGTTACTGCAATCGCTCGGCTTGTCAACGCCTCTGGAATGCGAACGTTTATCTTTGCGGTTGCAATTGTTGTTCGGCCGTACTCCATCTGCAAACCACGACGGATTGCATTCCGGCGACAGGTCGCGACCCGATCCGACAAACTGAAGAGGTATCCGAGATGGAACAATATTATCCGGTGGCGATTGTCACGCTTTTGTGCGGCTTGGCCATATTCGGCATGGCGCTGACCGTCGCCCGAACGCACTCCACGACCGGGATCCTTGCGCCGACAATGACAGGTGACCCTTTGCTCGAACGCGCCGTTCGCGCGCATTTGAACACAATCGAATGGCTGCCGATTTTCCTGCCGGCCATGTGGTTGTTCGCCGTCTATTGGAGCCCGAACTGGGCCGCCGGTTTCGGCCTTGTCTGGCTGATTGGCCGCATCGCCTATTTTGTCGGATATCTGGCCGCCCCGCTGAAGCGGTTTCCTGGATTCTTCATCCAGTCGTTCGCCGCCTTGACGCTGCTGCTCGGCGCGCTCGGCAGAATAGTCTATCTTTGGCTGTTTTAGCGTAAGCCGGGAAAATGCGTAGAGTTTTCCGTCGGGAATTGCGCAAAAACAAATACTTAGAGCGCATCAGCGATCCTGGCAAAAGCTGAACGCTCTAAGACCTATCCGACCTATTCCGCCGCCTTCTTCTTCGCCGCCGCGACCGACGCAAACCGCTCCCGCAGCTCCTTGCCTTTGCCGGGCAGCGTCTTCTGGCGGGCGCGGCCGAAGGCCAGCGCATCGTCCGGCACGCTTTCGGTGATCACGCTCCCGGAGGCGATATAGCTGCGGCTGCCGATCGTGACCGGCGCCACCAGCGAGGAATTCGAGCCGATAAAGGCGCCCTCGCCAATGTCGGTGAAGAATTTGGAGTAGCCGTCATAGTTGCAGGTGATGGTGCCGGCGCCGATATTGGCCCCCGCACCGACGCGCGCATCGCCGACATAGGTCAGGTGGTTCACCTTGGCGCCCTCCTCGACAGTCGCCTGCTTGACCTCGCAGAAATTGCCGACCTTAGCCTTCTTTCTCAGATCCGCACCCGGCCGCAGCCGCGCGAACGGCCCGACCTCGCAGTTCTCCCCGATCGTAGTGCCCGTCATATGGCTGAAGGCATGGATGGTGGCGCCAGCGGCAATCTTGACGCCCAGGCCAAACCAGACATTCGGTTCGACAATGGTATCGGCGCCGATCTCGGTGTCGTGCGAGAAATAGACGGTTTCCGGCGCAATCAGCGTCACACCGCCGAGCATCGCTTCGCGCCGCCGGCGTGCCTGCCAGATGGCTTCCGCCTCGGCAAGCTCGGCCCGGTTGTTGATGCCGAGCGCGCTCTCGAAACCGGTTTCCGTGGCAACGACCGTCAGGCCCGTCGCGCTGGCGATCTCGACAATGTCGGTGAGATAGTACTCGCCCTTGGCATTCCGGTTGCCGACCCGATCGAGCAGCGCGAGCGCATGCCTGCCCGCCACCGCCATCATGCCCGCATTGCAAAAGCCGATCGTCCTCTCGGCCGCGGAGCAATCCTTCTCCTCACGGATGGCGACGAGCCGGCCGCCTTCTTCGATCAGCCGGCCGTAGCCGGTCGGATTGGGCGGACGAAAACCGATGACCGCTATCGCCGCGCCGTCCGCCAGCTTTTGCCGGGCGGCTGCCAGCGCTGCCGCGTCGATCAGCGGCGTGTCGCCGAACATGACGAGGATATCGTCGTAACCTTTTGATATCGCTTCTCGCGCGGCAAGCACTGCATGTGCCGTCCCCAGCCGCTCCTCCTGCACGAAGGTCTCGGCCTTCGGCGCAAATTTCTGCGCGGCCTTGCGCATCTCCTCGGCGCCATGCCCGATCACCAGCGCCAGGCCCGTTGCGCCCGCCGCCTCCGCGGCCTTGACGACATGCGCCACCATCGGCAGGCCGGCGATGGAATGCAGCACCTTGGGCATCGCGCTTTTCATGCGCGTGCCCTCGCCGGCGGCAAGGATGACGGACAGGCAGGATCTCTGGCTCATAAAAGGGCAACCGTACGAAAAGCGTTTGAATCAGCATGCTAGCAACGCTGCTCATGCTGCACCAATGCGGTTAAATTCCGGTGAGACGGCGGAGCCTCTCTAAGCGAACGTCTGGTGTGATACCAGATACAAAAGCACCGCCACAGTGGCGTCAGCCGGTTACACAGGGCAGGAAATATCTGCGGTCTTCTGGGAGTGCTGTGTCGGCACTTCCGGATATTGCGTCGGCGTGTCGTCGGTTGGCTGTTGGTGCGGCGACCGGAATGCTCCACGCCTCGCAAGCGGGATAGCGAAATCTCGTGAAGGCAAGGTCAAGCCGCGTTTTCCGCGCCATAAGCGGCGACGGGCGGAGACTGGGAGAGATGGATACCATGCGCGTGGCGCGTCTGGAAGTTGGCAGGACATGGACGCGGGGCGGCCCGCATGCAGGCGCTTGGCCGAACGGTGCATTGACCACGCAGCGCCACCTCGCAGCCATCCTGGCGTGCGACGTCGTCGGCTATTCGCGCCTTATTGAGCGTGACGAACGCGGCACGCTCGAGCGGCTGAAGATCTACCGCAAGGACCTTCTCGAACCGCTGGTCTCCGAGCACCGGGGTCGCATCGTCAAGCTCACCGGCGACGGCATGCTTTGCGAGTTCGCGAGCGTCGTCAACGCGGTGACCTCGGCGATGGCGATCCAGCAGGCCCTGGCAGAACACGAGGAGCAGACGCCCGAGGAAGAGCGGATTCGCCTGCGCATCGGCGTCAATCTCGGCGACGTGGTCTGCGAGGAGGACGGCGACCTCTACGGCGACGGGGTCAACATCGCGGCCCGCCTCGAAAGCATCGCCGATCCCGGCGCCGTGGTCGTCTCGGGCACTGCCTACGACCACCTTCAGGGCAAGCTCGACTGCGGCTTCACGCCGCTCGGCGACGTGCGCCTCAAGAACATCGAACGGCCTGTGCGCGCCTACCGCGTCGAGACCGACGCCGGCGCCTCGGCGGCTGCACCGCCTCCCCTGCCCGAGAAACCCTCGATCGCGGTTCTGCCTTTCACCAACATGAGCGGCGACCCCGACCAGGAATACTTCGCGGACGGGCTGGTGGAGGACATCATCACGGGATTGAGCCGGGTGAACTCCTTCTTCGTGATCGCCCGCAACTCGTCCTTCACCTACAAGGGCCGGGCGGTAGACCTGCGCCAGGTCGGGCGCGAGCTGGGCGTCCGCTACGTGCTCGAAGGCAGCATCCGCAGAGCAGGATCGCGGGTGCGCATCAGTGGGCAGTTGGTGGATGCGATCAGCGGACACCATGTCTGGACCGGCCGCTTCGAGGGCGAGGTGAGCGACATTTTCGACCTGCAGGATAAGGTGACGGAGAGCGTCGTCGGCGCTGTCGAGCCGAGCATCCGGCTGGAGGAGATCAAGCAGGCGCGCATGAAGCCGACCGACTACATCAGCGCCTACGACCTCTATCTTCGCGCGCTGCCGCGCTTCTACAGCATGACGCGCGAGGGCTTTGCCGACGTGCGCCGGCTCACCAACGAGGCGCTCAGCATCGACCCCGGTTTCAACCTGGCGAAGGCACTCGGCGCCTATATCCGCAGCCTGTCCGTGAGCCAGTGCTGGCACGAGCCCGACGATACCCGAGTCGCCGCGCGCATGGCGCGCGAGGTGCTGGCGGAAGCGCGCGACGATCCCACGAGCCTACGCTTCGCGGCGCAGGTGATCGCCTACAGCGCGAAGGAATACGAAATGGCGCTGGGCACGATCGAAAGATCCCTGCTGCTCAACCCCAATTCGGCGCAGGGCCACACGGGCTGCGGCTGGGTGAACGCACATGCCAGCCGCCCGCTCGTCGCGATCAAGCACTTTCACCGGGCCATGCGGCTGAGCCCGGTCGACCCGGAGAAGGGAATCGCGCTCTCCGGCATCGGGATGAGCTATCTGATGCTCGAGCGCTACAAGGAAGCGCTGGCGTGGGGAGAACGCGCTCTGCACGAGATGCCGAATTATGGCTCCTCGCACCGGGTGGTCATCATGGCGCTGGTCAAACTCAACCGGCTGGAAGAGGCGCAGGCGGCGGCGCAGCGGCTGATGGAGGCGTTCCCGACCTACACGCTCACCCTACAGAGACAGATCAACCCGTGGCTGGACAAGGTTTTCGCCGAGCGTTACGTCGAGGCGCTGGGCATTGCCGGCGTGCCGGAGTGATCGTCGTGCCGGAGTGATCGTCGCGGTTGCAGATATGCGCGCTCCTGGGCGTCGCGTCCGGCCACGCGACGTCCCTTATGGCAAAATCACCCCAGCCGTCCCAGCGCCGGAAAATTTTCCAGCAGCCAGTAGGACGCGCTCTGCACGCCGCCGGTGAGGAAGAACACGCCGGCCACGACCAGCAGCGCGCCGATCGCCTTCTCGACGCGACCGAGATGGACGCGGAATTTTCCCAGGAATCGCATGAAGGCGCCGGAAAACAGCGCCGCGATCAGGAAGGGGACACCGAGCCCGAGCGAATAGGCCGCGAGCAGCAGCGCGCCTTCTCCCACCGTCTCGCGTCCGCCGGCCAGCGTCAGGATCGGCCCAAGCACTGGGCCGATGCAGGGCGTCCAGCCAAAGGCGAACGCCAAGCCCATCACATAGGCCGCAACCAGGTTGGCCGGCTTGCCTTGCGACTGGAACCGCGCCTCGCGCGACAGGAGCGGAATGCGCAGGACGCCGAGGAAATTCAGCCCCATGACGATGATCAGCGCGCCCGCCACCATCGCCAGCGGTTCCTGCCAGACGCGCAGCAGCCTGCCGATGGTGGAGGCGCCTGCGCCGAGCGCAACGAAGACGGTGGAGAAGCCGAGCACGAAGGCAAGCGAAGCGTAGAGCAGCGCGCTGCGCGCGCCTTCCCGCGCCGTCACGCCTTGATTGCCGCGGAAATCGTCGACCGAAACGCCGGCCATATAGCAGAGATAGGGCGGCACCAGGGGCAGCACGCAGGGCGACAGGAACGACACCGCCCCTGCCCCGACCGCGCTGACATAGCCGATGTCCAATGCCATTTCATGGCCCCACTGTGCTGGCGCCGATATAGCGACGCCGGCCGCCTCCTGCCAATCACCATTGTGTGGCATGTGGTCGCCTTGTCGCGGAAGAAACGGCCTCCTCGATGCGTTGACGACAGGCGCGCGATCGCCGCGTGCTTGTTCACAGGGAGATTTGTCATGAAATCGATTGCACTCGGGTTTGCAGCCCTCTTGCTCGGCTCTACCGCGTCCCATGCCGCGGAGGCGTGGAAGGAAGCCGAGGTCGGCGGCAAGAAGATCTATACCGATGCCATGGGCATGACGCTCTACACCTACGACAAGGACGAGAAGGGCAAGTCCAACTGCTACGACAAATGCGCCAAGAACTGGCCGCCGCTGAAGGCGGAGGCCGGCGCCAAGGCTGACGGCGAGTGGTCGGTGGTCGAGCGCACCGACGGCACCACGATGTGGGCCTATGAGGGGAAGCCCGTCTACACTTTCGTCAAGGACAAGAAGGCCGGCGACATGACTGGCGAAGGCGCCGGCGGTGTCTGGCACATGGTCGAGGCCGACTGAGTTTCATCGGCCGGCTGCCGGCATCGTCTTTCGCCGGCAGCCGGAACTGGCTTTCGACAGCGCTGCATCGAAGGCATCGGCAAGGCTCGGTGGAGCGGTCGGGTCATCGGTGTTTCTTTGACGGCTGCGAGGCAGGAACCGCCGCATCTCCAAAAATGTGATCTTCGCCATACACTCTAAGAGTGTAAGGCCGGCAATGGCCCGGCAAATTGGCTCCTTCCCCTTGACCGATCGCAAAAGCGCGGCCATGTGAGCGACGAAAAGGTGGGATTTCGTCGTGCGTTGCGGAGTTCTTCCGCCGCCTCACAGCTGATATGAGACCTCATGGACGTCGTCGTCGTCGAATCGCCGGCCAAGGCAAAGACAATCAATAAATATCTCGGCAGGAACTATAAGGTCCTGGCCTCGTTCGGCCATGTCCGCGACTTGCCGGCCAAGGACGGCTCGGTGCGCCCGGACGAGGACTTCGCCATGTCCTGGTCAGTCGACACCGCCTCCGGCAAGCGGCTTGCGGACATCGCCAAGGCTGTCAAGGACGCCGACGGGCTGATCCTCGCCACCGACCCGGACCGCGAGGGCGAGGCGATCTCCTGGCATGTTCTGGAAGTGCTCAAACAGAAGCGCGCGCTGAAGGACAAGCCGGTCAGCCGTGTCGTTTTCAACGCCATCACCAAGGCTTCGGTGATGGAGGCGATGGCGCATCCGCGCCAGATCGATGCGCCGCTGGTCGACGCCTATCTCGCCCGCCGCGCGCTCGATTATCTCGTCGGCTTCACGCTTTCGCCGGTGCTGTGGCGCAAGCTGCCTGGCGCTCGCTCTGCCGGCCGCGTGCAGTCGGTGGCCCTGCGCCTGGTCTGCGACCGCGAATCCGAGATCGAACGCTTCATCCGCGAGGAATACTGGCAAATCGCCGCCATCCTCGGCACGCCGCGCAACGACAGCTTCGAGGCCCGGCTGACCGCCTATGCCGGCAAGAAGCTGCAAAAGCTCGACATCGCCAACAAGGCGCAGGCCGACGACATCAAGGCGATGCTGGAGGGCGCTGTCTTCAAGGCGATGTCGGTCGAAGCCAAGCCGACCAAGCGCAATCCCGGCCCGCCCTTCACCACCTCGACGCTGCAGCAGGCCGCTTCGTCGCGGCTGGGCTTCTCGGCCAACCGGACCATGCAGGTCGCGCAGAAGCTTTACGAAGGCATGGATGTCGGCGGCGAGACCGCCGGTCTCATCACCTATATGCGAACCGACGGCGTGCAGATGGCGCCGGAGGCGATTGCTGCGGCGCGTGATGCTATCGCCAGCGAGTTCGGCGCGAAATACCTGCCCGAAAACCCGCGCTATTATTCGGCCAAGGCGAAGAACGCCCAGGAAGCGCACGAGGCGATCCGCCCGACCGATTTCAAGCGCACGCCGGCTTCCGTCCGGCAATATCTCGATGCCGACCAGGCGCGGCTTTATGAACTGATCTGGAAGCGCGCCATCGCCAGCCAGATGCAGCCGGCCGAGATCGAGCGCACCACGGTCGAGATCGAGGCGGTCAACGGCGCCCGCACCGCCGAGCTTCGCGCGGTCGGCTCGGTCGTGCGCTTCGATGGCTTTATCGCCGCCTATACCGACCAGAAGGACGAGGACGAGGAGGACGAGGAGAGCCGCCGCCTGCCCGAGATCCGCGCCGGCGAACAGCTTGCCCGGCAATCGATCAACGCCACCCAGCACACGACCGAGCCGCCGCCGCGCTATTCCGAGGCGTCGCTGATCAAGAAGCTGGAAGAGCTCGGCATCGGCCGGCCGTCTACCTACACGGCGATCCTGAAGACGCTGGAGGACCGCGACTATGTCGCCATCGATCGGCGCAAGCTGGTGCCGCAGGCCAAGGGGCGCTTGCTCTCCGCCTTCCTCGAAAGCTTCTTCGAGCGCTATGTCGAATATGACTTCACCGCCTCGCTCGAGGAAAAGCTCGACGAGATCTCCGACGGCAAGCTCGCCTGGAAGGACGTTCTGCGCGACTTCTGGAAGGAATTTTCCGGCGCGGTCGACGACATCAAGGAACTGCGCGTCACCGACGTGCTCGACGCTCTCAACGACGAACTGGCGCCGCTGGTGTTCCCGGAGCGTGAAGACGGCTCCAACCCGCGCATCTGCCCGAAATGCGGCTCAGGCAACCTGTCGCTGAAGCTCGGCAAGTTCGGCGCCTTCGTCGGTTGCTCGAACTATCCCGAATGCTCCTACACCCGCCAGCTCGGCGACGCCGCCAACCCGAACGGCGAGAACGGCAACGGCGAGGACGGCGTCAAGCTGCTCGGCAAGGATCCGTACACTGCCGAAGAGATCACGCTGCGCAGTGGCCGTTTCGGCCCCTATATCCAGCGCGGCGAAGGCAAGGACGCCAAGCGCTCCAGCCTCCCCAAGGGCTGGACGGCCGAGTCGATCGATCATGAGAAGGCGCTCGCCCTGCTGGCATTGCCGCGCGATGTCGGCAAGCATCCGGAAACCGGCAAGATGATCTCGGCCGGCCTCGGCCGCTACGGCCCCTTCGTGCTGCATGATGGCACCTATGCCAATCTGGAAAGCATCGAGGACGTGTTCTCGATCGGTTTGAACCGCGCCGTCTCGGTGATCGCCGAGAAGCAGCAGAAGGGCAAGGCAGGCCGCAACGGCGCGACACCCGCGGCGTTGAAGGAATTGGGCGACCATCCCGACGGCGGCGGCAAGATCGTCGTGCGCGACGGGCGTTACGGTCCCTATGTCAATTACGGCAAGGTCAATGCGACGCTGCCGAAGGGCAAGGACCCGCAATCGGTAACCATGGAAGAGGCGCTCGCATTGATCGCCGACAAGGAAGCCAAGGGCGGAGGCGGCAAGAAGCCCTTCCGCAAGGCAGCGAAGAAAGGATAGCGGGCGTGGCGCGCAGGATCTCCGGAAGAAGCCACGGCGATCCGCGCAGCGCCGACACGAGGGCGAAGGTCGTCAAGGACGACTACCGGCCCTCCCGCGACGAAGTCCTGCGCTACATCGCCGAGAACCCCGATCGTTCCGGAAAACGCGACATCGCCAAGGCTTTCGCGCTGCGCGGCGAGGACCGCATCTGGCTGAAAGACCTTTTGCGCGACCTGCAGGACGAAGGGCTGCTGACAAAGGGCCGCAAGCGTCTCACTCGCGCGGGCGCGCTGCCCCATGTCGCTGTGCTCGACATTGTCGGCCGCGATGACGACGGCGTGCTGCTGGCCAATCCGAGCGAATATTCCGGCGCCGGCTCGCCGCCGGTCATCGCCATCCGCATCTCGCGCGGCGCAAACGGCCCTGTGCCCGGCATCGGCGACCGCGTGCTGGCCAAGACCTTCCCGACTGAGGATCCCACAGGCCCAGCCTACACCGGGCGCGTGATGAAGATCTTCGAGAAGCGCAGCGACGCTGTGCTCGGTGTCTTCCGCGTGCTGAAGGACGGTACTTTCCGCATCGAGCCGGTGGAAAGGCGTCAGCCTGAACTGGTGGTCGAGAA
This sequence comes from Mesorhizobium sp. M3A.F.Ca.ET.175.01.1.1, assembly GCF_004791945.1. Classification (NCBI taxonomy): domain Bacteria; kingdom Pseudomonadati; phylum Pseudomonadota; class Alphaproteobacteria; order Hyphomicrobiales; family Phyllobacteriaceae; genus Mesorhizobium; species Mesorhizobium sp. M3A.F.Ca.ET.175.01.1.1. Next base: position 82,824 of record NZ_SRTP01000001.1, on the reverse strand, counting down.
GGAATTCCAGAACGGCGCCAAGAATGGCGACCTTGTCGAGGTCGAGCCGGCTCGCGCGTCGCGATACGGCCTCCCGCGCGCCAAGGTGCTGGCGGTGCTGGGTTCGCTCACCAGCGAGAAGGCGGTCTCGATGATCGCCATCCATGCTCACGACATCCCGCACATCTTTCCTGCCGACGTCATCGCGGAAGCCGACGCGGTCAAGCCGGCGACACTTGCCGGGCGCGAGGACTGGCGCGACCTGCCGCTGATCACCATCGACCCGGCCGACGCCAAGGACCATGACGACGCGGTCTTCGCCACGCCCGACAGCGATGAGAAGAATGTCGGCGGGGTTATCGTCACGGTGGCGATCGCGGACGTCGCCGCTTATGTCCGCTACGGCACGGCGCTCGATCGCGAGGCGCTGAAGCGCGGCAATTCGGTCTATTTTCCTGACCGCGTCGTGCCGATGCTGCCGGAGCGCATCTCGAATGACCTCTGTTCGCTGCGGGAAGGTGAGGATCGGCCGGCAATCGCCGTGCGCATGACCTTTTCCGCAGAAGGCCGCAAGCTCAGGCACTCCTTCCACCGCGTCATGATGAAGTCGGCCGCCAAGCTCGCCTATCCGCAGGCGCAGGCCGCGATCGACGGCGCGCCCGATGCCAAGACAAAGCCGATCCTCGACGCCGTGCTGAAGCCGCTGTGGGACGCCTATGCCGTGCTGAAGCGCGGCCGCGATGCCCGTCAGCCGCTGGAACTCGACCTGCCGGAACGCAAGATCCTGCTCAAGGAGGACGGCACGGTCGACCGCGTCGTCGTTCCGGAGCGCCTCGATGCCCACAAGCTGATCGAGGAGTTCATGATCCAGGCCAATGTCGCGGCCGCCGAGACGCTTGAAGGCAAGAAGGAGCCTCTGGTCTATCGCATCCACGACTCGCCGTCGCTCGCCAAGCAGGAATCGCTGCGCGAGTTCCTGCACACCCTCGGCTTGTCGCTGGCGCGCGGCGCGCAGATGCGGCCGGGACAGTTCAACGGCATACTCGAGCGTGTGCGCGGCGCCGACAACGAGGCGCTGGTCAACGAGGTGGTGCTGCGCTCGCAAAGCCAGGCCGAATATTCGCCGAAGAACATCGGCCATTTCGGCCTTAACCTGAAGCGCTATGCGCATTTCACCTCGCCGATCCGCCGCTATGCCGACTTGATCGTGCATCGTGGACTGATTGCCGCGCTCGGCCTCGGCCCGGGCGGCCTGACGCAGGCCGAAGCCGATCGGCTGGAGGAAGTCGGCGCGCTGATCTCCGCGACGGAACGCCGCGCCCTGGCAGCCGAGCGCGACACAGTAGACCGGCTGATCGCCGCTTATCTCGCCGAGCGCATCAACGATACCTTCGACGCGCGCATCTCGGGCGTCACCAAGGCGGGACTTTTTGTCCAATTGCCGCAGTATGGCGCAGATGGTTTCATTCCGGTGTCAAGTCTGAACGGCGATTACTATATCTACGACGAAACCGCTCGATCGCTGTTCGGAGAACGCACCGGCAAAGGGTATCAGCTTGCCGACCGCGTCGAGGTTCGGCTGCGTGAGGTCGCGCCCATGGCCGGCGCGATGCGTTTCGAGATGCTGACCGACCCGAAGCCTTTGCCGGGCTCGCGTCGGTCGTTTCACAAGGCCAAGGGCCGCGCCCGCGCGTCGCAATCGCGTTTCGGGCCGCGCGGCAGGAGAAGATGATGGAGCAACAGGTTTTTGGCGGCGAACATCATTCGGGCCGCGTCGCGCGTCCGCTGTGGGCGGCGATGAAGCGCGGCATGCTCGGCCGCTGCCCGCATTGCGGCAAAGGCAAACTGTTTCGCGGCTTCGCCAAGACCCTGGACGTATGCGAGGTCTGCGGCGAGGAGCTTCACCATCACCGTGCCGACGACCTGCCCGCCTATCTGGTGATCGTCATCGTCGGCCACATCGTGGTCGGCGGCTTCATGGGCGTCGAGGCAACCTCGACGCTCACCATGTGGCAACACGTCCTGATCTGGGTGCCGATGACCATCCTCCTTGCGGTTGCGCTCCTGCAACCGGTCAAAGGCGCCGTCATCGGTCTGCAATGGGCGCTCTATATGCACGGATTCGGCGGCGAAAAGGATGAGTTCGAGCCACATTCGCGCGCCTGAAGAAAAGGACCGGCCGCAGGCTGGTGCAAAGGCCGGGATGCGCAAGTCACTTTCCCATTCGAGAAGTTTCCGCTAGGTCGGGCGCATGGAAGGACTGACCATGGCGGATGTCGACAAGCTCGACAAGGGCTTGGCCGTACGCAGCGGCCCGGCGCTTCGTCCCCGCGACGCCGCGACCCTCATCCTGCTCGACCGCAAGGGCAACGACGTGCGGGTCCTGATGGGGCGGCGCCATGCCGGTCACGCCTTCATGCCCGGAAAATTCGTCTTTCCCGGTGGCCGCACAGATCCCGCCGACAGCCGCATTCCTATCGCCGCCGCACTCCACCATCAGGATGAGGCCAAGCTCGCGACCGGTCCGGGCCGCACAAGCGCTGCGCGGGCGCGGGCCATCGCCCTGTCGGCGATCCGCGAGACCTATGAGGAAGCCGGCCTGCTCATCGGTCGCAAGGGCCCGTTCGCGACGGCAAAGCGCGATTGGCAGGGCTTTGTCGAGCATGGCGTGATGCCGTCGCTCGATGGGCTGCGCGTCATAGCGCGCGCCATCACGCCCCCGAATCGGGTGCGCCGCTTCGACACGCGCTTCTTCAGCGCCTGGCGCAGCGACGTCGCCGTGGAACTGCCCGATGGCGGGCCGACCAACGAGTTGGAGGAACTGGTCTGGCTGCCGCTTGCCGAGGCCCGCAAGGCCGACATTCCCGACATTACCCGCATGATCCTGGAAGAACTGGATAAGCGGCTCGCCCGTGATCCATTGCTGGGCCCGGGCGGCGCCGTGCCCTTCTTCCGGCTGATCCGAAACCGCTTCGTCCGCGAAGTCCTTTAGAAGCAGAGCATTCATATCCCATGACGGTCGATACCCAGCAACAGGGCGACGAACGCGTACACTGGCTGCCGATGATCGCGGCCATCTCCTCGATCAGCGTCGTTGGCATCGCCATCGGCCTCGGCATGCCGCTGCTGAGCGTCATTCTGGAAACGCGCGGCCATTCGGCCTCGATGATCGGCCTCAACACGGCCATCGCCGGCCTCGCCTCGATCGCCGGTGCCCCGCTCGCCACGCCGCTTGCCATGCGGCTCGGCGTTGCCTGGACCATGCTTTTGATGATCGCCGCCGGCGCGCTCGCCTTTGTTGGCTTCCATTTCGCACCGGCCTTCTGGATGTGGTTTCCGCTGCGCGTGGTGCTGCACATTTCGCTGACAGTGCTCTTCATCCTGTCGGAATTCTGGATCAGCACCTCGGCGCCGCCGCATCGTCGCGGCCTGGTGCTCGGCATCTACGCCACGGTCCTTTCGCTCGGCTTCGCCGCCGGCCCCTGGCTGTTCGCCCATCTCGGTTCGAGCGGCTTCCTGCCCTTCGGCGTCACCATAGGACTGGTGACGCTCGCTGGCATTCCCGTGCTTGCGGCGCGCAACGAAAGCCCGGCCATTGTCGCCGATGGCGAAACCAGCCACTTCCTGCGTTATATCTGGCTGGTGCCGACCGCCACTTTCGCCGTGCTGGTGTTCGGCGCCGTCGAGACCGGCGGCTTTGCCCTGTTTCCGGTCTATGGCAGCCGCATCGGCTACTCGGAAGCCGACGCCGCGCTGTTGCTCACCATGATCGGGCTCGGCAACGTCCTTCTGCAGATCCCGATGGGCATGATCAGCGACCGGGTTCCCGATCGCCGCCATCTGCTTCTGGCCTGCGCCGCGGTCGGGCTCATCGGCACCGCCTTCATGCCTTACTTCGCGCAGGATTGGCACCTGATGGCCGCTCTGCTGTTCGTCTGGGGCGGCGTGGTCGCGGCCATGTACACGATCGGCCTCGCGCATCTGGGATCCCAGCTTTCCGGCCACGAACTCGCCTCCGCCAACGCCGCCTTCGTGCTCTGCTACGGCGTCGGCATGGTGCTCGGTCCCCAGGCGATCGGCATCGGCATGGATGCCTTCGGCCCGTCGGGCTTCGGCTGGTCGCTCGCGCTGTTCTTTGCCGCCTATATGCTGCTGATCTGCGTCAGGCTGCTGCGAAAGATTCTTTGACCTCCAATCCGCCGGCGCCGGCCGATCCTGACATCACCGTGTCAGCAGCACCCCTGCTATACCCTTGCTTCAACGCAGGAAGAGTGAGGAGAGATCGGATGATCGACAGCGGCTTTGAAACCAGGTCCCTCAGGATGGAACTGCTTCTGCTCGTCACCTTTCAGGCGCCTGCCGCCGATGTCGAGCGCATCATGGAGGCGGTGACGGCGATCACGCCGCTGCGCATGGGCAAGTATGACAGCAATGCCTATCAGAGCGCCCAAGGCATCGAGCGCTACCGGCCGCTCGATGGTGCCGCGGCCGGCGCCGAGACGGAACTGCGCCGCCGGCCGGGCACGGTCGAGGTCTCTTTCGAACTTCCCGACGACCAGGCGCTCGCCGCCCGCGTTGTAGAGGCGATATTCCAGGCTCACTCCTACCAGGAACCGGTGATCCGCATCCAGCCGCTGCTTGCCAGCCGCTCCAAGGGTCTCGACGACCGCGCCAATCCGAACCGCTGGTGGAACACGACGGGCGACTGGAAGAAGGCCGACTCGTTGGTCCGGCAGGAAGCCTGATCCCGCCGAGGCTGTCCTCGGGATGGGGTTGATAGCTGTCCTCGGGATGGGGTTGATAGCTGTCCTCGGGATGGGGTTGATAACAGAGGGGCTGCAGCGGTTGAGCCCGCCCAAAGGCGGCCCGGGCTTGACTTTCCGGGCGCGTTCTTTATGTGTCGCGCCAAGTTTCCCGCGTCCGGGTGTTTTCCCCGTGCTCCAGCGGCCAAAACTCCACGAACATTAACGGACGAACATCATGGCCAAAGCCGCAAACATCAAGATCAAGCTTCTGTCGACCGCCGACACCGGTTTCTTCTACGTGACCAGCAAGAACAGCCGCACCAAGACGGACAAGCTGTCGTTCCGCAAATACGATCCGATCGCCAAGAAGCACGTCGAATTCAAGGAAACCAAGATCAAGTAATCTGGTTCTCCTGATATGTCGAACGCCGCCCTCGAGGCGGCGTTTTTGTTTGGCGATCCCCCCACGCAACAACCATCGCGGGCGGCTGCGGCGGGACTCTGTCTGTCGTGAATAAAGGGGGCCGGTCGGCGGTTGGCAGCGGTACGAGGAGGCCACTATGTGCCAGCGCCGGCCGGCCGACCCCACGGACCCAGGAGATGCGGCGGACCTGAGCATCATGGGGTATTTTTCTGATCGAGCCGGGCAGTCTACCCTCGTGCCGGCTTCGTCTTCGTTCTATGTGCCCCCAGATTTGCGCAACAACGTATGAAAATCAACCATTTCTTAACCAAAGACCGGGAATCGCTTGGGTTAAGGTAAATTCGTAACCCTGTCGGGTTGACGCCGAATCGGCCTCGCGCGCTGAAGCCCATCGCGACGCCACGTGTTTAGACGACGCGCTTGAGGCTTTGCTCCTATCCATGTCGCCGCCCAAACCGCCGCGCACTTCTAGGCGACATGCGCTAAGCGGCCTTGGCAACGACCCGGTTGCGACCACCGCTCTTGGCCTCGTAGAGGGCGAGGTCGGCGCGCTTCATAAGCGCCGCCACGGTGTCGTTGCCTTTCAGCACCGACGACACCCCGACGCTTACCGTGACTCCGATCGTCTTGCCCTCGCTCCCGACGGCGAAGGGCACCTGTGCGATCTCGGCGCGGATGCGTTCGGCCACCTTCTCGGCAACCGCGCCATCGGTATCCGGCATGACCACGACGAACTCCTCGCCGCCGAAGCGGCAGGCCAGATCGATGCCGCGCACGTTCTTGCGCAGCCGCCTGGCGAACTCGCGCAGCACGTCGTCGCCGCCGTCGTGGCCATGCGTGTCGTTGATCGCCTTGAAGCGGTCGAGATCGGTGATCATCACCGATAGCGGCCGCCGCCTCGCCACCGCGCGGTCGAACAGCGTTTGCAGATGGCTGTCGAGATAGCGCCGGTTGTGCAGTCCGGTCAGCCCGTCGGTCACAGCCATCTCGATGGTCTGGGTGACGCTGGCGCGGAGCTGATCGTTGTAACGCTTGCGCCGCACTTGCGTGCGCAGGCGGGCTGTCAGTTCCTGCTGATCGATCGGCCGCGTCAGGTAGTCGTTGATGCCGAGCTCGAGGCCCCGGATGATACGTCCTTCCTCGCCCTGCTCGGCCAGGAGGATGATCGGCAGGAAACGGGTGCGGTCGAGCGAGCGCAGTTGCGAGCAAAGCCTGAGCGGGTCGAACTCGGCGAACGCCGTCGAGATCAGAACGCACTCGTAGGGCGTCTCGGCGGCTTGGAAGAAGCCGGCATTCGGATCAGTCGCGACATCGATCTCGGCGCTGCCGCGCAGCATCTTCTGGATGCGCTCGCTCGAGGATTTGCGTTCGTCGATGAGAAGCACTCTGGGCTCGGACGCTTCCGTCGCGAAGTTGCGGCTCAAAAGCTCCTCGATGCCGATATTGCGGGTGGTCGAGGCGCGCAGGCGCAGCTCGTCGGTCAGCGACTTCAGCCTGACCAGGCTCTTCACCCGTGTCATCAGCTGGAGATCATTGACCGGCTTGGTGAGGAAATCGTCGGCGCCGGCCTCCAGCCCGCGCACCCGGTCCGAGACCTGGTCCAGCGCGGTGATCATCACGACCGGGATGTGGGAGGTCGCCGGATCGCTCTTCAGCCGCCGGCAGACCTCGAACCCGTCCATGCCCGGCATCATCACGTCGAGCAGCACGACGTCGACCTTGCCGTTCTCGCAGGTTTCGATCGCTTCCGGGCCATTGCCGGCCGTCAGCACCTCGAAATATTCGGCGAGCAGCCGAACCTCCAGCAGCCGCACATTGGCGGGGATGTCATCGACGACAAGGATCCGCGCTGTCATGTTACAAGGCTCCGGATCGGCTCGCCATCAGGCATCGCCCAGGTATGATTTGATCGTCTCGATGAAGCGCGGCACCGAGATCGGCTTGGAGATGTAAGCCTCGCAGCCACCCTGGCGGATGCGCTCCTCGTCGCCCTTCATGGCGAAGGCCGTGACGGCGATCACCGGGATCGAGTGCAACTCGTCGTCTTCTTTCAGCCACTTCGTCACTTCCAGGCCCGACACTTCGGGCAGCTGGATGTCCATCAAGATCAGGTCCGGCCGGTGCTGGCGCGCGAGATCGAGCGCTTCCAGGCCGTTACGGGTGCGAACAGTCTCATAACCGCTGGCTTCGATGAGGTCCCGAAAGAGCTTCATGTTGAGCTCGTTGTCCTCGACGATCATGACCTTCTTAGCCATCAGTTTCCCGTTTCGGCTAGCCTCTCGCTGGGAGGCTGCCGCCATGCGTCCGAGCCGGATCGCACCCAAACCCGCATCGACTTTACGCCAATATCATTGACGAAACGCAAACCGGGGTTCTGCAAAAGGCGCCCGGATTTGACTTGCGGGTGCAGGTCGGAAGCGGCGCAGACTTGCCGCAAGCGACGCTTGCCATTACTGCGGAAAGAGACTCAATCCACACCACGTCAAAAGGTAACGATGACAAACGCAGCGTCAATGCGCGAGGAAGCCGAAACCCTTGCCATCCGGGCGCTCGGCTTCGTCGCTGCCGATCCGGAACTGCTGCCGCGCTTCCTGGCGATTACGGGCATAGAGGCGCATTCGATCCGCCAGGCGGCCGGGGAGCCGGGATTTCTCGCCGGCGTGCTGCAATTCATCCTTGCCCATGAGCCGACGCTGCTGCGGTTTGCCGAGGAGACCGGAACGCCACCGGCGGCCATCGGCAAGGCCTTGCGGGCGCTGCCGCTCGGCAATGAGGATCACGAGCGTTCGATATGAGCGACGATCCGGAAACAGCGCGCCAGATCGAGGAACTTGCCGCCGACGACCGTCCGCTGCTGGTGCTGGATGTCGACGACGTGGTGCTCGAATTCATCCGTCCATTTCCGCATTACCTGAAAAAGCGCGGCTTCGGGCTGACGCTCGCCTCCTTCCGCCTCAGCGGCAATATCGCCGAGACGGCATCCGGGCGGCTGATCGAGCAGGCGGAGGTGACGGCGCTTCTTGGGGATTTTTTCGACGCGCAGGCCGATTGGCAAAGCGTCACAGACGGCGCCGCGGAAGCGCTGGCATCGCTTGGCGGGCGTGCCGAAATCGTCTTGCTGACAGCCATGCCGCACAAGCATCGCGCCGTTCGCCGGGCGCATCTCGATGCGCTTGGCCTGAACTATCCGCTGCTGACCACGGAAATGGCGAAAGGGCCGGCCATCGCCAAGTTGCGCGGAGCCAAGGGCCGGCCCGTCGCCTTCGTCGACGATCAGCCGTCCAATCTGCTATCGGCGCGCAATTCGGTATCGGACGCCCACCTCTTTCACTTGATGGCCGACAATTCGCTGCGCGCCTTCCTGCCGCCGACGCCCGACGGCATCATCTCTGTCGAGGATTGGCGTGAGGCAGCCCCCAAGATTGCCGGCGCGCTCGGACTGTAGTCCAAGCGCTTACGGCTGCAGCTTCGCTCCGGCCCCGCCATCGTCGTTCTCGCCCGAGCCGTTATCCTCGCCGGAGCCGCTGTCCTGGTCAGCGCCATCATTCTGAACGACATCGGCCGGCTTCAACATCGCACCGTTGACCGTGACCGAGCCGTCGGCCTTGGCATTGATGACCCATTCCAGACGACCGTCAGGCAGCGTTTTGCCGAACCCTTTCACGGCCAGGGCAAAGGGAAAAGCCTGGGCCATTTCCTGGTCGCTCTTGGCTCCCTCTTTCAGGGCATCGACGATCTTGTCGTAACCGGCGACATCCACGGTCATGGTCGCATCCGGCTTTTTGCCGGGAAACGTCATCTCGCCTTCCATCGCGATCTCGATGCTGCCGTTCTTCAGCGTGCTGTGGCCGAGGACGAACTTCGGTTTCTTAGCCAGGAAATCTGCGGCCAATGCGTCGCCGAACTGATCCGACAGCGGCGGATTCTTGTTGAGATCAAAGGCTTCGATCGCCTTCTTCGCCATGCTGTCGAGATCGATATTGGCGCCGCCGAAATTGAGATCGACATCCGTCGGCAACAACGCCACGCTCCAACTGGGCAGCATCTGCTGCGGGATCGTCAGGCCGGTGGCCTTGATCGCGTAGTCGATCTTCCCGTCCTGCGCGACGCCGTCCATGCCGAACACGGTGCTGAACTGCGTCGCCCCGAATTTGCCTACAGGGCTCTCCACCTCGAAGTTCTTGAAGCCGTAGGTGCCGTCGATCCTTTCCCAGACGGGCAGCGCGGCCAACATGAGCGATTTGAGCTCCGCCTGGTTAGCCTTGAGCTTGGCTTCGTCCTCGTTGGCGACAGCAAAGGCAAGAAGGTCGAGCAAAGGCTTCGTCCGCACGCCCTTGCCAATCGCATCGACCGAAAGTTCGGGCGTTTTCAGGGTGACCGGAAAATTCATTCCGCTGCCGGGATCGTCGATCTTGATCGTCTCGACGAAGCTCGAGACCTTTTGCGTTGCCTTGAAGTCGACGCCGCCATTGGCCGACTTGGTGGCGGCAATCGTCGCGGTGCCGGCACCGGCGGTGACGTCCGCCTGCTGCTTGGCTTCACGAGACGTCATCGTCATGCCGGCCATCGAGCTGGTGCCGCTGGTGAACGCGGCCAGGTTCGGATCGTAGACGGCGGTGCCCTTGCCGTCCTTGACCGAGACTTGCATGCTTTGCGGGCCTTCGGGTCCGTTGAATTCGAACGACATGGTTTGGGAGAAATCCGAGGTGACGTCCCAGGATCCATCGCTGCGCGGCTTCACCATCAAAGCATAGGGCGCGAGGTCGATCTTGAACGGCTTCTGTTCCGGCAGGGCGCTGACCAGGGCCTTGACGTCGACTGCGATCTTGTAGGCGTCGCCTTCGACCGAGACCTTGAGCACGCCCTTCTCGAAGGCCTGCTTGCCGAAATAGCGCGCCAGATTGTCGGAAAGCTGTTTGGCGCCCTGGCTGTCGACGGCCTGTGCAAGCGCCGGCGCGCTGAAAGCAAGAATGAAAACAAGTGGCAAAACACGCTTCACGTCAGTCTCCGTCGGTCTCGGAAGGCAAATCGTTTCGTCTTCTGGTGGAAAAGAAGCATTACAGCCGCAAGACGAATCCTCAAGCGGCTAAAGCACAAGCCGCATCAGCGGCCGCCCGGGCTTGCGCTCCAGCAGTCTCTCAAACCCGGCCTTCTCGAACACCCGCGATGAGCCGACGAACAGTCCGATCGAGCGCGAATCGCGCGACAGGTCGATCGGGCAGGCTTCGAGCAGCCTGGCGCCGTTCTCGCGCGCGAATGCGATGCCGCCTTCGACAAGGCCATGGCTGATGCCCCTGCCCCGCGCCTTGACGCGGATGAAGAAGCACGAAATCGCCCAGACGCCCGGATCATCAGCATCGGCGGGATCGACCGGCGCGGAGCCCCTGCCCTGATTGTTCCATTCGGGCACGTCGGCACGCGGACCGATCTGCATCCAGCCGACCGCCTTGTCATCTTCGAAGGCGAGAAGCCCAGGCGGCGGGCCGGCTTCGATGCGCGCCTTGATGTGATCCTTGTTGCGCTCGCGGTCGCTGGCGCGGCGCTCTGCCGGCGTCAGGCGGAAATGCGTGCACCAGCAGCCGTAACAGGCGCCTTGCTTGCCGAATAGATCCTCGAAGTCGGGCCAGCGCTCGGGCGTCAACGGCACTATGGTCGTGCTCATGCGTTCTCCCCAGGCCGAGCTTGTTGCCGGCCCTGCACTGTCGTACCATTGCATTTGTTCTCTTTATGTTCGCAGCGATGGCGGCTCCTGTCAACAATCCCGATCATTGGTTTTTGCCGCGACTGCCTGGCTCTCCAGCGCAGCGAAACACGCCGCTGCGAACGCTGCGGCAGCCCCCGCCTTGCCCGCCACCCGGAGCTCTACCGGCTGCACCTCGCGCATATCGATTGCGATGCTTTCTATGCCTCGATCGAAAAGCGCGACAACCCCGCGCTGAAAGACCGCCCGGTGATCGTCGGCGGCGGCAGGCGCGGCGTCGTCTCCACCGCCTGCTATATCGCTCGTATCCAGGGCGTGCGCTCGGCAATGCCGATGTTCAAGGCGCTGGAAGCCTGCCCTGAGGCCGTGGTCATCGCGCCCGACATGGAAAAATACGTCCGCGTCGGTCGCGAAGTGCGCGCGCTGATGCAGGCTTTGACGCCGCTGGTGGAGCCGCTGTCCATCGACGAGGCGTTTCTCGATCTCGCCGGCACCGAGCGGCTGCATGGCATGCCGCCGGCGCTTGTGCTGGCCCGCTTCGCTGTGACGGTCGAAAAGGAGCTCGGCATCACGGTTTCGGCCGGCCTCTCCTACAGCAAGTTCCTCGCCAAGATCGCATCGGATTTCCGCAAGCCGCGCGGCTATTCGGTGATCGGCGAGGTCGAGGCGCCGAGCTTCCTCGCGGCACAGCCGGTGACGCTGATCTGGGGCGTCGGCAAGGCGTTGGCTGCGACGCTGGAGCGCGACGGCATCCGCACCATCGCCCAGTTGCAGCGTATGGAGCGCGGCGAATTGATGCGTCGCTACGGCGTCATGGGCGACCGCCTCTACCAGCTTTCGCGTGGTGAGGACGACCGCCGCGTCGATCCCGACGGCGATGCCAAGAGCGTGTCGGCCGAAACCACTTTCGACGCCGATATTGGCTCGCTGGCCGAACTGGTCCCGGTGCTGCGCGGCCTTTCGGAAAAAGTCTCGGCGCGGCTGAAGAAGGCAGGCATTGCCGGGCGCACGGTGGTGCTCAAGCTCAAGACCCAGGATTTCAAGATCCGCACCCGCAACCGCCAGCTTGGCGATCCGACCCGACTCGCCGACCGCATTTTCCAGACCGGGCTCGACCTGTTGCGACGCGAGGCCGACGGCACCAAGTTCCGCCTGCTCGGCATCGGCGTCAGCGATCTCTCCGACGACGAAAAGGCCGATCCGCCCGATCTGGTCGACGTCCAGTCGCGCAAGCGCGCGATGGCCGAGTGTGCCATCGACGCCTTGCGCGACAAGTTCGGCAGGAAGGCCGTCGAGACCGGCTATACGTTCGGCAAGGGTCGCGGCGCCAATCCGCCTGAGCCGCTCGAGGAATGAATTCGGGAAGGGCGCCCGTCACGTACGCTTCAAATCGATACGGCTCGTCACCACCGTCTTGCCGGTTCTCGGATCGGCGTCGGTGACCGTCAGCCGCATGCCGTCGCCGCTGGTCTTCTCGACGGTCAGCCGCGCTGTGCGGTCGCCGTTCACCTCTTTGGCCCAGCGGATCGCCAGGCTGAGCGCGTTGCCTGAACGCTTGCCGTTCAGTTGCGCCGGTCCAGTGCGGGAGCCCACATAGACCCCGGTGTAGCCCTTGCCGTTGGATTTGAGGTCGGCGCTGATCGCCCGCGTCACCACGACGAGACCCCGGCAGTTGCCGTCCAGCGACAGCGACGTCGAAGTCGCGCCGGAATTGAAGGTGCAGGAGACATTCACCGTCGGCGCGTCGGCGGTGACCTTGACCGTGCCGCTGCCGGCAAAATTGCCCTGGAACGAACGCAGGAAATCAGCGTCGTCGGCATGGGCGTGCGCGGCGGCCAACAGGCTGCCGGCGAGGACGAACGGAAACATTGGTCTCATGGATGTTCTCCCCCGATGGAGCTTGTGAAGCGTGCTTGCTGCCCGCGCAAGCACCGAAAGACTCAAAACGTCAGCGATGGCGCCAGGTTCCGCCATCGACATGACCGTTTTGCAACGGGGTCGGATTGGGGCGAGGTTTTTGTTACCCTGCAGCGCTCAAGTCGAGACGGCTGCTTTGACCCAGTCCAGCCGCGCCGCTGGAACAAGCCCGTAATTGTAGAAATTGATGCCGTCCGCACCTGGCGTCCGTGCCGGCTTCACCTTGGCCGCGAGCACCTCGGGCCCCGGCATCTCAGGATAGAAGAGCCGGTAGCCGGTGCCGAGGAACTTTTCGGCGCCAAGCGCCGCGCGGCCGGCTGCCATCAGTTCGGCAACACCGTCTGCCTGCATGTCATAGGCGCACAGGATCGCCCCGTCGCAGACCTTGCCGAGCGCCGCCAGATCGCAGCCGCCGAGCCAGCCCTCCTTGAGGTCGATGATAACGACCTTGGTCGCCGGATGCGTGGCCTCGCGCAGTTCGGCGACCAGGCTGGTCACCGGCTCGAAGCGCCAGAGGAGATAAGCGTGGAGCTCGGGCCAGGGCCTGAACAGGTCGAGCCCGCCGGCCGGAAAGTCGGGGAAGCGCCGCTCCGGCACCGCGCGCTCGCAGGTCTCGGCGATCCATTGCCTGACGAGCTTGCGCGCCGCCTCGCCGTTGGCCCCAGCCTTCGCCGCGCGCTCCAGGCAGGACGGACAGAAGCACAGCGACAGCAGGAAATCCTCTTCCGGCGTCAGCCCGACACCGTCCTTCTCGTGATGATATTCATGCGCGAAGCCCATGAAGGACGGGCTTTCGAGCTCGATCCTGTTCGGCCTGTAGCTGTGCGAGATGTCCGCTACCAGCGCGCGGACATAGGCGCGCGCGTGCGGATGCGAGGGACAGAGATTGTAGTAGTTGGCATCGCCAAAGGCGTTGCGGGTGACGGCTTCAGGATGACGCATGCCAAGCCGTGTGTTGTGCAGGCAGACCGTCCAGCACGAGATCGCAGGCCCGCCCGCATCGCGCCGGCGCACGAGTGCGTCCAGCACGTCGCCGCCCTCACTGATCACGTCCGCCACCTTGGGCTGGATGGCAAGGTCGGCCCAGCGCGTGGCGGTCGGCTTGAAGTAGATCGTGCCGTCTTCCGGAAAATAGGCCTTTCGGCGCGGGCTGCGCGGCTGCAGGAACCGCCCGGCATGATAGGACGTCGCGAGGCTGATCATGTTCAGCCCAGCACGCTGCGCAATATCACGCTCGACCGTCTCCTGCCCGAGATCCTGGATGTCCCAGGGATAGGTCCACATCGAAAGCTGCATGCTCGTCCTCGGTTTGTTTGCGCCGCCCCGTGCCGTTCGTTGTCAGCCTTCGACCGGCTCGGCCACTTGCATGAGACAGTCGCCCGCTTCGCACATGGTGTGCAAGCGTCGCGAGAGCACGATCCCGCTTTCGGCGAAATGGAGCGCCTCCTCCGCAAGCTCCAGCCGTTCGAGGTCGTGATACCAGCCAGCCACCTGTCCGGCGCTGACGCTGTCGCCCAGCCGCACGGCCGGCTCGAACCAGCCGCGCCGCGTCGCATAGAGGCCCTGGCTGTGGCGCGACAGCGCAAGCAGCCGTGTCGGCGACGCCGTCTCGGCGTCCGGCGCAAGCACCGGCGCCTCGATCACGCCCAGCGCCATCATCAGGCGATCGAGCGCGCGAGCGGTCAGCGCCATCGAATCGACAGTGGCGGTGCCGCCGCCGCCGAATTCGCCGCTGACGCCGATCGCTCCGGCCCGGCGTGCTGCGCCCATCGAGGTCGGCGAAGCCTGGCCGTTGTCGGCGATGAAGCCGAACGGCATGCCGAGCCTGCGCATCAGGTCGACGCCGCGCTGGTGACGCTCAGGATCGGCGTTGCGCTCGACCAGCGCCGTCGGCAGGTGTTCCATCGACGTGCCGCCGGAATGGATGTCGAAGACGACCTCGTGGCAGGAAAACAACTCGGCCTCCAGGAAACTGGCGAGACGGCTGGTCGGCGTGCCGGACGGATCGCCCGGAAAAGCCCGGTTGAGATTGCCGCCGTCGAGTGGCGAGCAGCGCCTGGCAGCCATCACCGCCGGCGCATTTGCCATCGGCAGGATGGTGACGCGGCCCTTCATCCGCTGCGGCTCGAGCCTGCGGATCAGCTTTGCCAGCGACAGCTCGCCCTCATATTCGTCGCCATGGTTGCCGGCCATCAAAAGCAGCGACGGTCCCTCGCCGTTGCGGATCGTGCAGATCGGCACCTTGATCTGGAAATAGGGCGAGCGGTCGATCGAGAACGGGATGCTCAGATGGCCGAGCGTCTTGCCGTTGCGGTCAAAATCGAGCGTGTGGACGAGGCCGGTATGCATGGCTGCCCCTCACACCGCCGCAACCGCGGTCACCTCGATGCGCAGGTCCGGGTCGGCAAGACGCGCCTCGACGCAGGCCCGCGCCGGCAGGCGCTCGGGATCGACCCACGCGTCATAGATCCTGTTCATCGCATCGAAGTCGCCGATCTGCGGCAGGAAGATGTTGACCGCGACGAGCTTCGACTTGCTGCTGCCGGCCTCGTGAAGAAGCGCCTCGACCTTGGCCAGCACATCCTTCGTCTGGAGCTCGATGCCAGCCTTGCGGTCGTTGGCGACCTGGCCGGCTATATGCACCAAGCCGCCATAGACGACCGCCTGCGACATCCGGGAGCCGGACTGGAAGTATTTGATCATATCGGATCCTTTCAAAGGTTCTCTTCTTGGGGCCGGGTCAGCCGAAATAGGTTGGAAAGGCGTGAACTACGCGCCCGCTCTCATCCACGCCGAAGATGACGCGGTAGCGGTCGAGGCAGGTGCAGGGATGCGATATGCCAAACTCGATGACGTCGCCGACGACGAGGTCATCGCCGGGCTGCAGCTTCAGGAAGGCGTGCTGGTCGTTGAGCTTGGTGACTTGCGCTTTCTCCGGCAGGGCGGGCAGCGGCTTACCCGAGCGAAACACTGTCAGCGGCTTTGGAAAACCCTGGTCGAACGAAACGTCGCGCATGCCCATGCCGCAGATCGCCAGGCCCGGTTCGGGCCGGGACAGCACTTCGGCCCAGACGCGCAGCGCGGGGCGGAACGAATGGCGCGCCGAAATGATCGCGCCTTCGACATCAAAACCATTGCGGCCATCCACCGCCCCAAGCGACCGGTCATAGACGCCGTGATCATGGAAGAAGATGGCGCCGCTGCGCAGCACCAGCCTCGCTTTGGCATCCTTTGCGACGATAGGCGAAAGCAATGCGATCACCTTGTCGAAGAACACCGATCCGCCGGCTGTCACGATCAGCGGCGCTTCGCCGCCAACGCTAGCGCGGAGCCTGAGGAACATATCCCCGACCGAAGCCAGCAATCCGGATACCGCCTCGTCGCTCCGCACGGGATTGGGCTGGGCGGCAGCACCTTCGTAGGTCGCGACGCCGGCGATGCGCAGCCGTCCGTCGGTCGCCATGATCGCATCGGCGGTCGCCTCGGCCTCGGCAACGGTTCGCGCGCCTGCTCTCGCCGCCCCGAGCTCGATCAGCACGCGCAAGGGAGCAAGAGCTGCGCTAGCACGCCATGCCGCGGCAAGCGCGTTCACGGCTGCGACCGAGTCGGCGAAGACGTACAACTCGACCTGCGGCCAGGCACCGGCGAGCGCCGCCAGCCGGTTCGCGCCGCCCGTGCCGCCGACCTCGTTGGCGAGGATCAGCCTTGTCAGGCCAGCCTTCAACATCACCGTAGCCTGCCGGATATCCGCGACCGTCGTGCCCCACGCGCCGGCTTCGACCAGCGAGCGGGCAAGGTCGGGCGCCATCGGCGTCTTGCCGTGCGGCGCCACGCTGGCGCCGTGCTGGCGCGCATAGCGCAGGAAGAGGTCGCGATTCGAGGCGAAGGCTGCCTCGTCGAGGGTGAGCAGCGGCAGCGACATGCGGCCATCGGCCGGATGCCAGCCATGCTGTCCGACCAAGCCCGAGTCCAATCCGGACGTCCCTGGCGGGACGCCGCGGATGCGATCGTCGAGGAAAAAATTTTCACGCACGCCGAGCGGCGCAACCGGTGTGTTCGCGCTCATCTGATGCTAACCCTTCCGGCGCCGCCGAATGACTGCCGGCGAAAGATTGAGAGAAGAGCGTGGCCTACTCCGGACCGATCATCGACGCTCACCATCATCTGTGGGATCTCGGCCTCGGGCGGCATCCCTGGCTGGCCGACACCGCGAACGAGCGCGGCGGGCTCGGTGACCTTGGCGCGCTGCGCCGGAATTACCTTCCGCAGAATTATGCGCGCGACGCTGCCCGCCACAATGTCATTGCAACCGTCCATGTCGAGGCCGGCTGGGCGAGCGACGACAGCATCGGCGAGACGCGCTGGCTGGAAACGCTCGACAAGTCGCGTGGCGTGGCAGCGCGATATGTCGTGCATGTGCCGCTCGCCAGCGCGCAGGCACCAGCGCTGATCGAAGCGCAGGCCGCGTTTGATCGCGTCGTCGGCGTGCGAGACATATTGAGCTGGGATCCCGATCCTGCACGGCGTTTCGCGGTCCGCGACGGCATCATGGACGATCCGGCCTGGCGCGCCGGCCTCGCCCTGCTGGCCCGTCACGGCCTCTCCTTCGACCTGATGGTGTTCCCACGCCAGCTTGCCGATGCCGCGCGCCTCGCAGCGGCCTTTCCCGGCCAGCAATTCGTCCTCAATCATTGCGGCAGCCCGATCGATCGCGATGCCGAAGGCATGCGGAGGTGGCGCGACGGGCTTAGGATTCTCGCCGAGCGTGACAACGTCGCCATCAAGATTTCCGACCTCGTCGCCTACGATCATGACTGGACGCTCGACAGCCTGCGCCCCGTCGTCCTGCACTGCATCGACTGCTTTGGGACGACGCGCGCCATGTTCGGCTCCGACTTCCCGGTTGCCGGGATGCACGCCTCGTTCGACGAGGTGTATGACAGCTTCAAGGCCATTGTGGCGGACCTTTCCGCAGGCGAGCAGGCGGCGCTGTTCTTCGGCAATGCCAGGCGCATCTACCGGATGGGCGATTTCTCATCGGCGGGCTTGCTCCCGGCCTGAAAGCAGCAGCAGGCCGAGGATCAGCGAACCGAACAGGATGCTACGCCATCCGGGCGATGCATTGACGACGGTGATCAGCGCGGTGATCGTCACCAGCAGGATCGCGCCGGGAATGGTGCCGGCATAGGTGCCGAGCCCGCCGAGGATGGACGTGCCGCCAAGCACCACCGCGGCGATCGAGGCAAGCAGGTAGGGATCACCGATGCCGACATAGCCCTGCCCGTTCATGCCCAGCACCAGCACGCCGGCCAGCCCCGCCGTGAAGCCGCTGACCCCGTAGACAGCCAATGTCGTTGAGGTGATCGGCACGCCGGACAGCGAAGCCGCCAGCGGATTGGCGCCCATGGCGAAGACGCGCGCGCCGAAAGGCGTGGCGTGCATGACCGTCAGCACAAGCACGGAAACCGCGATCCACAGCAGGATGCCTGCCGGAATACCGGCCGGTCGCGCGTTGCCGAGCCAGTGGACCAGCGGGTTCTCCGCGGTCACGGCGCTGCCACCGGCGATGATGATCAACAGGCCCTGCAGGAAGGTGGCCATGGCGAGCGTCATGATCATCGGATGGACACGCAGCAGCGCCACACCCAAGCCGTTGACCATCCCGATCGCCGTCGTCAGCGCAAGCACCGCGAGCACCGAGGCCAGGCCGGTCGGATCGGCCTGCCATGACAGCAGCGGCAGGCTGATGGCGCTGACGGTGACGATTGCCGCGACCGAGAGGTCGATGCCGCCTGCGATCACCACAAAAGTCTGGCCGGCCGCGACCAGGCCGATGACGGCGCCGAGTTCGACCAGGTAGCGCAGATGGCCATAGGCGCCGAAGCCGCGCGAGACGAAGCTCGCCACGATCCAGACGCCCGCGACGATGGCGAGCGTGAGGAAGGGCCGGCTGCGGAGGATCGCCTTGGCACGTCGGCCGCCGACACTGTCGTTCAAGGCTGTCACGGCTGCACCTTGCGGAATTGCGGGATGGCGACGGCGCCGATGATGATCAGCCCTTGCGCGACATACTGCGCGACCGGCGTGAAGCCGAGGAAGAACATGACGCTGATCATCAGGCTGAGCAGCAGGCTGCCGGCGAGCGCGCCACGCATCGTGCCCTGCCCGCCGAGGAAGCCGATGCCGCCGAGCACCGCGGCGGCGATCGAGTTGAGGGTGAAGGCTGTGCCGATCACTGGATCGCCCGAGCCCGTCTGCGCGGCCACGAACAGGCCGGCGCCCGTCGACAGCAGCCCGCTGATTGCATAGGCGGCGACACGCGCGGCATCGACCGGCACGCCGGAGCGATAGGCGCCGACCGGGTTTTCGCCGGCGGCATAGAGGCTCAAGCCCAGTGGCGTGGCGAGGTAGAGCTTCCACAACAGCACGATCATCACGAGCAGCACGAACGCTGCCGGTGTGTCGCCGGCTAGCAGGTCGGACAGCCATGCCGGGATCGAGCCGCCCGGCCGAGGCAGGATCAGCAGCGCCGCGCCGCCTATGATGAAGGAGCCGGCAAGCGTCACCACGATCGCCGGCAGGCGAAGCCTGACCACGATGAAGCCCGTCGCGGCGCCGATGCCGAGCCCGGCCAGGGCCACCGCAGCAGCGCCGCCGGCGACACCGAGCGGCCCGGCCATGGTGGTCGCGGCGATGACCGCGCCGAGGCTGACGCTCGCGCCGATCGCCAGGCTGATGCCGCCGGTCAGCATCAGGATCGCCTGCGCCATCGCCACCAGCGCCAGGGGGAACCAGCTCTGGGTGAATTTGGCGAAGCCGGCGGCCGTGAAGAGACCCGGGAACAACACGCCATAGGCGATGAGAAACGCCAGCACGACCACGAACAGGCTGCGCACACCGATGTTGCGGCGCGCCTGCACCGGCCAGTAGAGCGCGCGGCTCGGTTTGGCGGAAGAAAGAGCGCTCATGCCGCAACCTTCTGCTTCTCGGCGCCCATCGCTGCCGAGACGATGGCTTCCTCGCTGAGCGCCGCGCGTGAAAGCGTGGTGACGATGCGACCTTCCCGCACCACCGCGACCCGGTCGCACAGATGCACCAGCTCAGGCGTATCGGAACTGAGCAGCACGACGGCCTTGCCGGCGGCGGCGAAGGCGCGAAGCATCAGATAGATCTCGCGCTTGGTCTCGACATCGACGCCGCGCGTCGGATCGTTAAGAAGCAATACCAGCGGATCGTGCGGCATCCATTTCGCCAGAGCGACCTTCTGCTGGTTGCCACCGGAGAGCGCTTGCGCCGGCCTTTGCAGATCGCCCTTGATGGCAAGCTGTGCGGCAAGGCTTCTTGCCTTCTCCCGCTCGGCCTTGCGGCTCCGCAGCTTCAACGCCGGCGGCCGCGCAAAGGCGGGCAGCATCATGTTGGTGATGATCGGATGGATGAGATGCAGGCCCTCGCGCTTGCGATCCGCCGGCACATAGGCGAGCCCCAGCGCATTGGCCTTGGGCACGCCGCCCGGCAGGCCCGAAGTCCCATTGACCGTTGCCGATGCTGTCCTGGCCGGTATGGCGCCGTAGAGCCCAAGCAGCAGGTCCTCTTGACCCTGCCCGACCAGGCCGCCAATGCCCAGCACTTCGCCGGTCCTGATCTCCAGATCGACATCGCGCATGAGCCCGGCGGACAACTTGCGAATGGTGATCGCCGTGGTCGGCGATGATGCTGGCTGCCACTTGGGAAAGAGATCGCCAGGGTCGCGCCCGACCATCAGCCGCACCAGTCCGGCCGCATCTGTGCCTTGCAGCGAGCGGTCCGCCGTGCAGGTACCGTCCTTGAGCACGGTGACGTGATGGCAGAGCGCCATCACCTCGTTCAGCCGGTGCGAGATGTAGAGAATGGCGACGCCTTCGCCACGCAGCCGTTCCAGCAGATCGGTGAGAATTTTCGTCTCCGTTGCCGATAGCGACGAGGTCGGCTCGTCCAGAATGAGAACGCGCGGTTTGCGATAGAGCGCCTTGGCGATCTCGACCATCTGCCGCCGGCCGAGCGAAAGGTTCCCGACCGGCGTCGACAGCGGCTCATGCAGCCCGACCAGGTCGCACGCCGCCTTCGCCCGGGCGGCAAGCTCTCGATAATCGACCAGGCCGAACCGTTTCGGATAGGCGCCCAGCCCGATGTTTTCGGCGATCGACAGGCTGGCCGTCAGGCTGAGTTCCTGCTGCACGACGGCAATGCCGGCCTGCCGCGCCAGCGCCGGCGTCATGCGCGCCACGGCGCGCCCGTCGACCTCGATCGCCCCGCCATCCGGGCGCAACGCGCCGGACAAAAGGTTGATCAGTGTCGACTTTCCTGCGCCGTTCTCGCCGAGCAGCGCATGCACGCGGCCCGGCTGGAGAGCAATGGAAACGTCGCGCAGGACGGGGTTGCCGAAGAAAGCCTTCGACACCCCCCGCGCGGCCAGGAGCGGAGCCGTGGTTGTCAATGCCGCAACCCTTCTGGCTTATTTCTGCGCCAGCAGCTTCTTGAACAACTCCTCATCGTAAGGCGAATAGATGTAGCCGTCAGCCGGGAAATCCTTGGCTCGGGCCAGGTATTCGTCGATGTTGGAATTGTCGATGACCGGCAGCGGGATCTTCACGAAGGCCGGCACGTCCTTGCCTTCGAGCGCCTGGACCGCGGTGTAGGTGGCGAAGGCGCCGAGCCAGTTCGGCTGCATGGTGGCCCAGCTCTTCAGGCCCTTCTCCTTCCACAGCTCGAGGAACTGGCGCGCGTTCTCGCCGGTGATCGGCACCTGGTCGCGGCCCTGCTTGTCGAGCGCCAGAACCGCGCCGGCCGACAGCGCGCCGCCGAGCGACAGGATGCCGTCGATCTCGGGGTTGGCGAAGAGCAGGCTGGTCACGGCTTCCTGGGCCGGCGCGACGTTGTAGGGGGTGTTGGTCTCGGCCAGCACCTTCACGTCGGGATGAGCCTTGAGCTCCGCATCGGCACCCTTGCGGCGATCGTCGCTGACCGAAACGCCGGCCGGTCCGTTGAGGATGAGGATCTTGCCCTTGCCGCCGATGGCGTCGATCAGGAACTTGGCAGCCTGATCACCCCACTGCGAGGAATCGGTGTTGACCTTGGCGGTCACCTGGTCGGTGTCGACGAGGCTGTCGAAATTGATGATGGCAATGCCCTTGGCGCAGGCATCCGCGATGACACGCGCCGGCGCTGTCGAGGACCCGGCGATCAGGATGATGGCGTCGACATTGGAATCGATCATCGACTGGATCTGCTGGATCTGCACGTTGGCATCGCCCTGGGCGTCGGTCACCACCAGCTTGTCGACCAGCCCCTGCTTCTTCAGCGCCTCGACCTCGGCTTCGATCGTGCCCTGCGTCTGCTTCATCCAGGTCGGCACGGAATAGATGTTGGCCCAGCCGATCGTGTACGGCGCCTTGCGATCGCCCTTGATGCACTTGGCGGCGGCATTGGCCTCCGAGCCGGCTCCAAAGGCCATGACGAGACCGAGGCAAAGGGCACTGGCGGATGCGAAAAGCGATGTTCTCATGATGACGGTTCCCCTTCTGTGGTTGTGTCCGGACATGCGGGGTCGGGACGACGAAACGCCCCGGTCGCCGCGCCGCGGAGACCGCTCGTTTCCCGTCTGGACTTCTCTGTCCGTCTTGTTAGTTTGTCCGATATTTCAGACAATGTGTCTGTATATCGGACAAGGCGGATGCTAGACTGAGCCTTGACATCTTTCAAGCGCCTTGAGACGAGGACCGAAAAAATGATCCTGGGCGACAGATATGACTGACGGTGCGACTGAACCGATCGGGGCGGGTGCCGGCGTACAGCCGCAGGGCGGCGAGCGGCGGCGCGGCATCGATCGCGTCATCATGCTGCTCGAAGCGCTGCTCAAGCATCGCTCGCCGATGCGGGTCGGCGACATCGCCAAGATGATCAACGCGCCGCGTTCGACGACATACGAGATAGTCAACAGCTTGCTCGACGCCGAGATGCTGGAGAATGTCGGTTCCGAGGGCTACGTCTATTTCGGCCGGGCGATGCATCTGTTCGGCTGGGCCTATTCGCATCACAATGCCCACTATCGCCGCATCCTCGAAACCCTCGATAGGATGGCGGCCGAGACAGGCGAGACCGTTCAACTCTGCGGCCTGCGCGGCAACAAATACGTCGTCCTTGATTGCCGCGACTCCCCCGGTCCGTTCCGCATCTCCAGCGACGTCGGCGTCGAGGTGCCGATCCCGTGGACGGCATCGGGGCGGCTGCTGGTCGGCCATATGAGCCCGCCGGATCTGAAGAGCTTCATCCCGGCCGAGGATTACAAGCTGCCCGACGGACGCATAATCGCTCCGCAGGATTTCTTCGCCGATGTCGACCAGGCGCGCATGCAGGGCTTCAGCGAGACCTCGGCGCTTGCCGACCGCTTCACCTGGTGCATGGCAGCCCCCATCTGCGACGGCCACGGCGCCATCAACAGGACGCTTTGTTTCGTGCTGCCGATCGACACGCCGGAACCGCGGCGCAATCAGTTGCTCGAATTGCTGCGCGAACGAGCGCGCGGGCTGTCGCTCGCCGGAGGTTAGAACAGAAACACTGCCCTCTGGCCCAGTGGAATGCCGTGGCTACCGGTTGCGGCGAAAGCCCCGGCTTGCCACATAGCGCCGATGGCACCCACTCCCTCGATCCCCAGGGCGGCGCTCTGGATGGCGCTCTCGATCGCCTCCTTCCTGGGCATGTCCATTGCCGGGCGCGAGACGACAGCCGAGTTGAACGTGTTCCAGGTCCTTGAGCTTCGCTCGGTGATCGGCTTCTTCATCCTGCTGCCGCTGGTGATGATGAATGGCGGCTTCGCGGCAATGCGCACGAAGCGCCCGCTTGCCCATGTGGCCCGCAATGTCATCCACTATACCGGCCAGGCAGCATGGCTCTATGCGCTGACGCTGATCCCGCTCGCGGTGCTGATCTCGATCGAATTCACGACGCCGATCTGGACTGCCATCCTGGCCGTCAGCTTTCTCGGCGAGCGGCTCTCAAAGCCAAGGTTGGCAGCGATCGTGCTCGGACTGGTCGGCGTGGTGATCATCGTGCGCCCCAGTGCCGGCTCCATGGATCCAGGCCATCTGGTGGTGCTGGGCGCCGCCGTTTGTTTCGGCATCTCGATGGTGCTGGTGAAATCGCTGACACGCACCGACAGCGTCGTGCGCATCATTTTCTGGATGCTGCTCATCCAGTCGGCAATCGGCCTCATCCCGGCGCTCTATGAATGGCGCAATCCGTCGCTTGCGCTCTGGCCATGGATCGTCGTCATCGCCTTCACCGGCATGTCATCGCATTTCTGCCTGGCCCGCGCGCTCGCCTATGCCGACGCCACCATCATTTCGCCGATGGATTTCCTGCGCGTGCCGCTGTCGGCGCTGGTCGGCTGGCTGCTTTACCACGAACAGATCGACGTCTTCACCGCCGGCGGCGCCATGCTGATCCTGTTGGGCAATCTGCTAAATCTGCAGCGCAAAACGCCGCGGGTGGCCGAAGCCGAAGCCGCGACTCCCTGAGCTAGACCAGTTCCACTTCCACCACGCCGGGAACCGCGCGCATGGCCGATGCGACCTGCGGCGAGATGCGATAGCGGTTGGGCAATTCGATCTCGACCTCGCCCTGTCCGGCCTCCTTGATGAGCACGAAACTCACCTGCCCTTCGCCCTTTACGGCGAGCTGGTTGGCAAGGGTGCTGATCGGCTGGGCGTCGCGCACGAAAATGCGCAGCGCCTTCTGGATGCGGCTGGCCTCGTCCTCCAGCGACTGCACCGTCTGGATGCGAAGATTGATGCCTTCCGGCCGGTCTTCCGCCGAGACCGTGATCACAACCGAGCGGCCTGGCTCCAGCATGTCGCGATATTGCGCCAGTCCTTCCGAGAACAGCACGGCTTCATACTGTCCGGTCGTATCTGAAAACTGCACGACACCCATCTTGTTGCCGCTGCGGGTCTTGCGCTCCTGCTTGGTGGTGACGGTGCCGGCAAGCCGGCCGGCGGCGGCGCCGCGTTTCACCGCCGCCGAAAACTCCGCCCAGTTCTGCACCCGCATCTTCTGCAGCGCCGCCTTGTATTCGTCGAGCGGATGCGCCGACAGGTAGAAGCCGACCACCTGGAATTCGCGGTGCAGCTTGTCTGCGGCCAGCCAGGGATCGGTGGCCGGGAGGTTGAGCGCCTGCGACTGCGCACCGAGCGAGGCACCAAAGATATCCGCCTGGCCGGAGATGGCATTCTGCTGCGCTAGAGACGCCAGCCCCATCATGCGCTCCACGCCGGCCATCATGGCGGCGCGGTCATGTCCGAAGCAATCCAGCGCACCGGCCATGATCAGGCTCTCGAAAACGCGTTTGCCGACGATCTTCGGATCGACCCGTTCGCAGAAGTCGGCAAGGCTCTTGAACGGCCTTTCGCCGCGCGTCTGCACGATGTGCTCGACCGCCGCATCGCCGACGCCCTTCAGCGCCGCCAGCGAATAGAAGATCTTGTTCTCGCCGACCTCGAAGGGGCGGAAGCTGGTCATCACCGAAGGCGCAACCACTTCGATGCCGAGGCGCATCGCATCCTGCCTGAAATCGGCAAGCTTGTCGGTGTTGCCCATATCGAGCGTCATCGACGCCGCCAGGAATTCGACCGGATAATGCGCCTTCAGGTAGGCGGTCTGATAGGAGACGACCGCATAGGCGGCAGCGTGCGACTTGTTGAAGCCGTAATCGGCAAACTTCGCCAGAAGGTCGAAGATGAAGTCGGCCTGCGCCTTGCCGACGCCGCGTTCGACCGCACCCGTGACGAAGCGCTCGCGCTGCTTGTCCATCTCGGCGCGGATCTTCTTGCCCATGGCGCGGCGCAGCAGGTCGGCTTCGCCCAGCGAATAGCCGGAAAGCTCCTGCGCGATCTGCATCACCTGTTCCTGGTAAACGATGACGCCTTGGGTCTCCTTCACCAGATGGTCGATCTTGGGATGGATCGAGGCCATCTCCTCCTCGCCATGCTTTCTGGCATTGTAGGTCGGGATGTTCTCCATCGGGCCGGGTCGGTAGAGCGCGACCAGTGCGATGATGTCCTCGATGCAGTCCGGCCGCATGCCGATCAGCGCCTTGCGCATGCCCGCACTTTCAACCTGGAACACGCCGACCACCTCGCCGCGCGACAGCATGGCGTAAGTGTCCTTGTCGTCGAGCGGTATCGTCGCGAGATCGATGTCGACGCCGCGCCGGCGGATGAGCTTCACGGCCGTTTCCAGCACCGTCAGCGTCTTCAGGCCGAGGAAGTCGAACTTCACCAGCCCCGCCTGCTCGACATATTTCATGTTGAACTGGGTTACCGGCATGTCCGAACGCGGATCGCGATACATCGGCACCAGTTCCGACAGCGGCCGATCGCCGATGACGATGCCGGCGGCGTGCGTCGAGGCATGACGGTAGAGGCCCTCGAGCTTTTGCGCCGTTTCGAGCAGCGTCTGCACGATCGGCTCTTTCTCGGCCTCCTCGGCGAAGCGAGGCTCGTTGGCGATGGCATCGGCCAGCTTGACGGGATTGGCCGGGTTCTGCGGCACCATTTTGGAAAGCTTGTCGACCTGGCCGTAAGGCATCTGCAGCACGCGGCCGACATCGCGCAGCACGGCGCGAGCCTGCAGCGTACCGAAGGTGATGATCTGGCCGACCTGGTCGCGGCCGTATTTCTGCTGAACGTAGCGGATCACCTCCTCGCGCCGGTCCTGGCAGAAGTCGATGTCGAAGTCGGGCATCGACACGCGGTCGGGGTTGAGGAAGCGCTCGAACAGCAGTGAAAAGCGCAGCGGATCGATATCGGTGATGGTCGTCGAATAGGCGACCAGCGATCCGGCGCCGGAGCCACGGCCCGGCCCGACCGGGATGCCCTGCGATTTCGCCCATTTGATGAAGTCGGCAACGATCAGGAAGTAACCCGGGAACTTCATCTTCTCGATGATGCCGAGCTCGAACTCGAGCCGCTCGCGATATTGCTCCACCGTGTAGCCCGGGGTTGGCCCATGCGCCGCAAGCCGTGCCTCCAGCCCTTCGCGAGCCTGGCGGGCGAGTTCAGCCGCCTCGGCCTTTTCCGCCGCGTCCTTGTCCGCGGCATCGGCGCCGGTGAAGCGCGGCAGGATCGGGCTGCGGTTCTTCGGATAATAGGAGCAGCGCATCGCGATCTCGACCGTGTTGTCGATCGCCTCCGGCAGGTCCGAGAAAAGCCGCGCCATCTCGGCCTGCTCGCGCAGGAAATTGTCCGGCGAAAGCCGCCGGCGGTTGTCGGCGGCGACCACCGAGCCCTCGGCGATGGCGATCAGCGCGTCATGCGCCTCATAGTCCTCGCGCTTGGAGAAGAAGGCTTCGTTGGTCGCGACCAGCGGCAGCTCATGGCTGTAGGCGAGGTCGACCGTCGACTTCTCGACGGCACGGTCGTAGCCCTGAACGCGCTCGAGCTCGACATAGAGCCGGTCGCCGAAAAGCGCCTTGAGGGCAAGGAGCCGCTGCTCGGCGAGATCGCGGCGATCCGCCTTCAGCGCGCTGCCGATCGGGCCGCGCGGACCGCCGGTCAGGCAGATCAAGCCGTCGCACAAGCCTTCCAGCATCGCGCTGGTCAGATGCACCGGCTCGCCGGGGGGCGTCTCCAGATAGACCCGGCTGATCAGCCGGACAAGATTGGCATAGCCGGCTTCGGTCGCGGCGATCAGCACGATCGGCGACATCTCGGGACCGTGACGGCGGCGATCGCGCTGCGCCTCGACAGCCTCGCCGGAAAAGGCGAGATCGATCTGGCAGCCGATGATCGGCTGGATGCCGTCCTTGACCGCCTTCTGCGCGAATTCCAGCGCACCGAACAGATTGTTGGTGTCGGTGACCGCGATCGCCGGCGCTTCGTTCTTGACCGCGTGGCCGACGATGGCGCCGAGCTGCAGCGCGCCTTCCAGCAGCGAATAGGCCGAATGCACCCGCAAATGGATGAAGGTGCGCGCCGGCAGCTCCGGTCGGCTCGCCCTTTCCATGGCTTCCTGCTTCAGCGGATCGCGTGTCGTTCCTGCGTCTGCCAATCGACTTAGGCCCTTGCTTGTCTTCGAGAATCTCGGCTCGGCCCTAATCTAGTCGCCCGGCGGCCCATGTGCCAGCGAAACAGGCCCGTCTTCCCCCGAAACCCGTCGCTACCGCATTGTGAAGCGCTTCATGGTCGCCGCGCAGTGAGTCCGGCATGTTGAGTGAAGGTGGCGCCGGAGCGAGGGTGGGGGCTGGGTGGGGAACCTGCCCTCGCAGCATCAGGCGAACTCCATGATCACGGCGTCCACCGCCAGGCTGTCACCGGGCTTGGCGTTGAGCTTTGAGACGGTGAGATCGCGCTCGGCGCGCAGCACGTTTTCCATTTTCATCGCCTCGACCACGGCCAGCGTCTCGCCCGCCTTGACCTCCTGTCCTTCGGCAACGGCGATCGACACGACGAGGCCGGGCATCGGGCAGAGCAGCATTTTCGAGGTATCGGGCGCCAGCTTCTCGGGCATCAGCTGTTCGAGTTCTGCAATGCGCGGCAGCATGGCGCGCGCCGTCACCGACATGCCCTTCCAGGCGATGCGAAGGCCGTTCGGCACCGGCCGGATCTGCGCCGCGAGTCTGTTGCCGCCGACGCTGCCCTGCCAGATCGCGTCACCTGGGCGCCAGTCCGAGGCGACGGTGATGGGCTTGCCGCCGTCGATCGACAAATCGACCTCCATGGGTATCGAGATCATGCCGTCGACGACGCAGGCCCGAAGATAGTCGGCGCCGAGCTTCACCACCCAGTCGCGCTTGAGGTGGCCGGAATGCGGCGCCAGCCGTCCGCCGAGACGATCGAGCCGGTCGCGCCGCAGCAGCTCGATCGCGGTGGCGATCGCGGCAAACACCCCCCTTTCCTCGCCATCCGGTGCGACCTGGGTGAAACCGTGCGGATACTCCTCGGCGATGAAGCCGGTCGAGAGCCGCCCTTCCCGCCAGCGCCGGTGCTGCATCAGCGCCGCCAGGAAGGGAATATTGTGCTCGATGCCGTCGACGATGAAGCTGTCCAGCGCCTCCGACATGGCGTCGATCGCCTCGAGCCTCGTCGGCGCCCAGGTGCACAGCTTGGCCACCATGGGGTCATAGAACATCGAGATTTCCGAGCCTTCGGTGACGCCGGTGTCGTTGCGGATCACGACATTGCCGAACGTCCCCTCTTGCGGCGGGCGGTAACGCGTCAGCCGGCCGATCGAGGGCAGGAAATTGCGATATGGATCCTCGGCATAGAGACGACTCTCGACGGCCCAGCCGTTGAGCGTGACGTCGTTTTGCTTGATCCCAAGCTTCTCGCCGGCGGCAACGCGGATCATCTGCTCGACCAGGTCGATGCCGGTGACGAGCTCCGTCACCGGATGCTCGACCTGCAATCGCGTATTCATCTCGAGGAAATAGAAGTTCTTGTCCTTGTCGACGATGAACTCGACCGTGCCGGCGCTCTGGTAGTCGACGGCCTTGGCCAGCGCCACGGCCTGCTCGCCCATCGCCTTGCGCGTCCTGGGGTCGAGAAATGACGACGGCGCCTCCTCGACCACCTTCTGGTTGCGCCGCTGGATCGAACATTCGCGCTCGCCGAGATAGAGCGCATTGCCATGCGCGTCTGCCAGCACCTGGATCTCGATGTGGCGCGGGTCGACGACGAACTTCTCCAGGAAGACCCGGTCGTCGCCGAACGAGCTTTTTGCCTCCGACCGCGCCCGCTCGAAGCCGTCGCGCACTTCCGCCTTGCTCCAGGCGATGCGCATGCCCTTGCCGCCGCCGCCGGCCGAGGCCTTGATCATGACGGGATAGCCGATCTCGCCGGCGATCTTCTCGGCATGGTCCGCATTTTCGATGACTCCCAGCCAGCCGGGCACGGTCGACACCTTGGCCTGGCTGGCGAATTTCTTCGATTCGATCTTGTCGCCCATGGCACGAATGGCCTTGGGCTTCGGACCGATGAAGACGATGCCCTGGTCTTCCAGCGCTTCGCAAAAGGAGGCGCGCTCGGAGAGAAATCCGTAGCCGGGATGCACCGCCTGAGCGCCGGTTTCCTTGCAGGCGGCAATGATCTTCTCAGGCAGGAGATAGCTCTGCGCGGCAGGCGATGAGCCAATATGCACGGCCTCGTCGGCCATCTCGACATGAACGGCGTCGCGATCGGCGTCCGAAAAGACCGCGACGGTGGCAATCCCCATCTTGCGCGCCGTCTTGATCACGCGACAAGCGATCTCGCCGCGATTGGCGATCAGGATCTTCTTGAACATTCGGATGTCGTCCTCCGGCGAAGTCTTCCAAGTTCTATGGGCTATTCCGGGGCGTCTCAAGGGTCTGGAGATTTTGCCCTTTGCGGTTGAAGCCGCAGGATTGCAGAAGCGCCGAAAAACGTCGCAAGAAACATTGCCCTTACCCCCGAACCCGCTAATGTGGTAGCGGGCGTATGATTGACGGCAGGCTGTTACTCGCTTCGCCGGGCGGGCTTGGCAGCCTGTCGTAACCTGAAACTTTAAGATTGCCTTGGGAGGAAAAGCCTCATGAAAACGCGTGCTGCAGTAGCTGTCGCCGCCGGAAAGCCGCTGGAGATCATGGAGGTCGACCTCGAAGGTCCGCGCGAGGGCGAGGTGCTGGTAGAGGTCAAGGCGACCGGCATCTGCCACACCGACGAGTTCACGCTGTCGGGTGCCGACCCGGAAGGCCTGTTTCCGGCGATCCTGGGCCATGAAGGCGCCGGCATCGTCGTCGACGTCGGCAAGGGCGTCACCTCGCTCAAGAAGGGCGACCACGTCATTCCGCTCTACACGCCGGAATGCCGGCAGTGCCCGTCCTGCCTGTCGCGCAAGACCAACCTGTGCACGGCGATCCGCGCCACGCAGGGACAGGGCTTGATGCCGGACGGCACCTCGCGCTTCTCGGTCGGCGGCGAAAAACTGTTCCACTACATGGGCTGCTCGACCTTCTCCAACTTCACCGTGCTGCCAGAGATCGCGCTGGCCAAGGTCAATGCGGACGCCCCCTTCGACAAGATCTGCTACATCGGCTGCGGCGTCACCACCGGCATCGGCGCGGTGATCAACACCGCCAAGGTCGAGCAGGGCGCTACCGCGGTGGTGTTCGGGCTTGGCGGCATCGGCCTCAACGTCATCCAGGGCCTCAAGCTTGCCGGCGCCGACATGATCATCGGCGTCGACGTCAACAACGACAAGAAGCCCTGGGGCGAGAAATTCGGCATGACGCATTTCGTCAACCCTAAGGAGATCGACGGCGACATCGTCCCTTACCTGGTCAACATGACCAAGCGCGGCGCCGACCAGATCGGCGGCGCCGACTACACCTTCGACTGCACCGGCAACACCAAGGTGATGCGCCAGGCGCTCGAAGCCTCGCATCGCGGTTGGGGCAAGTCGATCATCATCGGCGTCGCCGGCGCCGGCCAGGAGATTTCGACGCGGCCGTTCCAGTTGGTGACCGGCCGCAGTTGGATGGGCACCGCCTTCGGCGGCGCGCGCGGCCGCACCGACGTGCCGAAGATCGTCGACTGGTACATGGAAGGCAAGATCCAGATCGACCCGATGATCACCCATACGCTGAAGCTCGAAGACATCAACAAGGGCTTCGACCTCATGCATGAGGGCAAGTCGATCCGGAGTGTCGTGGTTTACTGAGGAAAGCCAGCGGCCGCCGGCGACCACGCCCGCGGCCTGGCAAACATGGGAGGAAATACGAATGGCGGAAAAACTGCATCCGAAAATCGACAATGGCCTGCCGAAGGAAAGCGCGAGCTTTGCCGGCGGCACGTTGGTCTGCGCCTGCACCAGCAATCCGGTGAAGGTGAAGGTCAAGGGCCAGATCGCCCACAACCACGCCTGCGGCTGCACCAAATGCTGGAAGCCTGAGGGTGCTGTGTTCTCGGTCGTGGCCGTTGCCGGCACCGGCGACGTCACCGTCACCGAGAATGGCGACAAGCTGAAGGTGGTCGACCCGGCAGCGCTCATCCAGCGCCACGCCTGCACCAATTGCGGCGTTCACATGTACGGACCGGTAGAGCGCGACCATCCGTTCAAGGGGCTGTCCTTCATTCATCCCGAGCGTTTCGAGGAGGATGGCTGGTCGCCACCGGGCTTTGCCGCCTTCGTGTCGTCGATCATCGAATCCGGCGTCGACCCGAGCCGGATGGACAGCATTCGCTCCCAGCTGAAGTCGATCGGGTTGGAACCCTATGACTGCCTCAATCCCGGCCTGATGGATTATATCGCCACCTGGACCGCGAAGAAGTCCGGCGCCCTGGCGGGCTGACAATTCCAGGGTTTCATGCAAGGGGCCGGCTATTGCTGGCCCCTTGTTGCGTTGGAGAGACGATTGCCTGCACCCTCCATCTACGTCGACGCCGATGCCTGTCCGGTCAAGGCCGAGGTCGAGAAGGTGGCGGAGCGCCATGGCGTCCTGGTCACCTACGTTTCCAATGGCGGCCTGCGCCCTTCCCGCGATCCGATGATCCGCAATGTCGTCGTCTCAAAGGGCGCGGATGCCGCGGACGACTGGATTGTGGAAAATACCAAGTCCAACGACATCGTCGTGACGGCCGATATCCCGCTTGCGGCACGCACGGTTGCGCTCGGCGCGCATGTGCTGGGACCCACCGGCCGTCTCTTCACGCCCGAAACCATTGGAATGGCGGTGGCCATGCGCGATCTCAAGCAGCATCTGCGCGAGACCGGCGAGAGCCGCGGCTTCAACGCCGCCTTCACGCCGCAGGACCGCTCGCGCTTTCTTGGCGAGCTTGACCGCATCTTGCGGTGGGCCCTGAAATCCGCCACACCGGGCTGAACGCTTTCGCAAGGCTGGCCATGGTTGACGACACCTCCGTCAAACCACCGCTGTACCGGCACATGCAGTTCGCCGTCGCCGCGATCGTCGGAGCCGTGGCGCTAGCGACTGCGCTGCTGCTGCGTGCGCCGCTCGCCTACTCGATCGGCGCCAACGCCTTCTTCGTCGCCTATATCGGCCTCGTGCTCGCCCTGATGCCGAGGCTTACCGGCCGCTACCTCAGCAAGAACGCGCGCGCCACCGACCTTCCGGTGTTGCTGATTTTTGCGGTCACCCTGTTCGTCGTAGGCATCGCCCTTGGCTCCCTGTTTCAGCTTATCAACCAGAAGGGCAGCGCGCATCCGGTCGAACTGACGTTCGCGCTGCTGTCGATCCCGCTTGGCTGGTTCACCATCCACGCCATGGCGGCGCTGCATTACGCGCATGTTTATTGGATGAACGGCGATGACGTCGACGGGAAAGGCAAGAAGAAGGATCCGGTCGGCGGCCTCGATTTTCCGGGCGGCAAACGGCCGGAAGGGTCCGACTTCCTCTATTTCGCGACTGTCATCGGCATGACCGCGCAAACCGCCGATACGGGTATCACGACTTCGCATATGCGCCGTGTCGTGCTTGTCCACTCGATCCTGTCGTTCTTCTTCAACACGGTGATCGTCGCCGCCGCGGTCAACCTCGCCGTCACTCTCGGCTCACCGTAATAAATCCGTGATGGCGTGAAACATCACCTTGTCCCGCAACGTATTGGGGGAAGACAATGAGTTGATGCCGCGACGGAGCACGCGGCCGGAGGACAATGATGGGATCGGTTGCCAGGAGCCAACCCACCGCGGAAGCGGAAGCCTCGCCGAAACAGGCGACGCTGATCTACCGGCAGTCGCGCTGGACGCGGCTCACCCACTGGCTGTGGGCTTTCTCGCTGTTTTTCATGCTGCTTTCCGGCCTGCAGATCTTCAACGCCCGCCCGCAGCTCTATGTCGGCAAGGAATCGGGCTTCGAGTACAACAACACGATCCTCAAGATCGGCGCCGAGAACACCGACAGCGGACCGCGCGGCTTCACCGAGATCCTCGGCCATCGCTTCGATACGACCGGGGTGCTTGGCTGGTCGGGGCCTCCCGGCCAGGAGACGCCGCGCGCCTTCCCCGCTTGGGCGACGATCCCCTCCTACTACGACCTCGGCACCGCCCGCGTCGTGCATTTCTTCTTCGCCTGGCTGCTCTCCGCCACTTTGCTCGTCTGGCTGGTCGCCGGCCTGGTCAACGGCCATATCCGGCGCGATCTCGCGCCGCGCCTGGAGGATCTGCGCAGGCTGCCGCGCGACATCGTCGACCACGCGAAGCTGAAGTTCCATCACACGCGCGAATACAACACGCTGCAGAAAATGGCTTATGGCGGTGTGCTCTTCGTGCTTTTGCCGCTGATGATCATCACCGGTCTTGCCATGTCGCCGAGCATGAATTCGGTTCTGCCGTGGCTCAATGAAGTTCTGGGCGGCAGACAGACGGCGCGCACCATCCATTTCACCGTCATGGTACTGCTCGTCCTCTTCTTCATCATCCACATGCTGATGATCCTCGCCGCCGGTCCGATCAACGAGCTGCGCTCGATCATCACCGGCTGGTACCGAACCGATCCGCCCGCCGAGCACGGCGAAGCGTCCGAGAGGAGCGCCTGACATGGCGAAATTCCAGATCGACCCCAAGTTCCAGATGAGCCGGAGGAAGTTCCTGACCTCTGCCAGCCTCGGCTTGTCGGGAATCGCGCTATCCGGCTGCGATGCCTTCGACAGCGGACTTGGCGTAGGTGGCGGCCTGCGCAGCTTCCTCGAAAACGCCAACGGCCTGACCTGGCGCGCGCAGCGGCTGCTTGCCGGCCGTGATGCGCTGGCACCGGAATTCACCGAGGCCGACATCCGCCAGCCGCAGCGTCCGAACGGCATTACCGCACCCGACGACGACGCCTACAAGAACCTGCTCACGAAGAATTTCTCCGACTGGCGTCTGGAGGTTACCGGCCTTGTCGAGAAACCGCTGTCGCTCACCCGCGAGCAGTTGCAGAACATGCCGAGCCGCACTCAGATCACGCGCCACGATTGCGTCGAAGGCTGGAGCTGCATCGCCAAATGGACCGGCACGCCGCTGTCGCTCGTGCTCGACCAGGCCATCGTGAAGCCTCAGGCACGCTACGTCATGTTCCACTGCCTGGACACGATTGACCGCAGCCTCTTCGGCGACATCAAATACTACGGCTCCATCGACCTGGTCGACGCCCGCCATCCGCAAACGATTCTGGCCTATGGCCTCAACGGCAAGCCGCTGCCGGTCGAGAACGGCGCGCCGCTGCGCGTGCGGGTCGAGCGCCAGCTCGGCTACAAGATGCCGAAATACCTCTACAAGATCGAATTGATCGACGGCTTTGCCAACATCGGCGGCGGCCGCGGCGGCTATTGGGAAGACAATGGCTACGACTGGTATGGTGGGATTTGAATCGACAGAAAATGCGAACGACGGCCAAACTCGAACCAAAAGTCTTCCCACCAAACAATGGGTTCGCGTTTGATCAGCATGTGGTATCGTAGAGTCGATGAAAAAGCCCTCCCGACCAAATCGCTCCGCAAAAAGCGGACAGTATGTCCTTACGAGTGACCGAGGCGCCAAAATCAGCGCTGTCGAAGGTATGAAACTGAGCTCTCGGATGGGGCATATCCTTGAGCAAAGCGCGCGGCGGGGGCTGAGCGGGGATGAGCGACGCAAGCTTATCAAGGAACAGGCGCACAAGAAGTAAGCGCGTTGTGATTTATGCCGCTGAGGACGACCCTCTATGCTACCCCGGGACAACAGTCCTGCGGAACATCCTCGATATTCACGACCAAGCCAAGCTTGATGAATTCGAGCTCGCGCTTTTCCTAACCCGCGCCGACGAAGCATTTCCATCTGGAGATCTGGATTATTCGCATTATCGGGCTCTGCATCGCCACCTGTTTCAAGATGTCTATGCGTGGGCCGGCGAGCCGCGCACCATTCGCATCGGCAAGGACGGTAACTGGTTTTGCTACCCCGAGTATATCGAGACCGAAATGCGGCGTGTTTTCGCGGAACTCTCGGCGGCCAGCCACTATGTTGGTGCGAAGCCGGAGATTTTTGCTGCCGGCGTGGCGCACGTTCTTGCCGAGATCAACGCAATCCATCCGTTCCGGGAGGGTAACGGTCGTACTCAATTGGCGTTTCTAGCAATACTAACTGACAACGCCGGATATGAGTTCGACGACGATAAGCTGGAGCGTGACCGAGTCATGAAAGCGATGATCGATAGTTTTTCCGGCGACGAAGCCCCTCTGACTCAATTGATCCAAGATATCATCGCTTGAAGGACTCCGATCGACGTCTCATTGGCGGTCAAGACCCTAGGCGACTTTGTCGAGCAGCGGCTTCAAAGCCGGATGGATTTCCGGCGAAGCATGCTTGATCAACGTCAGCAGCGCGCGTTCGTTCTCCCGCAGCGGCCGCTTGTCGCCGCCGACGCGGTCGGCGAGCCATTTGGCCTCGCCGGCGTCGATCGTTTCGGCGCGGCGCGCGAGCGCCTCCGCAGCCCTGTTCTTGGCTTCCCAGTCCGCCTCGACGTCAGCGGGCGAATGGTAGGCCTCCATGATGCCGGCGAGCCCGCCCGACACCATGCGGCTGAAGAAGCTGCCGATCTCCGGTTCCGCGTGCTGGAGAAAGCTCTCGTGGCGCAGAGCCGCCTCGCGCGTCGGCGGCTCGTAGCCGGCCGAACACATCACATAGTTGGCGATCGCCTTGACGAAGAGAGCGTTCCAGGACGGGTCGTTGTTGGCCGCCGCGGTCTTGTCGTTGATTTTGAACAGGATCTCGGCTTCGGCCCTGGTGATGGCGATGTTGCCGTCGCCGCCATAGGCATAAAGGATGCGGCGCAGCAGGTCGACCTCTGCCTTGGCGATCAGCCCCGGAACCAACTGGCCGCCCAACATCAGCGGCCCCTTGCCGTCGATCACGGCATGGGCGACCTGCTCCAGCGCATAGGCCGCCAGCAGGCTGGGCGAGGTTTTGGCTTCCTCCAGCACATGCACCAGAAGTTCGAGTTCGGTGCGGCTGTCGACCATGCCGTCGCGCGAGATGGTGCGAACCAGCCAGTCGGCATTTTCCTGCGAGATATAGCCCTCCGGCTTTTCCTGGCGGACGATGTAGTCGGTCACCGCCTCAACGAAGAAGGGCGCCCATTCCGGACATTTGTCGCGCGCCGTCTGTTCGAGCGCGAACAATGCCTCGGCCTCGCCCCGCGTAACAACGCCGTCGGCGAATACTTCGCGCCGCAGCATCGTCACGTCCTCGGCCGTGATTCGGTTCTTGGAGATCAGCCCCGCCACAGGAGCGCTCATGATCAATTCGCCCATTTGTCGTCCCTGCCCATCGCCGCCGTCGGCAGACCCAAAGCGTTATTGCATCCTGCTCTATCAGAAGTGTCTTGAGAAACCGGCAAACGGCGTGGTTAGCGAAGACTTGTCGGCCAATGCACCTCGCCCGAGAGCACCCTTCGGGGCTCGACCAGCGGTCTGCAGCAGTTTTGCGGGAACGAGATGCGTCAGACGAAGGTCGATGTGCAATGGATGTCGCAGGGAGGTGACAAGGTGTCGTTGACGGGCTATGGATGGCGCGTCGGGGGCTCGGAACTCTGAGTCCCACCTGTTTGCGGGAGAGAACAGCGAAAGCTGTCGCCGAAGGGGAAATCGCCCGAAATCTCTCAGGCAAAAGAACCGTGGACGGGAAAAACACTCTGGAAAGTCGGGGCTCGCGCCCCGCGCCGAAGGTGTAAGCGCTGCCGACAGAGTTACGGGGCGCGAGTCTCTCAGGCTTCAGACAGAGGGGCACGGACTAGGCCGCCATTTGGCGGTCGATTGCGTGTGACTCTGGAGAAGACATGACGGTCGACGACACCAAACACCTGCCGCTTGAGGATTTGCACAGCGCCGCCGGCGCGCGTTTCGGTGCGTTTGCCGGCTGGTCTATGCCGCTCACCTACCCGGCCGGCGTGATGAAGGAACACCTGCACACGCGCGAGCATGCCGGCTTGTTCGACATCTCGCACATGAAGCTGTTCGAGGTCAGCGGTCCGGGCGCCGCGGCGCTCCTCGAGCGCGCCTACCCGCTCGATGCCGGCGCGCTGGACATCTCCCAATCCAAATACACCTTCTTTCTCAACGAGGCCGCCGGCATCATCGACGACCTCATCGTCACCCGGCTCGGCGACGATCGCTTCATGATCGTCGCCAACGCCGGCAACGCGGTCGAGGACGAGAAACACCTGCGCGAGCTCGCCGCGGATTTCGACGCCAGGGTCGAACCGCTCGACCGTGTCTTCCTCGCGATCCAGGGGCCCGATGCGTGGGCAGCCCTTTCGCGGGCCGGCATCGAGACGGGCTCCCTGCTTTTCATGCATGGCGTCGAGCCGCGGCCGAACTGGTTCATGAGCCGCTCCGGCTACACGGGCGAGGACGGTTTCGAGATCGGCCTGCCGGAAGCGGATGCCCGCGACCTCGTCGCCAAATTGCTGCAGGACGAGCGCGTGCAATGGATCGGCCTCGCCGCCCGCGACAGCCTGCGGCTCGAGGCCGGGCTCTGCCTGCATGGGCAGGACCTTACCCCCGAGATCGACCCGGCCAGCGCCGGATTGATGTGGGCGATCCCCAGGGAAGTGCGTGCTGCAGGCTCCTTCATTGGCGCCGACGCGCTACGGTCGATTCTCGAGCGCGGCGCGGCGCAAAAACGCGTCGGCCTCAAGCCGGACGGCCGCCAGCCG
This sequence comes from Mesorhizobium sp. M3A.F.Ca.ET.175.01.1.1, assembly GCF_004791945.1. Taxonomy (NCBI): domain Bacteria; kingdom Pseudomonadati; phylum Pseudomonadota; class Alphaproteobacteria; order Hyphomicrobiales; family Phyllobacteriaceae; genus Mesorhizobium; species Mesorhizobium sp. M3A.F.Ca.ET.175.01.1.1. The sequence continues at coordinate 44,377 of NZ_SRTP01000001.1, read as the reverse complement.
GTGCGGGCTGGCGCGGCGCTTGTCGACGCCGACGGCAATCGGGCCGGCCATGTCACCTCGGGCGGCTTTGGCCCCTCGACCGGCCATCCGGTCGCCATGGGCTACGTCGAAACATCACTCGCAAAGCCCGGCACAAAGCTCTTCGCCGACGTCCGCGGGACCAAGATCCCGATCGACGTCACGTCCCTGCCCTTCACGCCACATCGCTACCGCAAAGGATAAGTCCCGATGGCAAAGACCTATTTCACTGAAGATCACGAATGGCTGCGCGTCGAAGCCGGCGTCGCCACCGTCGGCATCACCGATTACGCGCAGGAGCAGCTCGGCGACCTCGTCTTCGTCGAACTGCCGGAAATCGGTCGCAAGCTCGCCAAGGGCGACACCGCGGTCGTCGTCGAATCCGTCAAGGCCGCCTCGGATGTCTATGCCCCGGCCGATGGCGAGATCACCGAGGCCAACACCTCGCTGTCGGCCGATCCTTCGCTGGTCAATTCCGCGGCGACGGGCGACGGCTGGCTCTGGAAGATGAAGCTTTCGAACGAGAGCCAACTTGACGGCCTCATGGACGAAGCCGCCTACAAAGCCCATATCGGCTGATATCAGGACAGTTACGATGACCGCAGCACCAATCCCCTTCTCGGCCCGCCATATCGGCCCCGGCCTCAACGATGTCCGGGCGATGCTCGCCTCCCTCGGCGTTCCCTCCGTCGAGACGCTGATCAGCCAGGCCGTGCCGAGATCGATTCGCCTCGATGAGCCGTTGGATCTGCCCGCCCCCGCCAGCGAGGCGGAAGCGCTGGCCGAATTGTCGGCGATCATGGCGAAGAACACGGTGCTGAAAAGCTTCATCGGCGCCGGCTATCACGGCGTGCACGTGCCGCCCGTCATCCAACGCAACTTGTTCGAGAATCCGGCCTGGTACACGGCCTATACGCCCTACCAGGCCGAGATCAGCCAGGGCCGGCTGGAAATGCTGTTCAATTTCCAGACCTTGGTCGCAGAACTCACCGGCCTGCCGGTGGCGTCCGCCTCGCTGCTCGACGAGGCGACCGCGGTCGCCGAGGCCGTCGGCATCGCGCTGCGCCATCACCGCGACAAGCGCACCAAGGTTGCGCTCGCCGGCACCCCGCATCCGCAGACGCTGGATGTCGTTCGCACCCGCGCCGAGCCGCTCGGCACCGAGGTGGACGGCGAGAGCATCGACGACAACACCGCCGCCCTGCTCGTTTCCTGGCCGGACACGTTCGGTGTCTATGGCGACCACAAGACGGCGATCGAGAAGGCCCGCGCCACCGGCGCGCTGGTCATCTTCATCGCCGATCCGCTTGCGCTCACCCTGACAGACGCGCCGGCGAAGCTCGGTGCCGACATCGCCGTCGGCCCGATGCAGCGCTTCGGCGTGCCGATGGGTTTTGGCGGTCCGCACGCCGCCTATTGCGCCGTCTCCGACAGGTTGACCCGCCTGATGCCCGGCCGCCTCGTTGGCCAGTCGACCGACAGCGAGGGACGTCCAGGGTATCGGCTAGCGCTGCAGACGCGCGAGCAGCACATCCGCCGCGACAAGGCGACCTCCAACATCTGCACGGCACAGGCGCTGCTCGCCAACATGGCCACCGCCTATGCGATCTGGCACGGCCCCGCGGGCCTGCAGGCGATTGCCGAGCGCGTCCACGGGCTCGCCAGCCGCCTCGCGGCCGGCCTGAGGGCTGCGGGCGTTTCGGTGCTTGGCGCAAACCGCTTCGACACGGTGACGGTCGAAGTCAAGGGAAAGGCCGGCTCGATCGCCGCCGCCGCCGAAAAGGGCGGCCGCCTGCTGCGTCTCATCGACACCGACCACGTCGGGATCAGCTTTGACGAGACCTCGACCGAGGCAGACCTCGAGGCGATCGCCGCCCTGTTTGGCGCCAATGCAGCGGACGCTGCCGATGGCACCATGCCCGGAAAGCCGCGCGGCAGCGAGTTCCTGACGCAGCCCGTCTTCCACGAAAACCGCTCCGAAACCGAGATGATGCGTTTCCTGCGCCGGCTCGCCGACAAGGATCTGGCGCTCGACCGCGCCATGATCCCGCTCGGCTCCTGCACGATGAAGCTCAACGCCGCGGCCGAGATGATGCCGGTGAGTTGGCCAAGCGTCGCCAACTTGCATCCCTTCGCGCCGGCCAGCCATTCGGCGGGGTACCGCGCCATGGCCGCCGAACTGGAAGGCTGGCTGTCGGAGATCACCGGTTTCGACGCGGTCAGCCTGCAGCCCAATGCCGGCAGCCAGGGCGAATATGCCGGGCTGCTTGCCATCCGCGCCTATCACCGCTCGCGCGGCCAAGGCCATCGCACAGTCTGCCTGATTCCGTCTTCCGCGCACGGCACCAATCCGGCGAGCGCGGCGATGGCCGGAATGAGCGTCGTCGTCGTGCGCTGCACGGACGACGGCAACATCGACATGGACGACATGAGAGCCAAGGCCAACGAGCATTCGAAGAACCTCGCGGCGCTGATGTTCACTTATCCCTCGACGCACGGCGTCTACGAGGAAGGCGCGCGCCACCTGTGCGCCCTCATCCACGAGCATGGTGGCCAGGTCTATTTCGACGGCGCCAACCTCAATGCCTTGGTCGGCCTCGCGCGTCCTGCCGACATCGGCGCCGACGTCTGCCACATGAACCTGCACAAGACCTTCTGCATCCCGCATGGCGGCGGCGGCCCTGGCGTCGGCCCGATCGGCGTCAGGGCACATCTCAAGCCCTATCTGCCGGGCCATGTCACCGAAGGCTCCGCACACGCAGTTGCGGCGGCACCGTTCGGCAGCGCCTCCATCCTGCCGATCACCTGGATGTACATCCGCATGATGGGCGGTTCCGGCCTGAAGCAGGCGACCGAGACGGCGATCGTGTCGGCCAACTACGTGGCGACGCGGCTGGCGCCGCACTTCCCGCTGCTCTACAAGGGCAGGAGCGATCGCATTGCCCATGAGTGCATCCTCGATACCCGCGTGCTGAAGGACAGCGCCGGCATCAGCGTCGACGATATCGCCAAGCGCCTGATCGACTACGGTTTCCACGCACCCACCATGTCGTTCCCGGTGGCCGGCACGCTGATGGTCGAGCCGACCGAATCGGAGCCCAAGCGCGAGCTCGACCGCTTCTGCGAGGCTATGATTGCGATCGCCGGTGAGGCGGCGAAGGTGGCGAAGGGCGAGTGGCCGCTGGCCGACAATCCGCTGGTCAACGCTCCGCACACCGCCGCCGAGGCGCTCGCCGCCACCTGGACCCATCCCTATTCGCGCCTGGAAGCCGCCTATCCCGCCGGCGACGCCGACCTGGCCGCGAAATACTGGCCTCCGGTGTCGCGCATCGACAATGTCGCCGGCGATCGCAACCTCGTTTGTTCCTGCCCGCCATTGTCGGAATATCTCGGCGCGGCCGAGTAAGCGCGTTCAGGCCGAACGCAGGGCCGGCCCGGTATCGGGCTGGCCCGGCTCAGCCTCGGTGGCGATGACGACGCGGTTGCGCCCGCCGCGCTTGGCGGCATAGAGCGCGGCGTCGGCCTCGGCCAGCACCTCGTCCAGCGGCCGACCAGCCACCGCGCCAAAACCCATGCCGCCGCTGACGCTGCTGCGCAGCGGACCGCGATGTGTGGCGACGACCTCCGTGCCGAAGGCGACGCCGATCCGGCTTGCCATGTCGTGGGCCTTTTCAGGGGTCATGCGCGACATCACCACTGCGAATTCCTCACCGCCCAGACGGAAGGCGTCGACGCCCGTTCTGCCGTATTTCCTGATCACAGCCGCGAAGCGACACAGAACCTGGTCGCCGACTGGATGGCCGTAGACGTCGTTCGTGGTCTTGAAATGATCGAGGTCGAACATGGCGATGGCCATGAAGGGACCGAAGCTCCGCTCGCCGTAGAGCTCGTTCAGCGCGCGCCGGTTCATCAGGCCGGTCAACGGATCGGTCAGCGTCTCGGCCTTGAGCTCGATCTGCGCCTGCAGGTGATGCAACGAAAGCGTCAGCGCTCCGAGGCCGGTCATGCACGCGACCGCGACGACGGAGTTCAATTGCTCCGCCCAGTTGTCGGGCGCGGCGCCAAGGACCCATTGTCCTTGGACGAGCAACACCAGCCCGCAAAGCGCGAAGGAAATGCCGCAGACCCCGCTCAGGAAGGAGACGACCAGCAGGATCCGGCGGTCCTGGTCGCCTCTCGACCAGAACATGATTCCGATCGCCGCGAGCAACGCCGTCACCGCCGCATAGGTGATCTGGAAGCCGACGCCGTCGAAGCCGAAAAACGTGACGATCGCACAGGCGCCCATCGCCACGAGCGCCGGGATGACGGCGCGACGAAAGCCACGATAGCCGAGATACTGCATGGCCGACAGGCAGAGGATCAGGAACCCCAGCGTGAGCAGCGCGAGCACGGCCTGGCAGAGCCATGGGCCGGCATCCCTGGTATAGCGCCAGAACAGGACGACATGGACAACCAGGATGAGCATGCCGCACGCGACTGTCAGAACGAAACGCGCCCGCGGCGTGGTGAACCAGATCGCAAGCATGGTAACGCTGAGGCATGTGCCCGACAGCGCCGCCGCGAGCAGAAGCGAACTGAAATCCAACATCGGTGAAGAACTGCCTTTTGCGGGTCGTCGCCCCCTGTATTGTAAGTCGCCAGCGGCGCGCGCAAACCGTTTTCAGCGAGCGCTTCGGCCCCACCTCGATAAAGGGTTTACAAACGGTCGACGTGGTGGCCGAAATTGCCCGCGCGGCTGAACTGTCCTGGGACAATCTCCAGGAAGGCGCATACCGACCCTGCGTCTGGAAGTGACCGCAAAGCAGATTTCTGAGGCGGTCGGTTGCATCGAACACTGAGCCCGCGCGGGTGATCAGCTCTTGTCGAGCAGCGCCAGATTGGCGTTGACGACGGTCTGGTCGGCCATGCCGGCGCGGGCCTCGAGCAGCAGCGCCCTGGCCTTCTTCTTGTTGCCGCGCAGGAGCTGCGAATAGCCCATGTTGTTGACGATCTGCGGCTTGCGCCCGGCAACCCTCAGCAACTGGGCATAGGCGCGGTCGGCGAAATCGAAACGGCCGAGTTCGTCATAGGAGGCTGCGAGGCCCATCCAGGCTTCCGCATTGTCAGCCCTGAGTTCCACCGCCTTGCGGAAATGCTGTTCGGCAAGGCCGAAATTCGCCTCGCGGAACTGCGCCTTGCCCTCAGCGAGATCGGTGGCGCTAACGTCCTTTGCCTTCGGCTGGATGGCGGTGGTTTTGGTGGTATCGACGTTGTTGTCGGTCGTGCAGCCGGTGACCAGGAGAACCGCAGCCAGCGCGGCCGCTGCCGTGGATAGTCTGTGACGCATGCCCTGCCCCATCGCCCGATTTGCCGGGTCGTTCTTCACCAATGACCATAAAGGACAGCGATTAAACTTCGGTGCCGAAATGCGCCTAAAATTCGGTTGCGGGCAAAGGATGCGTTAACCAGCGCCGCCGGGCGCGCCTTGGCTCGGCTCAGGTCGGCTTTAGCTGAATACTCAATGCGCCGCCGTCAGCTTCACGATGATCGGGATGATGGCGACCATCAGCACCACCGGCAGGATGCAGACCGTTACCGGCACCGACATCTTGGCCGGCAGGGCATGCGCCTTCTCCTCGGCGAGCGACATACGCTTGTGACGCATCTCGTCGGAGAAGACGCGCAGCGCGCCCGACAGGCTGGTGCCGAGTTCCTTGGACTGCTGCAGCAGCGTCGCGAAAGATCGGACCTCATCGAGGCTGAGGCGGTCCGCCAGCGCTTTCAGCGCGTCGTCGAGGCTGCGGCCGGCCCTGAGTTCCAGCGACACCAGCTGCAGGTTCTGGCTGAGCGACGGATAGGTCTTGCCGAGCTCTTTCGAAACGCGCTCGATGCCGGCCTCCATGCTCATGCCGGCATCCGAACAGACGATCATCAGGTCCATGAAGTCGGGGAAGCCGTTGCGGTATTCGCGCATCTTCTCCCGCACCTTCTGCGTCAGCACCAGTCCGGGCAGGAAATAGCCGCCCGCGCCCGACAGGATGACGAGGGTCCAGCGGCTGGTCATGCTGGACTCGGCGCTGGCCGCCCAGTGGTTGACCACGAACGCACCAAGTGCCGCGCCGACCAGGGCGGCAAAACGGATCAGGAAGAACATGCCGACGGCGCGCGGATCCATGTAGCCGGCTTGGATGAGCTTCAGCCGCAGCCGGGCGACGTTCTCCGGATCGCTCTTGGCATAGAACTCCTGCGCCCGCTTCACCGCCTTCTCGCGCACGGCGCTGGAATTCTTCCTGGTCGTCGGCTCGACCTCGACCGGCTGGCTCGCCTCGACCTTCAGCCGTCGCTTGACTTCGCCCCGGTCGCCCTTGGCAACGACGAGCGGCCAGGCCATCGCGCCGCCGCCCAGGACCAGCAAGAGCACCGCCACCGGCATCAGCGATGTCGGCGCGAGCGAAGCCAGGAAGCGGATCGCGTCTTCCATCATCTCAGAACCGGAAATTCGACATCTTGAACATGGCCGCGTTACCCAGCATCAGCCAGAACACCGAACCGCCCAGCATGTACCAGGTCTTCGGCACACCCCAGACATCCCGGTAGAATTGCGGCATCAGCACCATGATGGCGGTGAACAGCAGCGCCGGCACGGCGGTCAGGATGTAGGCCGACATGCGGCCCTCGGTCGAAATGGCGCGCACCTTGCGGCGCAGCTTGCCGCGCTCGCGGATTGTCGACGACAGCCCGTCGAGGATTTCGCGCAGGTTGCCGCCCGAACTGTTCTGGATGGATACGGCGGTGACGAACAGCGGCAGGTCCTCATGGCCGACCCGGTCGAACAGATTGTTGAGCGCCGAAACCAGGTCGGAGCCATAGGTGACCTCGTCGGCGACGACGCCGAACTCGGTGCCGATCGGATCGCCCATTTCGCGCGCCACCATGGCAATCGCCACCGGCACCGGATGGCCGGCTTTCAGGCCGCGCGTGATCAGTTCCAGCGCCTCCGGCAACTGCATGCCGAACCTCTTGTGACGGCGCTTGCGCAGCGTTCGCATCGCCATCACCGGCAACACGGGCACTAGCACCAGGAGCAGGACAAGTCCGAACAGCAGGGGCAAGCCCTTCCAGACGGCGAGGAGCGCGAGCGCGAACGCTATTCCCGAGGTGATCGTAAGGAATTTGGGCAGCGGCATGATCATGCCGGACTGCATGCGCAAGGCGCGAAACCGATCGACGGAAAGCACGAAGCTGCCGCCTTCGACGCCTCGTTCCTTGCGCAACTGGATCAGCACCTGTTCCTGGCTGATCTTGTTTTCCTGCAGCTTCATGCGGCGGTTGATGGCCTTGCGCTTGTCGCTGCGGCCGGCATAGAGCAGGTAGCAGCCTTCGGCGATCATGATGCCGGTAAGGGCCGCCGCGGCGTAGACGACATAGACCGGGCTGAATCCGTCGAACACCGGCTACTCCTGTGGCCGGCCGGGCTCGAAATATCTGCCCGGGAATTCGATGCCCATGTTGCGCAGGTCCTCGAGGAAGCGCGGGCGGATGCCTGTCGCTTCGAAATGGCCGATGATCTTGCCGTCGGCCTCCATGCCGGTGCGCACGAAGCGGAAGATCTCCTGCATCTGGATCACGTCGCCTTCCATGCCCGTCACCTCTGCGACGCTGGTCACCTTGCGCTTGCCGTCGGAGAGGCGCGTCAGCTGGACGATGATGTCGAGGGCGCTGGCGATCTGGCTGCGGATCGACTGCACCGTCATCGGCATGCCGGTCATGCCGAGCATCTGCTCCAGTCGCGAGATCGCATCGCGCGGCGTGTTGGCGTGGATCGTCGCCATCGAGCCTTCATGGCCGGTGTTCATCGCCTGCAGCATGTCGAATGCTTCCTCGCCGCGGCATTCGCCGAGGATGACCCTGTCGGGGCGCATGCGCAGCGCGTTCTTGACCAGGTCGCGCTGCTTCAGCTCGCCGTGGCCTTCGATATTGGCGGGTCGTGTCTCCATGCGCGCGACATGCGGCTGCTGCAATTGCAGCTCGGCGGCGTCCTCGATGGTGATCAGGCGCTCGTCCTCGGGAATGAACGCCGACAGCGCATTGAGCATCGTCGTCTTGCCGGTGCCGGTGCCGCCGGAGATGATGGTCGTCTTGCGGGCATGCACGGCCGCCGCCAGCACCTCGGCCATGTTCTGGGTGATGGCGCCGAATTCGACCAGCTTGTGCAGGCCGAGCTTGTTCTTGGAGAATTTGCGGATCGACACCAAAGGTCCGTCGACGCCCACGGGTCGGATAGCCGCGTTGAAGCGCGAGCCGTCGAGCATGCGCGCGTCGACCATCGGCTGCGATTCATCGACTCGCCGGCCGACCGCCGCAACGATTTTGTTTATGATTCGAAGCAGATGCGCCTCGTCCTTGAACGGGATATTCACCTGCTGCAGCTTGCCGCGCCGCTCGACGAAACAGTTCTGGTGGCCGTTGATCAGGATATCGTTGATCTCGGGGTCCTTGAGCAGCGGCTCCAGCGGACCGAGGCCGACCATTTCGTCGACGATGTCGTCGACCAGTGCTTCGAGCTCGGCGGTGTTGATCGCCATCCGCTCCTGGCGCGTCTTTTCGGAGACGAAATCGTGCACCTGGCGGCGCATCTCCTCTTTCGGCAGCCGCTCCAGCGCGACGAGGTTGATCTCCTCGAGCAGCATGCGGTGGATGCGCACGCGCGCGTCGAGCACCTTGTTGGCGCTTTTTGCCGGGGCTGCTTCCGGTTTTGGCGCCGCAGGCTTGCGGGTCGTCGGAATGACCACGGCGTGATGCGTGACGGGCATCGGTTCCGGCGGCCGCTGCGGGCGCGCGTCACGGTTCTGCAGGGTGGAAAAGCGGCTGCTCATCCTGCCTTCCTCTTCAGCAGGCCCCTGCCGAGATCGAACAGCGATTTCGACCTGGTGGTCGTCGCGACGGCCTCTTCGGGCAGGATGATCTTCTTCAAGTCGTTGACGACATTGGCATTGGGATCGATGTCGTGCAGCGGCACGCCACGGTCGACAGCCTCGCGCACCAGCCGGTAGTTGTTGGAGATGCCGCCGACGAAATGCTCGCCCAGGATCTCCTCGACGTCCGCCTGCTTGATGCCGCTGTCGAACATCTTCTGCTCGAAGCGGTTGACGATGACATTGGGCTTCACTTCCTTGCCGGCGGTCTCGTAGATCGCCTGGATGAGGCGCTGCGTGTGGCGCAGGCACGGCACGGTCATCTCGGCAACGATGTAGAGCTTGTTCGAACCGAGCAGCACCGTCTCCGTCCACGGGAACCAGGTGCGCGGCATGTCGATGACGACATTGTCGAAATACGCCGAGACCAGGTCGAGCATGCGCACCACGACATCGGTCTTGAACGAGCGCATTTCAGAGGGGCGCGTGGGTGCTGCCAGCACGCAAAGCCCGCTCGCGTGCTTGGAGAGCATCACGTCGAGCAGCTGCCGGTCGAGGCGCTCCGGCTGGTTCTCGATTTCGGTGATGTCGAAGCGCGGCTCCAGATCGAGATATTCCGCGCAGGCGCCCTGCTGGAAGTTGAGGTCGACCACGCAGGTCGAGGCGCCGCGCGTTACCGAATGGTGCAGCTGGAACGCCGTCTGCAGGGCCAGCGTCGTGGTGCCGACGCCGCCGGCGGCAGGCATGAAGGTATAGATCTGCGACTCGGTGTTTTCCTCCCGACCCGGCCCCTGCAGCGCCCGGATGACCGAGCGCACCAGATCGGCCGTGGTGATCGGCTTGACGAGGAAATCGGCGACCTTGAGCTGCACCAGGATGCGCACCGCGGCCGCGTTGAACTCCTGGGTGACGACCACCACCGGGACCCGGCCTTCGAGCCGCCGCATGATGCGCTGCAGCGACTCGATCTCCTCGAGCTTGGCCGCATCCATGTCGACGATGACGGCGCCGAAATCGGTCTCCTGGACCTCGCCGCGAAGCTCGTTGACGCTCTTGTCCACCGTGAGAAGCTCGATGACTTCTGAGGCAGCGAAGGCCGTGCGCGTGTCCTGCAGGAACGCCCTGTCGGTCGACGCGAGTAGGATCTTCTTGGTCTTGGTGCCCGATGCCATGGTCGTCAGCCCATCAATTGGATGTCGTCGATGCCGACGCCTGAGCGCTCTGTGCGCCGGCCGCCTGGGCGGCGGAACTCGTCGTGGAACTGCTGCGCTGCGCCGGCACCAGTAGCCTGGTGTTCTGAACGCCGTTCTGCCAGGGATCCACCATCTGCAAGACGGTGTTGGACGCCTGCGCGTTGCCGGCCGCCGGCGTCACCCCCTCGGTTCGCACATAGTCGTCGCTGGTGCAGCCGACGAGAAGGCCGATGGACAGGAGCGCAATGGAAACGAGCGGGCGCATCAATCAATCCTTCGGCAGGTCGAGGAAATGACCGGACGTGGTGGCCGCCACCGGGCGCGCAGCACTGCCGTCGGCGAATGCCATCGGCTTGTTGGCGTCCGAAGCCTTCACCTCTTCGGTGTTGTTGAGGAAATAGTCGGCGTTGCTGGGAGGCTGGGTGCCGTCGGTCGGCTCGACCATCTTCTTCGAGGGGTCGACCGGCTTTACCAGATAAGGCGTGACGATGATCACCAGGTCGGTCTCGCGCCGCTGGTAGGATTTGGAGGAGAACAGCGGACCCAGGACCGGCAGCTTGCCGAGGCCCGGCAGGCGTGAGGTGGTGATGTCGTTTTGCGACTGCAGCAGACCCGCGATCATGAAGCTCTGGCCGTTCTTCAGGTCGATCGAGGTCTTGGCGCGGCGCACGATGAAGGCCGGAATGGAAATGCCGCTGCTGACCTCGATGGAGGCGGAGGGATCGATCGAGGACACTTCCGGTGCGATGTCCAGGCTGACCAGCCCGTCCTTCAGAACGGTCGGCGTGAAGTCCAGGCCGACGCCGTATTTCTTGTAGGTGACGCTGATCTTGCCGTTGTCCTCGGAGACCGGGATCGGGAATTCGCCGCCGGCAAGGAAGCTCGCGGTCTGGCCGGAGCGGGCGATCAGGTTCGGCTCGGCCAGCCGTCGGGCCAGGCCGCGCTCCTCAAGCGCCTTGATGGCGATGTCGATCGACACGCCGTTGGACAGCAGCCGGCCGATGATCTCGCCGGTGCCGGCCGTCGGCACAGTGCCGGGATCGATGACGACATCGCGGCCGCCGAGGCCGACGGCGAAGTTGGCGCCGTATTTGGCGCCCAGATCCTGCCCGGCCTGGCGATTGATCTCGACGAAGCGGACATTGAGCTGCACCTGCTGCGAAGACGAGATGTTGACCGAGTTGATCACCTCTTCATTGCCGGAGAAGCGCGAGGCGATCTTGCTGGCCTTGTCGGCCGCGACCGCATCTTCGGCCTGCCCCGACAGCACCACCCGTCCATTGGCGGACCCGACCTTGATGTTGGCGTCAGGCACGCTGGCGCGGATCGTGTTGGCCAACTGCTCGGTATCCAGCGTCACCTCGATGTCGATGGTGCCGACGAGCTGCTTGTTCTGGTCGAATAGCGCGATGCCAGTGGTGCCGAGATTGTTGCCCAGCACATAGAAGGACTTGTCGGTCAGCGGGTTGACGTTGGCGATCTCCGGATCGCCGATGACGATCTGGTAGAAGGCCGCGCTGGTCATGATCGTCTTCGGCTTGCCCTTGGCCACCTTGATGGAGGCGTTCTTGGTCGCCGAGACGTAGACGACGTCGTTGTTTGCCTCGGCCGGCGCGCCGAATGCAAGCATTCCGGCGGCCGCCAGGAAGGCCCCCGCTGTCATTGCGCGCAGAAGGCGCAGCCCTCTCGTCGTCCGCTTTCCATTCAACACAGGCATTGTCCCGTCCCCGGCCGGTCCCCACCGGCTATTGTTCTTGTTCCTTGGAAGGAACCTCGTATTCCTCGGCTTGCCTGGCAGGAACCTTGTATTCCTCGGCCTTCGTGCCGCGCGTGACGATGATCGTGCGGAACGTCGGCTTCTCCGGCTCCTTCACCACGGCATCGATCACGGAACCGGCCGCAGTCTGCGCCTTGGCCGCCACCGAGCCGCCGAAGGAGGAGATGGTGGTGATCTCGCTGTTGCTGGCGCTCGCGTCGGCGGCGGATCGCAAGGACAGCGACAATGAGCCGACGGTGCGCGCCAGCGCCACCTTTTGCGCCCCTTCATTGGTCACTTCGATGGTCACCGAATTGGCGACCTTCGGCTCGGTCTTGCGCTCGTCAGCGCCCTGCCCGACCGAAAGCACCTTGGCGTCGGAGACGACGATCTCGGAGGTGACCGTGGATCCGGCCGCCCCCTGTGCATTCTTGGCCACTTCCTGGATTTCCCCGGCATCGCGGGTCAGCACGACATCGACCCGGTCGCCAGGCGTGATGAAGCCGCCGACGCCTGCGATTTCGTCCGTGCGGATGGTGACGGCCCGCATCCCTGGCGAGAGCATGTTGGAAAGCGTCGCGCGCCCATTCGGCCCTGACAGTTTGGCGAGCAGCACCGGCTCGTTGACTTCCATCGGCGACAGAACCACGCGGCTGCCATCGGCTAGCAGCTTGTCGATGGTGGGAAAGGCGCCCTGCGGCAGGGAATCCTGCGGCCACGGGATCTCGGTGAGCTGGGATCGGCCGAGTTCCATGCCGTAGCGCAGCGGCGCGCTCGCCACCACGATGGTCTTGAATTCGACCTTGGGTTCCTGTGGCGATGGCACGGAGACCACCCTGACCTCGGACTGGGCTTTTGCCTGGCTTTTGACCCAGAAGTCCGCGGCAAAGATCGAGATCGCGCCGAACACGGCGGCGATACCGATCATGGTTATGGCCCTGCCCCTCACAATGAAACCCCTGACGCCCCGTGGTCTTTTGCTTGTTGCACTTCACGTTAGGCATCATTGTTAAAGAATCAGGAATCCGACGGTGTGCGGAGCGCCCTATTTCCGGCGGCTTGGTTATCGAATGGTTTTAGAATAAGAGAGACTTTGAACCCTGAACGGAACAGGAACTCGTTCGCCCGCCAAAAGCGTGGCAGTATCGAGCAGTGATTCGCAGTACCGGACTTAATGGCCAGCATGGACGACACCAGCGATCTTTTCGGCAATCGTGAGAAGCAGCCGCAGCAGGTGCGGGCGCCGTCGCGCCCGGCCGATCCGCTGGTGCAGGCCGCCAAGCGTTCGAGCGCCGCCCGCGACAGCAGCGACAGCTACAGCGCCGCCGATATCGAGGTGCTGGAGGGCTTGGAGCCCGTCCGCCGGCGGCCCGGCATGTATATCGGCGGCACTGACGACAAGGCGATGCACCACCTGTTCGCCGAAGTCATTGACAATTCGATGGACGAGGCGGTTGCCGGCCACGCCACCTTCATCGACGTCGAGCTGTCGGCCGACGGCTTCCTGACAGTCACCGACAATGGCCGCGGCATCCCGGTCGATCCGCACCCGAAATTCAAGAAGCCGGCGCTCGAAGTCATCATGACGACGCTGCATTCGGGCGGCAAGTTCGACTCCAAGGTCTATGAGACCTCCGGCGGCCTGCACGGCGTCGGCGTCTCCGTGGTCAACGCGCTGTCGGATCACCTCGAGGTTGAGGTCGCGCGCGGCCGTCAGCTCTATCGCCAGCGCTTCTCGCGCGGCATTCCGGTGAGCGGGCTGGAGCAGCTCGGCGAGGTGCACAACCGGCGCGGCACCAGGATCCGCTTCCATCCCGACGAGCAGATCTTCGGCAGGGGCGCCGCCTTCGAGCCGGCGCGCCTTTACCGCATGACGCGCTCGAAAGCCTATCTGTTCGGCGGCGTCGAGATCCGCTGGACCTGCGACCCGTCGCTGATCAAGGAAAAGGATCAGACGCCGGCCAAGGCAGAGTTCCATTTTCCCGGCGGCCTGAAGGACTATCTCAAGGCGACGCTGGGCGACGAGTTCCAGGTCACGCGTGAGGTTTTCGCCGGAAAAAGCGACAAGCAGGGCGGCCACGGCTCGCTGGAATGGGCGGTGACCTGGTTCGGCGGCGACGGCTTCCTCAACTCATACTGCAACACCATCCCGACCGCCGAAGGCGGCACGCACGAGGCCGGCTTCCGCAATGTGCTGACGCGCGGCCTGCGCGCCTATGCCGACCTCATCGGCAACAAGCGCGCCTCGATCATCACGTCGGAAGACGTCATGATCTCGGCGGCCGGCATGCTGTCGGTGTTCATCCGCGAGCCGGAGTTCGTCGGCCAGACCAAGGACAGGCTGGCGACGATCGAAGCGATGCGCATCGTCGAGACCGCGATCCGCGACCCGTTCGACCATTGGCTGGCCGACAATCCGCAGGAAGGCTCCAAGCTTCTGGAGTGGGTGATCGCTCGCGCCGACGAGCGCGTGCGCCGTCGCCAGGAAAAGGAAGTTTCGCGCAAGACCGCTGTGCGCAAGCTGCGCCTGCCGGGCAAGCTCGCCGACTGCACCCAGAATGCCGCCGCCGGTGCCGAACTGTTCATCGTCGAAGGCGACTCGGCCGGCGGTTCCGCCAAGCAGGCACGCGACCGCGCCAGCCAGGCAGTGCTGCCGCTGCGCGGCAAGATCCTCAATGTCGCCAGCGCCGGCAACGACAAGCTTGCCGCCAACCAGCAGATCTCGGATCTGATCCAGGCGCTCGGCTGCGGCACGCGTTCGAAGTATCGCGACGAAGACCTGCGCTACGACCGCGTCATCATCATGACCGACGCCGACGTCGACGGCGCGCACATAGCCTCGCTCCTGATCACCTTCTTCTTTCAGGAAATGCCGAATCTCGTTCGCGGCGGCCATCTCTACATGGCGGTGCCGCCGCTCTATTCGATCCGGCAGGGCGGCAAGGTCGCCTATGCGCGCGACGATGCGCACAAGGACGAACTGCTGCGCAGCGAATTTACCGGGCGCGGCAAGGTGGAGATCGGCCGCTTCAAGGGCCTGGGCGAGATGATGGCCTCGCAGCTCAAGGAAACAACCATGGACCCGAGAAAGCGCACGCTGCTCAGGGTCGATGTGATCGATGCCGAGGACGCGACCAAGGACGCCGTCGACGCGCTGATGGGCACCAAGCCCGAGGCGCGCTTCCGCTTCATCCAGGAACGCGCCGAGTTCGCCGAGACGGACGTGCTGGATATCTGAGCGCCGACCGGTCCATAACAGGCTCCGCGACGGAGACTTGGACGTGACCTGGACGCGGCTGAAAGAGCTTGCCAAGACACCGCTCAACGGACTGACGCAGCCCACGCGCTCGGACTGGATCTTTGCCCTGCGCACGGTTTCGGCAGGGCTGATCGCGCTGCTTGCCGCCTACGCCCTCAAGCTCGACCATCCGCAATGGGCGATGATGACGGTGTTCATCGTCGCGCAGCCCGTAGCCGGCATGGTGCTGGCGAAAGGCTTCTATAGGCTGCTCGGCACGCTGGCCGGCGGCCTTGCCGCCGTCGGCATCACGTTGCTGTTCGGCACCAATCCCTGGCTGCTGGTGACGATGCTGGCGCTTTGGATCGGCGTCTGCACGCTCGTCTCGTCCCTGCTGCGCAATCCGGAGGCCTATGGCGCCGCCCTTGCCGGCTATACGGCCATGATCATCAGCTTGCCGGCCTTTGGGCAGCCGCATCTCGTCGTCGATCTCGCCGTCGCCCGCTGCGCCGAAATCGTGCTGGGCATCGTCTGCGCCGGCGTCACCAGCCGTCTGATTCTGCCGAAGCTGGCGGCCGACGCCATCATATCCAGGCTGAAGCGCAGCATCCTCGATCTTGCCGAGTATGCGGGAGGCGCGTTTTCGGGCGGCGTTCCAGCAACCCTCGCCGCCCTGCAGCGCAAGCTGATCACCGATGCCCAGACGCTCGCCGAGATGCGCACCTATGCGCGGCTGGAGGCGCCAAGCTTCGCCACGCGCGCCCATCCGGTGCGGCGCACCATCGGCCAGCTTCTGTGGGCACTCTCCGCGGCCCGCGCGCTGCATACACATGCCGCGCCGAAGAACGCCGCGCTCATCCCTGTGCGCAGCGAGTTGAAGGCCTTGGTCGGCGAACTGGCGGCGACGGACGCGCTCGACGACACCGCCCGTTGGGTGGCGCGGCTCGATGCGATCGCGGCCAAGGCGCTGGAGACGCCCACCACGCCTGCCGATCCCGGCGAAGACAGGGTCGGCACCATCACCCGCCTCACCATCGCCGCCGATTTCGCCCAGGCGCTAAGCCAGGTGATGCGTGGGCTGGACGCGCTTCGCTCTCCCGTCGCCAAGCCTTCCCGCGGGCGGCGGCAGCCGGCGCTGGTGGTGCACCGTGACTATCACGCCGCCTGGCGCAATGCCGTGCGCGCCGCCCTCGCCACGCTTCTGGTGACTGCCTTTTGGCTGACGACCAAATGGTCGGAAGCCGCCGGCACCGTCATTCTCGTTGCCGTCGTCTCGAGCCTGTTCGCGTCGCGTCCCGATCCGGTCCAGTCGGCCTGGGGCTTCTTCACCGGAACGGTGCTGGCGTTGCCCTTTGCCTTTCTCGTCGGTCAGATCGCCCTGCCGGCGCTGCCCGGCTTTGGTTGGTTCGCGCTCTTCGTGGTGCCGATCATGGTGCCGGCCGCGCTCGGCATGGCCACTCCGCGCCATGTCGGCGTCGCCACCGCCTTCGCCATCAACTTCCTCGCCTTCCTCAGCCCACATCAGTCGATGACGTACAACCCCGGCCCGTTCCTCGCCGGATCGGCCTCGATCCTGGTCGGCATCCTGATTGCCATCGGCGTCTTCATCGCCGTGCTGCCGGCCGACCCTTGGGGCACCGTGGAGCGCATCTTGCAGGCGATGCGCGAGGACCTGGCGCGCCTTTGCCTGCATGAGCGCATTCCCCGGCGTTCGGCCTTCGAAAGCCTTGCCTACGATCGGATCAACCAGTTGATGCCACAACTGCAGCGAACCGGCCGAAAAGGCGATCCGATTTTGGGCGGCAGCATCGCAGCCGTCACCATCGGGCTGGAAGTGCTGCGGCTGCGCCAAGCGCAAGCGAACGCCGCGGTGCCGCACGAAACGGTCGAATCCATCGGCACCTTCCTGCGCGGTCTGGCGCGCGAACTGCTGTTCAGGCGGCAAGGCGAGCCGCAGACTGCGATCATAGCCGTGGCAAGGCAGTACGCGGCCGGCATCGCCGATCGCAGCGACCGGCCCGAAATGCTGCAGGCCGCGGCCTCGCTGCGCATTATCGCCGCGGCGATGGAGGACTATCCGGACTTCTTCGCCAAACCAATCCCGGGAAAAACGTGAAACGGTTAGCCTCGGCGCCTTCGGCGTAGCCCCCCGTCCTGAATTGCGTCAACAAAGTGACAGGGCCGAGCCTGACGGCTACGCCGCCGCTATGGCGAGGGCATGGCCGCGCGCGTTCTCGCGCAGCGCGTCGAGGTGGATCGACTTCACCAACCCGACCAGATCGCCCTCGGCCGATTGCCCGCCGAGTTCCTTCAGCATCAGCCAACTCACTTCCTGCACACCGGCGACGCGCTTGCCATTGGCGACCTCGCGCCAGACCTTCAGCGCGCGCAGGATGATGCCATGCGTGGCGGCGGCGAGGCCGGCGCTGCGGAACAGCGCTTGCAGCGCCACGTCATGCCCACCCGCCAGCAGCGCTCTCACCCGCTGCTCGGATTGCTGGGCCAGCGCCACCAGCGCCGAGCCGAAGAAATCCACCTTGCCATGGGCGATGGTGCGGATGATGAAGCTTGCGGTGAGATCGCCGCGCAGCCGCAGATGCTCGATGAGCGCGCCATGTTCCTCCGCGCGCGTACCCTCGATCAGGGTCACGGATGCCTTCACGCAAGCGTCGCGCGTCACCCGGTCGGCGCGCGCCGCGCCCATCAACGCCAGAACCAGCGGCGAACCCTTGAGCGTCTCGCCGAGCTTGACCAGCAGCATGTGCCGGCAGTCGGCGGGGAGCCGCGCATCGGCAATCATCGCCTCGCGCACCAGCGGCAGGTGGCCATGCCGTTCGGCCATGCGGCGAAAGCTCAGCGAGGCGATGTCGGCACCGCTGTTGGCGATCAGCGCGGCGCAGGCCTCCGGCTCGCCGATCTCGGCGATCGCGGCAGCGAGCGGCATCGAGACGACCGGGCGGTTGGCGATCAGCTTCTGCGTCGCCTTCCGGCCGCAGGCGACGCGATCGATGAGGTCGGCATCTGTAAGCAAGGGCGAGCGGGCAAGGACGAGCGCGGCCACTTCCGGCTGGTCGGAAGCCAGCGCGCTGATCACCTGCAGCGGCGCATGATGGCTCATCGACAAGGCTTCGGCGAGGGCCTGGCGAACCTTCGACGAGGCATCGTCGAGCAGCAGCGTCAGCGCCGCCTCGGCCGCACACCGGTCCTCGAACGGCAGGTCGGAATTGATGTAGGCGCGGGCTAGCGCGCTTGCGGCGGCAGCGCGCTCCGAGACCCTAGCCGTATCGATCCACCTCAGAAAATGCGAAACAACCATGCGGTCTTCTTGCGCCCCTTGCCGGAAGTCCCCGACCCCAATGGAAACGGTATGCCGGAAATGGTTTACGAACCGTTCACGATGTTTATTAACTGGCTTGCGGGGGCGACGGGCAGCGCTTATCCAACGCTGACCAGCGGAGGAAACGACATGGCCGGGCTTTACCTCGAGGAGTTCGTCGTCGGTCACACGTTCCGGCACACCCTGCGCAAGACCGTCACCGAGAGCGACAATATGCTGTTTTCGGTGATGACGCTGAACCCGCAGCCGCTGCACATCGATTTCGACTTTGCCGCGAAAAGCGAATGGGGCAAACCCCTGGTCAATTCGCTGTTCACGCTCGGCCTCATGATCGGCATTTCGGTGAACGACATCACTGTCGGCACCACGGTTGCCAATCTCGGCATGAAGGAAACGGTGTTTCCGCACCCTGTCTTCCATGGCGACACCATCCGCGTCGAGACCACGGTTGTCTCGACGCGCGAATCCAAATCGAAGCCGGACCGCGGCATCGTCGAATTCGAGCACCGCGCCTATAACCAGGATGATGTTCTCGTCGCCAAATGCACAAGGCAAGCGATGATGCTGAAGAAGGCCGCCTGATGCGCTCGCTGCTTTTCGTGCCTGGGGATTCGGAACGCAAGCTGGAAAAAGCATTCGGATCCGCCGCCGACGTGGTCATCGTCGACCTCGAGGATTCCGTCGCCTTCGCCAACAAGACAGCGGCCCGCGCGGTTGCAGCAAGTTTCATCTCCGGCCAAAGACGGCAGACAAGCTCAGCCATTTATGTGCGGGTCAACGACCTGTCGACCGGCCTGACCGACGACGATCTTTCGGAGCTGGTTCCGGTGAGGCCCGACGGCATCATGCTGCCGAAGTCGAACAGTGGTCAGGATGTCCAGCAGCTCGCGGCAAAGCTCAGGGTGCATGAAGCCGAACACGGTCTGCCCGACGGAGGGATAAGAATCCTGCCGATCATCACCGAAAGCGCCGCCGGTGTGCTTGCGGCGGCGAGCTATGCCGGAGCAAGCGCGCGCCTGTCCGGGCTGACCTGGGGCGCCGAGGACCTGTCGGCGGCAATTGGCGCACGCGCGGCACGCGACGAGAACGGGCACTACACTGACGTTTTCCGGCTGGCGCGCGCCATGACCATCCTGGCGGCGGGAGCGGCGGAAATCGTCGCTGTCGACACGATCTTTCCCGATTTCCGTGACATGGCTGCGTTGGAGGCCGAATGCCGCGAGGCCGAACGCGACGGCTTTACCGGCAAGATGGCGATCCACCCCGCGCAAGTGCCGGTCATCAATGCCGTCTTCACCCCCTCGGCCGAGGCGATCGAGCGTTCGCGGGCGATCGTCGACGCCTTTGCGGCGGCCGGGAATCCCGGTGTGATCGGCATCGACGGCAAGATGTATGATCGGCCGCATCTTCGTTTGGCCGAACGGCTGCTGGCTCGCGCCAGGGCCGCGGGCATGTCTGCGTGAATCCAACTCCGCTACCAGCTCATCGGGATCACCCGGTAGCGAACATTCGCCGCGTAGTCGTCGTAGCCGCGCAGGCCGGTGCGCAGCGTCTTTTCTTCGATCGGGATGCGAATTGCGAGCAGCGCAATGAAGACAAGCATCGTGCCGTGCCCGGGCGGCTAATCCTTTCCCCAGCGCGGCCGGCGCATCGAAAATATCTCGTTGACGCTGGCATAGTCCATATAGCCGAGGCGGGCGACATTGCCGGCCCTGACGATGTCGAACTGGCCGTCTTTGAGATAGGCATCGTCGATGTGAACGCCAATGACCTCGCCGGCAACGACGATGGCGCTGGTCTGCGAACCGTCCAGCGCCTTTGGCCGCAGGATTTCCGTCACCCGGCATTCCAACGCGGCCGGCGCCTCCGCCACGCGCGGCGGCGCAACCAGGCGCGATGGCGCCATGGCGAGATCGGCGTAGCCGAACTCGCTGACGCCGCGCGGCGCATCGACCGCCGTGCGGTTCATCTTTTGCGCCAGCTCGCGGCTGACGAGATTGGCGACGAACTCGCCCGTCTCTTCGGCGAAAGTGGCGCTGTCCTTCGCGCCTTCCGATGAGAACCATACGATGAAGGGGCGTGTCGAAAAGGCATTGAAGAAGGAATAGGGCGCGAGATTGATCTCACCCGCCCTATTCAACGTCGAGATCCATCCGATGGGGCGCGGCGCGACGATCGCCTTCGACGGATCGTGCGGCAGGCCATGCCCCTTCGAAGGCTCGTAGAACATCTATCCGACCCAGGGCCCGCAATAGTCGGCGTAGAGCCTCGCCGGATCTGGCCGGGGCCGTTCCGGCGCGGGGCCCTGGTAGGAGCCGATATGAACGAAACCGACGACGCGCTCCTGCGGCGACAAACCGAGGATCGCCCTGCCCTCGGCAACGTCGGAATACCAGTTGCTGATCATGTTGGTGCCATAGCCTAGCGCATTGGCCGCGATCATCAGATTCATAGCCGCCATTCCGCCCGACAGGAACATCTCCCATTGCGGGATCTTAGGATTCTCCCGCGGCACCGAGACCACGCCGATCACCAGCGGCGCGCGCGAGAAACGCGCCAGTTCCTGATTGCGGCGGCCTTCGGTCAGTGGCCCTTCCCGCTGCTCGGCAAGTGTCGCGAGCTTCCTGCCGATCTCGTTCCGCGCCTCGCCGCGATAGAGGATGAAGCGCCAGGGCTCGAGCCTGCCATGGTCCGGCACCCGCGAAGCGGCGGCGATCATTGTAGCGATCTCCGCATCGCTCGGCGCCGGCTCCTTGAGGTCCGGTATCGGCGCGGAATTGCGGCTCAGCAGGAAGTCGATGATGGGCGACGCCATGGGCGGAAGTCTCCTGAATTCAATTTTGAGCTGAAGCGCGCCATCGGGAGGTCGGGCGGCTCGGGCATTGACGCAGTATGCGCCGGACAAAAGAGCCGTTGGTGGGAGCCCCGAACTCTTAAGCCTTGAAATTGCCACCGCCTTAAGCTTCAACGCAAGGCATGTTTGAGGGGACTCTGCGCCTTTTCGTGATCGGGCTCATCGCCGCGCTGTTCGCGGTGCCGTTTTCCTTCGCGCTGGCACAGAACGCCAATGAAGTCGACAAGCTCAAACTGCCGGGAATTTCGAGCTATGCGACGCCGAAGAGCGAGGGATCGCTGGCCCGCGGCAGCGGCGGTGCCATCACCCTCTCTGCCCAGTTGACCGACAAGGGCGCCGATATCGGCCGCGGCGTGGTCTGGCGGGTGTTCAGGCCCGAAGCTGCCGGCGACGGCAAGCTGCCGATGGTGGCATCCGCCCATGGCGGCACGGCGGTGTTCCAGCTCGACCCCGGCAGCTATCTGGTGCATGCCTCCTACGGGCGTGCCGGCGCCACCAAGCGCATCACGGTCGGCAAGGAGCCCAAGCGTGAGAACGTCGTGCTCGACGCCGGCGGCCTCGAGCTCGACGCCGTGACCTCAGGCGGCGCGCATATCGCACCGAAGAAGCTGCGCTTTGCGATCTATGAAGGTCAGGCCAAGCCCAATGGCGACCGAGCGCTGATCATTCCCGATGTCGAGCCGAACACGGTGGTGCGGCTGAACGCCGGCACTTACCACGTCGTCTCTACCTATGGCGCGGTGAACGCCGTGATCCGCTCGGACATCCGCGTCGAGGCCGGCAAGCTGACGCAAGCCACCGTCGAGCACCGCGCGGCTGAAATGACGATGAAGCTGGTGCGCGAGGCCGGCGGCGAAGCGATTGCCGATACGTCCTGGTCGCTGCTCAACGAATCCGGCGACCCGATCAAGGAAGCCGTCGGCGCCTTCGCCTCGATGGTGCTGGCCGAGGGCCAATACACCATCATCGCCAAGAACCGCGACCGCATCTACCAGAAGGATTTTGCCGTCGTGGCCGGCCAGAACCAGGAAATCGAGGTTTTGGCCAATGAATCCTCCGCCATCGATCCGGAGGAAGGCGCGGACTAGAGCAATCCCAGGAAAAGTGTGAAACGGTTTTCCGTCCGGAATTGCGTCAGAACAAGGCCACCGAGCGGTCTGCCGTTTCCCTGAAACGGTGAACCGCTCCAGCCCCGCCGGGCGCAAATGGCGGTGGCGCATGCCACCGCCATCCGAGCAGAAGTCTTGGGAATTCAGGCGGCGCGGCGCCTGCGGTCCGGAGAGATCGCCTCGTCTGCCAGCGATTTCACTGCGTCAGCGAGCTTGAGCGATTCCTGGTCGCGGGAGCCGAGCCGGCGCATGTTGACCGTCTCTTCTTCCGCCTCGCGCTTGCCGCAGACGAGGATGACCGGAACCTTGGCCAGGCTGTGCTCGCGCACCTTGTAGTTGATCTTCTCGTTTCGCAAGTCGACCTCGGCCAACAGGCCTGCGGCCTTCAGCCGGTCGACGACCTTCCTCGCATAATCGTCGGCATCGGAGGTGATTGTCGCCACCACCACCTGCAGCGGTGCGAACCAGAGCGGGAAATGGCCGGAGTAGTTCTCGATCAGGATGCCGAGGAATCGCTCCATCGAGCCGCACACCGCGCGATGCACCATCACCGGCTGCTTCTTCTCCGAATCCGAGCCGATGTAGAAGGCGCCGAAACGCTCCGGCAGGTTGAAGTCGACCTGCGTCGTGCCGCACTGCCATTCGCGGCCGATGGCGTCCTTCAGCACATATTCGAATTTCGGGCCGTAGAAGGCGCCCTCGCCCGGGTTGATCGAGGTCTTGATGCGGTTGCCGGAGCGCGTGCGGATCGTCTCCAGCACGTTGCTCATGATCGCCTCGGCATGGTCCCAGGCCTCATCGGTGCCGACGCGCTTGTCCGGCCGCGTCGACAGCTTCACGCTGACTTCGTCGAAGCCGAAATCGGCATAGGTCGACAAGATCAGGTCGTTGATGCGCAGGCACTCCGCCGCAAGCTGCTCCTCGGTGCAGAAGATATGCGCGTCGTCCTGGGTGAAGCCGCGCACGCGCATCAACCCATGCAACGCACCCGACGGTTCGTACCGGTGTACATTGCCGAACTCGGCAAGCTTTACGGGCAGTTCGCGATAAGACTTCAACCCATGCTTGAAGATCTGCACATGGCCGGGGCAGTTCATCGGCTTCAGCGCGAAGACGCGGTCGTCGTCAGTGTCGTCGCCGGCGACGGTGACCTTGAACATCGCGTCGCGATACCAGCCCCAGTGGCCTGAGGTTTCCCACAGGCTCTTGTCCAGCACCTGCGGCGCATTCACCTCCTCATAGCCGTGCTCGTCGAGGCGGCGGCGCATGTAGTTGACCAGGTTCTGGAATATCCTCCAGCCCTTGGCGTGCCAGAAGACGACGCCCGGTCCCTCTTCCTGGAAATGAAACAGGTCCATCTCGCGGCCAAGCTTCCGGTGATCGCGCTTTTCGGCCTCCTCGAGCAGCGTCTGGTAGGCATCGAGCTGCGCCTGGTCGGCAAAGGCCGTGCCATAGATGCGCGTCAGCATCGGATTGTTGGAATCGCCGCGCCAGTACGCTCCCGCCACCTTCATCAGCTTGAAGGCGTTGCCGATCTGTCCGGTCGAGGCCATGTGCGGTCCGCGACACAGGTCGAACCAGTCGCCCTGCGCGTAAATCTTCAGGTCCTGGTCTTCCGGGATGGCGTCGATCAGCTCGATCTTGTAGCGCTCGCCCTTGTCGGCGAAGACCTTCTTCGCCTTCTCGCGCGACCAGACCTCCTTGGTGAAGGGTTTGTTGCGCTGGATGATCTCGCGCATCTTTTTCTCGATCGCCGGGAAATCGTCCGGCGTGAACGGCTCGTTGCGCGCGAAATCGTAGTAGAATCCATTCTCGATGACCGGTCCGATGGTCACCTGCGTTCCCGGCCACAATTCCTGCACGGCCTCGGCCAGCACATGGGCTGCGTCGTGGCGGATGAGTTCCAGCGCACGGGGATCGTCGCGGGTGATGATCTCGACCTTGCCGGACTTGCCGAGCGGATCGGAAAGATCGCGAAGCGTGCCGTCGATGGCATAGGCCACGGCCTTCTTGGCCAGCGACTTGGAGATCGACTCGGCGAGACCGGCGCCGGTCATCGCCGCGTCATACTCACGCATGGAACCATCGGGAAATGTCAGGGAAACGGAATTCAGCATCAGAGTTCTCCTATCCAGTCCCGCAAACGAGCGCGGGTGGTGAATTGCATGTCGCGCGAATGTGCTGAGCCATGCAGGGCCGGAGGTTCCGGCGGCGCAGTCTTTTATGGGCAGATTCCGGCGCCGTAAAGTCGCGAGCCGGCTCTATTTGATGAGAGCGGGCAAATCCTTCAGGAAAGCGGCCCGGGTAGCGGGGCCCTTCGGCATATTGCCGCGCGTGGCATCGGCGACCAGCCGGGCGAAGACGATCCGGCGGCCGTCCTTCTCGGCCCAACCGATGAACCAGCCGAGCGACCGCTTGCTGCTGCCAATCCTCGTGGTGCCGGTTTTGCCCTGGACGGTCCAGTCGCCGGCGTTGAAGCTTGGGATGATCGCCCTGGCCAACTCTTGGGCCTTGGCGGACGCCGGCATCTTGCCGGCGAGCAGGCTGCGCAGAAACGCCGCCTGCTCCACCGGCGAAATTTCGAGCGAGGAATCCACCCAGGAATTGGTCAGGCCGTCATTCTTGCCGGCGCTGCCGGAGACATCCGCATTGCCGTAGCCGAACTTCGACACATAGCCGGCGAAGCGATCGGCGCCGAGCCGGCGCGTGATCTCGCGGGAGTACCAGATGATGGAATCGCGTTCCCAGATGATCGGGTCGACCGTTTTCTGGTCCCGTTTCACGGCGTTGAACTCGGCCTTGTAGTCCCAGCTCGGCGTATGCTCGTCGCTGAGGATTCCGGAATCGTAGCCCATCAAGGCCAGAGGCACCTTGAAGGTGGACGCCGGGCTGGCGCGCTGGTCGCAGATCCCGTCCTGGTACAGCGTCGCCCCGCTTTCAGCATCCTGGATCAGCGTGCAGTGAATGTCCGCACGAGGTGCGGACTGCGCCCGCATCGGCAGACCCAGCATCCAGGCCAACAGGAAGAGAACGACAGCAAAAATAAAGGGATAGCGGTCCATCTGGCGCATGCGAATCTCACTCCTGGCTGGGATTACCCAGCGCGGCTTAGCGAGGCGCCTTGTCTCGATTTTGTCTCAAATTCGCAGTGTTTGTGCAGATCGATGTTAAGCCTAACAGAGCGTAAAAACGCCCCAGCGAAAGGTCCCCAGCTAAGCGTCCCTTTCGCCGCGCTTCTTGCCGATCTGCCAGTAGCGCCATGGCATGAACCAGACATAGCGTTGGGCAAGCGTCTCCGGCACCCGGTCGATGCCATGGGATCCGAATGGTCCGCAGCGCGAGACCCGAAATAGGGCCATCCAGCCGCCGGCCCATAGACCATGGCGGGCGATCGCCTCATGCGCGTATTCGGAACAGGTCGGCAGATGCCGGCAGCTGTTGCCGACAAAACCGGAGAGCGTCAGCTGGTAAAGGCGCACGAGCGACGTGCCGAGGACGCGGCCCGGCGTCTTGCGCCAGGGCCCCGGCCAGTTGCGTCCGCGCTGGATGGGCCGGGCGCCATGCGCATGTCCATGGTGGTCAGCCAACCGCTTTGCTCCGCAGCGCGTTTCGCTGCGCGATAGATGTGGGCTTCGGGCCGGGAACGCAAAGCTCTTTTGCCCTTATGGCCTGGAGCTGCCGATCGACTCCTACTTTGGCTGCGCGCTGGACAACGTATCTCGGGAATCGAACGTGACGACCATTTCGCGCCAGACTTCATAGCTATCGGCATAAACCGCCAATCCGGTGAAGGGTGCGCATCGGACAATTGATCGAACCGCGCTATCATTGAATCTCTTGTCCTGCAGGGCTTTCGCAGGATTGAGTACTCTGGCGATCCCGCTAGCGAACCATCCCGATTCAAACTGATTTGGACACGCGTGACCACAGGCCCGCCGTCGGCCGGGAGAGCCCAGCAGCCAGCCAGCTTGTTAGAAAGGTAGACGCCAGCTTTCTGCATCGCAGCGCTCTCTGCACTTATCGCAGAGCTGTTCAGTACTACCGAAACAGTAAGGCCCAAGGCTGCCATCAACCAACGCAAGCGCTTTCTCCGTGATGGTTAGCTCAAAAGCCGAGTGAAATATCAAGCCGCCTGTCCGGCGCGCTTCTTCTCGATCTGGCCGATCGCGTCGACCACCGCGTCGAAGGTCAGCATGGTCGAGGCGTGGCGCGCTTTGTAGTCGCGCACCGGCTCCAGATATTTCAAGTCGGCGAAACGGCCTTCCGGCGGCGCGCCGTTCTCCTTCAGCATCTTCAACATCGTCTCGCGCACCGCGCGCAGCTCATCGGCGTTAGCGCCGACAACGTTGCGGGCCATGATCGAGGACGAAGCCTGGCCGAGCGCGCAAGCTTTCACGTCATGAGCGAAGTCGGTCACGACATCGCCATCCATTTTCAAGTCGACGGTGACGGTCGAGCCGCACAATTTGGAGTGCGCCCTCGCGGTCGCATCGGGGTGGTCGAGCCGGCCGATGCGCGCGATATTTCCAGCAAAACCAAGAATTTTCGTGTTGTAGACTTCGTCGATCATATTTTTCCGGTCCGTCGCCGCCGAGCGAACAGGCTTTGCCGTTCTTGCGTCTTCCTTTCGCTGGGCACGACCATATATAATGCTGGCAGCCGGGCATCGACAAGGCAACCATAGGCCGCCGTCCTTGCTCACTCTGTTCACGCCGCTTACGGGCTGGAAACGGGCGAGTTTCTAACACCCGAAAGGTCGTGGTCCGTTCAACTCGTTCCTCCTGAGAGGGGAACTACGGGAGACGCCTTTATGGATGCCGTCATCAAGAAACTCATGCCTGCTTCGTCCTACATGGAAAAGCCGGTCACCGATCGCCCAAGCGAGGCCGAGGTCGAGGTCGCTGTGCGCACGTTGCTGCGCTGGACCGGCGACAATCCGGACCGCGAAGGCCTGGTCGATACCCCTAAGCGCGTCACCAAGGCGTTTCGTGAGATGTTCAACGGCTACGACATGTGCCCGGCCGAGGAACTCGGCCGCACTTTCGAGGAGGTGGCCGGCTATGACGATCTCGTCATCGTCAGGGATATAAAGTTCCACTCGCACTGCGAGCACCACATGGTGCCGATCATCGGCAAGGCGCATGTCGGCTATCTCCCGGATGGCAAGGTCGTCGGCCTCTCCAAGATCGCGCGCGTCGTCGACATCTTCGCCCATCGCCTGCAGACCCAGGAAGCAATGACGGCGCAGATCGCCGGCGTCATCCAGGACGTGCTCAACCCGCGCGGCGTCGCCGTGATGATCGAGGCCGAGCATATGTGCATGGCCATGCGCGGCATCCGCAAGCAGGATTCCACAACGCTGACCTCGACGTTCACGGGTGTCTTCAAGGATACGCCCGAAGAGCAGGTCCGCTTCGTGACCATGGTGCGCAATTAGGCGCGCCTGCGCTCACCTGCAAAAGGCGTAGCCTCGATCGAAAATGGTGGTTTGCGGCCTTCGGAGCAGAGCGTATTTGTAGTACGCGAGCACCGGAAGCGCAGGACGCCGCCATTTCGCAGGCCTCGCCGGATATCAGCACGCCTTCAAATCAGACAAGGACCGGCGATGTCGGCACTGCAGTTTTCCGAAGCTCCAAAGGACAAGAAAGCGCTGGAGGAAGGTACCGCACTTTCTCCGCGCTTCGACGCCGCCGGCCTCGTCACCGTGGTCGTCACCGATGCCGGCGACGGCATGCTATTGATGGTCGCCCACATGAACGCGCAGGCGCTGTCTCTGACACTTGAAACGGGCATCGCCCATTACTGGTCGCGCTCGCGCAACGCTCTGTGGAAGAAGGGCGAAACCTCGGGCAATTTCCAGCACGTTGTCGAGATGCGCACGGATTGTGACCAAGACGCGATATGGTTGCGCGTGAAAGTGTTGGGCCACGACGCAACTTGTCACACGGGAAGACGTTCCTGCTTTTATCGGACGGTGGGGCTCAACGACGGCAAGGCGGTGCTTGCCGACGATGGCAGCAAGCCGCTGTTCGATACTGAACAGACGTATCGGAAGCCGGTGTGAACCATTCAATATTCACCAACCACTCATATTCACTATTCTCAAACAACCTTCCTGTAGAAGGGATGTGGGACAAGGGAGATCATGATGCTCGAATGGGCGTCATTGCGCAGCAGACCTGACGTTCAGGAGGCCAACGGCCCTGCATCGTCCGGCGGCGTGCCCGACCCGAAGTCGGCGAAGAGGATGGGCATTTCCCTGGCGCTCGGCGGCGGCTGCGCCCGCGGCTGGGCCCATATCGGCGTGCTGCGCGCCTTGGACGAAGCCGGCATCGAAGTGTCGATGATAGCCGGCACCTCGATCGGGGCGCTTGTCGGCGGCTGCTATCTTGCCGGCAAGCTCGACGAGCTGGAAGAGTTCGCCAGGAGCCTGACCAAGCGCCGCATCTTCGGCCTCCTCGATTTCAATCTGCGCGGCAGCGGCCTGTTCGGCGGCATGAAGCTCGACGCGCGTTTGCGCGAGCATCTGACGGGCACCCGCTTCGAGGATCTGTCGAGGCCGTTCGTCGCCGTCACCTCTGAAATCCGCACCGGGCACGAGATCTGGCTGTCGAGCGGCTCGCTGATCACAGCGATGCGCGCATCCTACGCGCTACCCGGCGTATTCGAGCCGGTGACTTGCAACGGCCGCGTGCTGGTCGACGGCGCGCTGGTCAATCCGGTGCCGGTATCGGTCTGCCGCGCCTATGAACAGCCGCTGGTGGTGGCGGTTAATCTCCACTACGACCTGTTCGGTCGCGCCGCGGTCATCAAGCACAGCGCCGGCGAACTCGTCATCGAAAACGACGCGCCGAGCAGCGCGGGCCTGTCCGAGCACCAGGCGCATCACACACGTCTCGGCATCACCGGCGTCATGGTCGAGGCCTTCAACATTATTCAGGATCGGATCTCGCGGGCCAGAATGGCCGGCGATCCGCCCGACATGTCGTTGCAGCCGAAGCTCAGCCACATCGGCCTCACCGAGTTCCATCGCGCCGACGAGGCCATCCGTCTCGGCTACCAGGCGACGATGGCGCAGATCAGCGAGCTGACCCGCCTGCAGTCGGTCCTGGCCTGATCGCAACCCCGCCCGAGCATTGTTGTCAGGCGAGCACCGCATCGGTGATGCGGAACTGCACTGTGCGGTTCCCGTTCCAGTGGTTCGCCGAAAGAGATCCGGCAACATGCACCGTCTTGCCCCTGTTCCTGAACAGGAATTCGCCAAGCAAAGTATCGACGGCGCGAAAGGCCATCGCCTGGATACGGCCGCCACTTTGCGAGATCAGTTCGGCGCGGATGTGATTGGTGCCGACCGGCCGCGCATCGGCCAGCCTGTGCCGCGGCAGCGCGAAAACCGGCGCTGCGTGCCCGGCCCCGAAAGGTCCGGCCCTTTCCAGCTCATCGATCAGATCGAGCGTTGCGCCTTCGGCGGCGAGCGCGCCGTCGATGGCCAGGCTCTCCTCATTCTGCAGCCGGAAGACATCCGCGGCCGCATGCTCCTCGAAAAATCCCCTCAGCGCACCGAGCTTTGCCCGCTCGACCGTGATGCCCGCCGCCATGCCGTGGCCGCCGCCCTTGACGATCAGCCCGGCCTCGGCGGCCGCGCGCACCAGCCGGCCGAGATCGAAGCCGGACACCGAGCGGCCCGAACCGGTTCCCACGCCGGTGGAATTGAAGGCAACGGCGAATGCCGGCCGGCGCGAGTGCTCCTTCAGCCGGGAAGCGAGCAGTCCGACGATGCCGGGATGCCAGCTGTTGCTGGCGGTGACGACGATGGCCGGGCCGCTGCCGCCGGCAAGCTCGGCGTCGGCTTCGGCGCGGGCTTCGGCCAGCATCTCCAGTTCCATCTGCTGCCGTTCCTGGTTGAGGCGATCGAGCGTCTCTGCAATGCTTGCCGCCTCGACGGGATCGTCGGTCGCCAGCAGCCGGCTGCCCAGCGCCGCATCCCCAATACGCCCGCCGGCATTGATCCGCGGCCCGATCAGATAGGCGAGATGGAAGGTGTTGATCGGCTCGCCGATACGCGAGACCCGCGCAAGCGCTGCCAGCCCTTCGCTCTTCTGCTGGCGCGCCACCTGAAGCCCCTTGACCACGAAGGCGCGATTGACGCCGGTGAGCGGGACGACGTCGCACACCGTCGCCAGCGCGGCGAGGTCGAGCAGTGAGAGCAGATCGGGAGGCGTTCTGTCCGGCAATCTCTCGCGCAGGACCTTCGCCGTCTGCACCAGGCAAAGGAAGACGACACCCGCGGCGCAGAGATGCCCCTGCCCGGACAGATCGTCTTCGCGATTGGGGTTGACCACGGCATCCGCAGCCGGCAGCGGCCCGCCGACCTGATGATGGTCGAGCACCACCACATCGGCACCCGCCTGCTTCGCCGCATCGATTGATGCGGCGCTGTTGGTGCCGCAATCGACGGTGACGATCAGCTTCGCGCCGCGCGAGATGAGCTCTCTTATGGCCTCCGGGTTGGGGCCATAGCCTTCGAAGATCCGGTCTGGGATGTAGATCTCGGACGGCACCGAAAAATGCGTAAGAAAGCGCTTGAGCAACGCCGACGAGGCCGCGCCGTCTACGTCGTAGTCGCCGAAGATGGCCACCTTCTCATGGGCCACGATTGCGTCAGCCAGCCGCGCGGCCGCCTTTTCCATGTCCGTCAATGAGGCTGGGTTAGGCAACAACTCGCGGATGGTCGGATCGAGAAAGCGCTCGGTCTGTTCCACGGCGACGTTGCGCCCGGCCAGAACGCGCGCCACGATGTCGGGCACGCCAAAGCCCTGCGCGATGGCAAGCGCCGTCATGTCCTGCCGCTCAGTCAGCCGATGTTCCCAGCAAACACCGTTGGCCGACTGCCTGACATCGAGGAAGAAACGCCTTTCGCCCGTCATTCGGCGCGCCGTCTGCATAGTGTCATGCATGCGATATCAATATGCGACGACCGGAGCAATTCCGCGAATGGGGCAACTCCAGGAAAACTGTGAATCGATAGCCCCGCCCGCAACAGCGCCAAAGGGCCCCCGGCCGGACGAAATCAAAACTTCTCCAGATCCTGGTGGCGTGCCTTGATCTCGCGCACGGTGCGCGAGGACGAGCGCAGCACGATGGTATGGGTGGTGATGAAGGTGCGGCCGAACCTGACGCCATCGAGCAGATTGCCGTCGGTGACGCCCGTCGCCGCAAACAGCACATCGCCGCGCGCCATATCCTGGACGCGATAGATCCGCGTCGGATCGGCAATGCCCATCTTTTGCGCCCGCTCGACCTTCTCCGGCGTATCGAGCAGCAGCCGGCCCTGCATCTGGCCGCCTGTGCAGCGCAACGCGGCCGCCGCCAGAACGCCTTCCGGCGCCCCGCCGGTGCCGAGATAGATGTCGATCCCGGTCTCCTCCGGATCCGTCGTGTGGATGACGCCGGCGACGTCGCCGTCGCCGATCAGCCGGATCGCGGCACCCGTGGCGCGCACGGCCTCGATAAGCCTGGCATGACGCGGCCGGTCGAGGATGCAGGCGGTGATCTCGGACACCGCCACGCCCTTGGCCCTGGCAAGATTGGCGATGTTTTCGGCCGGTTCCGCGTCGATGTCGATGACACCCTCGGCATAACCCGGCCCGATGGCGATCTTGTCCATATAGACGTCCGGCGCAAACAGCAGACTGCCCTTCTCCGCGATGGCGATGACGGCGAGCGCATTGGGCAGGTTCTTGGCGCAGATCGTCGTGCCCTCGAGCGGATCGAGCGCGATGTCGACAGCCGGACCGTTGCCCATGCCGACCTCTTCGCCGATATAGAGCATCGGCGCCTCGTCGCGCTCGCCCTCACCGATCACCACCGTGCCCTTGATGGCGAGTCGGTTGAGCTCCTGGCGCATCGCATCGACCGCCACCTGATCGGCCGCCTTTTCGTCACCACGGCCGCGCAGCCGAGCTGCGGCGACCGCGGCCCGCTCGGTAACGCGCACCACCTCCATGGTGAGGATTCGGTCGAGTCCGGCTGCGAAGTTCTGGGCCATGTTCATGAACGGGTATTCCTCGTTGACTGTTCGCTTCGAGCAATTCCGGACGGAAAGCCGCTAAACACTTTTCCTGGAATTGCTCGCACCTCCCGCCAGGGGCGCGCTTCTTCTGTCAAAGCTCTGTGACAACGGCAAGACTTGCCGGATCAGAGGCAGATCATTCCGCTCGCTCGATGCGGATCACCTGCGGCTTGTCGGTCAGATGGCCGTCCTTGGTGACACCCTCGACGGCCTTGCGGACGGCGGCTTCCGTCGTCTCGTGGGTGACGAGTATGACCGTCTTCTGCGCCTCGGTTTCCGGCCCGGCGGCCTGCTGGACGATCGATTCCAGCGAAATGTCGTTATCGGCCATGCGTTTGGCGATCGCCGCGAAGACGCCGATCCGGTCATGCACGGTGAGGCGGATGAAATAGCCGCCGGCATGGCTGCGCATCTGGGCTTTCTTGTATGGCTTCAGCTCCTTCGCCGGCCAGCCGAAGACAGGCCCGTGCTGGAAGCCCGGCCGGCTCTTGGCGATGTCGGCAATGTCGCCGACCACCGCCGAGGCGGTGGCATTGCCGCCGGCGCCGGGACCCGAAAGCAGCAGCTCACCGAGAATGTCGGTCTCGATCGCCACCGCGTTGGTGACGCCATGCACCTGCGCGATGACCGACGCCGTCGGCACCATGGTCGGGTGCACGCGTTGCTCGATCCCGCTCTCGGTGCGCTGCGCGACGCCAAGCAGCTTGATCCGGTAGCCGAGATCGGCCGCCGCGCGGATGTCGGCCTGGGTGATGTTGGAGATGCCTTCCAAATAGATGTCATTGGCGGCGATCTTCGTGCCGAAGGCAAGGCTGGTCAGGATCGACAGCTTGTGCGCCGTGTCATGCCCCTCGATGTCGAAGGTCGGATCGGCCTCGGCATAGCCGAGCCGCTGCGCATCCTTCAGCACGGCGTCGAAGGAGATACCTTCGGCCTCCATGCGGGTCAGGATATAGTTGCAGGTGCCATTGAGGATGCCGAAGACGCGCGTCACCGCATTGCCGGCCATCGCCTCGCGCATCGTCTTGATCACCGGGATGCCGCCGGCCACCGCCGCTTCGTAGTTGAGCAGCACGCCCTTCTTCTCGGCCGTCTCGGCTAGTTGCACACCGTGCTTGGCGAGCAGCGCCTTGTTGGCGGTCACGACGTGCCGGCCGGCATCGAGCGCCGCCTTGACCGAGGATCGCGCCGCCCCCTCGTCCCCGCCGATCAGCTCGACGAAGACGTCGATCTCGGCCCTTTCCGCCATCTTGACGGCATCGTCGAACCATTCCGCGGTGCTGAGATCGACGCCGCGGTCGCGCTTCGGATCGCGGGCCGACACAGCGGCGACGACGATGTCGCGTCCGCACTGACGGGTGAGCTCGGCCGCCTTGTCGCGCAGCACACGCGCCACCGACGCGCCAACCGTGCCGAGACCGGCGATTCCAACACGCAGCGCTTCAGCCATGTCCGGCGACGTCCCTCAAAAATAAACTGGTCGTGAATATCAGCCGAACTCACCGGTGAGCGGCAAGCGGCACCACATTGTTGGGCTGCTTGGCGGTCGATGCCAGGAAGCGCTTGATGTTACGCGCCGCCTGGCGGATCCGGTGCTCGTTCTCCACCAGCGCCAGGCGCACGAAGTCGTCGCCGTGCTCGCCAAAACCGATGCCGGGCGCCACCGCCACATCCGCATGCTCGATGAGCAGCTTGGAGAACTCGAGCGAGCCGAGCTGGCGAAACTGCTCCGGGATCGGCGCCCAGGCGAACATCGATGCCGCCGGCGCCGGAATGGTCCAGCCGGCGCGGCCGAAGGAATCGACCATCACGTCGCGGCGCTTGTGATAGACCTCGCGCACCTCGGCAATATCGGCACCGTCGCCGTTGAGCGCATGCGCCGCCGCCACCTGGATCGGCGTGAAGGCGCCGTAATCGAGATAGGATTTGACCCGCGTCAATGCCGCGATCAGGCGTTCGTTGCCGACCGCGAAGCCCATGCGCCAGCCCGGCATGGAGAAGGTCTTCGACATCGAGGTGAACTCGACGCAGACGTCGATCGCGCCCGGCACCTGCAGCACCGACGGCGGCGGGTTGCCGTCGAAATAAATCTCCGAATAGGCAAGGTCGGACAGGATGATGATGTCGTTCTTCTTGGCGAAGGCGACCACGTCCTTGTAGAAATCGAGCGAGGCGACCAGCGCCGTCGGGTTCGACGGATAGTTGAGGATCAGCGCCAGCGGCTTGGGGATCGAATGGCGGATGCCGCGCTCGAGCGCCGGGATGAAGCCGTCATCCGGCTCGACTTGCAGTGAGCGGATGACGCCGCCCGACATGATGAAGCCGAAGGCGTGGATCGGATAGGTTGGATTGGGGCACAGCACGACGTCGCCCGGCGCGGTGATCGCCTGCGCCATGTTGGCGAAGCCTTCCTTCGAGCCAAGCGTCGCCACCACCTGCGTGTCTGGGTTGAGCTTCACGCCGAAGCGGCGCTGATAATAGTTGGCCTGGGCGCGGCGCAGACCCGGAATGCCGCGTGAGGAAGAATAGCGATGCGTGCGCGGATCGCGCACCACTTCGCACAATTTGTCGACGATGGCCTTCGGCGTCGGCAGGTCCGGATTGCCCATGCCGAGGTCGATGATGTCGGCGCCGCGCGAGCGGGCGCTGGCCTTCAGCCGGTTGACCTGCTCGAACACGTAAGGCGGAAGCCGGCGGACCTTGTGAAATTCTTCCATGGGAGTTCCAGACGATCAAAGAGGCGCTTTCGGCGCGCGATATAAACCTAATTGCAGTTAGGGTCGAGGGCGGGATCGCATTTGCCTTCGATCTGTTTCAGGGCGTCGTCGCCGTGGGTCTTGGCCAGCGTGTTCAGATCTGTCTGGTTCGCGGGCTTCGCCCGACCCCCCTTGGAAAGCTGCGCCTGCTGGTCGGCCTTCAGCTGCGCGAGGTTCGCAGCGGTTTCTTCCTTGGTCAGTTGCTTGGCAGCCGCCCGTGGCGGGATGTTGAGGTTCGGATAGGTGCCGGTGTCCTTCGGTCCTTCCACGCCGGCGACCGCCGCCTGACGGCTGCCGCTGTCGCTGGTGCAGCCGCCGGCCGGCATCAGCGCGCACAAAAGCGCAGCCGTCATGGCCATGCGGCACAACGAACCGCTAGCGAGAAAAAGATACCGGCCGTTATTAATCGTCATATTGTTTTCCTGGCAGCCGGGCTAGAGCATGTTGGACCCGGTCAGATCTCGCATGATAATATGTCAGCAAAACGCTCCGGGAGGAACCCGCGAACCATGGCCAAGGCACCCGATTCGGGCAAAGCGGAAGATGACGGACCTTCGACCGTCGAGCAATATCTGGTGAAAGACCCCGAACGCTTTGCATTGAACATGGCGCGCATGGTCGAGCAGGCAGGCAAGGCCGCTTCCGCCTGGGCCGAGCCGCGCGAAAAGGGTGAGGTGCGCGACCACGTCGCCGAGCCCGTGGTCGACATGGTCAAGACGTTCTCCAGGCTGAGCGAATATTGGCTCGCCGACCCGCAGCGCGCGCTGGAGGCGCAGACGCGGCTCTTCGCCGGCTACATGACGGTCTGGGCAAATGCCATCCAGAAGGTCAGTCCGAATGCGGAGCCTACCGAGGATGCGGTCAAGCCGGAGCGCGGCGACAAGCGCTTCCAGGATCCGGAGTGGGGCCGCAACGCCTTCTTCGATTTCCTGAAACAGGCCTATCTCGTCACCTCGCGCTGGGCGGCCGACCTTGTCGACCATGCGGAGGGACTCGACGAGCACACCCGGCACAAGGCCAGCTTCTATGTCAAGCAGGTGTCCAACGCGATCGCACCGTCGAACTTCATTCTGACCAATCCGGAATTGTTCCGCGAGACGGTGGCCTCAAACGGTGAGAACCTGGTGCGCGGCATGAAGATGCTTGCCGAGGACATTGCGGCCGGCAAGGGCGACCTGAAGCTGCGGCAGGCGGATTACTCGTCCTTCGAAATCGGCAAGAACCTGGCGATGACACCCGGCAAGGTGGTCGGCCGCAGCGATGTCGCCGAGATCATCCAGTACGACCCGGCGACCGAGACCGTGCTGAAGCGGCCGCTGCTGATCTGCCCGCCCTGGATCAACAAATACTACATCCTCGACCTCAACCCGCAGAAATCCTTCATCCGTTGGGCAATCGAGCAGGGCCACACCGTTTTCGTCATCTCCTGGATCAACCCCGACGAGCGCCACGGCGCCAAGGGCTGGGAAGCCTATATCCGCGAGGGGCTGCAATATGGCCTCGACATCGTCGAGAAAGCCACCGGCGAGACCGGCGTCAACGCCATCGGCTACTGCGTCGGCGGCACTCTGCTGGCGGCAGCACTTGCCCTTTTGGCGCAGGAGGGCGACGACCGCATCAAGTCGGCCACCTTCTTCACCACGCAGGTCGACTTCACCCACGCTGGCGATTTGAAGGTGTTCGTCGACGAGGAGCAGGTCGCTGCGGTCGAACGGTCGATGAGCGAAAAGGGCTACCTCGAAGGCACCAAGATGGCGACCGCCTTCAACATGCTGCGCTCGGGCGACCTGATCTGGCCCTATGTCATCAACAACTACATGCGCGGCAAGGACCCCCTGCCCTTCGACCTGCTCTACTGGAATGCCGATTCGACCCGTATGGCCGCTGCCAATCATTCCTTCTACCTGCGCAACTGCTATCTCGAGAACAATCTCACGCGCGGCACCATGGAGCTTGCCGGCCGCACCGTCTCGCTCGCCGACGTCAAGATCCCCATCTACAATCTGGCCACGAAAGAGGATCATATCGCTCCGGCGCTATCGGTGTTCCTCGGCTCGCGCTATTTCGGCGGTGACGTCGAGTATGTGATGGCTGGCTCGGGCCATATCGCCGGCGTGGTCAATCCGCCCGCGGCCAAGAAGTACCAGTACTGGACCGGCGGCAAGCCGGTGGGCGACTTCGGCCAGTGGTTCGCCGCGGCGGTGGAGCATCCGGGCTCCTGGTGGACGCACTGGCAGCACTGGATCGAAACCCAGGAGGACGCCCGGGTGCCAGCCCGCAAACCCGGCAAGCGGATGAAAACCCTGGGTGATGCGCCGGGCACCTATGTGAAGGTGCGTGTGTAACGAATTGTAACGTCTGGTGAGTTGACGGCCTGCCAAAACAGGGCGAAATGGTGGCGTTAATCGTTTTCGCAGCCTCAATTCGCCTCCAGACGCAGAACAAATCCGAGGCTTGCAGATTCGATGCAGATCCCGTTTCCGGTTCGGGAACAGGACGTCATTGCCGCAGGTGCAGGGGTGCCGCGGCGATGATGAGCGGACCGGATACCGAGGGGGATTTTTATTTTGAAATCAGTAGGTTGGCGTCTCGCACGAAGGGAAAGCCGCAGCATCGCGGCCGCACTCTTCTCCGTGCTTCTGGCCTCCTGCACCTCGACTACCGACCCCACCCTGTCGGTCGTCACGCCGGGCTATAATACAACTGCCGGCGAGATGAGCGCAGCTTCCAGCGCCAAGACGGCGACCACCACCGATTCGTCGCTGCAGGTGACGTCCGCCTCCTCGGAAGCGACATCGACCGTGATGAGCGAAGGCGACACGCCTTTGCCGGAAAAGGTGGCCTATGTGCCCGTGACCAACCCCCAGGCCACATTCCCGATCGCGGTGCCCGCCGGCGCAAGCACAGTCGCCGGAAACACGCCGGAACCGCTGGTTCCATCGGCGCAGACGGCCGACGAGACGAAGGCCGTCGCCCAGCAGGTTGCCGCCGGCGATGCCGCTGCGATTGCTTCGCAGGCGCAGGCAACCACGCAAGCAATGAGCAATGGCGTCTATGTGACCGCGGGCGATGCCCCGCAGGCGCAGATCGCCGCGCCGAAGAAGGGCCTCTTTGCCTCGCTGTTCAGCACCACGCCGGCGGCCGCGGCGCCCGCGCCCCTGGTCAACACGCGTGCCGGCGACCAGCCCTCGGCTCAGGCCAAGACCACGCCGCCGCCGGCAAAGCCGATCATCAACCTCGCTTCGGCGACACCGGCCGAAAAGCCGGTGCAACTCGCCTCGCTCGGCGATGAAAGCGGCCACATCACTGGCGCCGACGCCTTGCCCGGCGTTCGCCGGACCGCGCTGTTCGAGATCAAGCGCAAATCCGGCATCGACGACGAGAGCGACGTTGACCTCAACGAGGATGAAGGCGGTGCTTACCAGGTTGCTTCTGCCGCCGGCATGGCCAGGCTTGCACCCAACGGCCTGCTCAAGCAGAACGAGAGCGTCGACGTCGCCTGCCTCAAGCCGTCGCTGGTGCGCGTGCTGAAGACGATCGAGGGCCATTTCGGCCGCAAGATGATCGTCACCTCCGGCTATCGCGACCCGGCCCGCAACCGCCGCGCCAACGGCGCCAAGAACTCGCTGCACATGTATTGCGCCGCCGCCGACATCCAGGTGCCCGGCGTCTCCAAGTGGGAACTGGCAAGCTACGTCCGCACCATGCCCGGCCGCGGCGGCGTCGGCACCTACTGCCACACCGAATCCGTCCATGTCGACGTCGGCCCCGAGCGCGACTGGAACTGGCGCTGCCGCCGGCGTGCCAGCGGTGGCGACGACGGGTAGTCTTTCGGTGCCACTGCCCGCAGTTTGCCTGCATCGAAAACAGTGCGCATCGCTGAAACAAAGGCGTTCCAACCGGTTTGGAAAAAAGTTGTCGCATCTGACGGCAGATGGGTTGCCGGTTGCGAACAACGCAATTATAAGCCGCTTCGTCTGAGCGCGCCCATCGTCTAGCGGTTAGGACACCGCCCTTTCACGGCGGTAACAGGGGTTCGATTCCCCTTGGGCGTACCAGTCTTTTCAAGCACTTAGCTCCAAATCTCGTTTCTCTGTCCAGTTTCTGGCCAATATCCAATGAGTCCAAGTGACACGGCGGGGGTGCAATGGATCAGCTTGTGAGTCTCCTGCAGTCTGTTCTGGGCCTAAATCCCAGGCAGGGTTGGACCTGGGTCATTGCCGGTACGGCCGTGCTCGGCCTGCATTATTTTGGGGTTGGTCCGTTTGCGAGCCTCGACACCGGCTGGGTCGCCGTCGCTGGCATTGCTGCGGTTTTCGGGGCTGCCATCCTCATTGTATCCTTGGGGGCTTATTTCGTTAACAAGGCGGCTTCTCGCTCAGAGACGCGTCGGGCTATTAAGGACACGCAACAGCAGTGGGACTTCCTAAACCAGGAGGCTCTCAGGAATGTGGAGATCTTGAGCCAGTCTGAACAAGCGGCACTGGCATGGATAGTTCGGAACGGGCAGAAGCGATTTCGGACTGAGTTCTTTCAGCACATGGATGGAAATCTCGTCGCTAAGAGAATCGTCCTTGGACCGGTCGGCAACACCAACGACGTTTACGAGGTGATCGACAGCATCTGGGCAATGCGGGATCAGTTGAAGGAGCGCTATGAGCAGATTCAGCTCAATGTGGAGCCTCCCTGGTCGCCGTATGGGCAAGTCGGAAGATACCTGCCTCGATAGAAACCAGCCTCCCGCAACGTTGCCAGTGTCACGCGCTGCGAGTGCGGGAGGTGTCAACCCGGGTTGACAAAAGAAGGCCCGGAAGTGCGAGCCGCCGGGCCGATGGGTACTTTGACCCACAAGGAGTTGAACGCCGCCAGCTTACTCCCAACTCGTCGACCCCACAAATCAAAAGCCGGCCACTGCGCAGACAAAGAAAGGGCCCGGAAGCCAAGGAGGAGCCGCCGGGCCGAAATAGCTGAGAAGATCTCAACCTATGGGACGTTCATCATACGCCCGATCCTATGAAGCACAAGGCCCGGCCACCTCACAGCAGCCGGGCCTTTGCAACCGCGTGGTTGCCTGTCTAGCTCATGCGTTCGAGGTCGGCGATGATGCTTTTGAATATGATCATCTCGCTATCCTCGTCTTCGAGGTTCCAGTGCCGCCGCAGCTTCGCCTTGGCAGTTAGGCCTTTGAGGCTCGTCGCCCGCGCCTTCCACACGCGATACCAAGCGCGGTCTGCCTTGGCCGACAGCTTCTCCTCTCTGGCTTCGGCCTTGCGCAGGCGCGGTAGGTCGGGCTTGGGCTTCTCACCGATCTTGAACGTCTTGTCCGATGCCCTTTGCATGCGCTCGTCTGCGGCGTAGAACTCCGCTAGGCGCCTTCACATCCTTGCCGGAGCGGCGGCCACAGACGAACCAGCCCTCGGTTACTGGTGCCGTGGGTGCCTCGTCCCTGCCGGTGAGTTCGGTGAAGACGGCAAGCTCTGCCTCGTCCAGCGGCTCGCCGAACAGGGCCTTGTCGATGACGCGCCATACACCCCAGCTGTCGGCAGCGAACCATGGCCCGAACAGGTCAGGGTCCTGGCAAGCCTCGGCATAGGTGAAGGCGGGAGCGCTCATGCTGCGCTGCTGGCCTTCTGTGCGGCCCTGGAAGCCATGAACGTGGTGATGTCGGGCGTGACGTCGCGCGGCTCGGGTCCGCCTATCTGCTCGGCATCGCGGCGCCGGCTGTTGAGTAGGGTCGCTATCTCGCTGATGCCGATCTGCTCACCCTTGAGCCAGCGAACCTGAGCATCGCGGATCATGGCCGACGTGATGGCGACGTCTTCAATGAACCGAATGCGCATGGCATCGAGAGCGGATTCCCCGCCACGCTCGCCAATCAGCTCATCCCTTAGCTCGACCGCCTGCTGATATGGCTTGGTGCGCTTGTCCAGGTCCTCGAATGAAAGCAGCCTCACCTTGCCGCCTTTCGACGGTGCAACTGGCGGGGAACCTGGCTCTACCTGGCGGTATCTTCGGGCATTTTTGCGCCTCATATCGTCCATCTGTTGGACATAATAGCGCAAGTGAGAAACTAACTCACTGTATTTATTGTTCTATTGCTGTCTAGCTATGTTCAAGTTACCGCTTTGCTCAGGCGTTAACGCCAATTCCGAACGCTCGAGGCAAGGTGCTTCGAAGCAGCGGCAGAAAAAAGTCCGTAGTTGGAGCGAGTATGCCACCAATTCCGAACGCTCGAGGCAAGGTGCTTCGAAGCAGCGGCAGAAAAAAGTCCGTAGTTGGAGCGAGTATGCCACCAGAAATATGAGCCACAATTCCTTTCATATGAAATCAGCGTGACAAGCGTGACAGAGCGTTACATGTCACGGTGCGTCACGGCGCATGCAAGCGTGACGTGACGTGACACCCCCTTATAAGGGTGTCACATGTCACGCTGCTGCCTTGCCGTCGAAGCATCGCCATACGTGATCGTCATAGAACTGGATGTGGCCACCATCCCGAAGGAAGTTCTTGGCTCGATTGAACGCCTGGCGTTTCGTGTCTGGAGCATCCTCGTGAGAGTGCAGGTAGAAGTGATGGCGCCACTGTTCGACCTGGACGACGTTGCATGGTGGCCAGTCCTGCCCGAACTTGCGCACGCCGCTAGCTTGGAGAGCATCATCGAGAGCGATCAGCGCCGCTCGGTTCTTCGGCGACAGCGATTGCTTGCGCGCCGCCGTGATTGTGCTGTCCATCTCAGGAACGAGACTGCCGCCCGATGGTGTCAACCTGAAGCCCCAGGAGCCGGCGCTGTCGGCGTCCTTGTGCCGCTCGACGGTCAAGGTTGCCGTCATGGCGCCTTTGTCGCCCTCGACCTTGAGGCGCGTGTCGAACGAGCCCCAGAAGTGAGAGTGGCCACGAATGCGGCTGTCGTCCTGATATGGCGCGTGGGCAACCACCAGAACTGCCACGCCGGTTTCGCGTAGGATGCGCTGGATACCATGCACCCAGGCCCGCGCGGTCTTATCCTCGATCTCGCTACCGGCCATGCTGCCGCCGAAGATATCGATGACGATCAATTGGAAAGCTGGATAGTACGACATCGGATGCTGCGAAAACTCGGCTTTGTCGACGGCATCAATCAGCGCTGTGACATCATCAGCCACGTCGAGTCGAATTTCTCTTGGGTACAGGAAGGCAGTTCGTTCGGCCTCTCCGGGACATTGTGGTGGTCGTACCATGCCGGAATGCGCTTGCGGCCGACGCCGTTGCCGCCCTCTGTCGCCACGATGAGAACGGTCGGCAAGGCGTGTGAGTTGTCGAAATCGGGCAAGACCTCATGGCTATGCCATGGCCGATGCGAGGCCACGGAAAGGGCGATGTCGATCGCCAGGAAGGACTTGAACGAGTTCGACTTGCCAAACATCAGGGCGGTGGTGTTTTCCTGAATGAGCCCGTCGATAAGCCATGCAGGCTCAGGAAGGTCCTTCATGTCGGCATAGGAGAGGATCTTGAGCGGTTCGGGTTTGCTCATCAGTAGCAACTCCTACGCATGCGCCGATATTCCTTGGCCGCTTCCGCGATGTGAGAGGATTCCGGCGTCGGCGCCGGGCGCCACGGCCTGCCATTGAACTCGGCCACGATGCCCGCGACGAAGCTGTACGACCGGGCGCTCGGGTCATGTTCGTAGCCCGCATCATCGAAGCGTAGCACCGCGCATTGAAGGTGGTTGCGCGCCGCCGTCAGATGTCGGACGGCTGCATCGATATAGAGTTCCTCGATGCTCGGAAGGTTCGGACGAATGGTCATGCCTCCGCCTCGCACTTCAGCCGGCGATGCTCAGCCTTATGGTGAAGGCGACAAAGCCAGCGAACGGACATTGGCCGCTCGTAATCATCGTGATGAGCTTCGGCGTTCGGGTCGCCACACTCCGCACAACATTCCTGGATGACGAGGCCGCGTCTCACGGCGCTCCTGAGAGCTTGGTGGGCCCATACCTTTATCGGGTTGGCTTGCTTCCAGCGCTCTTGCCGCGGGTTCTTGGAACGGCTAGACTTGCGGTGTGAAATGTTCTCCTTGCCGCCGTTCCCGATTGCCGTCGGGGCGGCGGTTTCTCGTTCAA
This sequence comes from Mesorhizobium sp. M3A.F.Ca.ET.175.01.1.1, assembly GCF_004791945.1. Lineage (NCBI taxonomy): Bacteria > Pseudomonadati > Pseudomonadota > Alphaproteobacteria > Hyphomicrobiales > Phyllobacteriaceae > Mesorhizobium > Mesorhizobium sp. M3A.F.Ca.ET.175.01.1.1. The sequence continues at coordinate 1,049 of NZ_SRTP01000001.1, read as the reverse complement.
GAGGTGCGTGCATGAGCGCCTCCCTGCCAATCCTGGCGAAGCAGGGCGAGGCGCATAACCTGGCAAGCCTCAGGTGCGGAGATACCGAACCGGCGGCGCAAGGCTGGCACGATCGGCCGCTCACAGCTCATATAGTTCGCGGCATACCATTCGATGGCGTCGGCAAGGTGCGCGGGCGAAGCATGATCAGTCGTTTCAACAAGGCGCCGATTCATTAGGCGGCCTCGCTGGTTTCGCAGGCCTTGCGCCAGTCGGCGGCGGCTTCCTTGGAAATCAGAACGCGACCGCCAACCTTCATGGTGCGTGGTGCGGTGCCCGCATTGATGAGGTTGTAGAAAGTGGCGCGGCTGATGCGGTGAGCCGCGCAAAACTCAGGAATGCTGTAGGCTTCGAAGGCGTAGTCCATCTGGGTTGCTCCTGTGTTTGGACAGGACCAAGATGGATGCGTTTGGAATTTCGCTCTACGGTTGAAGGGGTCCGCAGTGATGGGGTAAAGGGTTCACCCCTTACGTTTCGGGTTGCCCCCGCCCATCGCTTCTAAGGGCCGAACAGCGGTTGCCATCGCCTCCGCCATTCGGCGAGTAACCTTTTTGCCCCCCGGTAGTGGTTGGCTCAAAAAGAAGTGCTCAAGCGGGGACTGTCAGGAATTCTGTGCGCGAGGCCATGATGATGGAAAGGAGAGAATCATCACATGGCTATCGAGAAAGAACTTCTGGACCAGTTGCTTGCCGGGCGCGACCCGAATGAGGTGTTCGCCCGGGACGGGTTGCTCAACGACCTGAAGAAGGCGCTGTCGGAGCGGATACTGAACGCCGAACTCGACGAGCACCTCGATGAGGAACGCACCGAGGGCGGTGCCAATCGCCGCAACGGCCATTCGAAGAAGACAGTTTTGACGGGCACGTCGAAGATGACGCTGTCGATCCCGCGCGACCGTGCGGGAAGCTTCGATCCGAAGCTGATCGCCAGGTACCAGCGCCGCTTTCCCGACTTCGACGCCAAGATCGTCTCGATGTATGCGCGCGGCATGAGCGTGCGCGAGATCCGCG